>CAXBNX010000020.1:0-94719 GCA_963977275.1 uncultured Haliea sp. | reverse complement strand
AGCAGAACAGTGCCTGTCCACTGGCTGGAGTAGAGGTCAGGGCTCATCAGAAATTCTCGATACTAGCAGGTAATTTGGGGGGCTTGATTGTAAACTTTACAATAACCCCGGGACGATTCAGTTGCCTGGCCGCCCCGTGGCGCCCCCAGGCTTTCTTGCCCTGTACTAGCTTGCCTCTTTACTCTTTCTGTCGTCGAAGTCGTCGGCCAACTCCTCTGCGCGCGATGGCGCGATCAGTTTTCGTGCCAGTGGGAACACTTCTTTCTCCTCTTCGTCCACGTGGTGGATGACTTCGTGCTTGAGCTTTTCAAACTTGTGAATCCAGCCGCCGCTACTCATCTCCAGATCGGAAAGTTCCTGCAACAGATCATCGGCATCTTTGTGTTCAGCCACACTGTGCCTGGCTTTTTCCGTGCCATCGGGGTGCTGCATGAGGTCGGAGTAGAAGGTTTGTTCCTCGGCAAGCGCGTGTGCGTCCAGCTCGGTTTTGAAGCGCTCAAAGAGTGCTCTTCTCTCCGGCGAATCGCCCGATGTTTCCATCAGTTTTTCGGCTATTTCTCTTTGCGTCTTATGGTCTTCGATGAGTCGTTGATAAATGTTCATGGTGTATCCTCCCAGTGTGGTTTGTTTGCCTAGCGTGTGTATGTGCAGCGGGCGAGTTCCTGGCCGGTGTCTGACGCGCTCCAGTGCGCTATGGGTACTGCCGAGACTGAATTTTTCGGGGAGCCTTCGACGATTTTGTCACTGTAGACCAGGTAGATAATGACGTTGCGCTCAGTGTCGCAATAGCGCAAGACTTTCATGCTCTTGAAGATGAGCGACCGACGTTCCCTGAAAACCGACTCGCCCTTCTTAAACGACTCCCGGATATTGATAGGCCCTACCTGGCGGCAGTCCAGCGACGCATCAGACGTATCTTCTGCAAGACCCATTGCACCCTTGTAGCCCCCGACCTGGGCGCGGCTGATATAGCAGGCAACACCCGCTATTTTCTCGTCTTCAAATACATCTACTGTAATTTCATCGTCAGGCGAAAGTGGCCGCCACTTTGTATCGACACTGCCTAGCTGTTCAGCAGCGCTGATCACAGGCAGTAGAAACGTGAGTAGTGCTGAGACGCGGAGAAAGATCATAGTTGGGGCCTGGTTGAAACAGACATTATATCCGCACCGCGGTTCGACTAAGCGTCGCTACTGATAGATGCACTTGTTTCCTCCATTAATTCAATTTCCGTGATGTCATTTACCCGTGGCCGGGCCCTGAGCGCGCGGGTCAGGTAAACACTATTCAAAATGCGTGCCAAGCTGGGCGACTCGTGACGACATCAAGCTGCCTGTCCGTGCAGGCAATCAGTGCAGGTACTGGCGACGCAGGCGCCTCTAAAGACGGATCTCCCGGAAGAGCCGATTAAAGGTAGTACTATGGCATACATATTGCTTATTCTGATGGAGAGGTCTGCAGGCTTCGGCAACTGACCGACACGCCCCGGGAGACAGGCAGATCACAAGACATGATGAAATTGACACTTTAGGAGATAGACCATGGCGAAAGATGACAGGAAGGCAACTACAACGGATGCGGGTATTCCCGTTGCCAGCGATGAGCATTCGTTAACCGTCGGGCGAGACGGTCCTATACTCTTGCATGACCATTACCTCATAGAGCAGATGGCCAACTTCAATCGCGAGCGTATTCCGGAGCGTCAACCCCACGCCAAAGGCTCCGGTGCTTTCGGCTTTTTTCAGGTGACGCAGGATGTTTCTGCCTATACCAAGGCAGCGGTCTTTCAACCGAGCACCCGCACGGACATGCTTGCCCGTTTTTCAACTGTGGCCGGTGAGCGCGGAAGCCCCGATACCTGGCGTGATCCGCGCGGATTTTCCCTCAAGTTTTATACCAGTGAGGGCAATTACGATATGGTCGGGAACAATACACCCGTGTTCTTTTTGCGCGACCCTCTGAAATTTCAACAATTTATTCGGTCACAGAAACGTCGAGCTGACAATGATTTGCGTGACCACGACATGCAGTGGGATTTCTGGACCTTATCACCCGAGTCGGCACACCAGGTAGCATGGCTGATGGGGGATCGCGGAATCCCGAAAAGCTGGCGCCAGATGAACGGGTACTCCAGCCATACCTATATGTGGGTAAATGCCAAAGGAGTGCGGTTCTGGGTGAAATACCACTTTAAGACGGACCAGGGCGTCGATTTTCTGACACAGCAAGAGGCCGATCACCTGGCCGGCGCCGATGGCGACTATCATCGCCGAGACCTGTTCGAATCCATCGCAGACGGTAATCATCCCAGATGGACGATGCATGTGCAGATAATGCCGTTTGATGAGGCGCTGAATTACCGGTTTAACCCTTTTGACCTCACCAAGGTCTGGCCACACAGCGATTATCCGTTGCACGAGGTGGGCAAACTGACACTGAATCGAAACCCCACGGATCATCACGCGGAAATCGAGCAAGCGGCCTTCGAGCCGAACAACCTCGTACCGGGAATCGGCGTCAGTCCAGACAAGATGTTGCTCGGGCGTATGTTCGCTTATGCGGATGCCCACCGGCATCGCCTGGGTGTCAACTATAAGCAAATACCGGTGAATCGACCGGAAGTACCGGTGAACAGTTACAGTAAGGACGGTGCCATGCGTATTGCTAAAACTTCCGACCCTGTCTACGCACCAAATTCCAAGGGCGGCCCCCAGGCAGACGGTGAACGCTACCCTGACGACACCACCTGGGAAGCCGACGGCGAGTTTGTGCGCGCCGCTTACACCTTAAGAAAGGATGACGATGATTTTGGTCAGGCACACACTCTCGTGCGCGAGGTGATGGATGACGATGCGCGCGACAGACTGGTGGCAAATGCGTCGGGTCATCTCAAAGCCGGGGTCACGGAGCCAGTGTTGGGTAGAGCGTTTGAGTACTGGCGCAATATCGATGAAAATATTGGCGAGAGAATCGAACAACAGGTGAGGCAGGGCTGAACATTGCGCTAAAAACGACTAGTGCCCAGTAAACTCCCTGGAATGGTTAGAGTCGACAACTGAAACCATACACACTCTATCGATTCCTGGGAGTCCAGTTCTGCGGTACACTCTCTATTCAATGCAGGTTATAACGCCGTTGTGAGCCCGGTAGCGACGTTGGGAGGCGAATAGATGCAATACTTGAGCTTGATTAGTATTCTGGCATCTATACAGGCCTGTGGCTCAGTCACTACTTTGAAAAAAAACCGATCCATCGATTACTGGTGAGTTGAATGAACGAGGGACTTACTGCGAATCGATACCCCCGAGTCTATTCAGGTGTCGCCTACGATTTCTGCATGTTGCATGCAAAACCAGTGGATGTGGCAGTCGACCTGGTGCTCGGCTTTTATCTAATTGACGGGTTTGTATCAGCTGTTGCCGACACGGTCGCTTTGCCGTATACGATCCCTTTACAGCTGAATAAAGGAAATATTGATATTAGCCTGTAAAATGCCAGGCAGCTGCGGGCGACTTAAGCTGCATCCTGATGGCCAACCCGATCCATAGCTACCGATTAGCAGAGGAAAAATTTCAATGGCTACGCATACTTTCGATGACAGCAACATCACCTGGAACCGGCTTGGAGACTTCGAACACCTCCATTATTCCATCCTGGCAATTGATGAAACGGATAAAATCGCTGACGTTCTATTCAAATTTGCCGGCAATGAGAAAATCATTTTGCACCGGCACACAGCACACAACAATACTTTTGTGATTCAGGGAGAGCACAGGCTGTACAAACCTGACGGCAGCTTGAAGGAAGTACGCCCTGTGGGCTCAATGACCTGCAGCGCGCCCGATTCTGAGCCCCATCGTGAAGGCGGCGGTGAGCAGGACGTTATTATCGTCTTTAGCATTCGCGGGGATGGTGTGTTGTACGAGCTTCTGGATGACGACAGAAACCAAATCGGCACGCTCAGCTTTCAAGACCTGGTAGACCTGAAGAAGGCTTCATAGTGGTCTGGTGTTGGTGAATTCGAGATTTAAAAAAAGGGGTGCGCACCACCGGTGCGCACCCCTTTTTACTGCAGGTGTTGGCTGTTACCTAGAAGCGGTACAACGCACCAATAGTAACGGCTTCTGAATCAACTTCCAGCTTGTCGTCAAAGAACTTTATGTCGTCAGGGCTCTGGTACGTGTATTCCAGGGAAACCGCCAGGGCTTCAGTAACAAACCACTCGGATGATACATTGAATGCATTGACCTCATAACCATTCCAGTCAGTATTCTCGTATCCAAGGCCAAACCCCAGATTCTTGTTCACGTACCACTTGGCAGCAACGAGGTAGGCATTCACATCGTTATTGTCTTTAACGCTGGTACGGCCATAACCGAGTTCCGCAGTAATTGCGCCGTCGCCGCTCAGTGACCAGAGGTGTTTCACGTCTGCCCTGTAGCTATCTACGTCGCCGCCGTTACTTACGTTTGTTTGCTCATAACCCAGGATAACTGTGGTCTTTGGCGTAACGTAGTAACCGACACCAAGGTTGTAGATATCGATGTCGCGATCGCCAGGCTCGGCACGCTCATAGCCAACGTCAACTAACAAGCCGGACAGCTGCCAGCCCGGGCCTTCGGCGACATAGCGGCCGGAAACGTTATAAGTCTGACCGTCCTGAGTGTCGAAGTCGCTGAAGTCGACTTCGCCATCGCTGGCGCCCAGGGTGATGCTGGAGGCGTGGTCAAGGAAGGCGGCTTCGCCCAGGGGGCCTTTGCTGGTATCGACTTCCCAAAGGTAAAATGTGCCATAGACTTCGCCAACATCGGTGTCATTGCTATTTTTGAAGTTGCGAGTAGGCGTTTTCAGCTCGGAATCTATCGAGCCAGCGGTGTATGCGCCACCCAGCTCCCAGCGGTAGTCTGCTTGGGCAGTTGCGGAAAGTGCCAGGCCAATGCCGGCGATGATTGCAGTTTTCTTGAACATCTTTGAAATCCTTGTGTGTTTAGTAGGCTGTACAATCCGTGTTCCGATCACGGAGCGGGGCATAATACGCACAGTACTGTCTGCCGTCAGGTGGCATGCTCAACCTAAAAAATGTGTAATATTTACTTGGCAGGTGTAGCGAAAATACCCCGAGAAACACGCTTTTTTTCCGGGGATTTTTGCCAAATTGTCTTGACCTTTACTCCAATGCTAAAAGGCCCTGCCAGGGGGGCGATAGACTGATACCCATGATGCAGTAGCTGCGTTTTTTTTCCGTAGCGGTTATGCTGTGGTCAAACCCGAATGAGGATAGAGACAGTGATAAATGCGACATCAATACTGCCGGTGATTGTGCTTGCTATGCTGAGCGGATACAGCGTTGCCGATGACCTCTCAGGCGCTACCGAAGGGCTGTGTGACACGATCAGGAGCTGCGCACTTGAAGCGGTAGCGGGCCAGGACCTAACCGATGAATTGCAGGCGAGTATAGCCCCCATGGTGGCGGGCCACTGTGCCACAATGAGCAGTCTTGTGCAGACAGTGCCGGCCGGCGATAAACTCTACCAGCCCGCCGTTGGCTGTCTGCGCAGCATGGAGTCACTCAGCTGTGAACAACTGCGCACTGTGCGTCGGGTGAAAACACCGGAATGTACAGAATACGACCGGCTGGCCAGTGAGGCGCATACTGCCGAGTAGTAGGTGTTGCGATGCGCGCCAGGGCACCAACCCTGGTGCCTGGGTAATCACAACGTGTACTTGAAGCCAATCCAGCCACCCCGGGGAGCGCCGGGCCCAACAAACAGCGGGCGGTTATCCGCAAGACCCGGTAAGACTTCCTCCGGTGATTCACCCAGCAGGCCGAAGTTCTCGTAATTTTCGTCGAAAAAATTGTTAATCCTGGCAAATATCAGAAATTGTGAATTCAGCGCATAGCTGGCGCGTAAGTTGATCAGCGTGTAGCCATCCACGGTATCCAGGTCATTATTTTCGTCTCCTCGCAGAACCTGGTCAGAGTTATAGATAAGTTCCATGCCGAGGCTTAGGCCGGTACTGCTGGTGTAATCCCCACCGAGTTTGAAGATATGTTCTGGTAAGCCGGGCAGGCGATCACCACTTTGTACTGACAACTCACCGTCTTCGTTAGCATTGGGGTGATTTGGACTTAGCACCATAAAATTATCTTCGAAGGTGGATTCGAGATAGGAGTACGAGGCATACCAATCGAATATTCCGTTACCGCCTTGTAGAGCTGACTCAAAGCCGCGGCGCCGTGTTTTGTCCACATTGGCAAAAAGCCCCGTAGAGCGACCCGTTGTCTGAAAAATAATGTCGTTCTTATTGGTCGCATGATACACGCCCAACTGGTAGCTGACCCCCCAGTAGCTTCCCCTTACACCTGCTTCATAACTGCGAGTGACCACATCATCAAGCGGCGGGTCCGCCAGGAAGGCGTTGGGCAGTCGACATTCGAAATCGATATCATCTGGATCTTCTCCCGCTTCACTGGCAAATTCCCGGGCCAATTCAAATACGCCTTCATTACAGGCCAGCTCCAGCGGGGTAGGGACGCGGTTTGACTCACCGTACGAGCCGTAGAGCGTCGCCGCGTCAGCTAGCGTATAGGTAAACCCCGCGGCGGGGTTAAAGCGCGCATAGGAATGGTCCCCGTTCAGTTCGGGGCTTTCACCGGATCGGTCGCGCAAAGTGATATCTGAATCGTTATAACGCCCGGACAAGGTCACTGAGAGTGCGCTGGTAAGGTCCAGCGTGTCAGTAAAGAACCAGCTCAGGGTTTTTGTTCGAGTATCAATACTGGTGGCTGCCCCATCGTAGAATGTGCCCACCCCGAGGCCTTCCGTGCTGCGTATTACAGGGTCAAGTTCTGACAATTCCAGGGACGCATCAAAATCGGATTTCCCGTCCAGATAACCGAAGCCGAGTATCAGCAAATTGCTGCGTGAAAAAAGCGCTTCTGTAAGCGTCATCTGGCTGTTGAAGCCCACAGATATCTGCTTTCGTTGGCTGGTGTTATTGATCGCTTCATCGGTGATTATACCGGTACCGCTCAGGTCGTCAGAAATGTCTTCCAGTTCAAAGTCCTCGGGGTCCAACCCTGCGCTCGACGCCCGGCTGTCTATCAGTTCTTCAAGCTCGTCGAAATTGCGGATACCTGGGTTATCGGCCTCGCAAATCTCCTCAAGGTTTATCCCCAGGCTGGCATCCAGTGCGTCTTCAATCTCATCGGCCTCTTCGAACAGCGATTGCTCACCGCCGGCATATTGGCATTCCTCAAACTCGGAGCCGTCTCCGTTGAACGAAGCTGTGGTGTTCTCTCGCTGGAACGCGTTGCCTGAAAATTCTACAGAGTCACTGAGACGGTGGCGAAATTCCAGGTCCAGCATATCCATGTCATTTTTGGTGGTATCGGGCGCAGTAAATACTCCGTCGCGGTCTGTAGCCAACAAGCCAACAGGCAGGGCGCCGTTACCCGTGAGTTTACTGTTGCCATGCTGGTAGATGATATCCAGGGCAGTGCGCTTATCATCACGCCAGCCCACTGTGGCATAGTAATTACTTGCCTTCGATTTAGATAAGTCCCGCCAACCATCTTCCTCGAAATGATTGAAGTTCAGGTAGTAACCCCATTGCCCGCTGTCTGCGAGCGGAAAGTTTCCGCCACTTTGCGCTTTGACAACATTTCTATTCCAGGAGCCGGTATAGATCTCCAGCTCTGTATCGTTGTAATTGAAGCCGTTTTTAGTGGTAATGACCAGGGCGCCACCGAGTGAGTTCAAGCCAAACACCGGGTTAGTGCCACCGATCAGGTCCATGCTGTGAATCGTCGATTCCGGCAGTAAATCCCAGTTCACTGTATCGCCCAGGGGTTCGTTGATGCGCACGCCATTTTGATAAACTGCCAGCCCCTGCGGCAACCCAAGTAGCGGCGAGGCGGTGAAACCGCGATACTGTACATCGGGCTGCAGGGGATTGTTTTGTGCGGAGTTAATACTGACGCTGGTCAGCGTATTGTTCATAAACTCACTGATATCGAGACTCTGGCTGCGCGCAATGTCCGCGGCGGTTGCTCGTTGTAATGCATAGGGCAGTTTGTCGACGGGTTGAGCGGTTGCCGAACCCAGTTTTATACCATAAACCTGCACTTCCTCAAGAGTCTCGTCCTGGGCGATAGCCGGTTTGTTGCACATGGCAGAGAGCAGCAGGGCCGCTGTACTGCCGATGAATAACGTCGATATAATCCCGCTATACAAAGCCCGCGACTCCTTTCGTGTGTAATCGGGTTAATGCTGAAATCAAGGTACGAATACTACCCGGCCAACGACCTCACCATTGCGCAAGGCATCGATGGATTCAGGCCCGGCGTCAAGCGAGCGCGTCGTAACTTCACATGACACCTTACCGCTGGCGGCAAGATCAAGAATATCGGCCAAATCCTGTCGGGTAGCCACGGCTTGGCTCAACAGCTTTAAACCCTTGAACCCACACAGGGTCATCGATATGGGTGTCTCACCACCGGGAACGGCGCAGAGCGATATTGTTCCGCCATAGGCCACAACCGTAAGCGCGAGGCGATGAGCATCGTGCGATGGCGCGGTGACCATTACCACGTCCATACCCAATGCCGTCAATTGCTCTACAGCCTCTGGTTGAGTTACATCGAATGCCTGGTCGGCACCCAACGCAATGGCCAGGTCCAGCTTGGCCGGATCGATATCCATAGCAACAACTCTGGCCCCCATGGTTTTTGCCAACTGGATGGCCAGGTGGCCCTGGCCGCCGACACCTATCACGCCGAAGACGGTGCCTATCCCGACGTTCGCCTTTTTTAGCCCGCCCAGTACCGTCATACCGGCACAGGCCAAAGGCGCGGCCTGCTCCGGTGTGACACCGTCCGGCACAGGCACCACAAAGTCGGCCATGGCAAGCACGTATTCGGCATGCGAACCGTCATGCGACATGCCGAGAACAGTCGCATTGGGGCAGTGGTTTTCCTCGCCGCGCCGACACTGCTTGCATTCGCCGCAGGTCGAGCGGAGAAACGGCGCTGCAACCCGTTGGCCTACCGATCTGTTGCTCACTCCCTCGCCTAATGAGGCAACGATTCCTACCGCTTCATGTCCCAGTGTCAGATCGTGTTTTACGAGGTTTTCCACGATCTCCCAGTCGCCGTCACACAAATGTACATCGGTGTAACAAAGGCCCGAAGCTTCGACTCTAATGAGGATTTCCCCGGGGCCGGGGACCGGCACTGCAACCTCCGCTACCGTGACTTCGCCGCGTGGTGCGGATAGTTTGATGGCTTTCATAGTGTTCCTGAATCGAGACGATAAAAGAGCGTCGAGTGTAGCAGTTATCGGTACTAAATCGTTTATACTGCACTTAAGAATTTTTAACGAAAGCCACTCGATTACAACTCAGCAGGAAATAATTTTCATGAAACTTTATGACTGTAACGTTGCACCAAATCCCAGAAGAGCCAGAATGTTTATCGCGGAAAAAGGCATTGATATCCCGAAAGTTGAGATAGACATCGTCGGGGGAGAGAACATGAAAGAGGCGTTCCGCGCAATAAATCCCCGGGGCATATTGCCAGTGCTGGAGCTGGATGATGGCACCTGCATTGACGAAACCATGGCCATTTGCCGGTATTTTGAAGAACTCTATCCCGAACCTGCCCTTATGGGGACAACCCCGTTGGAGCGGGCCCAGGTGGAATGCCTGCAACGAAAAATGGAGTTTGATGGCATGATCGCCGCCTCAGAGGTGTTTCGTAACAACATAGACAATACGAGCTTTGCTTACCGAAGCATGCCAGGTACCGATGAAATCACCGCCATTGATGGTCTTGTGGGGCGGGGGCAGGCTACGCTCAAGCGCTTTTTTCATTGGCTTGAATACTACTTGCAAGACTCCAGGTTCATTGCCGGGGAGCAGTTCACCGTGGCAGATATTACCGCGCTTTGTTCGGTAGATTTTGCCAAATGGATTGACGTCGAGATACCCAAGGAAAACGTGAACACCCTGCGCTGGTATGAGGAAGTATCATCACGGCCCAGTGCCAGCGCATGATTGCGCGCTGCTAAAAAATCACAGGGTTGTGGGGTCTACATATTCTGTGTCGTGCTGCAGGAACCACTCATGGCCCTTCAACATATAGTGCCAGTAGAAGAAAGGTAGACCGGTAGCTTTAATCCACCAGTAACTCCAGCGCTCCTTACGTGGATCCAAGGGAAAGGTAGGTGTGACCTTGCCGCCGTAACAGAACTCCGCCATAAGCACCTTGCCATAGGCGGTGGTCAGTGGGCAGGAAGCGTAACCGTCGTAGCTGTCCTCCAGTGCGTCACCGTCGATCACCTTCAGCAGGTTACTCACCACCACAGGTGACTGCTTGCGCACGGCGGCTGCCGTCTTGGAATTCGGGGTGGAACCGGCGTCACCCAGGCCGAATACGTTGGCATAACGGGTGTGGCGCATACTGCCCTGATCAAGTTCAACAAAGCCAGCTTCATTGGCCAGGGGGCTGTTACGAATTGCCGCCGGCGGTGATTGCGGTGGCGTAGCATGCAACATGTCGAACGCCATTTCGATAATTTTTCCCGCCTCGTCACCACCAACTACCTCGAAAGTCGCGCGCCGATTCGGCCCATCAATCGCCACCAGATTATGCTGAAAGTGCACATTAATATTGTGCCGTGCGGCAACCTTCACCAGCTCTTTGGCGAATAGGGGCACGGCGAACATGCCCGGCGCATGTGTCAGGAAATGTAAATCACAGCCGTTGATACCGCGTTTTTTCAGATAATCAGCCGACAGATACGCCATTTTCTGCGGTGCCCCCGGGCACTTGAAGGGCAGGGGGGCCTGAGTAAATATCGCTCTAGAGCCGGCTCCGAGGCCCTGCAGTACTTCCCAGCTATATTGCGCGTAGCGGCTGTCGTAATTGCTGCATACGCCGTTGCTGCCCAGGGCTTCATCAGCTCCCTCTATTTTGTCCCAGTTCAATTCCAGGCCGGGGCAGGCCACCAGATAATCGTAGGTAACACTGTCGCCGCCAGCCAGGCTGACCTGATTGTTCTCCGGGTCAAACGTTACTACGCTGTCCTTTATCCAGCTGACGCCGCCCGGTATCAGCCGTGCCTCGTCCCGTTGAATATTGGACAGTGTGCAAACGCCAGAGCCAACGAGGGTTAGTGCGGGCTGGTAGTAATGTGTGTTTCCGGGTTCGATAACGGCTATGCCAAGCCCGCGGGAGCCCTGGCGTTTCTGCAGGCTGGATGCAACCGTTATGCCGGCGGTACCACCGCCGACGATGAGAACATTGTGGTGTGAAGTTGCTGCCATATCACTACGCTCCAGATACCGGTGCTCGAGGTTTGTTTATCCAAGGCATCACTCGCTGTGCGATCAAACTATGAATGAGCCGTGCGAATGCAAGAAGCGTAGACCTGCCGGAGAATTATGTCCAACCCTCGTTGGTGCTAATTGGGTTGCGAGCGGGCTAAGGATTCCGCAAGAAAACGAAGCGTGATTGCAACATCGCCAGTTCAGGGGTCCTGCTGTTGGCCGTAGCTCACAAAGGCCGTAAATACCTCCTTCATTTGGTGTTTATCCAGTAGTACCGGGCCGCCGATAGCCAGCGTTCCCCAGTAACAATGTGCTTGTTCTTCCACCAGTTCAGCGAGTTTTAAAGCGCCCTGAAGGTCGGTTGCAACGGTGATTTGGCCATGGTTGGCGAGCAGGCAGGCCGTCGATATCGACAGTCCCTGCAGAGTTGCCTCAGACAGGGCCTTGCTACCAAAGGTGGCGTATCTAGCCAGTGGGATTTCGTCGTTTCCGGCGGCTGCCACCATATAGTGCATGGGCGGAATGGGTTTTCGCGCACAGGCAAGAATAGTCGCGTAGGGAGAGTGGCAGTGTACAACAGCGTTAATGGCGGGCTTTGCCGCGTAGACGGCTGCATGCATCTGCCACTCGCTGGAAGGTGTCAGTTGCCCCGGGTCGACCCTGCCTGTTAACGACATCTGTACGATTTGTTCAGGCCGCAACTGGTCGGGGGCGATGCCGGTAGGGGTGATTAGCATCCCGGCCTCAGCCCGGGCAGATACATTGCCCGATGTGCCCTTGTTGAGCCCCCTTGCGCCCATTTGTTGCAGTGTATCTACTACTGCGGATCTGCTTGCTAGATCATCACGATACGGTTTCATCGATACCCCGGGGCACTCATTGCTACTATCTCGCAAGTTTGAACGAGATCGTTACGTGAATCTACCCGCTTGCGATCGGCCATTTTTTCAGCAAGCTGGCAGCATCTTGTGCAATGTCCGTTTATACTCAGCTACTCTATTGAACCGTTGTCACACTGAGGGAAAATCATGAAGAGCCACATAGCTGCCATTGCGTTACTTCTTTTGTTTGTTGCACTGCCCGGGTCGCCAGTTCTGGCATCGGACTATGACCCCGTCAGGGCCAAACTGGAAAACGCCATGGCCTCCCAGGTCAGAACTCCCGCAGAAATGGAACGCGACCAGAACAGGAAACCGGTGGAAACCCTGGAATTTTTCGCTTTGCGTGACAATATGAAAGTGGTGGAGTTATTCCCTGGCGGTGGCTGGTATACAAAGCTACTGGCACCTGTCCTGGCAGAAAACGGCGAGTTATACATCGCTTTTGGCACCAGTCGAGCGCAAAGTGCAGTGGCCGGGCAACCGGGTTTTGAGAAGATACAGGTGACTGGCAGCGACGCGGAGATCAGCCGCGCAGAAGGCGCACGCTTTTATACCGCGAGCAATACTGATCTGGGTGTCAAGAATGTCGATATGGTGCTGACATTCCGCAACTACCACAACTTTGATGACGCCTCACGGGACGCTCTTAACCAGTCCGTTTTCAAGGCCCTGAAGCCCGGCGGTATCTACGCACTGGTCGATCATACCCGCCGTCATATGCAGGCGGATAACGCTGAAAATCGGCGTCGCCTGGACCCGGTGCAGGCTATCAAGGAAATCCTCGCTGCGGGATTCGAATTTGTCGACTATTCCGACCTGCACTATCGGGCGGACGACGAACTGGTATACGAAGTAGGGCGCAGGACGGTCAGCGGCAATACTGACCGCTGGACGCTGATGTTCCGTAAACCCTCGTAATCACCTGGCCAGGAAACACGGCTTTTTTATCAGTCCAGGTAGCGTGTCTTAATGCTGGCTTTGAAGGCGGCGGTATCCAGGGCTGATCCGGTGGCTTTTTCGATTAATTCGTCCGGCATATAGAGGCAACCCTGGCTGCGTATATGTTGGTCCAGCCAGGAAAACAGCGGCGTAAAATCGCCGCGCCCCAAGCCCGGAAGTATGTCGGAATCGTCCCGTTGGGCGGCGGCAAATATCTGCGCTGAGGTCAACGCACCCAGTGAATACGTGGGGAAGTAGCCGAACAGCCCAGCTGGCCAGTGCACGTCCTGCATAACACCATCAATGTCATCTTTGGGCCTGATTCCCAGTAACTTTTCCATCAGTTCATTCCAGGCGCCAGGCAGGTCGCCAATGGCGATCTCGTTGGCAATAATGGCTTTTTCCAGTTTGTATCGGAGGATGACGTGCAGCGGGTAGGTAACCTCGTCTGCGTAAACCCTTATCAGACCGGGCTCGACCTTGCGGTAGATGCGCAGGATGTTATCTGCCTCCCAGGCAGGGCCTTCACCGTCCAGGCAGCGTTTAATCGTGGGTACCAGGAAGCGGATAAATTCCTCGGAGCGTGACGCCTGCATCTCCAACAGCAATGACTGGCTCTCGTGCAGGGTCATGCCGCGGGAATTGCCCACCGGCTGGCCCAGCCATTCTGCTGGCCGCCCGTCCTCGTAAAGGGCATGCCCGGTTTCATGGATGACCGCCATCAGGCTCTTCATGAAATTGTCTTCTTCGTAGCGGGTGGTGATACGTACGTCACCGTCGGCACCTCCGCTGAAGGGGTGATGCGCTGTGTCCAGGCGCCCCCGTTCGAAGGGGAACCCAAAAATTTTCATGACTTCCTTGCTGAGTGCTTCCTGTTTCTCGATGGGAAAAGGGCCGGTGGGTATCAGTGCCTGGGGTGCTGAAGCCTGTTTTTCCATCACCTCTTGCACAAACCCGGGCAGAAACTGTTCCAGATCGCCAAAAATCCGATCGACCTGGGCTTCTCTTCGGCCCGGGTCGTACTGGTCTATCATCGCCTCATAGGGGCTTACACCCATGATGCCGGATTTGATGGCGGCCTCCTCACGCTTCAGTGCAAAAAGCACCTCCAGTTTCGGCGCAAGACCCTTCCAATCATTGTTGGGTCGTGCGGTTCGCCAGGCCATCTCGGATACTGACTCCGCCAGCACAATTTTTTCTACCAGGTCAGCGGGCATGGCGTTGGCATGGATAAACTGGTGGCGCATTTCTCGCAGGTTCGCGCGCTGCCACTCGTTCAGCTGATCGGCATCGGCTTCGGCGGCAGCGATCAGGTCGGACAATTCCGGTCCTGTCTCCATCTCGTGCATCCACACACTGAGCTCAGCCAGCACTGATGCGCGCGCCGGAGCTGCGCCTTCAGGCATCATGGTTTGCTGGTCCCACTGGAGAATACCCATAGCGTTGCCCAGGGCCGAGGTACGTTTCTTACGCGCTTCCAGTTGCCGGTAAGCGTTCATGGCAATGCTCCAATTATCACTGCCGCCGCGGCAGTTTGCCGCAGCGGCCAATAAAGGGGGCAGAGTAGATGCGAAGCAGGCAGTTGTCTACAGGCCAGAAGTGTTAGAGCGACGTTATCGCGTAGCTTTCCTCGCCGTGGTAACGGTCATAGTCCGCGCTGGCGCGCTGGATATCGTTGACGGCCTGTGTCACGGCCTGGCTGACTCTTTGGTCCAACTCGGCGCAGGGCGCAACGCCGACACTCCGCAGGGCATCGGGTAAGCGAGTGACCAGCTGGCGATAGATCACGTGGTGTCCCACTTCGTGCTCCCTAATACGCTCCTGCAAGTTGGACCAGCGGGCATCCAGATCACTGCGGAGACTCTCATTTGCTGCCAGTCGCGGCAGCACGGTTTCAAACCGGAAGTCGAAGTTACCGTTGTGCACGCGACAACTTGAACTGTCGCTTGCGTACTCGCTCTGATAGTTATACTCGTATTTGAAACTGGCGTGTCCCAGGGGCCTGATCCCGGCATCTCGGTCAACCGGAAGCGGGTTGGCGGAGCCTGTCAGCGCAGTCCACACCTCTTCCCCTGTGTCACCACGTACTGTGTAGTAGCGGGTGGACTGCCGCGACTTGACGGAAAATTCGAGCCTGGACGACGTGTCGTTATAGCCACTGCCAATGAAGTGGGGTGACAGTCTTAGTACGCCACCATTGCGGCTCGCAGTGGCGTTCGAATCAGACCCTCCGAAGGCGTTAGAGTCGAGTTCATCACATTGCGCAAAGTTGCTGCCACTGCAAATCGCCCCGGCGTTGTCTCCCCAGTGGCTGAAAGTGTAACCGGGCGCTGCTACGGCGGTGAAGGTCTCGGAAAAGTGCTGATCATCTATGTCGATAGTGCAGGACTCACCCGTGTCGCAGGCAAAGAGCCCGGACGATGACATCACTGCACCTCCCTCAGGGACGTGAATTATGAGCTTACTGCCCATCAGCAGCAGACTTGTTCCGAGCACAGCAAATGCTCTGACCCACAGCAACATGACCGAATCTCCGTAGTAATCAATTTCCACCGGAAGCGCCTGTGTGCCCACCGGGATGACCTGCTAAAAACTACAGAGATAGCGCTGCCAAGGCATTGAAAAACCAGAGAAAAGTAGAGATAAACGGGGACAGAAAGTAGAGAAAACAACAGTTTTTTGTTGACAGTTCAATCGTGCACAGGGCGTGGATGTCAGGGGGCTGCGGCACAGCAGTCACGCCGGGGGAGTTATTGGGCGGTAGCGGTCCAGCTAGTTGTCTTTGAGGGAGGCATACGCCGCCAGCGCCGACTCGCGAGCGGACCTGTGATCAACCATTGGCCTGGGGTAATTCTCGCCCAGCCGGACACCTGCCATTTCCAACTCAGATGCTGGTGCCTCCCAGGGCTTGTTCAGGAAGCGGTCGGGCAGCTTGGCAAGTTCCGGCACCCACTGGCGGATATAGACCCCGTCTTTGTCGAATTTTTCGCCCTGGATTACCGGGTTGAATATGCGGAAGTAGGGCGATGCGTCTGCGCCGCTGCCCGCCACCCACTGCCAGCCACAGCTGTTGTTTGCCAGGTCTGCATCCAGCAATGTGTCCTGGAACCAGCGCGCTCCCGTGCGCCAGTTCACCAGCAAGTGCTTGGTAAGAAATGAGGCAACCACCATGCGGATACGGTTGTGCATATAGCCCGTTTGCCAAAGTTCGCGCATGCCGGCATCAACAAGGGGGTAGCCCGTTTTCCCCCGCTGCCAGTCTGTTAGCGCCGCCGCGTTTCCCAGCCAGGGAAAGTGGCGGAACTGCGGTTTGAAGGGTTCCCGGGTGATACTCGGGAAATGATAGAGCAGGTGATGCGAAAACTCGCGCCAGCCCAGTTCACTGAGGAACTTGGCTACCTGGCCGTCTTGCTCTGGCTTTCGTGCAGCCAAGCCGATAGCGGCATGCCAGATAGCGCGGGGCGATATTTCACCGAAATGGAGGTGCGGCGAGAGTCGTGTGGTGGCCTCCAGGGCAGGGTGGTTGCGCCCCTCGCTGTAGTGGGTAACAGGCCCGGCCAGAAATCCCGCCAGCCGATGCATGGCGCCGTCTGCACCCGGTTGCCAAAGATCAAGCCAGCGCTGCGCCCAGTCAGGAGCGGTGGGTAGCAGTTGCCAGGAAGTGAGCGCCTCGCTGGTGCTCTTGTCTTGATACCAGGTGGCAGCGTCAGGGGCGCCCCTCGGGCGCGCAGGCGGGTTGCCACTGCGGCAGTGTCGCCAGAACGGCGTAAATACCTTAAAGGGTGTCCCGCTTTTGGTCGTCACTTTTTCAGGATCAAACAGCAGCGAGCCGGGATAGCGTTTAAAGCTCACCCCCTGTTCTGCAAGCGCGTCGTGCAGCGTTACTTCCACCTCGTTTGCCCAGGGTTCGTAGAGTCGGGAACAGTAAACCGCGTCTGCGCCGGTTTCCTCTACTAATGCCTTGAGTACTTCGGCGGCCGGCCCTCTACGTAAAACCAGTGTGCCACCCAGCCCAGCGAGTTCTTCGCGCAGTGCTGCCAGGCTGTGATGCAGCCACCAGCGGCTGGCGCTGCCCATGGCATCATCGCCGGGGGAGATATCATCGAGGATGTAACAGGGCAAAACGGCTCTGCCAGTCGCGACGGCCGCAGTCAGGCCGGGCAGGTCGCGCGTGCGGAGATCCTGGCGGAACCAGTAAATAATTGGAGTTGTCATGTGAATACTACGAGGAATTGTAATTTTAGGATCACTGTGCCTGGAAATTAGGTATTTACGCGCTGGGGCCGGATAATCCGGTCAGTATAACGATATTGAGGCGCAATCGATGAGTGCGAAGTTAAAGGGGCCGTGGTCGACCGATGACATAACCGGTTTTTTAGGTGACGTGCGCTACCCCCTGCGCCTGGCCTGTGTGGCAGACGATGGTTATCCGCGAGTTGTGTCGGTTTGGTTTACCTATCTGGACGGCAAACTGTATTGCGCCTCGCACAATTCCTCACAATTGGTGGCACTGCTGCGAGCGAGCCCCCGAGTGGGGTTTGAAGTGGCTCCTAATGATCCCCCCTACTATGGTGTGCGCGGGCAAGGTGACGCTGTGCTTACGGAGCAGGGCGGTGCCAGGATGCTGGAACAACTTCTGGAGCGCTATCTGGGCAGCCACGATTCACCGCTGGCAAAGTGGCTGCTGTCGCGCAGCGAGGACGAAGTGCTGATAACAATCAGCCCCCGTCGCTGGTACAGCTGGGACTACCGGGAGCGGATGGAATAGCGCCATCCGACATTCCCGTCGCGACAGCCTGCAGCAGCGGTTCACAATCCGACCCGAGTTTCAGATTTGCCAGGGCGTCGGCCTGGGTGCGGCCGGGGTTGATAATTGCCAGGGATTTGCCCAACTGTCCTGCGAGACGGCAAAAACGAAACCCTGAGAACACTTGCAGCGAGCTACCTATCGCCACTACGGCGTCAGCAGAGGCGATGGCCTCGTTACATTCAGCCACCCGTGATTTGGGAATTGAGCCACCAAAAAATACTACATCCGGTATCAGCACACCCCCGCAATACTCGCAGGGTGGCACTGTGAATGATTCTACCAACGCTATCGGGACATCGGCGTCGCCGTCTGGCCGCGGTGCGGCAAGCTCAGCGCTGTGATGGGGATTGTCTCGCAGTAGCCTCCACTGCACAGACTCTCGGCTGGTGTTTGCGTTGCACTGCGTGCAGCGAACCTGGTCTATCCTGCCGTGCAGGTCTACCACTTTCGCGCTGCCAGCCCGCTGGTGAAGCCGGTCTACGTTCTGGGTTACCAGCAGATCAATATGGCCCAGCTGTTCTAGCCTGGTGAGTGCACGGTGTGCCAGATTGGGCTTTGCGTCGCGCACCACTGGCCACCCCAGCAGTGAACGAGACCAGTACCGCTGTCGCTTTGCCGGGTCGCTAACAAACTCCTGATGCGTAATGGGTGCGCTGTGTTTCCAGCTGCCCCCCCGGTCGCGGTAGGTGGGTATGCCGGAGGAGGCACTTATACCGGCGCCGGTAATGACCACCAGGCGTGCGTGGTTATGGAGAAAGCGTTGCAGGGCTGGCACATCGGTGTTTAAACAATTCATTGCCCCATTATAGGCCTTAGTCCGAACCTGGGCTGCTATATCGGGTTTGATCCGTTTGCTGCAGCGGGCGTACATTATATGAGCACTGTTGTTCTATCTCCCGGGGGGTTCTCTAGCCATGCACTATCTCATCACAGGAGGCACCGGATATATTGGCGGGGCGTTAATCCCGGTACTGTTGGCTGATGGCCATGCTGTTACCGTGCTGAGTCGACAGGGAATGCATGACGAGGAATCATTGCGCTTCGTTAACAGTCTTGATGTGATTACCGCCGGTACCCGCATTGATGTTGTGATAAATCTCGCCGGTGCGTCCCTGGCCGGAAAGCGCTGGACTCCAGCGTACAAACAAGAAATTTTTTCCAGCAGACTGGCCATTACAGAAGGGCTATTACAGTTGATGGCGCGCCTGGACGTAGCACCCGAGGTCCTGCTAAGTGCCAGTGCTATCGGGTTTTACGGGCATCACGGTGATGAGCAGCTGACAGAGGAGGGTGCAGTTGTGCCCGGTTTCGCCCATCACCTTTGCCGGCGCTGGGAAACAGCTGCGATGCGAGCGACTGAGCTGGGTGTAAGGGTTTGCCTGTTGCGCCTGGGTGTGGTGTTGGGCCAGGACGGTGGCGCTCTGGAAGAAATGGCCAGGCCATACAATTTTGGTGTTGCCAGCTGGCTTGGTTCCGGCGGGCAGTGGCTTAGCTGGGTACATCGCCGAGACGCCGTCGCCGCCATTCGTTTTCTGCAGCAACACACCGAAGTCAGCGGCCCCTTTAATATTACAGCACCCGAGCCAGTGACTAGCCGCGGTTTTTGTCTGGCGATGAAGCAGTGTAAGCGTACCTTTATTACCCTGCCCATGCCGGCACCTGTTATGCGCTTACTGGTGGGAGAGATGGCGGACGAATTGTTGTTGAACGGCCAACGCGTGCTGCCCTCCGGGCTACAGGCAGCAGGGTTTGGCTTTGCCTTCCCTACTCTTGACGCGGCGCTGGCAGATATTTTCTAGAGCAGGTTGCGCAACTTCAGTTCGTCGGGATAGGGCGCCATAAAGACCTGACTGTCGATGTAGGCATTGGGATTGTTGGCGAAATGGTGCTTGAGCATGGTTAGCGGCACTACCAGCGGAATATGGCCCAGGCGGTATTGTTCTATGAGATCCTTCAGACGCTGGCGTTCCTCGGTCGGTACAGAGCGTTTCAGATACCCCGACAGGTGGAACAACACATTGGTATGGCTGCGGACGGTAGCCCGGTGAGCGAGGGCGGTCATCAGCTCTGTAATAAACTCCGTCGCCAGTGATGCCAGTGGCACAGTGCCGGCATCGGCGAGCATTCTGCCCAGTGTCTTGTAGCCGGGCACGTGGTGCGCCATAACCAGGTACTTGTAGCGGCTGTAGAAGCTGATCAGCTTGTGTGTGCTGAGGCCCTCGGCGCACAGTTGCTTCCAGTTGTGGTAGGTGTAGGCCCTGGTCACAAAGCTCTCGCGCAGCCCCGGGTCGTTTAATCGGCCGTCGTCCTCCAGCGGCATCAACGGGTCTGCTATGGCCAGCGCTGCGGCAAACACTCCCTGCAGGTCCGAAGCTATGCCGTAGCCGTTGTCGGCGTAACGTTTTACCCGGTCGTAACCGCAGCTGGGGCTGCCCTTGACCAATATGTAGCCGCAGAGTTCAGGGGCAAGCGCCAGCACTGTATCTGCGTAAGCCGCCAGTTGGCCGGTGTAATCCCGCGTGTGAGTCTCCACATCCAGCGCCCGTACGTTCTCTGGCGTACCCACCAGATGAATGGGCGCGCGGGGTACGCCCATACCGGTACCCATCTCCGGGCAGAATGAGCGCATCTCGAAGGCCTCTGTGATACCGCGCACATGATCGTTGGCATTTTTAGCCTGGCCGTTGTAGCGCACGGCCTTGCCCGCAAGACAGGCACCGATACCCAGTACGGGCCGCACTGAAGAGGCTTGCCTGGTCATTTTACTCTGGCCAAAAACATGGGCTTTTCCTACGCTGCGCTGCAATACACGTTCTGAACATCATCCACGTAGTTGAGCATGTCCAGTAATTTGTCCAGCACTTCCTGGTCTTCAGCGTTCAGCTCCGTCGTGGTTTGGGGGATAAACTGCACCTCGTCCACCTCAAAATCAATCTCGCCAAAGGCCTCCTGAAGTGCCTCCCGGGCCTTGAACTGCTCGGTATGTGGTGCGAATACAGTGATACGGCCACTCTCGGATTCCAGATCACTCACGTCAACGTCAGCCATTAACAAGGCTTCAAGTACTGCTTCTTCATTCTCTCCTGCAAACGCGAGAATGGCGCTGTGATCAAACAGGTGACTGACGCTGCCGGGCGTTCCCAGTTTGCACTTGGTCTTGGTAAAGCAGGTGCGAACATCCCCTATGGTGCGATTGGCATTGTCTGTAAGGCAATCCACGATTAGCATGCAACCACCGGGGCCAAACCCTTCGTAGCGTGCCACGGAGAAATCCTCGCCGCCACCGCCCTTGGCTTTCTCGATCGCCTTGTCGATGACGTGGGTCGGCACCTGGTCTTTCTTGGCGCGATCTATGATGCTGCGCAGGGCGAGGTTGCCCACCGGGTCAGTGCCGCCGGATTTGCCGGTGACATAAATTTCCCGGGCGTATTTACTGTACACCCGTGCTTTGGCGTCAGAAGTTTTCGCCATCGAATCTTTGCGGTTCTGGTAGGCACGGCCCATGTTGTAATCCGTCTTTTTGCTGGTGCGAGGAGGAGGCAATATAATGAGTCTACATTTGATAATCCAGTAAAACGCCGGGAGAAGGCCGCTGAAGACGATCGATATACCACTTGAAAGCGGCCGGGTAACCGGCAGTGTAGCCGATGGCTTCGAGCCGGTAGCGCAGGTATTCGCCGATAATTTCCGCCTGCATGGCGAGGTCGGCGCAGCCTGTGCCTTGTACAGGCAAGGCCGGTTGGTCGTGGATATTTGGGGGGGCATGGCAGGTGAGGTTGGCGGCGTGAGACTGCTGGGGCGGGAACAGTTGGCCAGAGCCTGTGAACAGCAGGTACGTGGTCCCGATGCGGTGATCTTCCACGAAACCTGTTTCGGCCTGGGTTTCGGCTTGCAGCCCAGTCTTGCGCCAGGGGCGGGGCCCCGTTGTTTTGGCCACCCCGGCGCCGGCGGGGCGGTGGCGTTTGCCGACCCGGACGCGCAGCTGGCTTTTGCCTATGTGATGAACGCCATGCAATTCAAGATGGACGGCGACCCGCGCTCTATGGCCCTGGTTGGAGCCGCCTACGAGTGTCTGGAGATGGCTGGATAGATTGCCGTGATTCAGTCGCTGGTGGAAACGCGATCATCTGCACTGCCAGGCATTGCCGTTACCCAGTTGAGCACCGTGACGCCACCTGCTGTCAGGCTGGTGTCGGAAAGCAGGGCGTAGGTTGTGCCAAACCCGCCTGCGCTGACACCGGTGAGCAGGATTCGCTTGGGGCTGGGGAAGGTGTTAACGGCAACCGATTTTTACTGGCATATCAATTCTTTATTGTATTTATGGCGCGACAATCACGTGAACGGTTAACGATAAACACTTTTGCAGACCAGTACTCGCGGGCAGTGTCACTAGAACAGCTGGGGGTAATTCAACCAGTAATACTGCAGACGGGTATCTTGCCAGTTTTGATAGATACGCTCCCAGTTGAGGCCGTCAATACGCCAGCCGTGATGGGGTTCCAGATTGGTAGAAAATACCGGAGCGCCATAATCGCAGAAGCGCGTATCAACGCTCATGCGTACCGTGCGCGCCGTGGTATTGGGCTCGGCCCTGTGTACGGTGGCGGAATGGAAGATCAGGACGTCGCCGGGGTCGGAGTCCGCCACGTGCCAGCAGGTTTCATCGGAGTAGATTTCACACTGCACACCGCCGACACCTTCCGCTGTAAAGACGTTACGCACACCACCTTTATGAGAGCCCGGCAGTACCTTCACCCGGCCCATGGCAGCTTCGATTTTATGCAGTGCCACCCAGATGCCCGCCATGGTCGGCCCGGCGTGATGCGAATAGGCGTCCTGGTGCGGAGGTGTCTCATGGCCGATCTTACCCGGGGTGGATATGCGGCCCATCTTCATCGGGTAGACGAACACCTCGCTGCCGGATACCAGTTGCATCAGTTCCCGCACTGGTTCGGTGTGGAAGAAAGCGTGAAACTTCTCCAGAGATTGGATACGCGGATAGATTACATCCCAGTCGGGGTCCGCCTCCACAAAAGGCCGCCCCACCAACGCGGGAAGACCCGCAGCGGTATCCAGAGTGACGTGACCGTCGGTCTGCGCCAGTAAGCTCGCCAGCATATCCTGGCAGATATGGTCAGCTATATAGCGTTTGAAGAAGAGGTACCCCAGCTCCTGGAAGCGAGCTTGTAGCTGCTGCTGGCCCTCTTCAACACGGGAGATAACGAAGGCTTTGCTGTCAGTCATGGTCGCGGGATCTCAGAGCTCGCTGGATTTCCAGCTGGTATTTCATATTCAGGTCTATTCTAAAGGCCATCCATGCGGGTATCACCAGCAGCAGGGCCAGCCCCGGCCCCATGACCATGCCCAGCCCCCAGAAAACACTGGCGGGAGTCTCGCCAGGTTGCATACCGCTCTCAAGACCGATCAAATCGAGGAAGGGGCCAGCTACGAGGTAACCGAAGCCGCTGATAAATTTCGCGGCGAAGAAGGCCGCAGCAAACATAACACCTTCCTGCCGTCGCCCGGTATTGAGATCTTGCTCATCGGCGATATCTGCCAACAGCGAAAATACGGAGACGGTGCGGACAATAAGAAATGTGATGTGGACTGTCCAGTTAAGGTAAATCAGCGCGAGCACCAGTGCATGGTTTTGCGGCAACAGATCCAGCATTGCCAGCGGGGTCAGCCAAGCAAGATTGAGGGCCCCGGCCACACAGCTTAGGCGCAACAGTTGTTGTTTTTCCAAACGTTGATTGACGATTTTTGAAGTGCTCGTTACCAGCAGCACAGCGAGTAGCGGCGGGCCGGCAAACAGCAGGGATATCTCAGATGTTTGCAGCTGCCAGAAGTAGGTGTAGTACACCATTAACAGAGTGCTGACGATGCCACCTATGCCGCCGACAACCGTTTCCAGCAGCACCACAAAGCGAAAATTTTTATTCCTGAAAGTCTCGCGAATATCGCGCCACAGGCCGCTTCCCGGTGTCTTGTCTTCCCTGGGTAGGTCGGGAATATAGTGCCAGGTTCCCCGCAGGCAGATACAGCTCGCGCATAAGACCCCGAGTGCGCATAGCAGGCCGTATAGCTGGTAATGACTGGCTATAAAGCGCCCATCTACACCTGCGTGGGAAGTGAATAGCCATGCCAGCGTGGTTGCCGGTACCAACACCCCGACAAACCAGCCGAGGTTGGTGCGTGCACTGGAGAGACTGGTGCGCTCGTGGTAGTCGGTAGATATTTCTGCGCCAAGGGCAAGGTAGGGCACCATGAAAAAGGTCAATGCCGTGCGTAATAGCAGTACGGTTCCCAACAGCCAGTAGAACATCGAAAGCTGTGAACCCAGCACCTGTTGCGGTGGCCAGAAAAGTGCGATGAAGCTGAGTGCAAGCGGCAGCACAGAAGCAGCCATCAAGGGATGACGCCGGCCCCACCGAGAGCGCAGCCGATCGGACCAGGCACCTACCAGCGGGTCGGAAATGGCATCCCATAAAATTGAAAGCGCAATCGCCAGCCCGGTAAGAGTGCCGCTGAGGCCGAGCACTTGTTTGTAATAAAACAGCACGAACACGCCAAAGGCTGCGTCCTTGAGGGCGTAGTTAACTACCCCGGATCCATACAGCAGTCTGCCGCGAAGATTAGTCGCTCGCATGACTGCGCGCCGAATTCATCGGTGGAAGCTTATCCGTGCCGGCTTTTCGCGAGGTCGGCGGGAAGGTGTTTTGCCGCCATCAGAAACATAGCGATGGCTATCAGCGACGCCTGCAAGGTTGTCAGCATGGCGTAGCGCAATGACTCGTCGCCATAGGCGGGCTGTAATAAATCACTGATGAGCCCGGTGACGAATGGCCCGAGGCCCAGCCCGATCATATTCAGCACGAAAAACAATATTGCCGAGGTCAGCGCGCGCATGCCAGGTGCCACCAGTGTATGGGCCAGCGCGATACAGGGGCCCAGATAAAACGTCTTCAATATCAGTGCAAAAAACAGCACACCAAGGGCCGCTGAGGTGTTGTCCGTCAGCAGCACGTAGGCATAGGGAAAGTACCCAAGAGCAATCCCCAGAAGCGGTATCCACACGTACCAGCGCATATCGTTCCTGCCGTACCGGTCGGCGAGGTAGCCACCGGCAAAGGTGCCTAGGACTCCGGACAGACCCGATACGAGAGCCAGTGAGGTACCCACTTCCGCCAGGCTCATACCGTGGTTGCGCATCAGGAAAGACGGCACGAAATTGCCGTTGCCGTAACTGACGTAGGAAATGAAAGCACTGCCCAGTGCGAGATACCAGAAGGAGGGGCGATCGCGCAACAGCGTGAGTGTTTCCTTCAAACCCGGTTTCTCGACCGTAGCGGACACATGCTCCCAGCGGCCGCGCTGTGGTTCTTTGAGGGCAAAGCGCAGCACCAGGCCAAATATGACGCCGGGTACTCCCACCACCATGAACGCGATGCGCCAGCCAAAGGCCTCGGCGATGACGCCACCGAACAGGAAGCCCAGAAGAATTCCCAGATAAATCCCCGAGGAGTATATCGACAGTGCGGTGGCGCGTTGTTCCGGGGGGTAGTAGTCGCTGATCATGGAGTGTGCCGGCGGGCTGCCGCCTGCTTCACCCAGCCCCACACCCACCCGTGCCAGCAGCAGTTGGCTGTAGTTCTGGGCCATGCCCGACAGGGCGGTCATGCCACTCCACACCGTCACTGCCAGCGACACCACGTTGCGACGGTTTCCGCGATCTGCCCAGTACGCGATAGGTATGCCCGCGACAACGTAGACCACCGCGAAGGCGAAGCCGCTGAGTAAACCCAGTTGGGCATCACTCAGCCCCATCTCCGCCTTGATAGGTTCCTGCAGGATGACCAGGATCTGGCGATCAATAAAGTTTAGCGCGTAGACCGCGGTGAGCATCGCCAGGGCGAAACGTTTGTAGGAGGCGGAGAAGTCTGCTGTTATCCCGGGACTTTCCTCTGCCATTGTAGCTACATCCTGTATTATTTATTGCCCGTTTCGCCCACTGCTGGCCGGGCCAGGGGCCTAGAGCACCCACTCTGCCATATTCCTCAGTAAAGAGACATCGCCGTGAACCAGCAGTGATGTCACCGGGGAGTTTTCCCAGTCCTTGATGCGTTCGCGAATGCGATCCGGCGGGCCGGACAGGGAGATTTCATCGGCGAACTGGTCCGGCACGGCATTGATGGCTTCCTCTCGCTTGCCCGCGAAAAACAAACGTTGGATTTCCTCTGCTTCGTCGGCGAACCCCATACGCGCCATCAGTTCTTTATGGAAGTTGCGCTTGCTGGAACCCATGCCCCCCACGTAGAAGCCCAGCATCGCCTTGACCGGGTATAAGGCCTGTGCGAGGTCGTCGTTGACATTCACCAGTGTGAGGGCCGCGATTTCAAAGCCCTCTTTGGCACCTTTGAGTTGGTCGGCATACACTTCCTGTCGATAGGGAGAGTAATACAGCGGCAGCCAGCCGTCGGCAATTTGCGCGGTCTGGGTGACGTTTTTTGGCCCCTCCGCGCCAACAAATATCGGCAAGTCGGCGCGCAACGGGTGGGTAATGGACTTGATTGGTTTGCCCATGCCCCAGGATCCTGGGCCGTTGTAGGGCATGGGGTAGAATTCGCTGTCACTGGTAACAGGCTCCTCGCGGGCCAGCACCTTGCGCACAATATCGATGTACTCCCGGGTGCGGGTCAGAGGCTTGGTATAGGGTTGGCCATACCAGCCCTCAACCACCTGGGGCCCGGATACGCCCAGGCCCAAGATCATCCTGCCGCCCGACAGGTGGTCCATCGCCATCGCCGCCATGGCGCAGGCTGTTGGCGTGCGGGCCGAAAGCTGCGCTACCGAGGTGCCCAGACGTATTCTGGAAGTTTGCGCGCCAATCCACGCGAGCGGCGTAAAACAGTCATTACCATAGGATTCGGCGGTCCACACCGAGTCAAAGCCGAGGCGCTCGGCTTCCTGTGCCATCTCCACATGGTTAGTTGGCGGCTGTGCGCCCCAGTAACCCAGTTGCAGGCCAAGTGAAAGGTTTGCCACGCGTTATCTCCTTGTTGAAGTCGTTACTTTACGGCAAGACGGACCACAGGCAAACAGGGCGCTGTGGCCACTTTCGCTGACATTCCCGGTCAATACGGTGTCAATTCGCCGCGCCATTGGATAGACTCGTTCGCCCCAAAACAGGCGGTCTCTGCACAATTTACAGGGAGCGCTGTCAGCTTTACGGATTGATACCATGTCCAGATTAACCCACATTGATGATAGCGGCGCCGCGCGCATGGTGGACGTCGGGGGCAAGGCCGTTACCGAGCGTGTAGCGGTGGCAACCGCCACGGTGAGTATGCAGGCCGAGACTCTCCGTCTGTTGCAACAGGGCAGCCATAAAAAGGGCGATGTACTGGCGGTGGCGAGAGTCGCCGGCATCCAGGGTGCCAAGAAATGCTCCGACCTGATTCCCTTGTGCCATCCGTTGATGTTGACATCTGTCAGCGTGGACTTTCGCATCGATGCTGAACATTCCTGCGTGCACGTTGAAAGTCGCTGCAAGGTAGCGGGCAAAACCGGAGTGGAAATGGAAGCACTGACCGCAGTGAGCGTGGCAGCACTGACAATATATGACATGTGTAAGGCGGTCGACCGGGCCATGGAAATTGGTTCGGTGTGTTTGGTGAGCAAAGCCGGCGGTCAGTCCGGTGATTGGCAACGTGAACAGGGGCGCGACTGATGCTCAGAGTGCTATTTTTTGCCCGCATTAAAGAGGAGCTCGATTGTCCCGCTCTGGAGTTGCACTGGGAGCAAAGCATTGCCGATCTCGATAGTCTACAGGCGCGGTTGTGCCGGGATGGTGGTGAGGAATGGCAGTCGGTGCTCGGTCGCAGTAATACAATACGTGCGGTGAACCAGGTAGTGGTCGCAGGCAATAGCCCCCTGGTCGATGGCGATGAAGTGGCCTTCTTCCCACCGGTAACCGGGGGCTAAGAACAGTGGACTGCACATGTTGTCGGTAAGCATACAAGTGGAGGATTTCGATTCCGCCCAGCTGCAGCGGCAATTGCTTGCGGGGGCTATGGAAGAGGGCGCGGTGGCGACCTTTACCGGTTATGTGCGTGCCGCAAATACCGGGCGCGATGTTCAGGCGATGCAGCTGGAACACTACCCGGGCATGACAGAACGCAGCATAGAGGCCATTCTTGAGCGCGCACGCGCGCGTTGGCCGTTGCTGGCAGCTTCTGTAGTGCATCGCGTGGGGCGGTTGCAACCGGGCGACCAGATAGTGTGGGTGGGCGTTTCTTCAGCTCACCGCGCGGCGTCGTTCAGCGCTTGTGAATTTGTGATGGACTACCTCAAAAATGAAGCGCCTTTCTGGAAAAAGGAAGAGGGCGCACAGGGAGCCATCTGGGTAGAAGTCAGGAACGAAGACCGGAGCAGGGCGGCGAGGTGGGACGAAAAGACGCAGGCATAACTCAAACAGGGGGTGTGTCCCGAGCGGTTTTGGGTGTGTAATAATAGGATTGTGAGTATTTAGGAGAGACAATGAATATCGATAGCCTGGACTTCAGGAACGCCCTGGGTCGCTTTGCCACAGGGGTCTGTGTGATCAGCACGGTCTCGGCCAAGGGGACTCCCCTGGGCCTCACTGCCAATTCCTTTACTTCAGTTTCTCTGGATCCGCCCCTAGTTTTGTGGAATTTGCAGAATAACTCGGATGTCTACGATATATTCTCTGCGCCCGAGCATTTTGCCATCAATGTACTGGCCTCTGAGCACCATGGGCACTCCAATCAATATGCGAAAAAAGGGGATCATTTACTGGATCCCGCGCATTTCTCCATTGGTGAATTTGGTTCGCCTATTGTAGCTGAAGCCCTTGTCACTTTTGAATGCGAGTTACACGCTACCTATGAGGCCGGCGATCACTTGATTATTGTGGGGCGGGTAAAACATGTGTATGCGCGCGAGGAAGGTGAGCCATTGTTGTTTTATTCCGGCAACTATCACCGTCTGGGCTAGCCCGTGCGGGGAGTGCTCGCGGGCGGATATGGAACGCTTTATACTGTTTTGTTTGTATCGGTAAAGACGGATATTCAATGAAATTCTGTACGACTTGCGGTAACTCAGTCACTCTGCAAATTCCGGCAGGTGATGACCGGGAACGATTCGTGTGTACTGCCTGTGAGCACATTCATTATACCAACCCCCGCGTAATCGTTGGCTGTGTAGCGATGTATGATGGCCGGGTATTACTGTGTAAACGCGCAATTGAACCGCGTAAGAATTACTGGACTTTGCCCGCCGGGTTTATGGAAAACGGGGAAACAACATCGGAAGGTGCAGCCCGGGAGACATGGGAGGAGGCCAGGGCCAGAGTGTCGGGTCTGGAGCTGTACCGGGTGTTCGATGTGCCTTCCATCAGCCAGGTGTATATGTTTTATCGCTGTGAATTGATCGACGGTGAGTTTGGAGTGGGGCCCGAGAGCCTGGAGTCCGATTTGTACCAGCAGGCGGATATTCCCTGGGATGAGATTGCCTTTCCCGTAGTCCACGAAACTCTGGAACAGTATTTTCTCGACCACCAAGCCGGGCATTTTCCCGTGCGAGTATCCGCGGTAGAGCGCCGCCCCAGGCGGCCGTGACAGCCACCCCCGCAATCGAGTTTACGCGACTACAACAGGAGTAAGCAGTATGGCATCACCCAAGGTCGGCAATCTGGCACCGGCATTTTCTCTTTTGGATCAGGATGGCAACAAGGTCAGCCTCAAGCAGTTCAAGGACAAGAAAAATGTTGTGCTGTACTTTTACCCGAGGGCTATGACCCCGGGCTGCACGGTGCAGGCCTGCGGTATCCGCGACAGCAAGAAAGCGTTCGCGAAGCTCGGCACGGTTGTGCTCGGTGTGAGCCCCGACCCGGTGGCCAAACTGGGCAGGTTTATTGACAAGCAGGATCTGAATTTCACCCTGCTGTCTGATGAGGACCATGCGATCATCGAAAAGTATGGCGCATGGGGGCTGAAGAAATTTATGGGCAAGGAATTCATGGGTGTTTTGCGTTCAACCTTTATTATCGGCAAGGATGGGCGCCTCAAACATGTGATGGCCAAGGTCAAGACTAAAACCCACCACGACGATGTGTTGGCGTTGATACAGGAACTGGGCTTGTAGGTGCAGAAACCCCTCGCACCACCTCTGAAGTACCAGTTCGACGCTGTGCCGGCCGCCGGCACGCTGCGGGAAGTTGCCCCGGGTGTGCACTGGCTGCGCATGCCATTGCCAATGGCCCTGGACCATATCAACCTGTACATGCTGGAAGAGCCTGACGGGTGGTGGATTATTGACACCGGCATCGGGGTCGGGCCTACCCAGCAACACTGGGAGCAGATATTTGCCAGTTGCCTCGGCGACAAGCCGGTGAAAGCCGTACTGGCCACGCACTATCATCCCGACCATATTGGTATGGCTGGCTGGCTCTGTGAGCGCTGGCAGGTTCCGTTCTACATGACCCAGGCGGAATACCTGAGTGGCCTGTCATTTAGCCGAATGGCGCCTGAGCACTTCAGTTGGACCTCGACCCAGTATTTACAGCGGGCGGGGTATGCTCCCGAACAGGTGGTTGAAGCGCAAGAGCGCTTTAACGGATTCGGTGACTACATCAAGCCGATGCCGACGGCCTATCGCCGGCTGATAGATGGCATGGCCCTGACGATCAACGGGCATCGCTGGCGGGTGGTGGTGGGGCGCGGGCATTGTCCGGAACACGCCTGTCTCTACTGCGAGACGTTGAACGTGCTGATTTCCGGTGACCAGGTGATTCCACGTATCACATCCAATGTGAGCGTGATGGCGGGCGAACCGGAAGCCAACCCGCTAAAGGACTGGCTTGCCTCACATGAACATTTTCTCGATGTGCTGCCTGCTGACGCTCTGGTACTGCCGGCCCACAATGCCCCCTTCACAGGTCTGCATGCGCGACTGCGGCATCTCATAGAACACCACGAGGAACACCTGTTGGCTCTGGAAGAGGCCTGTCTTGAGGCCTCAGCAGCACCAACCGCGTTGGATTTGCTCCCGGTGTTATTCAAGCGCCCCCTGGACGATTACTCCATTGGACTGGCACTGGGGGAATGCATTGCTCACCTGAATTATCTGTACCAGCGCGGGCAGTTGTCGCGCGATCTCAATGCAGTCGGGCAGTTTACCTATCGCTCCATCGACGACACGCTGCATCTGCGCCTGCGTCGAAACCGCAGCGAGATAGAGGACCAGCCTCTTTATCAGGTATAAATAATATATAAATCAATAAGAAGAAGTTTATATTAAATGTATTTTCTATGTAGTGAAAAAGAGGCGCTATCATGTTGTCGCAACAGGAACTGTCTGATCGTTTTGAAATACAGGATTTAATTTACCGCTACGCCCAGTGGGTCGATGGGCGCGAGATTGATGAATTGCGCCATGTTTTCACCGCTGACGCCCACATAGATTACAGTGCCATGGGCGGGGCGGTAGGCAATCTTGACGATACACTCACTTTTCTCAAGGCGTCACTTACCGCGGGGCTGTTCCCAAGCACACAACATCTCAATGCCAACCTGCAGATCACCGTGGAGGGGGATACGGGCACCGGCCGTGTGATGTGTTTCAATCCGATGGAAATGGCATTGCCCAGCGGTGAAAAGCAGGTATTCTTTCTCGGCCTCTGGTACCTGGACGAATACCGGCGCACCGCCGAAGGCTGGCGTATCAGCCGTCGTGAAGAGGAAAAAAGCTGGGTGTTCAATACACCGGATTTTATGACTCTTTAACAGCATCGGCCCACAGCCGGGGCAGATAGTCCAGATCCAGTTTTGTTGCCGCCTCGCGCAGGCGAGCGTCTAATTCTGCAAGTTCCTGTGAGCCAACTTTAGCTGCATATTCTGCGCGGATTTCCTCAATAACCTCTACTGCATCTTCCACCAGCTGCAAACCCTGCTCGGTCATGCTGATTGCTCGGGCGCGCCGGTCTGTTGCGTCTACCGCCCGCTCCAGATAGCCGAGATTCTCCAACTCGCGCAGGGTTTTCCCCATTGCCTGCTGGGTAATTTGCGCCCGGTCTGCGAGTTCTGTGACCCGTGAGGTTCCCAGGCCCAGATTGGAAAACACAATCTGGTGTGACAGGCTGATAGCGGTGTGACCGCGCTCCCGGAGCTTGCGTGTGACTCTGCGATCAAAATCCCGGGAAAATTCCCGCAGGATGCGCGGCAAGGTTGTGGAGAGACGCGTTGTAATCGCGCGACGGCGCTCGGTTACATCAGTTGGGTTCACAAGTAGGCTCCACTTTGGTTTTATAATTATAGTGTGATAATAGCAAATAGGTTCCTGCTGACAATCACTCAGTCTTTTCTCGCTTGAATAGCCCCAGCGAGACGGAATTTGAATACTCTTCCGGCAATCCGGTACACTGCGCGGCTCACTTCAAACTTGATGCAAACAACATGGCAAAAATCATAAGCTGCAATACCAACGGTATTCGCGCCGCGGCACGCAAGGGTTTCTTCGACTGGTTGCAGCAAGAGCAGGCCGATGTGGTATGCATCCAGGAAACCAAAGCCCAGGTGCATCAACTCACCGACCCTGTGTTCACGCCAGACGGCTATCACTGCTACTACAACGACGCTATCAAGCCGGGGTACAGTGGCACGGCAATATACTCTCGGGTTGAACCGCAACGGATAACAACCAGTCTCGGCTGGGACCCGGCGGATTCCGAGGGGCGCTACATCCAGGCAGACTACAGTGGGGTCAGTGTCATCTCGCTGTACCTGCCATCCGGTTCCAGCAGTGAAGCTGTGCTAGAGAAAAAACTTCGCTTCATGGATGAATTTCTTCAGCATTTGCGCGGACTGCGCCGCAAGCGTCGTGAATTTATTATCTGCGCAGACTGGAATATCTGCCACAAGGAGATTGATCTCAAGAACTGGCGGGCCAATCGCAAGAACTCAGGTTTCCTACCAGAAGAAAGGGCCTGGCTGGATACGCTCTATGACGAAGTGGGCTACGTCGATTCATTTCGCCTGGTGAACGAGGAACCGGAGCAGTACACCTGGTGGTCCAATCGAGGCCAGGCCTGGGCCAAAAACGTGGGTTGGCGGCTGGATTACCAGGTGATTACACCCGCGCTGGCAGATAAGGTCCGCGCTGCGCATATTTACAAGGACGAACGTTTCTCAGACCACGCGCCGCAGATCATGGAGTATGAGCTGGAGTTGTCCTAGCGAATTGCGGCCCTCGCTGAAACCCTGTACATTAGCCGCGTTTTCCATGCTCCCGTGGGGAGTTTACCCAAGCACAGGAAATTATTGATGAGTCTCTTTATCGCCAGCGCCCATGCCCAGGCAGAGGGCGCAGCTCCTCCCGGGGGAGAAATGTTCCAGATCTTTTTTCTGGTGGGTTTGTTTGTCCTTTTCTATTTTATTGCCATTCGGCCACAGCGCAAACGCCAGAAGGAACACAAGGAATTGGTGTCCTCCATGAGTAAGGGCGATGAGGTGGTGACCTCCTCCGGCATACTGGGCAAGGTGACATCCCTCGATGACAACTACATGGTGCTGAATGTGGCCAACAACGTGGACATGAAGTTTCAGCGGGTTCATGTCCACGCAGTGCTGCCCAAGGGCACCTTGAAGTCTATAGGCTAGCGCCACCAGCGGGCCGGGATGGATCTTCAGTACCCACGCAAAACAGACCTGGCCCGCACGCCAACCCCACTGCAATACCTTGAACGCGCCTCCCAACGATGGGGCTGCGGCCATCGCCTGTGGGTTAAGCGCGATGACCTCACCGGCTGCACACTCAGTGGCAATAAGGTGCGCAAGCTGGAATTCATCAGCGCTTACGCACAGGATAACGGCTATGACACCCTGATCACCTGCGGTGGACTGCAGAGCAATCACTGTCGGGCCACGGCGTTGGTGGGGGCTCAGCTCGGACTTGATGTCCACCTGCTGTTGCGCGGCGATGAACCGGCCGAACGCGAGGGCAATCTACTGCTGGACCATCTCGCTGGCGCCACAGTGAACTACTACCCGAAACGGCAATATGTGGCTGAAATCGACGGCTTGTTTGAGCACTGGCGACAGCACTACAGCGAGCTGGGAAAAAAGGCACTGCCTATTCCTACCGGCGGCAGCGACGGTATCGGGGCCTGGGGCTATATCGCAGCCTGCGAAGAGCTGGCGAGTGACTTTGCCGCCCGGGATATCGCGCAGGCGCATGTCGTTACCGCTTCGGGCTCCGGCGGCACGCAGGCAGGGCTCACCCTGGGTGCGGCACTGCACGGCCTGCCCGCAACTGTGTGGGGTGTTAATGTGTGCGACGATGAGCAGTACTTCCTCGGCAAGGTTGCCGCAGATGCTGCGGACTGGCAACAGCGGAATGCCGGTATGCCCTTGCCTGAACTCGACATTCGCGTGCTCGACGGTTATGTGGGCCAGGGTTACGGCATCGCCAGCGAGGACGTTTTTGCGTTAATTGCTGAGTTGGCGTCCCTGGAGGGGCTGGTGCTGGACCCGGTATACACAGGCAAGGCGTTCAGTGGCATGCTGGCCGAAATAGAGGCCGGGCGTTTTCAAGGCATTCGGGATATCGTTTTTATTCACACCGGTGGTATCTTTGGAGTGTTCCCCCAGCGCGGGGGGTTCAGCTGGTAGCGTAAAATATTCCGGCGACAGCAATAATAATGCGTAACGACAGGGAAATATCGTGGAACAGCTGATTATTACGATAAATGCCTGGGCCTGGGGCCCCGCAATGTTAGTACTACTGCTGGGTACCGGCTTGTATCTCAGCCTGGGACTGCGCTTCCTGACCTTGCGCAAAATTCCCGTGGCCGTGCGGTTGTTTATTCATGGACGCACGGGCAAGGGCGACGGCGACATCTCGCCCATTGGCGCCCTTATGACGTCGCTCTCCGCCACCATCGGCACAGGTAATATCGCCGGTGTGGCAACGGCTGTTGCACTGGGGGGGCCCGGTGCACTGTTCTGGATGTGGATTACCGCCCTGCTGGGCATGGCAACCAAATACGCCGAAGCGGTATTGGCGGTCCGTTTCCGGGAGCAGGATAAACTCGGTAACTTCAGTGGCGGCCCCATGTACTACATCCGCAATGGCTTGCATCGCCGCTGGCGCTGGCTGGGTTTCCTGTTTGCGTTGTTCGGGAGTGTTGCGGGTTTCGGTCTGGCCAACACCGTGCAATCCAATTCCGTGTCGCAGGTGCTCAGCGACTCATACTCAGTACCGCCAATTGTGACCGGGCTGGTGCTAATGCTGCTGGTGGGAGCGGTGGTGCTGGGCGGGATAAAGCGTATCGCCAGAGTCGCCAGTTGGCTGGTGCCAATCATGGCGCTCACTTATGTCCTGATGAGCCTGGTGGTGATTTTTACCCATATTGAGGAATTACCCGCCGCCCTGGTTACCATCGTCGACAGTGCGATGAATGGTACCGCCGCAGCCAGTGGCTTTGCCGGTGCATCCGTGTGGGCCGCCCTGCGATTCGGTGTTGCCCGCGGCGTGTTTTCCAATGAAGCGGGCTTGGGCAGCGCGCCCATAGCGCACGCCGCGGCACGCACCAAGGAGCCGGTGCAGCAGGGAATGATAGCCATGTTGGGCACCTTTATTGATACGTTGGTTGTGTGCAGCATGACCGGGCTGGTGATAGTCATAACAGATGTTTGGCCCACCGGCGTCAGCGGAGCGAGTCTGACGACCATGGCGTTCGCCCAGGCATTCCCGGGCGGCGAGTACGTTGTTTCCCTGGGGCTTTGTCTGTTTGCTTTTACCACCATGATTGGCTGGTCTTTCTATGGTGAGCGCTGCGCGGTTTATTTACTGGGTACCGGGGTGATCAAGCCCTTCAGGGTCGCATGGGTTCTCGCCATACCGATCGGTACACTGGTGGAGCTGGATATGATCTGGCTGATTGCCGATACCCTCAATGCCTTTATGGCAATTCCCAACTTGATAGCGTTGGTGTTGCTCAGTCCAGTGGTATTCAGTATGTCAAAGGAGTACTTCAACCGGGGTTAACGCTGCGCTAAATCAAGGAGCGGCGGTCTCCGCACTGTGTACTATATCGGTTGCCCTGCCACCCCGGGGCATTCGGCAGGGGGCATCCCCCAGGAGGAAAATGAATGGACCTAGTGACAACAGTTGACGAGTGCGTAGATCAGACCATAGCGCGAGTTGGGAAAAACCTGGTGCTGGCAGCACCTCTGGGTCTGGGCAAGCCGGTGCAACTGATCAACGCCTTTTATCGCCGGGCCGCTGCCGATCCGGACATTTCGCTGCATATCTATACCGCCCTGTGCCTTGAAATACCACCAGCCGGTACGGGTCTGGAGGCCAGCCTGTCTGGCCCTATCATGCAGCGACTGTTTGGCGATTACGAAGAGCTGGCTTTTATTCAACCGGTACGCAACGACGCCTTACCGGGCAACATCAAAGTGAGCGAACTGTACTTCAAGGCCGGTTCCATGAAGAACGTTCCCGGCGCCCAGCAAAATTACATTTCCAGCAACTACACCCACATAGCAAGAGACCTGTCTGATGCGGGAGCCAATGTGCTGGTTCAGCTTGTTGCCGCACGCGATACACCTGATGGGCCAGCCGTAAGCCTGTCATGTAATCCGGACACAGGGCAGGAACTGATCGAGATGTGTGCGGGTGCAGCCCGACCTTATATATCCATCGGCCAGGTGCATCCCGATCTACCTTATATGGAAAACGATGCCGACATTGGGATCGATGGTCTCGATCTGCTGGTGCGGAACCCCGACTACGACAAAACACTGTTTGCCGTACCCAATACGGCGGTGCCAATGCAGGATTACGCTGCGGCCCTGCACGCCAGTACGCTAATAGCCGATGGTGGAACACTGCAGATCGGTATCGGTTCGCTGGGCGACGCGGTTGCCTATTCCTGCATTCTGCGTCAAAGGCACAATGCCGAGTATCGAACAGCAGTCAAGGCGCTTACTCACCAACACGTGCCAGTCGCGGGTCACTCGGAGCTCTTCGAGCAGGGCCTGTATGTGTCCACGGAAATGTTCGTGAACGGGATGATGCACCTGATTGAAGCCGGTATTATCAAACGCAAGGTCTATGACAAGCTGCCGCTGCAATTGGGCCTGAACAAGGGCGAAATCAGTGCTGCGATTGATGGGCGGTTTTACGATTACGCCCGCGCAGAGGGCGTGCTACCCGCCAGCCTGGATAAGGGCGCTCTGGCCGAGGCGCAGTATTGGGGAATCATTGATTCCAGTGCCACGCTGGAGGCAGACAAACTGATATTGGCGGGCCAGTCCCTGGCCAACAACCTGGATGATTCGCAGACACGGGCAGCGATTCTGGCGGCAGCAGAAGGACGTGAATTGCGTCAGGGCAGGGTTCTGCACGGCGGATTCTTTCTCGGTCCGGCAGATTTTTACCGTAAACTGCGTGAGCTGGACGCTGCGGGGCAGGAACAGATCTGTATGACGGGGGTGCGTCGAACTAATCAACTGCTGCTGGATTACCCCCTTTACAGCGCCCAGCGGCAACAGGCCCGCTTTATCAACACCGGTATGATGGTCACACTGACCGGCGCAGTTGCCTCGGATGCCCTGGAGGACGGCACCGTGATCAGCGGGGTAGGGGGGCAGTACAATTTTGTCGCCATGGCTCACGATCTGCCGGGTGCCCGTTCAGTGCTTTGTATTCGCAGCACCCGGGGTGTTGGCAAGCAGCTCAAATCCAATATCGTACCGTTCTACGGCCACATCACGATTCCCAAGCATTTGCGGGATGTGATTGTGACGGAATATGGCGTGGCAGACCTCAGAGGCCAAAGTGATTCAGAGATTATCAAGCGCCTCATCAGTATTGCCGACTCCCGCTTTCAGTCTGAACTACTCGAATTTGCCAAAAATCACGGCAAAGTCGAACGCGACTACCGTATACCCTTGGAGGCGCGCAATAACACTCCCGCACGCCTGCAGGAGGCATTGGCTCCGCTGTGCAACGCCGGCCTGTTGCCGGCCTACCCGTTCGGCACAGAACTCACCGAGCAGGAACAGGCGCTGGGTGCCAGTCTGCGCAAGATCAAGGCGCTCAGCGAGGAGCCGGCACATTTCATTGGCGCCTCCTTCAAAGCTCTGCTGCATAGAGGTAACGAGGAGGCCGCCCGACCGTTTCTGGAACGCATTCACCTGGAATATCCGGAAACTACCCGGGATTTTCTGGTTCAGCAGTTGTTGATGATGGAGCTGGAAGAGCGGGGCGCATTGAAAGTCAGCTAAGTTTTGAGGCATAAACCCCTTAAACCTTAGTCTGATCGTGCAAGCGCAGCAGCCGAAACCGGCAAAAAACTTGCGGCCGTCCTGCCGTTCACACACACCCTGACGCGCACTTGGAGAGCACTTGAAAGGCACCTGAAGCCTCAGTCTTCTGTGAAACCTACAAGGATGGCGCCACAAATCACCCCTGGTACCAAATCCCACAACTCGGTATTCTTCCCGCATGCCACAGAACTTAAATGACAGACTGGTAATCGCAATCTCCTCCCGAGCCCTGTTCAACCTGGATGCAAGTCATCAGGTGTACCAGAACGAAGGAGTGGAGGCATTTTCCGCCTACCAGATCGCCCGGGAAGACGAACCGCTGGAACCCGGCGAGGCATTTCCGCTGGTGCATAAACTGCTGCGGCTGAACGACCGTCTGGGGGAGGATTCCCGGGTAGAGGTGGTGCTGTTGTCACGCAACAGTGCCGACACAGGGTTGCGGGTGTTCAATTCTATCCAACATTACGACCTGGCCATTAACCGGGCGGCGTTTTGTGGCGGCGAGAGTCCCTGGCGTTATATCAATGCTTTTGGTTGTCAGTTGTTTCTTTCCAACGAGGCAGAAGACGTGCGCTATGCGCTGGATTGCGGCGTGGCGGCGGCCACTCTGGTGTCGAGCAAAGGCGGAGGGTCAGATAATGATCAATTGCGCTTCGCGTTTGACGGCGACGCGGTCATCTTTTCGGATGAAGCGGAGCGGGTATACAAAAGCGAGGGCCTGGAGGCTTTTACCGCCAGTGAGAAGGCCGCAGCCCGGCAGCCGCTGGCAGGCGGCCCTTTCAAGCCTTTTCTGTCCGCCCTGCAGCGGCTGCAACAGGCGTTTCCGGCAAGTGAGGCACCCATTCGCACCGCGCTGGTCACCGCCCGGTCTGCGCCGGCCCACGAGCGCGTTATCCGTACCTTGCGGGCATGGAATATCCGTATAGACGAGTCAATATTTCTTGGCGGCCTCAACAAGACCGAGTTTCTCCGGGCCTATCAGGCCGATGTGTTTTTCGACGACCAGCCGGCGCACTGTGCTTCAGCCAGCCCCCATATTGCCACCGGTCATGTGCCCCACGGCATTGCCAACGCCTGAGGATTTGGTCTTATTGGTTATTACTTATATATTTGGCACTTGCCCCGTTTAATGGCTATTCTTTATAAGTAATCGCGCTTCCCAGCGCGGGTTGATCCGGAGGAAGGCATGAAGCTTCAGCAGTTGCGCTACATTTGGGAGGTCGCGCACCACGAACTTAACGTATCGGCGACCGCTCAGAGTCTCTACACCTCGCAACCGGGTATCAGCAAGCAGATTCGCCTGCTTGAGGATGAACTGGGTGTGGAAATTTTCGCCCGCAGCGGCAAACACCTGACCCACGTGACCCCGGCGGGTGAAGTCATTCTTGAGACTGCTGGAGAGGTATTGCGCAAGGTTGAGAGTATCAAGCAGGTCGCCCAGGAATATTCCAATGAGCGCAAGGGTTCCCTGTCCATTGCGACTACGCATACCCAGGCGCGTTATGCTCTGCCGGCGACCATCGCGAAGTTCATGGAGAGTTATCCCGACGTCTCACTGCATATGCATCAGGGAACACCCATGCAGATATCGGAGATGGCCGCCGATGGCACCGTGGATTTTGCCATCGCTACTGAGGCGCTGGAACTGTTTTCCGATCTCATAATGATGCCCTGCTATCGCTGGAACCGCTGCATCCTGGTGCCCAAGGATCACCCGCTCACACAGTTGTCGGAGCTCACCCTGGAGGCCGTGGCCGCCCATCCGATTGTGACGTATGTGTTTGGCTTTACCGGTCGCTCCAAGTTGGACGAGGCTTTTGTTGAAAAAGGGCTGGAGCCCCGGGTCGTTTTTACGGCGGCGGATGCGGATGTCATCAAAACCTATGTTCGCCTCGGTCTGGGCATTGGCATTGTGGCGGCGATGGCATACGAGAAAAGCAAGGACTCCGACCTTGTCGCTCTGGACGCCAGCCACCTGTTTGACAGCAGCGTTACTCGTATTGGCTGCCGCAAAGGCACGTTTCTGCGTGGGTACATGTATGAGTTCATCGAGGATTTCGCCCCCCATCTGACCCGTGAAGTGGTACAGGATGCGTTCCAGCGGCATACCAAGGCCGAATTGGAAGAGCTGTTTTCCCACTTGAAGTTGCCCGTTTACTAAAATTCCACACCGGGCTTGAACCCCCGGTAGCAAGCCGCTAGATTGGGGCGCTTTAATTATCCCAACACCAAGGAGAGAAACATGGAACTGGCCTGCCTGGACCTGGAGGGTGTCCTTGTGCCCGAAATTTGGATTGCCTTTGCCGAGCGCACCGGCATCGATGAACTGCGGGCCACCACGCGGGATATTCCCGACTACAACGTGCTGATGAAGCAGCGCCTTGGCCTGCTGGACCAACACAAGCTCAAAATCGGTGATATCCAGGAAGTTATAAGCACTCTGGAGCCGCTGCCCGGCGCTATCGATTTTGTCGACTGGCTGCGGGAGCGCTTTCAGGTGATTATTCTGTCGGACACCTTCTACGAATTTTCTGAACCCCTGATGCGGCAGTTGAAGTGGCCGACCCTGTTTTGTCACCGTCTTGTCACCGATGACAGTGGCCGCGTGGTGGATTACAAGTTACGTCAGGAGGATCCGAAACGGGCGTCAGTGAAAGCACTGCACAGCCTGAACTACCGTGTGCTGGCTGCCGGGGACTCTTACAACGACACCACCATGCTGGCCGAGGCCGATGTCGGCTTTTTGATCCATGCGCCGCAGAATGTGATTGAGGAATTCCCCCAGTTTCAATCAGTAGACAGCCTGGAAGAGCTGAAGCGGGCGTTTCTCACGGCCAGCAATCGTAAGCTCTCACTCTAGGCGGTTGCGGTGATGGCCAAAAACGCGGCGGTCATCTCGAGAGAAGATATGGGGCCCGGTTGGTAACTTTGGACACGGCTATGCTGTGCTGGCAAGCCGGGTTAAAACGGCGGGCCAGATCATAACTGTTCAAGCGCCTCGATGAACTTGCCGACCTTATCCCAGGTCTCCTGATATTCCTGCTCCCAACGGGAGTCCGCGACAATACCGCCGCCAGCCCAGCAATGTATTTTACCCTCGCTGCACTGCAGGGTACGGATAGCAATATTGCTGTCCATACGTCCGTCGGCGCTGATATACAGCAGTGAACCGCAGTAGACCTGGCGCAGGTCGGGTTCAAGCTCAGCAATGATTTGCATGGCGCGGCGTTTGGGGGCACCGGTGATGGACCCGCCGGGAAAGCTGTCTCTAAGTAGTTGTGCGGCACCTCTGTCAGCGCTCAGTTCACCGCTAATGGTACTGACGAGGTGATGCACCGTGGCCAGACTCTGCACTTCGAACAGGCGATCCACGTGGATGCTGCCGGGTACGCAGCTGCGCCCCAGGTCATTGCGCAGAAGATCGACAATCATCAGGTTCTCAGCGCGGTCTTTAGTGGATGCGCGCAGCTCTCGCACAGCTTGCCGGTCTGCCGCAGGGTCCGCATGCCGAGGGCGTGTACCTTTGATCGGAGCTGTTTCAACATGGTGGCCATGGAGTGACAGGAAACGCTCTGGCGACAGGCTGATTACGGCAGCATTGTCCGCCAGCGCGAGATAGGCGGAGAACGGCGCGGCCGCCACCGGGCGCAGGGCCCTGTAGGCAAACCAGGGGTCACCCGTGTAGGTGGCGCTCAAGCGTTGCGCCAAATTTACCTGATAACAATCGCCAGCACGGATATACGCTTGTATTCGATCAAACGCCTGCTTGTACTCCTGCGCGGTAAAATTCGAGCTAAACTTTTTTGCCAGATTGAATTGCGCTGGGCGGGGGGAGCAGGGCTCGCGCAATCGCCCGAGCAGATCTCTGTGAGTTGCGCTGGAAACACCCGGCTGGCACACGAGCGTGGCGCGACGCAGCAGATGGTCCTGCACCACGCACCAGTTGTAGGCCTGCAGCTGAACCCGGGGCAGGGCGGCCGGCTGGGGGGGATCCCTGTGGACGCTTTCCAGACCATTGCCGGAGTCGTAACCAATGTAACCAAGAATGCCACCGCAAAAGGGAATGTCCTGGGATACCGGCTTAATACCGGCGTAATGCTCGCGGTGGTAATCTGAGAGATTCTGGAAAAAATCGCGTGTTTGCGCCTCGTTTGCATCGTTATGCAACACGGGCAGGCGGTCTATGGGGGCGGCAGCGAGTATGTCATAGCGCCCGGCCGTGGAGTGCGGAAAACTGCTGTCCAGCAGCGCTGCGCCCGGCATATCACGAATACATTCAAATAGCTCACAGCTGTCCCGCTGGTAGGGCAGGTCGTCTAGTCGTACCGCCTGAGTCATCCCTTGTGCAACCGCTAAAGACTGAGTGAACGCAGCTCGACATCTTGCGCGCTGTGCCGCCACAAATCGTCAAACAATTCCAGGTGACGCTTGGTGGATGCCCTGGAGGAGGGTTCGTAAAAGCCATCGTGGTCGCTGTCGCCAGGCTTGTAGAGCACGCCTTCCCGGTCACAAATCACAATGGTCTCTCCCTTCCACTGGGGGTGGTCAACCTGCTTTTGTATATGCACACAAGAGGGCAATCGTCGGGCCAGCAGTAGCAGCCTGTGGCCCCGCGTTACCAGCGCCCGGGAATCGGCCACAAGAATACGTACGCGTGTCTGACGGCTGCTGCGTATCAATACACCAATGGCCTCCACCAGCGCTGGCCGGTCGAATACCTGGTGATCCAGTTTTGGGCTGAGAATACAGATTTCTCTGGCGGCGGAACTGCATAGCTCGACTGTCAGGTCGTCAAATGGGTGCGGGTACGCCACACCGGTCAAAAATTCATTCGACATAAATTCCCCCGGCCTCCAGCAGGTATTCGAGCATTTCAGCGGACTCCGGAAGCGTCATACAGCGAGACAGGTCTTCCCCTTCCAGACGCCAACTGTCACACAGGGCCACCAGGCTGTCGAGTACCGTTTCACGAAACAGGCGGGAACCCCCATTGGCAAACAGGCGCACACCGGATGCCTCCTGTTGCCAGGCCACCCGGGCAGCCGGTGAGAGTGAGACAACGCAGGAGCTCGATTTGAGCAATGCCATGGCCTCAGCCAGGTCATCATCGTCGTGACTACAATCGTAGCGTGGCTCGGTCACCAATTCCCCGAACCAGTGGTTATCAATTTCCTCGTCCAGGGCAGCCTGTAACTGGGCGCGAGCCCGTTCCAGATCTCTGGGCCGAATTTCCCCGGCGCGGGTGGCTGGCTCAATCAGGCTGTCGGTGTAACGGAGTTCGATATCCATTTGTTCCAATAATGTGTCGGCCCATCGCGAGACCATGTCACTGAGCCGCGGGGCGCGAAAGCCTATGGAGAAGGTTGTGCACTCGCCGATCGCGGTGCCCCAATGGGCGACTCCCGGAGGCACATAAAGAATGTCGCCCGGGCCCAGTACATATTCCTGCTGGCAATTGAAGTCGCGCAGAATCCGCAGTTCCGAGTGTGGCAGCAGCGGTGTATCGGCGTCGCAATGCTCGCCGAGCTGCCAGCGGCGCTGGCCTTCGCCTTGCAGCAGGAAGACGTCGTAATTGTCATAGTGTGGGCCCACACTGCCACCGTCGGCGGCGTAGCTCACCATCACATCGTCCACACGCCATTGCGGCAGGAAGTCTACCAACAGGCGCAACTTCGCGACGGCAGGAATATAATGGTCTACAGCCTGGACCAGTAGAGTCCAGGGATTGTCGCGCTGGAGGTCGCCCTCGGTAAACGGCCCATGCCGGAGTTGCCACTGGCCGTCACATTGCTCAATGATTCGCGACTCAATTTCGTCTTCCAGAGCCAGCCCTGCGAGTCGTTCGGCAGACAGCGGCGTGTTGAACGCCGCCAATCCGTGGCGGATCAGCAGGGGCTTGCGTTGCCAGTGCTGTGCGAGGAAAGTTTCCCTGTCGAATTTGAGTTCTGCCATTGTTAAGAAGAACTGATGGCCCGGGCCTGGGCAACCGCATTGCCGATGTAGCTGGCCGGGGTCAGGGCAAGTAATTCCTTGCGCGCCGCGTCTGGCAGGTTCAGTTTCGACACAAACGCCTGTATCACCTCGGTGCTCATTTCCTGGCCCCGGGTGAGTTCCTTCAGTTTTTCGTAAGGTTTCTCGATGCCGTAGCGCCGCATAACGGTTTGAATCGGTTCCGCCAGCACTTCCCAGCTATTGTCCAGGTCCAGCGCCAGACGTGCCTCATTCAGTTCCAGCTTGCCTATTCCCTTCAGGGCTGACTGGTAGGCGATCAGGCTGTATGCGGCGCCCACGCCCATATTGCGCAGCACCGTGCTATCAGTAAGGTCGCGCTGCCAGCGACTGATAGGCAGCTTTGCTGACATGTGCTGCAATATCGCGTTGGCAAGGCCCAGATTGCCCTCGGCATTTTCGAAATCAATAGGATTGACCTTGTGGGGCATGGTGGAGGACCCAACCTCTCCGGCTATTGTCCTCTGCTTGAAGTAGCCCAGAGAGATATAGCCCCAGATATCGCGGTTAAAATCGATGAGAACGGTATTGAAACGGGCGAGCGCGTCAAACAGCTCCGCCATATAGTCGTGTGGTTCTATCTGAGTCGTGTACGAATTCCAGGTGAGACCAAGGGAGGTTACAAAGGTCTCGGCGTTAGCTTGCCAGTCGACATCGGGGTAGGCTGAGAGATGGGCATTGTAATTGCCCACGGCGCCATTGATTTTACCGAGGAACTCGAGCTTGCTCAGCTGATCAAGTTGCCGGCGCAGCCGCGCCACAACATTTGCCACTTCCTTACCCATGGTTGTTGGGCTGGCAGTCTGACCGTGAGTTCGCGACAGCATCGCCGCATCTGCCGAGTTTGTCGCCAGCTCTGACAGGGCATTGGCAATGTTGTTCATCGTTGGCAACAGAACATCGTTAAGGCCGTCTTTCAGCATCAACGCGTGAGCGAGGTTGTTGATATCCTCCGAAGTGCAAGCAAAGTGGACAAACTCGGAGATATCCTTGAGTTCATCATTTCCCTCGAAGCGTTCTTTGATGAAATACTCTACCGCCTTCACATCGTGGTTGGTGGTGGCTTCGATATCCTTGATACGTCGGGCATCCACTTCGCTGAACTTGTCGGTAATGCTTTCCAGTACCCGGGTGGCTTCTTTGGAGAGTCCCGGTACCTCGGCAATGCCCTCGTGCGCGGCGAGGCACTGCAGCCAGCGAATTTCCACCAGCACCCGGCGCTTGATCAGGCCAAACTCACTGAAAACTTCCCGCAGGGGCTCGGTTTTGCCACCGTAGCGGCCGTCAATTGGCGACACTGCGCTTAGCGCTGAGAGCTTCATGTAATTCTCCGAAAAAAATGAGGTACGATCTTATACCACGCCAAGGCCGCGCGACAGTTGCTGGGATGTGTGCAGTAGTTGCTTGCGCTGCAGCAGCAGTTTCCAGCGACGCCCGTCCAATTGATGCCACAGATACGCCGAGCGTATTCCCGCCAGTAATAGTGCGCGAATAATATCGGCATTCTGGCTGTTTTCCAGATGCTGCGCGCTGCCGGAAACCTTAATACGGAATTTCAGTTTGCTCAGGGTATCCTGGTAAATGCCGGAAATGCTGTGGCATAACTCCTGCACATTGTTGGCGAAGTGTTCAGCTCTAAAACTGGTGTGTTCAAGCCGGGAGTGCACCACCGACATCATGGCCGGGTCGGATGCGAACTTGCGCTCCAGGTAGATCATGGCAAAGACATAGCGCACCAGGTCGCGGTTTTCCTCTGCCTGGCGGCTGACTAACAGACTGCTGAGATTGTTCAGCCCGAGTTTGACTCCAGTGATACCGCCATACACATCCTCAACTGACTCTGCATCAAAGGCAAACAGGCTGTTTACCGACGAGCCGAGAAATTCCATGGGATAGCTGCCGGTTTTGGATATCTGGTCAACCAGCCGTGCAGACTGAGCGACACCCGCCATGGCGATAGTTTGTTGTTCCAGCCTGCTACGCGCGGTTCTATTCATTGCTTTTCCATTGTCCTTTCTATCACTCCACCGCCAAGACAACGCTCGCCCTGGTAGAACACCACTGACTGTCCCGGGGTCACGGCCCGTTGCGGCTGTTCAAACAACACTTTATAGCCGTCGCCCTGCCGCTGTACCGTGCACGCCTGGTCCGGCTGGCGGTAACGAACCTTGGCGCAACAGTTTAGCGGTAACTCGGGCGCTGAACCGGCTATCCACAGGACCTCGCGGGTGTAAAGCGCAGACTTGAACAGGGCCGGATGCTCATTACCCTGAGCGACGAGTAATACATTGTGGTCAAGGTCCTTGTCCACGACATACCACGGTGCGTCGCCGTGGCTGGCCAGCCCGCCGATACCCAGGCCCTGGCGCTGCCCTATGGTGTGATACATCAACCCCTGGTGTCGGCCTAACAGCTCGCCATCAAGGCTGTGGATGGCGCCGGGCTGGGCGGGCAGGTAGTGTTGCAAAAAATCCTTGAAACGGCGTTCGCCGATAAAACAGATGCCTGTGGAATCTTTCTTTTTCGCGGTGGCCAGGCCGTGCTGTTCCGCTATCTGACGAACGGCAGGTTTCGCTATCTCGCCTAACGGGAACAGGGTTTTCTCCAGCTCCCGGTGACCAACAGCGTGCAAAAAATAGCTCTGGTCCTTGTTGCCATCCAGGCCTTTCAGGAGTGTGCCTTGTCCATCCGCCTGGCCGCAGCGGGCGTAGTGACCAGTGGCGATGGCGTCGGCACCCAGGGTGAGAGCGTAATCGAGAAAGGCGCGGAACTTGATCTCGCGATTGCACAGGATGTCCGGGTTGGGTGTGCGCCCGGCACGGTATTCTTCCAGGAAGTGCTCGAACACGTTGTCCCAGTATTCGGCGGCAAAATTGGCCCCATGCAGGGGGATGCCCAATGTGTCGGCCACTGCCTGGGCATCGGCAAAATCCTCTTTCGCTGTGCAGTACTCGGTACCGTCGTCTTCTTCCCAGTTTTTCATAAACAACCCCTCCACCCGGAAGCCCTGTTCCCTGAGCAACAGGGCAGACACGGACGAGTCGACACCACCGGACATACCGACGATGACTTTACTGGAGGAATTCAAGCTCATTTACTGTAAATCAGACTCAGCGGATAACAGGTTCCCTGACGGTGAAGCTCTATCGAGGAGATCACCAGCGGGCTGCGCATTCTAGCAGAGTTGGCAAGAATTTCCTCGTAACTGAGCCAGTGGATTGCATGGATGTCCGGATCCAGTGTCGCGCCGTCTACACGCTGCACCGGCGTAGCCAGGAAGGTCGTGCGGACATAGGTGACCTGGTTGCCGGGCGCGGTGTACAGGGCGACCCCCAGTATTCCGCACAGTTCGACCTGCCAACCCGTCTCCTCCAGCGTCTCGCGCAGAGCCGCCTCCGCGAGGCTTTCGTCCTGCTCGAGGTGACCGGCTGGTTGGTTGAAGACCAACTCACCGCTGAATTTATCTCGCTCTTCTACCAGCAGATAGCGGCCACTGTCCTCGATAACCGTCGCCACAGTGACATGGGGTATCCAATCCGGCATTCAGTTTCTCCGCCCGGGTTTGTGAGCTGCGCGATTTTTCCGCGCAGATTGTGGCATGTGAATATCCATTTGCCGGTGCTCTCCCGGTTTTAATCCCACGAGTGACCAGTCGCCGATCCGGGTCCGCACAAGGCGCAGGGTAGGGTAGCCGACCGCTGCTGTCATACGACGCACCTGCCGATTGCGACCCTCGCGTATGCTGAGCTGCAGCCAGCTATCGGGCACAGACTTGCGTTCTCTCACTGGCGGCGAGCGAGGCCACAGCTGCGGTGCCGATATGCGCTCTGCCCTGGCCGGCAGGCTGAGTCCATCCTTCATCTCCACGCCAGCGCGTAAACGGGCCAGGGCCTCGTCTGTGATCAGGCCTTCAATCTGGACCTGATAGGTCTTCCAGCGCTTGTGGCGCGGGTTGGCGATATGTTGTTGCAGAGCGCCGTCATCGGTTAGCAGCAGCAGACCCTCCGAGTCATAATCCAGTCGGCCCGCGGCACGGAAACCCGGCGCCGAGAGGTAATCGGATAGTGTTGCCCGGCCCTGCTCATCCGTAAACTGGCTGAGCACCTGGAAGGGCTTGTTAAAAAGTATGACGCCTGCCATGACACCTTCATCGTGGAGAAAAAATGCTTGTCGGACGGCCCGCAACGGTCGTTGGGTCGCCAGAATTGCCGTGGATCGTGCTATACTACGCGCCGCTTTACCAGCGGTGGCCTCACGAGGGTTACACCCAGTTTGTCTCGAAAATCTGTTAACAGCAATGGAGTATATTATGGGCTACAAACATATTCAGGTTCCCACTGAAGGTGACAAAATCACCGTCAATGAAAATTTCAGCCTGAACATCCCCAACAACCCGATTATCCCCTACATCGAAGGCGACGGTATTGGCGTCGATATCAGCCCGGTGATGATCGACGTGGTAAACGCCGCCGTAGAGAAGGCGTACAAAGGTGCGAAGAAAATTTCCTGGATGGAAATATACACCGGCGAAAAAGCCGCTGAATTGTACGACGGTGACTGGTTTCCCGAGGAGACGCTGGAGGCCATCAAGGAATATGTTGTTGGCATCAAAGGTCCTCTGACCACCCCGGTAGGCGGGGGCTTCCGTTCACTGAATGTAGCTTTGCGCCAGGAACTGGACCTGTACACCTGCCTGCGTCCCGTGCGCTGGTTCGAGGGCGTACCGTCACCGGTGAAAGATCCGGGCGCCTGTAACATGGTGATTTTTCGTGAGAACTCCGAGGACATCTACGCCGGCGTGGAATACCAGGCAGGCACCCCTGAAGCGCAGAAAGTTGTCGATTTTATCATCAACGAAATGGGCGCAACCAAGATCCGTTTTCCCAATAACGTCGGTATCGGCATCAAGCCGGTCTCCGAGGAAGGCACCAAGCGCCTGGTGCGCAAAGCCATCCAGTACACCATCGAACAGGATCTGCCCTCGGTAACGCTGGTACACAAGGGCAACATCATGAAATTTACCGAAGGTGCCTTCCGCGACTGGGGCTATGAGCTCGCCCGCGAGGAATTCGGTGGTGAATTGATCGACGGCGGTCCCTGGGTTTCCATAAAGAATCCCAATACCGGCAAAGAAATCGTTATCAAGGACGTCATTGCCGACGCCATGTTGCAGCAGATACTGACCCGTCCCAAGGAATACAGCGTGGTAGCCACCCTGAACCTCAACGGTGACTATCTCTCCGACGCCCTGGCGGCCCAGGTAGGCGGCATCGGTATTGCGCCGGGTGCCAATCTGTCAGACACCATCGCCCTGTTCGAAGCCACGCACGGCACCGCGCCCAAGTATGCCGGCCAGGACAAGGTCAACCCGGGTTCGCTTATCCTTTCCGCTGAAATGATGCTGCGGCACATGGGTTGGAACGAGGCCGCCGACCTGATCATCGACGGCATGAATGGCGCGATCCAGAAACGCACCGTCACCTATGACTTTGAACGCCAGATGGACGGTGCAACATTGCTGTCATGTTCAGAGTTCGGCAAGGCGATTGTAGATTCCATGTAAATCGCGACGGAATCTTATGGAGGGCCTGTGGTGACACGGGCCTTTTTTTGTGGCCGTTAAGCAAGACGGTGGATTTCCATTCCGTCGAAGGGCGGGGGTTACCTCGCTCCATGGCTGCGGCCATGGAGCCAGGACACACCCGGATTCCTGCCGTGAATGGAATCGAACATCGGAATTTGATCAACCGCAAATGTTCTGGGGAATTGATAAAACCACCCAATAGCAAGGGATATTGAACGCTCTTCTAACTTTGCTACCCCTTGAATTACCGTATAATGTAGCCATATTAGATAGCTGAACCAGCCGCCGAAACGAGAATATTGCAGTGAGCGACATCCAGCACAGCATGACAGTGCGTATGAGTAAAGAGGAAGAAGATTCCGATGGCGGCCTTGCGCTGCAGGAATCCAAGCCTGAACTAAAGCGCCCGCCGCTGTTCAAAGTGGTATTGATGAACGACGACTATACCCCCATGGAGTTTGTGGTCGAGGTGCTGGAGATCTACTTCCGAATGAACAGGGAGCAGGCCACCCACGTTATGTTGACTGTACACACACAGGGCAAAGGGGTATGCGGGATATATACCCGGGATATCGCTGAGACCAAGGCGGCTCAGGTAAACCAGTATGCAAAAGAAAATGAACATCCATTGTTGTGTGAAATCGAGGCATCGGAGGGCTGAACGGCCCGGGAGCATTATATGCTGAGTAAAGACCTGGAACAGACGCTGAATGATGCGTTTCGGGGCGCCAGGACAAAGCGTCACGAATTTATGACTGTAGAGCATCTGCTGTTGGCGCTGCTGGACAACAATGACGCGATTCGGGTGTTGAAGGCCTGTGGCGCTGATATTGGCGGTCTGCGTGGTGATCTGGTTGAGTTTGTGGATGCTACGACACCGTTAATCCCCGCCGACGAAGAAGAGCGTGAGACCCAGCCCACATTGGGCTTTCAGAGAGTGCTGCAACGGGCGGTATTCCATGTGCAGTCCTCTGGCAAGAGTGAAGTTAACGGGGCTAATGTGCTGGTCGCAATTTTCAGCGAACAGGAGAGTCAGGCCGTATTTTTCCTCAAGACCCAGAACGTTGCGCGGCTGGATGTGGTGAATTACATCACCCACGGCACCTCCAAGGTGCCCAATGACAACGACCCCGGTGAGCCCGGCGCCGCGAGCCCGGATGAAATGAGCGTGGACGAGGGTGAAGCCAACCCGCTGGACAGCTTTGCCACCAACTTGAATGAAGAGGCCAAAGCGGGCCATATCGACCCACTGATAGGCCGTTTGGCCGAAGTGGAGCGGGTGACGCAGATTCTGGCACGGCGCCGCAAGAACAACCCGCTGCTGGTGGGGGAGTCCGGGGTCGGCAAGACAGCTATCGTTGAGGGGCTGGCCAAGAAGATTGTGGACGGTGACGTGCCGGACATTCTCAAGGACAGTGTGGTCTATTCCCTTGATCTGGGCTCGCTACTGGCGGGTACCAAGTATCGGGGTGATTTCGAAAAGCGCTTCAAGGGTTTATTGGCCGAGCTGAAAAAGCGCGACCACGCCATCCTGTTCATAGACGAAGTGCACACTATTGTTGGTGCAGGTGCTGCGTCTGGTGGTGTGATGGATGCCAGCAACCTGCTCAAGCCCATGCTGAGCTCCGGTAAGTTGCGCTGTATCGGTTCCACCACGTTTCAGGAATACCGCGGTATCTTCGACAAGGACAAAGCCCTCAGTCGCCGCTTCCAGAAAATAGACGTAATGGAGCCCAGTGTTGACGATGCCTATCGCATTCTCAAAGGGTTGAAATCGCGCTTCGAGAAACATCACGGTCTGCGCTACACCGACAAGGCGCTGCGTGTGGCGACAGATTTGTCCGCGCGTTACATCACGGACCGTTTTTTGCCGGACAAGGCCATTGATGTCATCGACGAGGCCGGCGCCTATCAGCAGTTGGTGGCGCCGTCCAAGCGCAAGAAAGTGATCGGCGTGGGCGACATTGAAAGCGTGATAGCCAAGATAGCGCGGATTCCACCGAAGTCGGTCAGTTCTGATGACAAGGAGACTTTGCAGAAGCTGGAGAAAAACCTGCAAATGGTGGTGTTCGGTCAGAATCCGGCCATCACCAGCCTCGCTACCTCTATCAAGCTGGCCAGGGCCGGCCTTAAATCGGGTGACAAGCCCATTGGTTCGTTCCTCCTGGCTGGCCCCACGGGTGTCGGCAAGACCGAGGTTACGCGCCAGTTGGCGCGCGTGCTGGGGCTTGAGCTGATTCGCTTTGATATGTCTGAATATATGGAACGTCACACGGTGTCTCGATTGATCGGCGCACCTCCGGGCTATGTGGGTTTCGATCAGGGCGGTCTGCTGACCGACGCGGTCACCAAACACCCACACGCGGTGGTGCTGCTGGACGAGGTGGAAAAAGCGCACCCCGAGGTGTTCAATCTGCTATTGCAGGTGATGGACCACGGCACGCTCACGGACAATAACGGGCGCAAGGCGGACTTCCGCAATGTCATCCTGGTAATGACAACCAATGCCGGTGCAGAGACCATCAGTCGGCGCACTATCGGTTTCACTACCCAGGATCACAGCACGGACGGTATGGAAGCGATCAACAAGATGTTCACCCCGGAATTCCGCAACCGCCTGGACAGCATCATCCAGTTCCAGCCCCTGGGAGAGGACGTTATTCTCACAGTGGTGGACAAGTTCCTGACGGAGTTACAGGGACAGCTGGACGAGAAGCGCGTCACACTGGACGTGGACGAGGATGCACGCCTGTGGCTAGTGGAGAAGGGCTACGATATTCACATGGGTGCCAGGCCCATGGCCCGTATCATTCAGGAGCATATTAAGAAGCCGCTGGCGGAAATGGTGCTGTTTGGTTCGCTGGCCCGGTCTGGAGGCAACGCACTGGTACGCCTGAACAAGGCGGATGACAAGCTGGAAGTGACTGTGCAGGAGGAGGAGGCCGAACTCGAGGAGAGTTAGGCCTCTTGTGACTAGCGTTCGCGGTAGGTGATGCGCCCTTTGGACAGGTCGTAAGGTGTAAGTTCAACGCGAACTTTGTCACCTGTCAGAATGCGGATGTAGTTTTTACGCATTTTGCCGGAAATATGCGCGGTCACAACGTGACCGTTTTCCAGCTGAACCCGAAAAGTGGTGTTGGGCAGGGTATCGACTACCTCGCCTTCCATTTCGATCTGGTCTTCTTTTGCCATTGAGTGGCAACCCTCGTGAAAAAACAGTCGCGCATTTTGCCTTAAAGCGACCGGTAAAGCCACTGTAAAAATTGCGGTAGGGGAATTGCCCCCGGCGGCGGCCGATGGCCGTTCGAATGGGGGCTGGAAAATGTGCAGGGAATGTGATTTGAAGCCGCAGCTAGTTGACGACCGTCCAGCGGTTTTTGACGTACAGTTCCAGTGGTCGAAACTCTGATTTATAGGCCATTTTCTTGCAATCGCGTATCCAGTAACCGAGATAGAGATACTCCAGGCCAAGGGCCCGGACACGCTCGATCTGCCAAAGTATGGCAAAGGTGCCGAGGCTGCGTTTGTCGGCGTCCGGGTCAAAAAAGGTGTAAATGGCAGACATGCCATCCTGCAGCTCATCCACCACAGCCAGCGCGACCAGCGTGGACCCGTCGTAAAAGCGGTAGTAATGGGTGCAGTCCCATGCGTCGTTCAAAAAGGACTCGTACTGCTCCCTGTCTGGAGGGTACATGTCACCGTCGTAGTGACGCAGTTCTATGTAGCGGCAGTACAATTGGAACGCGTCTTCATCGCGCAAGTGGTCACTGCGGCGCACCCTGAGATCCTGGTTTCGTTTCCATGTGCGGGTTTGTCCTCGCCTGGGTTCGAATTGTGTGACAGGAATTCGGGCGGGGACGCAGGCTTCACAATGACTGCAGTGCGGGCGGTAGATATGGCTGCCGCTGCGTCTGAAACCGAGCAGGGAGAGCTTGCTATACAGCGCTTTGTCCACCGCCTGCCGCGGATCCACGAACAGCGTGGTGGCCTCCTGGTCTTCCAGGTAACTGCAGCTGTGCGGATAGGTGGTGTAAACCTTGAGATCTCGCATTGATGAGGTCACAGCAACTCTCCACAAGTGCCCGGCAACGACCAGATGCCGGGGTCAGTTTGAATTCCTATATATTGAGCAAGGCGCGCCTCGAAGTCCAGCCTGACAATCTCGCGGGACCCCAAAGAAACCATGTGAGGATTCCCCACCTGGCAATCTATTAAGCCGAAGTGGCCGCGCGCGAGTATATCAACCAGAGCCACCAGTGCCACTTTGGAGGTGTTGGGCTGAATGCTGAACATGGATTCACCAAAGAATACACCGCCAATAGCGACGCCGTAGAGCCCGCCAACCAGTGCAGTGGATTCGTCATAAACCTCGATAGAATGCGCAAAGCCCAGCTGGTGAAGGGTAATGTAAGCCCCCAGCATCTCGCGACCTATCCAACTGCCCGCGCCGTAGTTCCGGGGCTCGGCGCAGGCGGCCATTACCGCACTGAACGCGGTATCCACGGCCAGTGTATACGCTCCCCGCCGCAATACTTTGCGCAGAGAGCGCGACACATGTAATTCATGCGGAAACATGACAGAGCGCGGGTTGGGGCTCCACCACAGCACCGGCTGGGGTTCCTCGTACCAGGGAAAGATACCGGATCGGTAAGCTGCGAGCAGCCGCTGTGGCGTCAGTTCCCCGCCGGCAGCGAGCAGCCCGTTCGGTTCCTCCAGGGCCTCACAGGTGGGCGGGAACGCGTCTGTGGGGCCCAGAAAAGATATTTGACGAGACACGCTGCCCGGTCGCGCTGTTTACAGCGTGTCCAGGTATTTTTCCGCGTCCAGCGCCGCCATACAGCCGAAGCCGGCGGAGGTTACGGCCTGGCGATAGATGTGGTCTCCCACGTCACCCGCGGCAAATACACCCGCTGCGCTGGTGGCAGTGGCATTGCCCTCGGTGCCGCTGTGAATCTTGATATAGCCGTCTTTCATGTCCAGTTGTCCGGCAAAAATGTCGGTATTGGGTTTGTGGCCGATAGCGATAAAAACACCTGCAACATCCACGTCGGAGCTGGCGCCATCACTGGTCGATTTAATGCGGATACCGGTAACGCCGCTGTCATCCCCCAACACTTCATCCAATTGGTGATCCCAGAGGATTTTCACCTTGCCTTCCTTTTCTCGTGCAAACAGCCGGTCCTGCAGTACTTTTTCGGCCCGCAATGCATCCCGGCGGTGCACCAGGGTGACCTCGGAGGCGATATTGGCCAGATACAGTGCTTCTTCCACCGCGGTATTACCGCCGCCGATGACAGCCACCTTCTGATTGCGGTAAAAAAAACCGTCGCAGGTGGCACAGGCGCTGACGCCCTTGCCCATGAAAGCGTCTTCACTTGGCAGGCCAAGGTATTGCGCTGTGGCACCGGTCGCGATAACCAGGGCGTCGCAGGTAAAAGTGCCGCTCCCTTTGAGAGTGAAGGGGCGTGATGACAAGTCCACCTGCTCTATGTGATCGAACACGATTTCAGCATCGAAGCGCTCCACATGAGCCTGCATCTCTTGCATCAATTGTGGTCCCTGCAGGTCGTGGATACCACCGGGCCAGTTTTCAACCTCCGTGGTGGTGGTCAATTGGCCGCCCTGCTGCATGCCGGTGATGACCACAGGCTTGAGATTGGCCCGGGCAGCGTAGATCGCGGCGGTGTAGCCCGCCGGGCCACTGCCCAGGATTATCAGAGGGTGGTGTACGCTATCGCTCATATGGTTATTTCCCATTTACTGTTGTTAAATGCTGCCCCACTGTTGTTGCCAACCAGAGACCACCACGTCCTTGATGGGGGCGGACTATGGTACTTTAAAGCCTGAATTCCGGCAAAGACGAGGTTATTTCTAAATAGCCGTCATAAACCTTTGAAATTAATCATAAAAATGTTCACAATGTGGATCATGACTGAAAAGACACGCAGTACATTGCCAGGTCGTCGCCGGCACGTATGAGCAAGGCGCGAACTCCGGCAGCAGAAACCACGAAAAAGGACCATATCCTCGGTCCGCGACTTCGCGAGGGCGCCTTTATCGGCGTCAGCGCTGTGTGCCTGTATCTGTTGTTGGCCCTGCTGACCTACAGCCCGCGAGACCCGGGCTGGTCTGTTACCGGCAGCGGCGGCAAGATCGGCAATCTCGGCGGGCCGACAGGTGCCTGGCTGGCGGATGTTTTTTTCTCCCTTGTGGGTTATGCGGCCTATTTGTTTCCCCTGCTGCTCGCTTATCGGGCGGTGATCATTCTGCTTGAACGTCACCAGGACAAGGGCTTCGACTGGCTCACGTTCGGCATTCGTGCGCTGGGGCTGGTACTTGTCATGATTGCCGGTACCGCCCTGGCTGCGATGAACGATGTTGGTGGTTCCAGCTTACCCCAGGGTGCCGGGGGCATCCTCGGTCAGGCCATAGGCAGTAATTTTACTGTCGCCTTCAGTGCGGTGGGCAGCCGTCTTATTCTGCTGGCGGTGTTCCTGTTCGGTATGACCATCTTCACCGACCTGAGCTGGCTGAAATTGATGGAAAAAGTGGGCGCCTGGAGTATCCGAACGTTTAATACCAGCCGCGATTGGCTGGTAAAGACCGTCGACAGCGTGCGCGACCGCCGGGCCCGGGAAAAAGCTGTTGAAGCCCGCAAGATGGTCATTACGGAACATGTGGAGCGAGAGAAAAAACGCACACCCCCAAAAATTAAACCGACAAAAGCCAAGACAGAAAAAAGTGAGCGGGAGGAGAAGGAAAAGCAGCGCCCATTGTTCGATGTGCCTGTCACCGGTTCGCTGCCTCCACTGGAACTGTTGGACCCGAATGAGAACGATCCCGATGCCGGTTATTCCAAGGAAGCGCTCGAACGCCTGTCCAAGTTACTGGAATTGAAGCTGGCGGACTTCGGCATCTCGGCGGAGGTGGTGGCGGTCTACCCCGGCCCTGTGGTGACACGCTTTGAGATTCAACCTGCGCCCGGGGTAAAAGTGTCGCGTATCTCCAATCTTGCCAAGGACCTGGCGCGCTCGCTGGCGGTGATCAGTGTGCGGGTGGTGGAAGTGATCCCCGGCAAATCAGTGGTGGGTATTGAGATACCCAATGAGCACCGCGAGATAGTCAACTTCCGCGATGTGTTGGCATCCAAGGCCTTCGACCAGAGTAAATCACCGTTGACACTGGCATTGGGCCACGATATTTCCGGTCTGCCTATCGTCGCTGATCTGGCGAAGATGCCGCACCTGCTGGTGGCGGGAACGACCGGCTCGGGAAAATCCGTTGGTGTGAACGCGATGCTGCTGAGCCTGCTGTACAAGGCGAGCCCGTCAGAGGTCCGGCTGATGCTGGTGGATCCGAAAATGTTGGAACTGTCAGTCTACGATGGTATTCCACATCTGCTGACACCGGTTATTACCGATATGAAGGATGCCGCCAATGGCCTGCGCTGGTGTGTGGCGGAAATGGAGCGGCGCTACAAGCTTATGGCTTCCCTCGGAGTGCGCAACCTGGCGGGCTTTAACCGCAAGGTAGACGATGCCGAGAAAGCGGGTAAACCCATTGACGACCCGTTGTGGATCCCCGACCCCATCCTGGCACTCACCGACGAGGAGCAAACTCCGCCTCCGCTGGAGAAGTTGCCCGCCGTGGTGGTGGTCATCGACGAATTTGCCGACATGATGATGGTCGTTGGCAAGAAGGTCGAGGAGCTCATCGCCCGCATCGCACAGAAGGCCAGGGCGGCGGGTATTCATCTGGTGTTGGCTACCCAGCGACCGTCGGTAGATGTCATCACCGGCCTGATCAAGGCCAATATACCCACTCGTATCGCCTTTCAGGTGTCTTCCAAGATTGATTCGCGCACTATTCTCGATCAGGGGGGTGCCGAGCAGTTGCTGGGGCACGGCGACATGTTGTATCTCCCTCCGGGTAGCGGTGTGCCCACCCGGGTACACGGTGCTTTCTGTTCCGACGAAGAGGTGCACAGGGTAGTGGCTGACTGGAAACGCCGGGGTCAGCCTTTGTATATTGACGGCTTGCTGGATGAGGGCAGCAGCACGCCGGTCACCGCAGGTGAACTCCAGGCCAATGCCTCCGGGGACGACGAAAATGACGCGCTCTACGATGAGGCGGTGCACTACGTCACCCAGAGCCGTCGCGCCTCTATATCCAGCGTGCAGCGTAAACTCCGCATCGGCTACAACCGGGCGGCCCGTATCATAGAGACAATGGAGGCCGCCGGTGTTGTGAGCGGCATGGGCAGCAATGGCCAGCGCGAAGTGCTGGCACCACCGCCACAGGAAGACTGACAATGAAGCGATTATTGCTAATTGCGGGCTTTACCTTCAGCCTGTTGGCCGCGGCGGTCAGGGCACAGGAAGTTGCCGCAATAGATCAACTGCTGCACCGACTGGGACAGATAAACGCATTGCAAGGTCAGTTCCAGCAGCGCCAGTTCGATGGCAGTGGCGAGGTACTGATCGAGTCCAGTGGCAGTTTCAAACTGTTGCGCCCGTTTTATTTCAGTTGGGAGATCAGCTCTCCCGATAACCAGTTGATTGTCGCCAACGCGGAATACCTGTGGCACTATGATATCGATCTGCAAACAGCAACCCGCCGCCCGGTCGTGGGCAATATTGAGGCCTCACCCCTGCAGATTCTGGGCGGTGATGAATCTGTGCTTCGAGAGCAATACACGGTACAGCGGGATGGCGATGATACTTTCACCCTGACACCTTTGGATGCAGCCAAGGGTTTTCGCCAGTTGACCGTCACCTTTACTGCGGGTGTTATGAGCCAGATGGACATCGTGGACCGGCTGGGCCAGCGAGTGGTGGTGGATTTCGAGCAGGTGGATGCGCAAACAGCCCTCAGCAGTAGCGATTTCGAATTCACACCACCGCCGGGAGATGTGGACCTGTTCTACTATGACGACTGATTCCCCACAGGACAGCCTGTTTGGCGACACCCCGCCGGACCCCACCACTATCGTTTCACAAGAACCGTCCCAGGGATATCAACCGCTGGCGGCGCGGCTGCGCCCGCTCACTCTAGAAGATTACGCGGGGCAACAACATATTCTCAGCCCGGGTAAACCACTGCGTCAGGCGATAGAGAGCAGGCAACTGCACTCGATGATCTTCTGGGGGCCACCCGGTGTTGGCAAGACCACGCTGGCACGGATAGCCGCCGGGCAAGCCAACGCCAAATTCCTACAACTTTCCGCGGTTTTGTCCGGCGTGAAGGAGATACGCGAGGCGATAGCGCTGGCGAAGCAACACAAGGCGTCCGGCCGCGATACCGTGTTGTTCGTTGATGAGGTACACCGTTTCAACAAGTCGCAACAGGATGCCTTCCTGCCCTATGTCGAGGATGGTACGGTAATTTTTATCGGTGCCACCACCGAGAACCCTTCTTTCGAACTCAACAATGCTTTGCTCTCCCGGTCCCGGGTTTACAAATTGAGGGGGCTGGAAGTGCCAGATGTGGAGGCGGTATTGGAGCGCGGCCTGTCCGCGTTGGAGCAGGGTGTTTCAGTGGAGGAGGGCTGTTTGGCTCTTATTGCCCAACACGCTGATGGGGATGCTCGCAAGGCACTCAATCTGCTTGAGCTGGCGGCGGATCTGGCTGAGGACGATGTCATCACTCCGGCTACACTGGAAGAGGTGCTGCAGGCATCACTGCGCCGCTTTGATAAAGGTGGCGACCTGTTTTACGATCAAATCAGTGCCCTGCACAAGGCTGTACGCGGGAGTTCACCCGATGCCGCCCTCTACTGGTTTTGCCGGATGCTGGATGGAGGTTGTGACCCCCTGTATGTGGCGCGCCGGGTGGTGCGCATGGCCAGCGAGGATATTGGCAACGCCGACCCGCGCGCGCTCACCCTGTGTCTCGATGCCTGGCAGGTACAAGAGCGGTTGGGCAGCCCCGAGGGAGAACTGGCAATCGCCCAGGCCATCGTTTACCTGGCCTGTGCGGCGAAAAGTAATGCCGTGTATAGCGCTTATAATACAGCGCGAGCCGATGTGGAGCAGGGCGGCAGCAGCGAGGTGCCACTGCACCTGCGCAATGCCCCTACCCAACTCATGAAGGAAATGGCGCATGGCGCCGAATACCGGTACGCCCATGACGAGGAGGGCGGTTACGCTGCCGGCGAAAACTATTTCCCCGAGGAGTTGAAAGACCGGCGCTACTACGAGCCGGTAGACCGCGGGTTGGAAAGCAAGGTTCTGGAAAAATTCAAATACTTGCGTGAACTCGATAAAATCAGTACTCGCCGACGCTACCGGGATAAGACATGATGAAAAATACTGTGCTGGTTACCGGGGGTGCAGGTTACATCGGCTCGCATGTCTGCGTGGAATTGCTGGAGCAGGGATACACGGTAGTGGTGCTGGATAACCTGTGTAACGGCAGCGAGGTGGCGCTGCAGCGGGTGCAGGAAATCACCGGCAAAACGCTGATTTTTCAGCGGGGTGATGTGCGCGACGGGCCGCTTATGAGAAAGCTGCTGCGCGATGAGCAGGTTGGTGCAGTAATGCATTTTGCCGGCCTGAAAGCTGTGGGTGAGTCAGTCGAGCAACCTCTTGAGTACTATGACAACAATGTGACAGGTGCGATCGATCTGCTGCAGTCGATGCGCGACGAGGGTGTAAAAACCCTGGTTTTCAGTTCGTCTGCCACGGTTTACGGTGACCCGGTCAGCAATCCTATCGACGAGAATTTCCCGCTTTCCGCCACCAACCCCTATGGCCGTAGCAAGCTGATGATCGAGGAGATGCTGCGCGACCTGTCTATCTCTGATCGCGACTGGGACATATCCATTCTGCGTTACTTCAATCCTGCGGGTGCGCATCCCAGTGGCCGGATTGGTGAACACCCCAGCGGTATTCCCAATAACCTCATGCCCTATATCGCCCAGACGGCCAGTGGCCTGAGACAACAACTCTCGGTGTTCGGTGGAGACTATCCCACGCGAGACGGTACCGGGGTGCGTGACTACATCCATGTGACCGATCTCGCCAGAGGGCATATCAAGGCGCTGCAGAAGCTGGCCGACAAGCCGGGCTGTGTTACCCACAACCTGGGTACCGGCACGGGCTATTCGGTGCTTGAACTGGTGGTGGCGTTCGAACACGCCTGTGGCAGCAGCATTCCCTATGAGGTCGTTCCGCGTCGTCCAGGCGATATTGCCGAGTGCTATGCAGATCCGGGAAGTGCCCGTGAGGAACTGAATTGGCAGGCGGAGAAAGACCTGACTGCCATGTGTGAGGATGCCTGGCGCTGGCAACAGCAGAACCCCACCGGCTATACCTAGCCGTTTGGAAACACCTGCGCGTCTGCGTCAAAACCCGTACAATGCCGCTTCTCGAACGGCCATCACAGCGCGACCATGAAATACCTGATGTTTATTGCTCTTGGCGGCGCCTCCGGCGCAGTAGCACGCTATCTGTTGGCGAGCTGGGCTCATCGCCTGTGGGAGGGTCAACTGCCAGTGGGAACACTGTTGGTAAACGTTCTCGGCTCCTTCACTATTGGCATTCTTTATGTGTTGCTGGCTGAAAAACTGCTTATGCACCAGGATTGGCGGGGTGTGCTGATGGTGGGTTTTCTCGGTGCCTTCACAACCTTCTCCACATTTTCACTGGAGACTATAATCCTGCTGGAGGGCGGGCACCTTACACACGCGCTGGGCTATATGCTGGCCAGTGTCACGTTATGCGTATTGATGGCCGGCGTGGGGATCCACCTGACCCGCGCTCTGGTATAACCCCGCTGGCTTCAGCATCACTAAACCGAATACAGGATCTACACAATGCTCGATATCAAAGCCGTACGGCAGGACCCGGAAGCGCTAGCCGTCGCGCTGGAAAAGCGTGGTTATTCTTTCGATATTACTGCATTCACGGCACTCGATGCTCGCCGCAAACGGGCCGATGTCGACCTCCAGAACATGCAGGCAGAACGCAAGAGCGCCTCGAAGAAAATTGGCCAACTCGTGGGACAGGGTATCCCCGTGGACGAGGCCAAAGCACAGGTGGAAGAAACACTGCAAATGATCGCCAGTCAGATTGACACGCTGACAGAGCAGGCGACGCAGGTACAAAATGCACTGGAAGAACTTCTTTTGAGCGTGCCCAACATACCGGCGTCGGAGGTGCCCGCAGGCGCCAGCGAAGACGACAATGTGGAGGTGGCGCGCTGGGGCACGCCCCGGCAATTTGAATTCACTGTGAAAGATCATGTGGAATTAGGCGAAGCCCTGGGGCAACTCGATGCAGACACCGGCAGCAAGATAACCGGTTCGCGTTTTACGGTTATGTACGGCGAACTAGCGCGTATGCACCGCGCACTTATCCAGTTCATGCTGGATCTGCATACCCGCAAACACGGCTATCAGGAAATCTACGTGCCCTATATTGTCAACCGGGATTCACTGCGGGGCACCGGCCAGCTACCCAAATTTGAGGAAGACCTGTTCCGGCTGGAAGGAGAGCAGGGCTACTACCTGATTCCCACCGCAGAAGTGCCGGTAACCAATGTGGCCCGGGACCGCATCTTTGAGGATGCCGAACTGGGGGAGGTGGGTGTCCGTTTCGCCTGTCACAGCCCGTGTTTTCGCAGCGAGGCGGGGAGCTACGGGCGCGATACCCGGGGTATGATCCGCCAGCACCAGTTCGAAAAAGTCGAGATGGTGCAACTGGTCCGTCCCGACCAGTCAGACGAGGCGCTGGAGCAACTGACCGGCCATGCCGAGAGTGTGTTGCAGGCACTGGAGCTGCCCTACCGCAAGGTTATTCTCTGCGGCGGAGATATCGGCTTTTCTGCCTGTAAAACCTACGACCTGGAAGTATGGCTACCGGCCCAGGACACCTACCGCGAGATTTCCTCCTGCAGCAACTTTGGCGACTACCAGGCTCGGCGTATGCAGGCGCGCTGGCGTAACCCGGCAACGGGCAAACCTGAACTGCTGCACACGATTAATGGTTCCGGGCTGGCCGTAGGCCGCACCCTGGTGGCAATTCTTGAAAATTACCAGCAGTCAGATGGCAGCGTCACGGTGCCGGAGGCCCTGCGACCTTATATGGGTGGCGTGACGGAACTTCGAGGCTAAGTCTGCCATGGACTTCCTGCCGATCAGCTTTCGCGTCAGGGATGCCAGGGTACTGCTGGTAGGCGGTGGCGAGATCGCCACGCGCAAGGCACGGCTACTGTTGAAGGCTGGTGCGAAGCTCGCTGTGGTAGCACCGCAGGTCAACGAGGAACTGCAGAGCCTGCTCAGGCAAACAGGGGGCAGCTGGCTGCAGGAAAAATACAGTGCTGCCACCCTGGATGGCGCTGTTCTCGTGGTGGCCGCCACCCCACTGCGTGACGTTAACGAACAGGTGTTCAGGGACGCCAGCGCACGCCAGTTGCCGGTGAATGTCGTCGATGCGCCGGCCCTGTGCACTTTTATTTTTCCCTCAATTGTCGAGCGAACACCGCTGACCATTGCGATTTCCAGCGGTGGCAACAGCCCGGTGTTGGTGCGGCAGTTGCGCCGCAAAATTGATGCCATGTTGCCCGCTGCTTACGGCCGGCTCGCGCTGTTTGCCGGGCGCATGAGGACCGCGGTTAAGCAAGCCATCCCCGCGGAAGGACCGCGACGCCTGTTTTGGGAGCAAGCAGTAGACGGTAGGGTGGGTGAATTGGTATTGGCTGGTAAAGAACAGCAGGCGGAGGCCCATCTACAACAGCAGTTGCTCGACACCGATGCCTTGCACCGGGGCGAAGTGTATCTTCTTGGCGCAGGGCCGGGCGATCCGGACTTGATGACCTTCAAGGCGCAGCGCCTGCTGCAAAGCGCAGATGTGGTGCTGTATGACCGCCTGGTGGCGCCGGCTATTGTAGAAATGGCCAGACGGGATGCCGAACGAATTTATGTCGGCAAGGCGCGGTCGCAGCACGCGGTGCCACAGCAGGAAATCAATCAGATGCTGCTAACCCTAGCGCAGCAGGGTAAACGGGTGGTGCGCCTGAAGGGCGGCGATCCGTTTATATTCGGCCGGGGCGGGGAGGAAATAGAGCTACTGGCGCAACACGGGATTCCGTTCCAGGTTATTCCGGGTATTACCGCCGCCAATGCGGCAGCCTGTTACGGCGGCATACCGCTCACCCATCGGGACTACGCCCGCAGTGTGCGCTTTGTGGCGGGGCATCTAAAAGACGGCACCGTTGACCATAACTGGGAGGATTTCCGGTCGGAAACGGAAACACTGGTGTTTTACATGGGGTTGCTGGGGCTGCCAGTTATTTGTGAGCAACTTCAGCGCCACGGCCGTTCAGGACAAACGCCTGTTGCGCTGGTAGAGCGGGCCAGTACACCTGATCAACGAGTCATTACAGGCACGCTCGCCACCATGGTAGACATCGTTGCGCGCGAACAGCCCCGTGCTCCCACTCTGATTATTGTCGGCGAAGTGGTGCGTCTGCACGACAAACTGGCCTGGTTTGGCGAGGACGCCCCGGTGGAATAACACCCGGTGCGCTGCAAGAGCCGTCTCCAGAGACAAAAAAACCCGGCAGTTGCCGGGTTTTTTATGATCGGAAGAACCTTATTTCACGGCCTCTTCGGCAGGCGTGTGCACAGCGTAAGCGCGTTGCTTTAACAACAACACGTCAACCAGCACATTGCCCGCTTCGGTCAGCAGAACATCGGGTTCCTCAGCCTTATCTTCTTCCTCCGCCTCTGCCACGAGATCCACTTCCGCCTCCTCGCTGGCTTCCAGATCCTCGCCAATCTCTTCCGCTACCTCGTCCTCTTCATCCAGGCTTGCGAGGGGTTCTTCGCCCTTGGCCGCACGGCGCTTATTCTCAATAAGCAGTGATTTCTGTTCCTGGCTTTCCCGCAGGGCTATACGCGCTATTTCATTGAGGGGTAACTCGGTAATTTCGCTGGATGCCCGGGCGAGGTTTACCTGTTCTTCCAGGTAGACGAAGTCGGGGTTGCCGGCACTGCGCTCCACATACATCGCCGTCACACGGGGAACAACAGTGCTCAGGTCGTTATAGCGGTGGTGGCGTACCGGATTGATCTTGTCCCAGTTGAGGGCGTGATCCAGTGAACTCTCGCCAATCTCTTCAGCGTCATATATTGACGGAAACTCGAGATCGGGAACCACACCGCGATGCTGCGTGCTATCACCAGAGATGCGATAGAACTTGCTCTCGGTAATTTTCAACTGCCCCTCCGTCAGGGGGATCAACGTCTGAACTGTGCCCTTGCCAAAGGAGCGATCACCCACAATCAGGCCGCGGCTGTAATCCTGTATAGCTCCGGCGAAAATTTCCGAAGCTGAAGCGCTCAGGCGGTTGATCAACACCACCAGGGGGCCATCGTAGTAACTGGTTTTCAGGCGCTTTCCGTCGCGCCACACACGGCGGGAGGAGTGTCGTATCTGCACAGTGGGGCCGTACTCGATGAACAGGCCAGTCAGTTCGTTGGCTTCCTGCAGAGAACCGCCGCCATTGTTGCGCAAATCTACCACGATGCCTTCAACACCTTCATCCTGCAACTCCTGCAGCAGTATCTTCACGTCGCGGGTGGTGCTCTTGTATTCCTCATCACCACGGCGCATGGCGTCGAAATCGATGTAAAAAGCCGGGATATCAATGACACCAACCTTGATCATTTTGTCGCCGTCGGGCACTTCCAGAATCTTCTTCTGGGCAGACTGCTCTTCCAGTTTCACCTTGTTGCGCACGATGGTAACAATTTTGTTTTCATCCGCGGCCTTGGACTTGGCGGGCATGACCTGCAGGCGAACAGTGGAGTCCTTGGGGCCGCGTATCAGCTCGACGACTTCGTCGAGGCGCCAGCCAATCACATCTTCGATGGGGCCATCTTCGCCCTGGCCCACACCGACGATCTTGTCAGAGGGCTTCAGTTCTCCCTGCTTGTCTGCCGGGCCTTTCGCCACCAGGCGGGCAACCTTGGTGTACTCGTCTTCCTGCTGTAACACGGCACCAATCCCCTCAAGGGAAAGACTCATGTTGATATTGAAGTTCTCAGAACGCCGTGGTGACAGGTAGTTGGTGTGCGGATCATACAGTTCAGTCAGCGCGTTGGCGTAGATCTGGAACACATCCTGGCTGTTGTACTGTCGTACCCGCTTCAGCTGATTCTGGTAGCGCTTTTCCAATGTCGTGGCAATCTCATCCTGCGGCTTTTCCGCCAACTTGAGGCTCAGTACTTCGTTCTTTACGCGCCGGCGCCAGCGATCGTCCAGCTCTTCCGGGTTCTCTGCCCACTCCCACTCGTCCAGCTCCAGTGGGAAGGTTTCATCCACAGTGAAATCCATGTTCGCCACCTGGTCAGGCAGGGTCGCAATGACGTCTTCCAGACGCTGTTCTAGACGCTGTTGGAAGCGATTGAACATAAAGTAGCCTGCCTCGAGGTTACCCTCATGCAGTTGCTCGTCCATTGCCGTACGATACTTTTCAAACTCGGCGAGATCAGCGGCGGTAAAGAACATCTTGGCGCGATCCAGGCTCTCTATGTAGCTGTCGAGGTGTTGGGACGACAGCTCGTCGTCATAGCGATGCTTGGCGTAGTGGCGCTGCTCCAACTGATCAATCATTTCGACTATCGTTTCGCGCTGGGTTTCACTGGATTCGATCAGTGCCCATGACGGCTGCGCCAGAGTGCACAGCAGCAGTGCGGGAAGGACCAAAGTAGCGGTTTGCTTTAATCTATTAGAAAGATACAAGATTTCATCACCTGATATGTAAAACAGTGGGTAAGTGTAACCTTGAGTTGTCCAGGGTTAAACACAGTCTTTATAGATAAGCGAAGATAAAGAAAGTTCGGAAATTACGGCGATTATTTTGTACCGGGTCACCAGGCGGTATTGTGCCGGGGACGAGGTGAGGGTGCCCAAGCAGTATTTTGATCTCGCCTGGCGGGCATTTCAAGCTGTTCATTATGTCAATAATTAACTTTAATATAAAGTCATATATAACTGATTTAATTAACTATTAATTTACTGTTATTCTGAATGCTGGCGTTGTCTGTTCCAGGCGAATCAGCGGCTATTCGGGACTTATCTGCGAAAACCCCTGCGCTGTCATGCCACTATGTTTTACACTCGTTGCTCGTTTTCTGTTAAATGAGTGACGCGGCCTTGAAGACAACTGTACTAGTACTTTCCATTATTCTGGCCCTGCCAGCTTTTGCCGATAGCGCAAACACTGGTCTGGCCTATTTTACTGATTCCGATGCCCGGGGCTTGCTGGATCAGTCAGATATCAAGGGCGATTTTCCCGATAGCGTCAGGTATTTCGTCTCCGAGGTTAAACAAACCTATTGCGCTATCGCTTCCAGTGTCATTGTGCTTAATTCGCTGGGTGTTGAATCCCCGGTCGCTCCAGAAATCTATCCTTTCCAAAAATTTAACCAGCAAAACATCTTCACGGCAAAAGTGCTGGAAAATTATTCGCCACTGGAGGTAGAAGAGAAGGGGCTTACGCTGCAGCAGGCAGCGGGTTTGCTGAGTGCATACCCCGTGGGTGTGGAGTTCGTTTTTGCCAGCGACAGTTCTCCCTCCCAGTTCAAGTCGCAGGCCATAGAAGCACTGCAGGCAACCGATAAGCGGCTTATAATCAATTTCTCGCGACAGGCGCTGGGTCAGGCTGGCATTGGCCATTTTTCGCCTGTGGTCGCTTATAACGAAACCCGGGATATGTTTCTGGTGATGGATGTCGCACGCTATAAATTACCCCCGGTATGGGTAAAATCCGAGCTCTTGTACAAAGCGCTACAGGGAGAAGATTCCAGTAGCAAAAAGAGCAGAGGCTATATAATCGTCACGCGCAAGGCGTCTCCCGGGCCTATTTCACTTTCGGGCCAATAAAGCATTGATCGTGACGAAGGGGTTGCGTTTATAATAGATTTAATCCTCCGCGCAATAGCGAGGGGTGAAGCCGTGATTGCACAATAAAGTCTCAACAATGCGGCGGACTTCAGGGAGCAGGACATGTCTAGGAAAGTGACGCGCCGTGAGCTTATTGGTGTGGGTCTGGCCGTTGCAGCATACAGCGGCGGCGCTTTTGCATTAAATGCCAAACACCTGAATGTCGACGATTTACATACCGCTACCTATAAATTACTCGGCCAGCGTCCGGCAAATCCCTTTTTTGCCCACAAAATTTTTTCACTCATCGCCAACAACTACCCGGTTGACTCCCTGAACGCCCTCAGCACCGTTGTTCTGAAAACAGCTGAGCCTGATATTGCCAAGGCGCTGGCGCATGCGGGCCTGGAAGATATGGCAAGCGAGATAGCAAATATTTGGTACAGCGGCACGGTTTTTGCCGGCACTGACAAAGAGCAGGTGATCGGTTACATAGATAATCTGGCCTGGCAGGCGGTTAAGTTTTCCACGCCACAGAGTGTTTGCGGGGGTCATTTCGGCCACTGGCATAAAATTCCCACAGGGCAATAACTTTGACTAATGTAATCCAGACGGACATTGCCATCATCGGGGCGGGTGTTGCCGGTGCGCTGGCAGCCTACCACTTGTCGCAGCAGGGGCTGAAAGTTGCCTTGCTCGATGCCGGGCTGGAGACGAGTCGGCCAGAAGCGGTAGAACGCTATCACCGCTCTACCTCCAAAGGTGCAAACTCCCCTTATATGTCCAATGCGCTCGCGCCCATGCCGCAGAGTAGCGACGACTACTATAAGAATGTTGGCACGACAGCATTTAATGGCTTGTATATGCGCGGTGTCGGCGGAACGACCTGGCACTGGACGGGTTTTGCCTTGCGTCTCCGCCCCGATGATCTGTCAATGCAGACAAAGTTTGGGGTAGCCGAAGACTGGCCCCTGAGCTACGACGACCTGGCGCCCTGGTATGAGCGTGCCGAAAGTGAAATGGGCGTGGCCGGTTTTATGGGTGAGAACTACGGCGCTCCCAGAACCAAAGACTACCCACTGCCGGGAATACCCTCCAGCTACCTGGATGGCTATGTCTCTCCCAGAATCAAGTCCATGCAGCTCTCCCTGAGTCCGTTTCCGCAGGCGCGGAACTCCATCGCGTTTCAGGGGCGCCCTCCCTGTTGTGGCAATAATAACTGCGTGCCAATCTGCCCGGTTCACGCTAAATACGATGCGACAGTTCATGTTGAAAAGGCGCGACGGCTTGGTGCCTCGATCTACAGCAGTCATGTCATCACGCGCCTCAACAGCAATGCCGAGGGGCAAATTGAATCGGCCGAGTTTCTCAATGGCCGCAAGCAGAAAGGTATCGTAAAGGCACAGTACTTTATGGTTGCGTGCCACGCCATCGAGAATCCCCGTTTGTTACTCCTATCGAAAGGTCCGTATACGCCCAAAGGTGTTGCCAACTCAAGCGGCCTGGTAGGTACGCATTTGATGTCTCAAATGGGCTTCAACAGCCGCGGGCTGATGCCTGACCCCATTTACCCTTATCGCGGGCCACAGCAGACGTCAGGTGTGGTCGAGGGCCGCAATGATCCCGGCACCAGAAGCCAGAAGGCGGCTATTGGTACCTCGGTCATGAATGACGGCACCCATCCCTTTTTTGGGCCGCAACAAACAGCGGCAAAACTGGTGGCCAAGGGTGTATATGGGAAGGCTCTGGCGGAGCAGGTAAACGATCTAAGCTCCCGCCAGCTGCGGTTCAACAGCTCTATTGAAATTCTGCCCAACAAGGGCAACCGGGTGGGTTTGCATCCCACGCTTAAAGATCCTGCGGGACTGCCCGTGCCGGAAATAAATCTGGCTATAGACGCGTATACCCAGCGCGGCATTGACTGGGCTATCGAGCGCCACCAGCAGATGTTCAAAACACTTAATGCTACCGAGGTTACGCACGATTCGCAGGCCGAGTCGGACACGGCAATCATAGCGGGTACCGCCAGAATGGGGCGCGATCCGTCCCGTTCAGTGGTCGATTTGAATCTGCAATCGCACGATCACCAAAATCTCTACATTCTGGGTGCCTCTGCGCACATTACTGCGCCGATCAATCCGCCGACACTGACCATTGCGGCACTGGCGCTGAAGGCGGCGGACCACCTGCAAAAAAGCCTTGCTGCAAAGACCCGGGGGTCAGCATGAAACGGGTATCAGGGCAGGGCGTTGCAGCGGTGCTGGGGCCGTTGCTTTTGGGCGCCGCACTATCCACGCCAGCGCTGGCGACCTGTACAGGGGATGAAATCGATGTCGAGCGGCCTGCGCTGGCGGTTGATGTTGCGGACTCGACTGACTGTGGCGCGCACGAATTTTCCTGGAATGCGTTTCTTGCGCTGATGGGGCCGTCTGAGGCCTCGCCGGACAAAGCCCTCTACCAAACGTATATGCCGGTCTCCAGTTTGTTCGTAGGCAACGACGAAAAGCCTGCTAACTGGGGTGAGCAGCCGGCTTATCAGCAACTGGGCAAAATGTTCAAAGAGGCCGGGGTTGAGCTCGAGCTTATTGATACGGCCGGCCAGCGAGTGCTTTTTGGCATCGCTGCGAATGAGGTTGCCTATAACTACCTGCTGGAGAATACACTGTATAACCAGCAGTGTTTTCTGAACCACGATATCCGCTTTCCCTTCGGCTCCGAAAAATCCGGGCCCGGATCAATTCTACTGAAGACCTCCTGGCGTGTTTATGATCTGGGGCAATGCCCTTCGTCGATGGTCTGCCAGGATATCTACCTCGAGGAGAGTGACACGGTAGGTGACCCACACAAATCGGCGGGCTTGTTGGGTATGCATATTGTGCAGAAAACCCCGAGTCATCAGGAGTGGATGTGGGCCAGTTTTGAGCATGTAGCGAACGCCCCGGATTGCAGCCCGGGTCACAGCAACCCCATCAGCGGAGGCAGGGACTGGCACCTGTTTAACAAAACCGACGCAGATCAAACTGACTGCCACCTCGATGCCACCGACACGCCTTCGTGTAATGGTACAGCGGGAGGTCCGGTCAATATATGTAGAGTGTCTGCCATCCCCGCAGGTGGCTTGGACAACTGCGAGATAGAGAACCCGAACAATGAGCAGGCCATTGCCTGTTTGAATGCATCTGTTCAGCAGCGCTTGCCCGCTGAGTCCGCTTTGCAGAATTACAGACTGATTGGCAGCCTGCGTATGGAACCCGGCATGACGGGGGGCGCACAAGGCGGCTACCAGACAGGCTCACTGGCTTTGGCCAATACCTCTATGGAGAGCTTTCTGCAGGGCCCTGACGAGTTGTTTAACTGTTTCGGCTGCCACGCGCAATCCAGCGGTGATTTCAGCCACGTGTTCTTTCGTATCAAGCAACTTGAGCCGACGCCTGCTTGCCCATTGGTAAAGTAGTGTTGCTCGGGAAGAATCCGGTTGCAAACGTCGAATTTGGCAGAAAACCCCGTGAGTGGACATAGCATACGATAATGCCCGAATCCGATACCATCAGCCGTAACACACATATCATGCTGCTCGCCATCGTCGGTAACGTCGTCGCGGTGTATGGCTTCAACATTGGCCTGGCAAGAATGCTTTCCCCGGTTAGCTACGGCGATTACAAGGTCGCTGAGTCGTTTTTTAATCTGGCCAGTATCGGCGTATTGATGGGCGGCGGACCTGCAGCCTTGCGTTTTTTGCCCGGCCACATCGCGGTCAATAACAGCAAAGCTATTTGGGAGTATATCCAGTTTTACCTGACGGTTATCGTCTTCGCCTCAGTGCTGCTTGCATTGGTAACCCTGGGCGGAATGGCGTTTTTTTACCGGCCCGCTTCCAGCGCAGAAATTCATCCAATGATCTTCGCACTGCTGGTGATTCCCTTTGTTTCGCTAGCCGCACTGGTGGGCAGTGTGTTGCAGTCGGCACAACGCATGGATTTGGCATTTCTGCCGTGGTGGGTTGGCTTTCCTGCCCTCAAGCTTGGCTACGTTGCCCTGTTTTTTGTTATTGTCGGTAGTATTAGCGCGAAATCTGCGGTGTTGATGGCGCTACTGGCAACATTGACTATTTTGTTCTATCAGTCGGCTAAAGCCAGCCAACTGCAACTACTCGTGATAGGGCGAGGGTCTGCAATTATCGAACGGATAAAGTGGTTGAAAGTCTCCGTACCGATGATGTTTCTGGTGGCGCTTCAGACAGCCTTCAACCAGGTCGATATCTACATGCTGGAGATTATCGGACAGGAGAAAGAAGTGGGGCATTTCGCCGTGGCATCAACCGTTACGCTGGTGCTTTTCGCCATTCAGCTTGCTGTAATGGGCGTATTTGAACCACTGATGGCCGCTGCGATCAAGGCGGGGGAGGACAGTGTCAGAATGCTTAACGCCCGTTGTTTTCGCCGGCTGCTTATTTTCTCCTTACCGATTTTTGTTCTGATCATGGTGTTTGCCGAAGCCCTGCTATCGGTTTTTGGTGATAGATATACCGACTCGATTGAAGCCCTGCGCCTGCTGGCGCCAGGCTACCTGATCAGCACCGCTCTGGCCTCTTCATATGCCTGGTTACAGTATGCTGGCTACGAACGAAAAGCTGCCGTGGTAATGCTGGCTGGGGTGCTGGCAAATCTCGCACTGGATATAGTGCTGATCCCGGAATACGGTATTGCGGGGGCGGCCGCCGGGACAACACTGGCTTTTGCCGGGATTTATACGGCATTCTGTATAATGATGCGGAAATATCTGGGCATTTTCCCCTGGTCGAGAGCCGTCAGAGCTCTGGACGGAAATGAAATACACCAATAAGGGGCAACAATGCCAGGCAGCTCGCTTTCCAGTTGCCCGGTGATATTGCGGCCAACCGGGGCAGGCCACATTTTTCGTTATTGTGGACTGCCCCCAATTACCCCCGCAAGACGCTGATCCATCAAGCGCCGAAAGTATGCCAGTGGTGCGTCTGCGGCGATAGCGAGCAACTGGTAATCGGGGTCGGCGTCGAATACCGTCTGCTGCGCCTCGATGATCGCCTTGTCCTCGTGAAAGCCCTGCAACAGGCTGCGCTGCAGAGATAGTGCGATATTCGGGTTATCCAGATCGAAGTTGTGCAGGTAGTTCCAGAAAAAATGGGTTGAGCCTCGTGTTTCCGGCGTCATGAACTGGCAGTTGCGGTATTCCCGCGCGGTCGTGTCGTCCTCCGCTCCCGCCGCTGCAAAGCGTGACTCGAGCAGAAAGATTCCGGGAACCAGCATCCGGCCGATATTACGCCGGTCCACGCGGGCATCTACGTCTGCTATAACCTTTTTGTGAAACGGTGGCGAATCGCTGTCGCGGTGCCAGCGCTCGACGCGAAAGCCATCCGGCAGCTTTTCGATGGTGGTCGGTTTGGTCGTGTACGCATACTCTTCCGAGCCCCCGAGTGTATTGGTGTGCACGAACGCGAGATGGGCAAAGTCGGCAAGATTGTCAACGATCAGCATCCAATTGGCATCATAGTGCAGGTAGCTGGGCATGCCGCGCCAACCCGGATCTCCCAACGGCGGGTAATCCAGGATCAGTGAGGGATCGGCGTGCTCTGCGACGCCCATCCATATCCACACCAGATGGTCGCGCACCGCGACAGGGTAACTGCGAACCCCAAGTCGGGCCGGTATTTTTTCCTGACCGGGAATCTCGATGCATTTCCCACCGGGATCGTACTTCATGCCGTGGTACATACAACGGATACAGTCGCCCTCTATGCGACCCATAGAGAGCGGCGCTGCGCGATGGCAACAGCGATCATCCAGGGCGACTACGCGGCCACTTTCGCCACGGTAGAGCAGGATGGGGGTTTCCAAAATGGTACGCGCCAGCCTGGTGTTGTCAATCAGTTCGTAATCCCATGCCGCCACATACCAGAATTCCGTAAGGAACTCGCCATTCATCGGAAATGTGCCCTTGATCTCGCGCACCGTGGACCTCCCCATATGTTGTACCCCTAAGTCACACCTGCCGGCGGTAGACCGAGGTGTCTCGCCGGGATTTCGGCCCTGTCAACGCCGACACACCTGTCACCATAGGCGTTTTTATTCGAACAGAAAATAGCTATATTGCGAACATGATGTTCCAAAAAGTGAACAATGGCCTGGAGGTGTTATGAACTGGCAATACTACGAAATTTTTTGCGCGGTGGCCGATTACGGTGGGGTGACAGCAGCGGCGAGAGCGTTACAGCGCCCCAAGTCGACACTCAGCGTCGCGCTGAGACGGTTGGAGGAGGAACTCGGCGTCAGGCTTATCGAGCGCTCCACGCGTTCCATGCACCTGACCGAAGCGGGAGATTCCCTCTACGCACGCATGGCACCGTTGTTTCGCCAACTGGGCGAGGCTCGGGAGGAAGCCCTCGCTACCAGCAGGCGGGTTGGCGGAACCCTGATGATTGCCGCGCCATACGAGTTCAGCGCACACCATCTCGGCGAAGTAGCCTGTCGCGTTATGGCCCGGCACGATGATCTGCAGATCCGGGTGGAAATGCACTACGATCGAATCAACCCCCTGGATGAGCGCTACGACATCGTCTTCTCCATGACGGATCACGCGCTGCCATCGTCAAATATCGTGGCGCGCAGGGTTCTGTCCCTGCAGCAGGGGGTATTCGCAGCGCCGTCATTACTGTCTGCACACGAAGTCCCACGGAAGCCGGACGACCTCAGGTCGATGCCGGTGCTGGCTACATCAAGCGACGCTCAATGGACCTTTACCGATACCGTTGGCGGCAGCTGGCAGGTACCGCTGCACGCACCCCGTCTGCGAAGTTTCAATGCCAGCATCCGGCTTCAGGCGGCAATCGCAGGCCTTGGCATAACACGAATTACTACCACCTATTGCGAGGACGCGGTGCGTGACGGTCGTCTCATTCAACTGTTGCCAGAGTACAACTGCGCGTCCCAGGTCGTATACGCGATGTTTACAGGCCGACAACTTATGCCGGCCAAGACGCGGGTATTTCTGGACACGCTCGATGACATGACTTGAGAGACGACCCGCCGCTCAGCAACGGCATTTTGGGGGCAGTGCCACGCCGTCAACACAGTCGCTCTATTTAATATAGCTTTTATGCTTAGCAAGCATTAATAGTATCGGAAATATCGATATATAGAGCTAATTTTATTCGTTTTTCTTCCCGTCGATGCGGCGCTATTCTGCTCTGGTCGGAAACGCTGACGTTCTGCGCGTCGCATGAAAATGACGAGGTGCGCACTGTGCTAAACCACTCGGAATCAAGGAAAGTTGCAGATATGTCCGCCTGCGGTGTCGCCGCGAGGCGCGACCCCGACGAAGGTCAGGACATCTGTCGCGATGGATCAAGCATTTGGCTGGATATTGTCTCGCTTCTTTTCATTCTGCTGGTGGTTTGTGCGCTGTTGATGCTGTGATGATCTAGCGCAGTAATTCAGCGGCGGAATCGCGGATTACCTGAGCTGCCAGACCGACGGTATCCGGGTCGGGGTCCGTGAGATGGACCAGATAGGCTGGCAGGATGAATTCGGGTGCTTTCGCCTGTCGGTGCAAGCGCCCCATCCGTAGTTCGGTTTTCACCAGACGCAGCGGAAAGTACCCGGCGCCACCATAGCTGAGGATGTGTTGCAAACCCAACCATCCGATATTGGTTGAGAGTGCAGGGCCGTCAAATTCTGGAAACGCCGCGCTGTGTTGATTGGAGAATTCCGGCCCCCAGTCTACGTAGACATAGTCAGCACCGGGTAGCGGGTCTGGCCCCTGGTAGGAAGAGACATAGACCAATTGTTCTTCGAACAGCGGTTCCACAACCATGCCGGGTCGACGCTGTGGCGTGTACATCACTGCGATATCGGTGCGCGCTTCCACCAGCCCCTGCATCAGATCGTCTTCAAAGCCGATTTCCGCGCGTATCGCGATATCGCCAACCGCATTCTGGATGCGCGGTAGACACGCCAGCAACAGGTCTTCCCACAGCCCGAAGCGCCCGGCTATTGTCACCGAAGCGCGAAACCCCCGTACGACGCCGATGTCCTGGCGGGCACGCTCGACAGTGCGCACCAGTGTGGTGGCATAATTTTGAAACCTGTGCCCCGCGGCTGTGAGGGTGGTACCCGCCTTATTGCGTACGAAGAGCCGACAACCCAGTTGTTCCTCCAGGGTGGCAATACGGGCGCTGACGGTAGATTGCGTGACAAACAAGCGGGAGGACGCATGACTGAAATTCCCGGCAGCGACTACCGCGAGAAATGTGCGTGCAAGTTCAGTATCCATAGGGTTGTAAGCGGTCCAATGCAGAGTCGCTCTTTATATCGATATATTCTATGTTATAGACCATATTTTATCGCTATTCAAATAGCAACGCTGTCTTTAAGGTGTGAGTTTGCCGGGTTTGTCTTATCCCGCGAAGGAGCGTGACCATGCAACCATTAACCGACGAAGACCGTCATACCCTGCGAACTATAGCGATTATCATTCTGGTATTAGCGGGCCTGGAGCTCGGCCTTGCACTGGTTGCGGTGAGCCTTGCATAACAGCCACCTGGGTCAGGCGCGGGGATTTTCAGTGACCGAAGCCGGCCTCAACTGGTTATTTTTGACGCGCCCATCCCCGCACTGTGTCGCAATAGCCATCATAAACTCTACGCGCTAGGATTGCTCCCAACCCTGGAACACAGGGGAGGGTGTGCCTGTCTCAATGGACTTCGTTGATGGAGTCGAGCCACCCTTTATGTTGTTTGGCCGTGGTGCCTCCATGGAAGCGGACCTCGCCCAGACGCTGGGCCTGGATTACCGCGAGACGATGCAGCCTGGCGATGATCTTGCGTGGCGAGAAGTGCGTGAAAAGGTCTGTGCGGGCCGACCGACCATGCTGTCCGGTGATATCTATCACCTGGACTATCGTAAATTCAAGGTTCACTTTCCGGCACATCGCTTCGTCTTGCTAGGCTTTGATGAAGAGCGCGGGGAAGTTTACGTGGCAGACCGTACCGACGAGACAACCCAGACCTGTTCCATGCAAGCGTTGCGCTTGAGCCGCAACCCACCCGATGGCCTGTCGACCTACAACGGCTGGGGCAAGTTTCACTCAGGGGCCGTGCGACACTCGCTTGCCGATGCCTGTGGCATCGCCCTGCATACGACGGTGTTGCGTATGCTGGGCTTTGACGACTCCCAGTTGCAGGCAATGGCCGCAGTACGCGGTGCAGAAGGGGGCTTACTGGAGACAGGCCTGAAAGGGCTGCGCACGTTTTCGGAGCAGCTACCGCTTTGGCAGCAACGCGAGGATGCCGCCGCACATGCTGCCTACGTGGACAATGCAATTATCAAGTTTGGTACTGGTGGTGGCTTCTTCCGCGATCATTTCGCACAATTTATGCACTGGGCCCAGCCACAACGACCAGACCTGGTTGGGTCTACCACGGTTGATCTGGCGACGCTGGTCGCAAAATCCTGGAATGCGTTGTCGCCGACCATGCAAGGGTTGGCCGCAGACGCGCGCTTCCTGACGCCCGTGATATCCCCACTTACGGCGTCAGCGGCATGTTCAGTGAGCCCGGCACGGTTAATGCTCATGGCCTAAATGAGAAAATGTTGGTTGCATCGCGTTACGAGAGCCAGGAGTTTCTCGACCGGCTTATTCGCATTTACGCAAGTGGCGAGTAAAAAGCAACCGGAGACAGTCCACGGGCAACAATGGCTTAACTGTGGCCTGCCGTTATTCGCCGAAACTCTAAAACGCGTGGGTTCGACGGTTAGCTCGAGAAACTCACAATGTCCGCAGGCGTCTGATTACTCTCACGAATGCACTGCACTACTCGAATTCTGGAAGTGGGGTGATCGCACTTTGTGGTGTTATAGTAGCGATCAATTTCATTAGGACGTGAACTCAGCGATGGAAATGAGATGAACTCACCTGAAAAAGGGGGGCGTCGCCTGACCAAAGAACTGCGATATGCGCAGCTATTGGAGTGTGCGATACATGTCGCAGCAAAGAAAGGTCTGGGGCAACTCGTTCATGCTGATGTTGCAGAAGAAGCCGGTGTTGTCGCACCAACGGTATTCCGGTATTTTCCCTCCAGGCGGGCTCTTGTGCGCGGAGTTGTGGATGAAGTAGGCCGCTTTTATAGAAAGCAGTTAGACGATTTCCAGTTAAAGCCGGTCAGGCCGCGGGAAGCTCTGCATGAACATCTGCTGGCCTTTTCCAATTCCATAGACACACATTCGGATTATGCCGCCGTCTGGCTACAGTGGGGTGCCTCGGTGCAGAATGATTGCGGTATTTGGGATATGTTCGGGGAGCACAACGACTATCTTATAAAGATACTCTCCCGCACGATCAGGATGGCTCTGCCGGACGGTAGGCGCAAGGATATAGCGATGTCTAAAGTACGAGCAAGTAGTCTGATAGGTGCTGCATTCGCTATTACGATGTTAAAATTTTCTGATGCCCCGGAAGAAGCGATTATCCGACTGATCACAATTGCACTGGATGATCCAGCTGTCTAGCATACTGACAGTGTCGAGGTATCTGTCCAGGCACTCTATGAACCTGCGTGCGATCTGACAAATCCCAAAGCCCAGTCTCATTCCGGCTTATTCCAACACACGCCATACGCTCGATAGATTCTTAATGATTAAATAGTCAATAGTGGTTGACGAAGCTTACTAATGATGTAATAGTCATTAGCAGAGTGTGGACTACAAAAGAATAAATAGGGAGAAGAAAATGTCGAAAGAAATGGCTTTGTGCGCGTTTGATATGAATTGTGTTGGACATCAATCGCAAGGACTCTGGCGCCACCCCCGAGACCGCTCTTCAGAATATCATTCTATGAAGTACTGGCAGGATTTAGCCTGTACGTTGGAGCGAGGCCTCTTTGACGGAATTTTTCTGGCTGACGTCACTGGTCTTTACGATGTATATGGCAAGTCACCGGATGCAGCCCTGCGCGCAGCTGTACAGGTGCCCACCAACGACCCGTTCACGATCGTACCGGCAATGGCCGCAGTGACTAAACACCTGTCATTTGGTGTAACAGGCTCTATTCCTTATGAGATGCCCTATACATTTGCCCGGCTGATGTCGTCTCTGGATCATCTGACGGAGGGTCGAATAGGGTGGAATATTGTTACGGGCTACCTTGATAGCGCTGCCAAAGGTGCCGGCAAGAAGAAGAAAGAAGCGCATGATACACGCTACGATATCGCCTATGAATATATGCAGGTTGTCTACCGGCTATGGGAGGAAAGCTGGGAGGAGGGTGCAGTAGTGCGGGATCGTGACAGCGGTGTTTTTACCGACCCATCAAAAGTACACCAGATAGATCACAAAGGTGAATATTTTGAATTGCACGCAGTCCATCTGTGTGAACCTTCCCCACAGCGTACCCCAGTGTTATTTCAGGCAGGTACATCGTCAAAAGGCCAGGCCTTTGCAGGGGGGCATGCCGAGTGTGTGTTTATCGGCGGTGAAACACCCGAGGGCCAGGCCAAGTCTGTCAAAGCGTTGCGAGAGCAGGCGGTTGCGCACGGCCGAGACGCGAACGATCTAAAGATTTTTGCCAGTATCTCCGTTGTTGTAGCGCCAACAGATAAAGAGGCAGAGGAGAAACTTGCCGACTACATGCAATACGGTAGTCACGAGGGTGCTCTTGCACTATTGTCGGGTTGGACGGGCTTCGATTTTTCTACCCTGGATCCAGACGCCACTGTGGAACAAACCAAATCAGATGCGATTCAGTCTGTTCTGGCAGCGCATGGGTTCTCCACGGTACGCGAATGGTCGACAAACCTCATGGTCGGTGGTGTCGGTCACGTCCTTGTAGGTTCCCCACAGTCTGTTGCGGATCAACTGCAAAATTGGTTTGAAGTGTCCGGGCTCGATGGTTTCAATCTGACACGTACAGTCACACCAGAATGTTTTGAAGATTTCGTCGACCTGGTGGTACCAGAGCTTCAGGAGCGGGGTATTTATAAGCGCAGCTACCAGCCAGGTTCGTTCCGGGAAAAGCTCTTCGGCAAATCCGGACGATTGAGCAAACCTCACCCTGCTGTAGAGTACCGGAAGTGAGGTTCGGGTAGTTGGTACAGTAATTTAGATGAATATAGAAAGTGGCCAGTCTGCTTCCGTAAAGATCATGCTTCTGACCGGGATTGCGATGATTGCATTCGCGGCAAACTCGATCCTATGCCGGATGTCGCTGGGAAACGGCTTGATCGATGCGGCTTCATTTACCACAATCAGATTGGTGTCAGGCGCGCTTTGCCTTGTTGCTATTGTCTCTCTGCGGGAACAGCGCTGGCGGCCGGGTCGGCCTAACTGGCTGGCGATTCTCTCCCTCTATGGGTATATGGCTTGCTTTTCGTTTGCCTACCGCTCATTAAGTGCCGGAACTGGCGCACTGCTTCTATTCGGTTTTGTACAACTTACGATGATCGCTGTCGCCGTAATCCGGGGTGAGCGCTTGTCTATGTCGTCCTGGATAGGTATGGCATTGGCAATGAGTGGCATGGTGTATTTGGTAATGCCCGGAATAGAGGCACCCGATCCTGCAAATTCCGCTCTGATGGCATTGGCAGGGCTGGCCTGGGGCGTTTATTCCCTGCTGGGGATTGGTAAAGGTGACCCCACCACCTCGACGGCTAGTAACTTTCTTTACGCCACGCCCCTGGCTGCCCTTGGGAGTCTAATAGAAAGCGATAATGTATTTTTGAGCTGGCAAGGTTGCCTGCTCGCCGTAGTCTCGGGTGCTATCGCATCCGGTATGGGCTACGCCATCTGGTATAGAGTGTTGAAAAGCATCAGGGCAGCGTCGGCTGCTGTAGTGCAGTTATCTGTTCCTGCACTTGCCACCCTGGGCGGCGTCGTTTTACTGGCCGAACCTCTGACCTCCAGAACTGTCGCTGCCACTGCCTTGACGATCGGTGGCATATATATTGCCGTAAAGCGTCCAGGCAAAAAGGGCTGAGCCTATGCGTTCGCTAATTAACCCATGGAAAACCAGGTACCCACAGTGAAAGAAAGCCCACGAGAAACCCACGAATCACCGTTGATAAATGCAGAAAGTCATTTTGACATTATTGTCATTGGCGCGGGTATTTCCGGTGTTGGTGCATCATATCAATTGATGAAAAAGTGCCCAGGGAAAAGCCTGGCTATTCTGGAAAGCAAACCGTCTTATGGTGGCACCTGGCATACCCACAACTATCCGGGGGTTCGTTCTGATAGCGATTTGTATACCTTTGGCTACAAGTTTAAACCCTGGGTCGGTAAGCCCGTGGCCAATGGCGCATCCATCCTGAAATATATAGGAGAAGCTATCGCGGAGGGCGGACTGGAAAGGCATATCCATTATCAACGCGAGGTTGTCTCGACGGCCTGGTCGACAGAGGAGCAACGCTGGACTTTGACGGTACGTTGCCTGGATACAGAAATTGAAGCGCATTACAGTTGTGGTTTTTTGTGGATGTGCCAGGGCTACTACCGACACTCAGAGGGGTACACACCCGACTTTCCTGGCATCGACAATTTTCGTGGTCAGGTTGTGCACCCACAATTTTGGCCAGAAGATCTCGATTATGCAGGTAAGCGGATTGTGGTTATTGGCTCGGGTGCGACAGCGATAACGCTAACCCCGAATATGGCGGATGCTGCCGGACATATAACCATGCTGCAGCGATCACCCACCTATTTGTGGACCAATGAGAATAGAAATGAACTGGCGGACACCTTGCGTGAACTTGAACTCCCGGAAGAGTGGATACATGAGGCTGTGAGACGGAGCGTATTAAAAGAGCAGCGTGAAATGTTCGCGCTGGCCGCTTCGCAGCCGGAAGAGTTCACCAAAGGTATGCTGGATGATATCCGTAGGTATGTCGGGGATGATTTCGATGTTGAGACGCACTTTGCCCCATCGTATAAACCGGGCACTCAGCGGGTTGCTTATGTTCCAGACGGAGACCTGTTCAGTAAAATTGCCGAGGGTAAGGTTACTATAGTAACCGACCACATTCAGAATTTTACCGAAACAGGCATACTCACGCAGTCAGGCGAACATCTGGAAGCCGATATTGTCGTCACCGCAACCGGGTTCAATATGTCCATAATGGGAGACGTCGCATTTTCGGTAAACGGAACTCCGGTAGATTTTTCGCAGAGGTTTTTCTACAACGGCGTGATGACCTCAGGCGTACCCAATATGGTATCGATGTTCGGCTACCTGCGTACCAGTTGGACTATGCGAGTTGATCTGATCAGCGAGCTGGTGTGCCGGCTGTTGAATTACATGGACGACAATAACTACACGAGCTGTACCCCGCAATTGAGAGAGTGTGATCAGGGTATGACTCCCCGGATGTTTATTGAGCCAGGCAACTTTAATCCGGGGTATGTGCAACGCGGTATCCATTTGTACCCAAAGCAGGGGGATCATGCTCCCTGGATTGTCTATTCGGATTATTTTAAAGAGCGGGAAGTATTTGCCAACATTGACTTCGGAGACGATGCCCTGGTTTACGCAAGTGGCGAATAGCGGCAGGGCAGGGCGGTATCGTATTTACCAATGACTTTTCAGACTCTGGCCAGAACCGTGCTGTCAGAAGATCGAGAGACCGGTTTTGGTGGTGAACAGTTCCAACACCTTGATACCAAGCAGTGAATTACCGTGGGGGTTCAGCTCCGGGCTCCACACTGCAATACTCAGCTGTCCGGGAACGATCGCCACAATACCGCCACCCACGCCGCTCTTGCCTGGTAGACCCACCAGGTAGGCAAACACGCCCGCTTCATCGTAGAACCCGCACGTGAGCATGATGGCGTTTACCCGCTTGGTCTGGCTGACGCTGAGAATGCGGTCGCCGGAGGACGGCACAACACCATTATTAGCCAGAAACAGAAACGACCGTGCCAGCCCGGCGCAGCTCATAGTGATAGCGCATTGATGGCAGTAGACATTGAGTATGGCTTCATCGGTATGTCGGATATTGTTATGGGCACGCATGAAATTAACCAGAGCGCGATTGTTAAAGCCGGTTTCTTTCTCCGATTGTGCAACCTCCTCATCGTATTCAATTTGCGAGCAGCGCAAACGGTCAACAAAGGCCAGCATTTCGTCATTGGGTTGGGCGAGTTGATCCAGTAACACATCGACGACCACCAGGGCGCCGGCATTGATAAAGGGATTGCGCGGAATTCCGTTTTCGTACTCCAGCTGTACCAGTGAATTGAAAGGGTTACCGGAGGGCTCCACGCCGACTCTGTCCCATAGCCTGTCTCCTGTCGTCTGCATCCCCAAAGTCAGGTTGAACACCTTGGAGATACTCTGGATGGAAAACTTCTCCTGGGCATCACCCACCGCGAAACACTCGCCACCAATAGTTTCCAGAGCGATACCCAGCTTCTGGGGACTCACGGATTTCAGTGCGGGAATGTAATCCGCAACCTTCCCCTGGCCGACATGGGGAAGAACTTCCTGGTAAATTTCTTCGATTATGGACTGGAAATTCATGCCGGACCTCAGGAGTGCGGGTGATCTCAAAGCCGGCATTGTGACAGGAGTGCCGGGTGCAAGGCCAGAGCAGTGAGAAGGCCGGGGCGTGGAAAGCAGGGCGCGCTGGCGCTTGCGTTGGATATTCGTTGGATTAACGATAGAGTGTAGTGGTATGGATTGGGAAATACGCTGAACCAACATATCATGAGGTGCTTCAATGTCATCCAAAAACCCACATCGCCCTTTCACGCCGAATGCGGAGATGATGTCCCTGAGGCCGAAGCTAAAGGGCATGGAAATCAACGGGCTGGACGAAACCGAAGTTCGTCGTCCCACCATGGTTTATTGGGCACCAGACCCGGATGACATACCCTTCGGTGAGGTACAAAAATGGTTTTATCGCCGAGAGCCAGAAGATCCCGAGCTGATGAGGGAGCGGGCGCGGCGGCGAGAAATTCTTGATGCACCATTGCCTGACCTCCACAGCAACCCTGTCGAGCGATCTCCCCAGGAGTGGACCGACTCGCTATCAATGTTCGTGGAAGAAGGTCAGTGCGAACGAACCGGTGTGGCTCGAATGCAGCCACAGTGGGTGTTTGATCACCAGGAAACGAACTATGAGACTGTAATAATGCTGGGTGTTAAGCACGACTTCGAGCGACTCAAATCTGCTCCCGATCAGGTAGCTGGCGCCGAAGTTACCCGGCAATACGGTAGAGCGGCGGCGGCAGCTAAAAATGTCGCCAGCTGGTTAAGAGAGCAGGGCTGGGATGCTGAGCCAGTGACGGGACCGATGGCCGGGAAAATTTTGATGATCCCCCCTGCGCTTGAATGCGGATTTGGGGAGCTGGGTAAACATGGATCTTTAATCAATCCGGAGTTCGGGTCTGGCTTCCGTCTTGGTGCTGTTCTTACTAATGCTCCCTTTGCGACAACAGCCAAACGCGAATTCGGCATTGACGATTTTTGCTCTCGCTGTCGCGTATGTGAAAACGCCTGTCCACCGATAGCGATAAAGCCGGATAAACAGATGATTCGCGGTGAGAAAAAGTGGGCCGTGGATTTTGATGAGTGCATACCCTTTTTCGCAGAAACCTCTGGCTGTGCGATTTGTATTGCGGTCTGCCCCTGGACCCTCCCTGGTGTTGGCCTGAATCTTGCGCGCAAACTTGCACGGCGATCTGAACGTTTGCAAAAATTGACAGTGGTGTCGTGAGTTGGGCGAGCTGAGTAGTTAATCCAGAAAAAGTTAGAGGGTAAAATTTTTAGTCGGTGATTTGATACCTGACGTATAGTGGGGATATATCGCACTGAACACCGAGGAAAAAGGGCATTCTGAAGAATGGTTCGGGGACTATCGAAACTTCTGGTATAACCATGACTTTCTGCAGCTTATGGCCCATAGATGCGGGCTGGATAAAGTGGTTGAATCGATGATGGGCGCAGATCCAGTGGAGACCTTTGGCCCACTTGAAGAGCAGCTTGAGGAGGCGCTATGCCAGCGGGAACTGCTGGAAGGCGAAACCATTATGTCGATCAAAGGGTTCCCCGGCGTTTACGCCATTGCGGCTGGCGGACATACACCTGGCAGCAGCACCATCATTATAGTAGCCACTGATGAGCAGACCTGGATCTTTTCCGGTGACCTCACTAATGATATTGCCAGCATCCACACAAATGCCGGTAAGGGCTGGTTGTACAGTTACTTTTTTGTACCTGAAAACACTGCTCTATTGGAGGATTGGCGACTCTGGCTGAGGGATGCGGATGAGATGAAAAACGTTTCAGTCCTTCCTGCCCACGATGTTGATCACATGCGTGAAAAGCTTCAGGAACTGCCATAGTTTTCTGATGGTGACGGCTATCGGCCGGCCCCAAAGCGCACGCCATTAGCGTCTCTAATCGCTACCAAAAATAGTCCGCAATGAGGTGAAAGAGGGAGTGGCATTAACTACCAGTAAGATCAGGTCTGGGTTATTGCACATAACCGGTACATTCCCACGCCTGCCTCGTACCTCTTGCAGGTAAATATCTTGCTATAAGTGCGCAATTCACTATGCATCGCTGGAATTTTATATAGACTGCTGCGGCAGTTATGGAATATCACACCACCCTTAATACTTGCCGCTACCATGGAATTACTGGAGTAAATTGTTGATGAATTGCGCTTTCATTCCCCGGGCCTTTCTCTGCCTGTTTCTTTCATTGACGGCACTGGTTGTGGGCTGCGGTTCCTCCAACGACGAGCAGGTCGAGAAGCGCCCACCGAATATTCTGTTTATTGTTATGGACGATGTTGGTATCGACCAGATGACTGTATTTGGCTACGGCGGGGTAGGGGCCTACGCCCAATCCCTCAGTACACCGGCCCAGCCGGATGATCGGGCACCGAACTTGCCGAATATTGATGCAATCGCACACCAGGGCATTATGTTTCGCAACACGTGGGCTATGCCTGCATGCTCCACCAGTCGCGCGGTATTTTTCACCGGCAGATACCCATTGCGCACTCAAGTGCTCGGCGCCCTGGGCCAGTACGACCTCGCCAATTATCAGGTTTCCCCTTATGAACTCACCTTGCCGAAACTGTTAAAACAACAGGGCTACCAGAGTGCACTGTTTGGCAAATTCCACGTTGGTATGCAGCAGCACAATCCGTTCGAATACAGCATGATAAGCGCCCTTGGCTGGGACTACTACTACGGCTGGCTCGACGAGACCGGGGACCCTTCCTCGATTGACACCTCGGCCGGACTGGGTGAGGCCCTGGAGGGGCGTTATCTTTGTGGTTTTGTGCCCGGACTGGACCAGGACCCTATATATGGGGCTGACGAAGGCGCCTGTTATACCGCAGAAGGCCAGTGCTCAAATATGCGCACGGAGGGCGGTGTCCCAGCGGGACGAGCCTGCCGCGACAATGGCGGGATTCTGGATCCCGGCCTGCAATGTGGGGAAAATGTACCTGCAAACATCCAGTCAGGTTTCAATAATTACAATGCACATTATGTATCGCCGCTGTGGATCAACGATGAAAGCGGCCAAGCGGTGCAGGTGCCGATAACCGATATTCGCGCGCGTACATTCCGCGGCACTGTCCCTGTTGACGGAGCCATCGACTGGATAAACACCCGGCCGCAGGATACACCCTGGTCGGCGACCGTCAGTTTCGCCTCAGTACACACGCCGGTCATGCAACCACCGCAGGCACTATTGTCTACTGAGTCTGAGCAACCGGAGGAGGTGAGTAGCCTGCAATGCGCAGCTCCCGAGGGCGCGTCTCAGGATGTACAGGGTCAGGTATTAGTGGACCAGCGTGAGCTGACTACGCTGATGGCTGAGGCGATTGATGTCGAACTGTCACGGCTCCTGGTCTCCATCGGTGTGGCAAGCATTAACGACGATCAATCCCTGTCCCTCAATCCAGACAATAATACGATGATCGTTATTCTCGGCGACAACGGCACGCTCGGGTATTCGGTAAAGTTGCCTTTCGATCCGAACCGGGCCAAGGGTACTGCCTATCAAACCGGCGTATGGGTGCCGTTGATTGTAGCGGGGCCGTTGGTCAATGATCCTGATCGCGAGGTTGGCAGCATGGTGAATATCGCCGACCTCTACGAGTTGTTTGCCGAAATAGCCGGAATTGAGAATGTGCACGAACTCGTACCTCGCGCGCTGGATTCCGCGCCCATGCTGACCTACCTCACGACGCCGGATTCCAGCAGTCAAAGGGAGTACAACTTTACGCAGGTGGGGAACAACGAACAGATCGGTGGGGCTATCAACGCGCCCTGTACCCTCGGGACAAGTTGTAGTCAAATTCCTGTATCGAAAACGGTTTGTCATGACAACACCGGCACCTGGTGGGGTGCGGATCCGGATGAGCCCGATGTGCCCGAGGGCGGATATACCCAATGCTGCGAGGTTAACCAGCATCTGTACGACCGCGATCAGCCGCTATTCGATCTGCAGCCACTCTACGCGGAAGCGATACGAAACGATTTCTACAAGGTCGTGCAAAATCATTACGTGGGTAATGCCCAACCACCTGCCGACGAATACCCCAACTGCGATCCGGTCACTTCAGTGGAGTTTTATCAAATAGACGAGGCCAAACAGAGCCCGCTTCTTGATAAGGAGGAGAACAATCTGATCAATCCAGACAGCGGCCTGCCGGATGATCCCGAGCAGCAGGTAATCTTTGCGGATCTTGTGGACCAGTTGAACCTGATATTGGAAAGCGTCCAGCCCTGTCCGCCCGGACCACCAGAAGGTTATATGACCAGTATCGACGGTAATCAGGATGGTATTGTCGATAATGTCGACCTTGAGAATTTGCAGGGCTTTTCCGAGGCGGGTGGCAGCAGTTGGTACGATGTCGATGCTAGTGGCACGACCGACACGGCCGACTACATGCTGGTGAACGACTACCTGGGAATTGAATGTGAATATGAATAGCGGCTGGTTTTAAGTCCAGATCAACAGCCTGTATTTTATTGCGCACCGGGGTATGGTTTTTTGCTCGCGTCTATAGTTCATGGTGACAGCGATCGCGATAGAGACTGTACCTAAGCCTTTGTAACTGCCTATTAGTAACCCGTGCTTTGGGTGAGGATAGGCACCTTTAAGATTCCTTCCAGTCATCTCAGAATAACTTCGATTTATTCCAGAACAGCGTTGGCGGGCACCGTCAGAACGTTTCCTCATTAGCGCCCATGTCTTTCCCGTCCTTGCTCAGGTTTGTCAAGGCAGGGGAGTGAGCCATTTCGCACAGGTACCGGCTGTGGATAACTGTGTGCCCAAATACTTTATTTAACATAATATATATTATGCGCATATGTGGATAAATATGCGGAAAGGTGGCTCTGAGTAAATTTTGGCTGTTTTATAGTGTTATTGGCCGCGTCACTTGCCAGTTATTCCGATCTGCTGGGTTCGGTAAGACTGTCTGCGCATCCGTGTCGTGGCTTTATGGGTAGGAAGTTTCGTCGAAAAATGACGCGTCGCTACGTGCACGCTTTAACTTTTAGTGGACCCCAGTCGGTCTTATACGCGTGGCTGACCAGCTCTGAGCGCTTGAGGATGGGGCCAATACTGGCCCAGTACTGATTACGGCGTTTTGTCACCGCATTCTAGCTGTAGCACCAGTTTTGGGTGATCGCTGGTGGCTTTTGCTACAACACTCTCTGTTTCAGTTAGTAATCATCGTTGGCTTAGCTCACTTTCCCTGTGCCCGCCGTCCTGAGAACACAGCCCAGCAAACTTTCGTTACCTGGGCCGAGTTCACTGCTTGCGCAGTTTATAATATTATTATGTTAAATAGAGCTGTTGCCAACAAGGCTGCAAACTATTGCAATCATGCGTTCCAGTCACTGATATCCAGTTCGCTCAGTTGGTTTGTCTCCGTTCAGGCTACCAATACTTGCCCTGGCGGTACTGCAAGCCGGCTTTACGCCTGTAATGCTGCCATCTGATTTTCGAAGTCGCGCAGATCAAAATAATCGCGCCAGCGCTTCAACTTGTTCCCTTCGAATTCGAACGTGCCCATCACCGGCAGCGAAACGCATTTTGCCCCGAACTCAAAGGTATCTACTCTTTCGGTCAGTACAACGCCATTAGCGTCCTCGGCAATAAATAAAACCTGCCACTCAACTCTCGTGACCTCAGCGAGAAACGGCTCAACGAATTCGCGGATACTCTGCTTGCTGGTCAGCGGTTCCATGGGAATATTGTGGTAGATAGGATCTTCAGCAAACGCTGACATAATTGCGTCGACATCTTGCGCGTGCCAGTTGCCGATGAAGTCCATTACTTTTTCTACGTTAGACATACACTTCCTCTCTTCGATTGTAATTATCTGTTCTGATCATACGTGCTGATCCTTCGCCAGACCACCGAGGGACTATTTATTAAAACGAATAAGAGCGAAGTGGCTGCCCTCCCCCCACTCTGTTTTAGTCAGCAAATGGCGTGCGGGTCATTCTCTTGGTAAACCCCAGCCCCATCGGGCCGGCTATATGGCTATCGGGTTTGATGTCGGCCTGGTGTTGCAGCGCGGCACTGAATGCCTTCTTGAAGTCCAGTCTGGGGTAGTTCTCCAGCGTCTCTGCCAAAGTATGTCTTGGGATTTCATCAAACCGAAGCCCCAGCACATCTACCCCGGCACCAAAATGCACCAACGCAATCTCCGGGTCACATTTGTGCGCAATACCGACGGAACTGTGCAAGGCCACTGCGTCGTGCACCAGTGCCGCCTTATCGGCATCGTACTCCCGGTGGGTGCAGAATTCATGTGCCGCCTTCGCACCTACCCACTCAAAAGAACCCGGGGTTTGTGCGTATTTCTCGGTGAGCCCAAGGTCGTGCATGATGCTGGATAAATAGAACACTTCCCGGTCGAACGTTATGCCGTCCTGATGGCCCAGGATGCAACCAAAGGCATACGTTCTATGGCAGTGATTCAGTAGCATGTCTCCAGACAGTTCTCGTACCAGCGCTGTGGCCTCCATGGCCAACGGGGTGTCCGGGATACGGCAGGTATCGGGCAGCAGTGTGACGAGTTCGCGCAAGCCCAGACGTCTTTTGATTTTGTCCCTGGCCTGCCTCAGATCAAAGCCGATATAGCGTGGCAACATGGTGCATACATGCAGACGCCCCGGGTCTGTAGCCAGTGATTTTTGCGCGTTGGTAGCAGTCTGGTTCATGGCTTATCCTCTGTGAGATGTCCGAATTCTGGCGGTAGCCTGCTTCAGGCCCAGCCCCATCACATTTTCAATGCCTGATTTGGCCCTGAAAAAGCGATAACTCATGCGGTTCCTCGCCATCACTTCATTTTGAAATGCGGGCCGCGCATACATTCGTAGATACCATTCATAAAGCTCCGGGTGGTGCTCGGCTACCGGGTAGCCTGTTTCGATCAGACGTAGCAGTTTCATAGCCCAGAACACGTCGGCGATAGTCAGTGTTTCGCCCAGCAGGTAAAGTCGGCCATCGCTCAGCTGGCTGTCGAGTGCCTCGAACGCGTTATAAAGTTGGAGAAGATGTTCTTCAAATACACTATTGGGAATGGTGCGAGTGCTATACGCGCCGTAGAAAGACACCAGGTTCTCGTCGTCACTCCCCTGCCCCGCCAGCTCTTTCAGCCGGGCTCTCTCCTTCGGTTTAAGCATGGCAAGCCGGCCAAGGCCCCAGCGGAACGATACGTAGCGAAGTGACACGTGGAGTTGTTTTGCCTGCTCAACCAGCGCCATGGTGTCGTTCAACAGTGGCGATTGTTGCGGGATCAGACGGGGGCCGCCGAAGGCGTTGTCCAGGTAGGCGATAATGTCCAGCGATTCGAGGTACAACTGGCCATCGTGTACCAGCGCGGGTACTACCATGTTGGGGTGTATTTGCGCGTAAGCGGGCGATATATGCTCCTTTTTGGCGAGCGACACAATTCGGCTCACCCACCTGTCATCTTCCCCCTGCAGCGACTGAGGTGTGACGGCATCAAACGTGTCTTCTCTACCTCGCGCAAGTCCCTTTTCTCCCAGGGCAAAACGCACACGCTGAGCACAGGGTGCACCATCGAAATGGAAGAGATGTAGCCCCTTGAGTTGAGAAACAATGGGGCTGGCGGGACTGTCAATTTTCGGCATGGGTGTTCCTTCGCGCCTTTTTATGTACTATGTCGCATATTATTCGGCAAATCAATTATTAATATGCGATACGGTACATATATATGACTAAGCAGCGCGGCCGCCCAAAATTGTACGATGCCAATGAAGCGCTGGAAGCGGCGGGGGCGGTGTTCTGGAGCAAGGGCTTTAGCGCTACATCGCTGGATGATCTTGCAAGCGCAATGGCCATGAACAGACCCAGTATTTACCGGGCTTTCGGCGACAAGGAGGCCATTTATCGGCAGGCATTGGCGCGCTTTTCCGATCATATGGAGGAGGGTTTTAAACGCACCCTGCTGCAGGAACCGGATATTCGGATAGGTCTCAGCAAGTTTTACCGGGAGGCGCTGGAAATCTATACCTCCGGCGACAGCGCGCTGGGCTGCATGGTGATGTGTACCGCGCCGGCGGCTGCGGCAAGCCACCCCGACGTGCAGGCCGATCTGTTGCAAGTGATTCAACAGATAGACTCCAGGATGCTGAAGTGCGTTGAGATGGCCATTGCGGATGGGCAGATAAGCAAGGCCCGCGACGCGAAAACACTCGCGCAGCTGATTCAGGCTGTGTTGCACAGCCTGGCGATCAGGGCACGAGCGGGAGAGTCAAAAGCGGCTCTGCGAAAATTTGCGGATGCCTCGATAGCGACAATTGTGGCCTAGGGGAGATCGTCAGCCTTTAGAGTTCACTTTTTGTATAAAATGCTGAGACTGATATTCAATTGATATTAGTCTTGGTGCCATACTGTATATGGTTGAACGGCAGCTAAACAATCAAAATCCGTCCGTGGGAGTAATAGTCAATGCGCATTAACTGGTGGTCTGTGACAAGACTGACATCCCTACCCTTACTGATATGCCTCACCGCCAGCTGTGGCTCAGGCAACGGATCGGGACCCGCCCCCGTAACGGAAGATGTGACGACGGATCTACCCGCCACAACACCGGTCCATGTAGCATTTGCCGGCGGGGGCTGGCGTGCCCACACCGGCCACGCGGGCTGGACGATGAGCTTATTGGAAGATGGTGCCTATACCCTGGACCAGGTATTCGGCAATGTGCAGACACTGTCATCGAATTCCGGCGGCACCTGGTTTATGAACATGCTTACGTACTCTGCAGTCTTTAGCGCCTCCATAGAAGCACAAGGCGCTTTCGCCAACTATGTCTCGCCCCAGGGTTATCTCGGTCAGGAAAGAGCCTTGTTCGGCGATTTCAGTGCTGCGCTTGTCGGCTCCAACTGGTGCCCCTTCAATGAATCAGAACCCGTATTCTACTTTTACTGCCGCCTGGCATCGATCGCTGGCGATGCTGCGCTGATATGGACCGACATAGTAAGCAACGTGGTATTCGAGCCGTTTGGCATGAATGAGACGCTTGAAACATCGCCCACCTTGTTGAGTGACGCTCGCCAGAGTTGGGCTGCCGACAAATCTCTGCTGATAGCCGCGACCATGCTCACCCATCACGCGGTGCTCACAGAGTCGGAGTATCTTCTCGACAAGGTGTATTACGACGCCACGCTTTCCAGCGGCGGACCCGAGCAGATCAATGTCACCCCGGTGACCTTTGCCAGCGTACAGGCAGGCAAAACCCCTCCCCCCTTTCTCAGCGCGGGAGCGTTTGAGGTAGTGTATACCGATGCCGATACAGGCGATTCCAGTGAGGCAGCATTCATACGTTCAAGCGTCAGCGACAGTGTGCCAGTGCTGCTGGCAACGGCAGCTTCCAGCGCGGCCATGGGTGCCGCCGCAAGTTACAGTGTGCTCCTCGACAACGGCTACGAACCATTAACCTGGGAGCTGGCCTACGAGCTTTCTGATCTCGCTGTGCCTGTCACCATGGCTTCGCCCATTGCAGGGGGAACTCCGGCTGCCCTGACCGCCAACGAACTGGCTGATGCAAAATTTGCGCGCCTCGGCGATGGCGGTTATCTGGACAACTCCGCTGTGGCACAGCTGGTGAGTTTCCTCCAGACCAATGAGCAGGCGACGAACTTTCAGATTGTGGCGTTTGATAATGTGCAGGAGTTCTACACGCCGCCCAACGGTGGCACCAAGGCGGGTGCGCCTATTGGCGTCGACACGGCCCTGTTGTTCGGGCAGGGCGATCAGAATCAGGTCTGTGCCGGAACGGGTGCCGACAAGTTCTGTGTCTCGGTCCCCGTGCAACAGGTGTTCGCATCAGATCCGTTCGGCACCACTACTGCAAGCTGGCAGTGGCCCAGCCAGGGTTCCGAGCTACCCACGCTGAGCTATACGCGATATGCCGTCACCACTGTCGACAACTCCACGTTCGGACTGGCTGCGGGCAGCAAGGGTACATTGCATGTTTTTACGTCTGTATCGCCCGGCGCCGACACTGCGCCGTGGAATGGGGCCAGCGACTTCGACGCATACGAGGCTATGCTTACGGCAATCCAAACCGGGCTGCAGGCCAATGGCAAGGAGGGCCTGGCGCATCTGCGGGCAGCACTCGCCGGCACTGCCAGTCCCTGATACGTGTTATCGCGCTAGTAGTGTAAGACCAGCCAGTGCCAGTGGACAGGCACTGCCGACCAGCTGCCGGGAGCAGTGCCAGGGGACCACCCTGGACCACCCAGTGGACAGGCACAACGTTCTCTACGCAGCGAGCTACTCAAATCTTCGACTACTCCCGCACCGGCGAGCCGATCGAAAACATCTCGCTGTCAGACCGGCTAGTCCTGTGTCGGTGACAACAGCAAAGGTACCGTTTGGACCAATATCACTGTCCAACAGACCTTCTTAGGACCTCGGTCGGCGCCCCATAATAAAGGTGATAAGTGCCAGTACCAGGCCAACAACAAAAAGTATCCAGGCGATGTTAACCGCGGTACCGGCGATACCGCTAAAGCCCAGTATGCCGGCGATTAATGCAATAATCAGAAATGTAACGGCCAGACCGATCATGTTCTTCTCCTTTTCCTGTTCTCACATAGCGCCGCTGGTAGCTCGCCGCATTCCGTAGTTTATACGGCAAGAATTGTGCCAGCCGTCATGATATTGCTGAAACGCTCGCTTGCGTAAGACACGGTGACACTGCACAACCTGCTATTTGAATGTCGGCACAGTGCGCCGCTTTGCCTCTTGATCAGTGGTTGCGGACCCATTGGCATCTATATCGTTTAACAGCCATTTCATTTCTTTAATCTCTCTGCGTTGAGCTTTGATAATCTCATCTGCAAGCTGACGGACGCGTTGATCTTTAATATTTGCGCGTTCGCTAGTGAGAATCGCGATCGAGTGATGCGGTATCATGGCGCCCATCCAGGCGCTATCGTCGATAGTATCCTGCGAGCGAACCAGATACAGGGCAGCGCTAAATACGATGGCAGCGGCGGCCAGGATCACCATATTGTATTTTTTGTTTTCGTACATCTTCAGCATAAACAGCAGCATGATGACAGCCATTGCGGCTCCCATGTAGATCGCCATATACAGTCGTGTTTCGCTGAAAAAAACGTGATCGATAGCATATGTATTGAGGTACATAAGCCCTAGCATGGCTAGGGTTGATGTCAGTATCATTGCGAAGAACGTTGCATACTTTGACATTTTCTTGCTCCCTATCATTGAGATAAAAATCGCCCGGTCAAAACCCTGTGCGCCGGTAAATTTTTCCAGTACTTTTTGTAATATCTACCGATTATGCAATGCGCAATAACGGCATAATGGACAGGGTTTACTGAAGCAAATTCCATGCCAGCTGCAGCCGAC
>CAXBNX010000019.1:0-96950 GCA_963977275.1 uncultured Haliea sp. | reverse complement strand
GGGTGCCGGGGGGATCACCGGGCGGATAGGACGTGGTTAATTTGGCGCTTACTCTATTTCAACCCGCAATGGGACGAAATGTGTTTCATACAGTGCCTGTGAGCGTATATCAAACCATACTCGGTGTTCTTGATATTCGCTAATCATTGAGTCACTGCACAGATCGCAAAACGTGGTTACCAGTTCGTCGAAACTGCCCGCCGCTTCACACCCTGCAATGACCTTCTGTATAAATGCACGCTTAAAGGACTTGACGCAATAAGTAAGCAGCTCTGACTTGTCGACAAAATAGTAATGCAGCGTACCCACAGATACGCCGGCTTCTGCGGCGATATCGCGCATACTCGTGTGCGCGTAACCGTTTTTGCCCATGGTGGCCAAGGTGGATTCTCCCAGGCTCTTTCTCCTGGTTTCGAACTTGTTTGGCTTGTTCAATCTGACTTCGATCAGTTTCTGTTTTCTTGCTTGTCGCATCCTGTTCCCGTTGCCGCTTTCAGCGTAGCTGATGTGACCGTCAATACGGACTATCACATAGTTCCCCGCCAATCCTGGCGAGCTATAACAAAAAGTGGGCGGTCGATTAATAAAAGTTGAACGCTTGTCCAAGTTATAGTAGCTTTCTCTATGTAGTCAAATGGTAACGCGCTATAAAATGGAAAAACGGAGCCGTTCCTGAAATTGCACGATCTCTTGGTGCTCTGGCTGACGCACTCAAAACTACCCGTGTGGGTGGTGCGTGTACTGTCCGCATAATAGAGTATCGATTGGGAGCATTTAGTCTGGGCATGCTTTGCGGCCTACTGTTTACGGGCTATAAGGATACTGTCGTAAACTAACAAACAAAGTGTCGCCGACAGACATCTTAGTGGCGATACGCCCAAGTATACTGTCCGAAGGTGAGTTGGGCAGAGTAGTGAATTACATTACATGCTGGCTTAGGTCAGTTACGTGGCGATCATAATCAAATAAGGAGTCCACGCTGAAAACATTACGGTACAGGCTGGCGTTTTATACGCTGCATCATCGAGCGCTGTCATTGCTGGTCATTGGGGCTATAACGGTATTCTTTGCCGCGGGCCTCAGGCATGTGGAGCTGCGCACGATCTTTTCTGACTTGCTGCCAAAAAGTCACCCCTTTGTGCAAACCTATACCGACCACCCCAATTTTGGTAACCCGTTGACCCTAACGGTAATGGTCAAGCGCAAAGACGGCGATATCTACAACCCCGAGACGCTGCAGAAGGTCTGGGATATCACCCGTGATATCGACCTGACCCCCGGCGTGGATCACGATCAGATTCTGTCCATATCAACTGAGAAGGCACGGTATTCCGAGGCTACCCCCTACGGTATCGAAAGCCAGCCATTGATGGGCGATCACGCGCCGGCGAACCCGGAAGAAATAGAGCAGTTTCGAACCCGCGTAGACAAGGCGCCCAATGCCAGGGCCTTCCTTATCTCCCAGGATGAGTCTGCGACTCTGATCAAGGCGACTTTCATTGAGCGCCTGATAGATTATGGCGAGATATTTGACTACGTGCAGGCCTTGGCGGAGCGCGAGCGCGACGCCGGTCATGAGGTTTATGTCGCGGGCCAGCCCATGCTGACAGGCTGGGTGTACAGTCACGAGCGGGCCATGCTCGGCATCTTTGCCGTCACCGGTGGCGCTTTGGTGTTATCCCTTATTATTTACATGTTTAATATCGCCGGCGTTGTCACACCCCTGGTCACCAGTGTGGTGGCTGCGATATGGGGCTTTGGCTTTGTCGGTTGGCTGGGCGATCCTATCGAGCCGTTAATCATGGTTGTGCCGCTGCTGCTCGTAGCTCGATCATTCAGTCACTGTGTGCAGTTTATTGAGCGGTATTACGAGGTTTATCATGCGGTTGGTGATAAAAAGAAGGCTGCCGAAATATCACTGGGCGTAATGATGGCCCCGGGCACGCTGGGTATTGTCACCGATGCGGTGGGCCTGTTCCTCATCATGGTGGCACCGATACCGGCAATGGAGAGATTCGCGGTATTCTGTGGTTTCTGGGCGCTGATACTGATACCCACCAATGTCTTTTTGTCCCCGCTTATACTGTCCTTTCTGCCAGAGCCTAAAAATGTCGCGCAGATTATCGGCATCGACAAGCATGGTGGTGGTTTCTGGCACACCGGTATCCGCAAGATCTTGCTGCGTGTAGCAAAACTCAGTCACGGTAAGCAAGCTCCGGTAACGACATTTGTTATCATCGCGTTGACTGTCTTTGGTGTTTCGCAAGTAGTACAGCTAAAGGTCGGCAACCCGGTAGAGGGCAGTAGCCTGCTGTGGGAGGACTCGGAATACAATATTGCGGTGTCGGAAATCAATAAACATTTCGCCGGATTGAATACTCTGGAAGTGGTTTTTGAGGCCAAGGACATTAACAACCCCAGCCGTGTCGCGCGGCAGGCAGAAACTGTGTTTTCCATGCTGGAGTTGCAGCGAATTCTGGAGAAGCAGGAAGTCCCTCCAGTGGCGACGCTTTCCTTTGGCGACTATCTGCCCGAGGCCAATCGATTGTTCAGCGGTGGCCATCCGAAATGGGCGCCTCTGGATCGTAATCAACCCGCGGTAGCTGCTGCAGCCGGTGCCGTCATGGTGGGTACTGGGCCCAAGGCGTTCCTGCATGTAGCTGATTTCGTGCAGCAGAATGCCACTGTGTCCCTGTGGTACAAGGACAACAAGCAGGAAACGGTAGACCTGGCGTTGGCGCAGACCCGGGCGGCACTGGAACAAGTTGGTCTGGAGCACGACGATTTCCGCATTCGTCTTGGGACGGGTACTATCGCTTTGCAGCAGTCAATTAATGACACGGTAGACTACTACCAGTGGATCATCCTGGGCTTGCTGAATATTGTTATCCTCGTTACCTGCAGCTACGCGTATCGTTCGGTCGTGGCCGGTATTCTACTGTTGATTCCAGTGAACTTATCCAATATTTTGCTGGGTGCCTGTATGGTGCAGATGGGTATAGGCCTTGATGTCAACACCTTGCCCATCGCGGCTATTGGCATCGGGGTGGGAATTGACTATGGTATTTACCTGCTGAGTCGCATCTGCGAGGAGTTTCAGGAATATAACGACTATGGCAAGGCGATAGATGACGCTGTTGCCACAACAGGCAAGGCTATTTTCTTCACAGCGACTATAGTATTAATAGGAATCCTGCCATGGTACTTCCTCTCGGGTCTGAAGTTCCTTGCAGATATGGGTTTATTATTAGTTATGGTGATGCTGATAAATATGGTGATCGCGCTGATAGTTGTGCCACTGCTGGTCTGGTTGATAAAGCCCCGGTTCCTGGGCTTCAAGGACTTGCTGGTGGGTGAGGGCGTTGATCTTTCAGAGTACACTGTACCCGACAGCCCCGAGCATATAACCGCTAAACCCGCTTGAGCCGCGGGCATAGAATGAGAACTGAAAGCACATTATTTAATAATAGTAACGCAATGTTCTTTAGGAGGACTTAGCATGCACATTAAAAAGTACGATCATAACTACAGCAGAAGACTTTTTCTTGACCGTGTATCAAAAGGTGCAATGGCCGCCGGGGTTCTTACTCCTCTATGGCCGTTGATCTCGCAAGCGGGGGATATTACCAAGGCCTATCCTGAAGAGCTTTTGTCGATAGACGCGTATACCAAGGGCAAGATCAAAACCGGTGACTTTATCACGGCTGATAATGTCGAGTTGGTCAAGGACCTACTGGACCCCGTGGCCTATATTCAGATCAGCCAGATGGGGCGGCGTGTCAAGATCGCTCCGACGACAACGGATGTGTCGAAAATCTATCCCCATGAGTATCTCGAGGCTACACTCAGGAACTCAGGCAAGGCGATGATGGATGCGGACGGCAACGTTTACACGAAAGACGGTAAGCCCTGGATTGGTGGCAACCCCTTTCCTGACGCGCAAACTGGCACCGAGGCATTTGCCAATATTACCCTGAGCTGGGGCCGTCACGATTCCAACTTATATGCCATACGCGATTGGGATATTGGCCCCGACGGTTCCGAGCAGTACCAGTACGATTTCTGCTGGGCCGAGAAAAATACGGTGGGTCTGGTCAATAACAATGGTGCCAATCCCTACTGGGAGGGACATACGGACAAGCTGCGTTATCAGTCCGTCTGGTTTACCTATCCCAATGATTCCCGCGGCACGTCTTTCCTCAATACCTGGGCTTACGATCAGCGCAAGTTCCCTGAATTGATGGGTTATATTCCAGCGTTCAAACGGGTTCGACGCTTCCCATCCAGTCAGCGCTTTGAGCCTTTGGTTCCGGGCATAACCGTATTCCTTTCCGACGCCTGGGCGGCGGGTGACCCCATGTTGACCTGGGGTAACTATAAGGTCATCGGCCGGCAGCCCATGTTAGGTGGCATCTCGAATAACTGGATGGGTGAGAACGCCAACTATGAGCCGGGAGTGCACGGCGGACCGAAAGGCCTTACCTTCTTTGATCAGACTATGGAATTGATTCCCGAGACGATTGTTATCGAAGCAGAGCCTACCGGGTATCCCCGGGCACCTGTAAGTAAAAAACGGGTATGGATCGACACTCGCAACATGATGTATAGCTCTTATGTCACCTACGACAGACGCGGCGAGCTGTGGAAATCATTCGAGCCCTCATTCAGCCAGTATGTGCAGGGTGATGCGGTTAAAATGGACGGCGAGTACCCGGCCTGGTCCTGGACGCATGTACACAGCCATGATATTCAGACCAATCGCATGAGCCGTTTCTTCCAGGCGGAAGAAGTGCGTGGTGGCTTCTACTCCGGTTATAACCAGGATGATTTGTACGATCGCTATATGACCGTACCAGCCATCCGTCGTCTGGGTAGCTGATTGATGGCTCCACGATCAATAAGTCTCGTACTACTTGCGTGTAGTCTCGCGATGCCGCTGTTGGCTGTCAGTGAACCAGCCCCGGTCTATCGCGGGACAGCCCACGATGCATTGTTTGGCTTGTGCCTTGATGGACAGCAGGGAGTCGCCGTAGGCGGTGCCGGGCTGGTGCTCGAAACCGCAGACGGAGGCCTAAGCTGGACGGAAATGCCGGCGTTTGCCAACACGGCCTTGTTGGATGTTAGCTGCGGCTCTGGTCCCAATCTGATTGTGTCTCAGGGCGGCGCGATTTTTCGTGCCAACGACGGTTCCTACCAGGCGGTAGATTCGGGAACGGATGCACGCCTGTTGGCTGTCGACAGTAACAGTAGTGGCCTGGCTTATGCAGTAGGTGCTTTTGGAACCATATTGCGTTCCGATGATGGCGGGTTGACCTGGGAACCGGTGCCCATGGATTGGGAAGCAATTCTCAATGATTTTGTCGAACCCCACCTCTACGATGTTCAGGTTGACGAAGCGGGTGTTGTTACTCTCGTGGGAGAGTTTGAGCTGGTGGTACGTTCACCCGACGGGGGAGCAACGTGGGAGACGGCACACAAGGGAGAGGCGTCGTTGTTTGGCCTCAGCCTGACGGCCGACGGCTCTGGTTTTGCTGTGGGGCAGGAAGGCAAAATTATCCGTACTTCAGACGGTGGAGTAACTTGGTCGGAAGTAGAGTCACCTACGGGGGGAATTTTGCTCAACGTATGGTCCTCTGCGCAAGGCGAAGTATTGATCAGTGGGATTCGCAATATGCTGCACAGCAGCGATGGCGGGTCTACCTGGAATCTCATAGAGGGTGGGGATCTGAACACGGGTTGGTATCAAGGTCTTGTAGTTGTTGATGACGACAGTGCTTCTTCGACAACAGCTCTGTTGGCCGGACACCAGGGAAGCATCATCAAGCTGGAAATGAATTGACGTAGCAAGCTATAACAATAGAAATATATAACAATAGAAATCGGAGAGACCCATGACATACAAGAAAAGAGCAACAACTGCGATTCAGGGTATCGGAACCATCGCTCTGATGTGTTCAGCGCAGGCCGCCTTTGCTGCCGACTGGGACATGTCCGGCTTTATTCGGCAAGAAGGAGCCTATTCCCTGAGTAACGGCGGTAGAGAGAACTACTGGAATCAAGGGGGGAACATGTACAACGGTAAGGAGATTGTTAATTCCTTGGGTTTTACCGTGGAGCGCCCCGACTCCTTTGATGAAGACAATGACTGGAATTTGAATATCACTCGAGGCCAGCTCGATATCGATGCCAAATTCAGCGATAGCCTGAAGTTTGTGGCCAAAGTGCGTGCCGTTTATGCGTGGGATACCTACGATAGCTTTGGCAATGATCCAAACTACTTTGAAACACCGCTTCGCGGCGACTGTGGCACCACCCTGGAAGTTTGTGGCAAGGATTATATGATCGATCTGCCCTCTTTCTACCTGGATTACAACTCAGGCGCCTTCTGGTTGCGGGCGGGCAATCAACAGATAGCATGGGGCGAATCGTACTTCTTCCGCGTCCTCGATACCCCCAATGGTCTGGATCTCCGTCGTCACTCGGCACTTGACTGGGCCTCGGAGGAATTTTCTGACAAGCGTGTACCTGCCCTGGGCGTTCGCGCCAGCTATCAGTTTGATAATGGCTGGGAGCTTGAAGGTTGGACGCAGCAATTCGCGCCTACCATTTATTCCGATGAAAACACCCCGTACAACGTTATTGCTTCACAGTTCGTACTGCGTCAGAAAGAGGGTTTTAACGAGGTCGACAATGAATGGAACTTTGGCGCCCGTTTTAGAGGCCAGATTGGCGAACTGGGCTTGCAGTTCACCTATACCAGCCGCCGCGACCCCAATGGCGTCATCCGATGGGATGCGCTCGGCTTTAACCCCTTCACCGAGGCCGGTATTCCGGACCCGGGCATAGGGGATTTGTTGGCGCAGACTCCATTTGAGCCGTTCACAACAGAGGGTGTGTATAGCTCCAACGAGTGGTGGAACTACGCTGGCAGGTCGCGGCTTAATGGCAACCTGCAGCAGGTGTTTGATGATTTCCCCGCCGCCCAAACGCTCACCAACGGGGTTCTTGATGCCTTGGGATATCCTCCCGGTACCCAGGTTAATAACTACCAGATCACCTCTCAGGTGCTGGATGCGTTCTTCACACCGGAAGCGGGTGGTCTGGGTAATCTGCGCGGCTACCTCGACCGCAGGTATTATCGCGAGGACATTATCGGTTTCGGTACCAACTATATGTTCTTCAGCGAGCCCGACTCCTTCTTTGATCAGTTGATCGTGCGCTTCGAAGCGACCTACACGCCCAACAAGTTGTTCACCGACCCTGAACTTGCGCAGGATTACAAAGAGGCGGACGAGTGGGTCACTTCCTTGGTATTTGAAAAATACCAGCGCTTTTCGAACAGTTTCCCTGCAACGTATATGGTCCTGCAGTGGATGCATAAGTCCGAGAGTGATTTGGTCGGCCGGCACCTCAGTGGCTATGGTGGTACTACCAAAATGGCGGCAGATTCTACAGGTCCCGGTGGCCGCGATGGATTTGATGCCATTTCCTTCGCATTACAGCAGCCCTCTCCTACCCTGGCATGGCGTACGGACTTTGCGGTGTTGTGGGATCCCAAAGGGGGTTACCTGATACAGCCCGGTGTTCGTTGGAAGCCTGGTGAAGCCTGGAGTGCAGAACTCTTTGCCAACTTCATTGGAGGTAAGAGTGACAACGAGAATACGCTGACCACCTTCGACTATGCCAACGAGGTTGCCTTCCGCCTGACTTACCAGTTCTAGGTAGTTATGTTGGAGCAGGCGCCACAATTAGGAGAGTGGCTGGCACTGCTGACACTAGGGGGACCAGTGGTACTGGTCCTCCTTTTTATGTCAGTAGTAGCGCTAGCGGTGACACTTTACAAACTCTTGCAGATGCGGGGCTTTTCCGGGCGCTCGCTAGATAAGCTTGATGATGCGGTAACGCGCTGGTGCCAGGGGGAGGACGACGCTATAGCACTTGCAGGTGCCAGTAAATCGCCACTGGCGCCGATGATCAGTAACGGTATGAATTGGCTTGCGGTCGATGGCTGTGACCTCGCTGCAATTGAAGCCGAATTAACCCGTATGGCGCAGCGTGTTCTGGTACGACTCAATTCACTGCTCGGTATTCTCGAGCAGGTGGCCTATCTGGCGCCACTATTGGGCTTACTGGGTACAGTGCTGGGCATTATCGATGTTTTCCATGGGCTGGCCGAGCAGGGTTCCAGTGCAGATTCCGGGCAACTCGCCGGAGGAATCTGGGAGGCTTTGCTAACTACGGCTGTGGGGCTTTGTGTAGCCATTCCGTTTGCTCTGGTGCATGCAGGGCTTCAGGGTCGAATCGACAAGATACGCTCGCGAACAGAAGACATGATGACTCGTTTGTTCACTGCCGGGCTTTATCGCAGTCCGGGCAGTAGCGACTGACACAACTGCGGTATGCGACTCCCGCAGACATCTCGTACCACAATTCGTCGAATCAGCCTGACGCCGCTTATTGATATTGTTTTTATTCTGTTGCTGTTTTTTATTCTAGAAAGTAACTTCCTACAATTCGGCGAACTGGTGTTCAACACACCGGAACGAGATGATTCGGGAAACTCGCCGCTACAAGTTATGGAGCTACAGGTTTTTGCCGACGGGCGTATCTGGCTGGAGGGGCGTTCATTACAAGCCAGCTCACTCGACGAATATCTCGAGCAGAAAAACTACGAGAGTGCCACACCGGTTTTTGTTCGCGCACATGACGATTTACCTCTTCAGGTGTTGGTACGTATTGTGGATATTCTTCAGGGCCATGCCCTGACGAATCTGCAAGTACTGGCCCTGGAGGAGTAGCAGGATGATTAAACTGGATGCGCCGGTGCAAAGCACAAAGCGCATTGATGAAAAAATTATCCCCATGATTAACATCATTTTTCTGCTGCTGATGTTTTTTCTTATCATGGGCAATATCTCTGAATTGGTGCGGGAGGATGTGATCCCCCCGCGCTCCTCAAGCGCCGGGGTCTCACTTGGCGCCCCTGCGGAATGGATTCTTGCCCGAGATGGCACCATTGTGATGGGAGAGCAGGAAATGCGCCTTGATCAAGTTTTCACGTGGCTCGCAGCACCGGGCAATAGCCTGCCCAAGCGTGTGCTCCTGCGTGTGGATGGCGCTGCCCTGAGCGGTGCACTACTGCCACTGATGGACCTGATGCGCGATCACGGAGTTGAGAAGATTGCGCTCGTCACTATTAACGAAGACGGTAATCGGTGACAACCCAAGGTCTATGAGCGCTGGTATCGGTAAGCATAACGTTGCAACCTGGGTCTTACTGATCGTTTTTTCTGTGCTGGTTCATTTGCTCATTTCGTGGCAAGCGGGTCGTGATCTTAAGCTCACGCAGGCCGCCGATGAGGAGCAAAGTGTCGAGCTAACCCTCTCGGCCCCACCGATTGAAGAACCGGAAAAAGAGAGCCTCCTGTTCGAGGAGCCACTGGAGTTTGAACCGCCTGCGGTGCTGGTAGCCAGTACCAGTGAACTTCCGCCACCACCTGCAGTGGACTTGGCCATGGTTGCCGCAGCTGGTGGCAAGGCCGAATCGCTGCTGGCACCACCATCACTGGATTCACTTGCTTTCACCGAAGGGGAGGGGACAGCGGGTTTTGGCAGGGGTATAGGCACGGGGCTGAGCCAGTCCAGCAACCGCTTCGCCGCCTATGTCGAAGGGCTGCGTGAAACAGGACTGGATGTCATGTTTGTAGTGGACGCAACGGGCTCAATGGATTGGGCGATTGCAGAAGTGCGAACCAGGATCGCTGATATCGTGGACTCGGTGCGCTCACTTGTTCCTGTTGCACGATTCGGTGTCGTGGCCTATCGAGACTACGATGACCCGGAGTTTCTCACCCGCACACAACCACTGACGTTTTCCCTGGTGAAGTTGTCACGTTTTTTGTCTACGTTGGAAGCGAAAGACGGGGGTAGCTGGCAGGAGGCGGTCACAGCAGGCATGGAGGTCGCTGCCTCGGCTAACTGGCGCCCGGGCGCCAAACGGGTTGTAGTGATTATTGGTGATGCGCCACCTCATGAGAACAGTTTTGATCGGTTGCTGGCCTTAACCCGTGACCTGGTGTTACAGGGTGGGCAGGTGTCGACTCTGGATGTGAGCAATGACTCAAACCCTGCTCTAATTGAAGCGTCATTGGGAAGAACAGTTAACCGCGCGCTGTATCGCGATAGTCCCATGCTGCCATTCCAGGAGATTGCAGAAGCTGGCAATGGCCGGGCCGCTACCATGGACGGGGATGTAGTTGTTGCGCGCCAGCTGCTCTTTCTGGTCATGGGCGGCCAGTTTTCTGCCGAAATGACTTTGCTGATGGAGGCATTGTGATGATGCTCCAACACCCTCACGCATTTCTTCCCATCGCTGCCTTGATCTGGTTGCTGAACATTTCCGGTGCATGCGCAGACGAGCCTGCGGTGAGTTACGAGCAATTGCTGAAGGGCATTGAAACCACCCCATTTGGCGCAGAGCAATGCCAGCAACTGGCCGTGTCTTTTGGCGGTTGGGTTGTCGCCCAGCGCGATAGTGGAGCGGGCGCGGCTCGCTTGTTGGATGGGCGAAAACTTGGCGAGAAGCTGCATGGTAATTGCCGTGGAGCAATTCGGGATATCGAGCGCGCAACGAACGAAGAAGAGGCGGCACTCGAGAACCTGTACCGGTCGGAGCTGTGGTACGACCTGAACCGTGCGTTGGCCTCACTGCGATATTGGCAGGCATGGCTGGACCTGTCACTGGCGCAGTACGGGGTCGAGAAGGAGACGCGCGTAACCGCGCTATCCCGCGCAGAACGCGGGTTTCAGGCCTCTTCGTTGCGAATACTGTACCCCGGTTTGGTATACGGCAGCTGGTTGGGCTTGGCGTATGTAGCGCAGCTGCAGGAAGACACCACAACCATGAAGCAGCGGCTGTTGCTGCTGAAGCGTGCTCTGGAACCGGACCCTGAGAATCCGCTGCATCAAATTGTGGACACTGAGTTGGGGCTGCTGGCCTTGCAGTTTGAGGGAAGTGACGCGATCGAGATAGTAGATAATGAGCCTTTGACTCCCGCCAGGGCGCGGCTGCTGGAAGAAAAGGCTTTCCTGCTTCTTGAGCGCAGACGTGAAGAGAATACGGGTGGCTTTGAAGCAGCGGAATACCTGCGTCACCTCATCGCTCAGGGTTTCCTCGATGATCGCTTATTTGCACGTATCCTGAGTTACCAGGAAGAAATCGTGGGCTATGAAATCGGTCCAATTGCCTACCTCGTGGAAGCGGAATTTGCCTATGCTTTTCAGCAATACGAATCCACAGTATTAAAGTTTCAGCAGTTCCTTGCCTCAGATGCTGTTAACTTCCCCCTTGATCTCACTGTGTTCAGCTACCATTACGCGGTAGCGCTTTACGAGCTCGGATTGAATCGAGAATCAATGGCAATGATTCAGGAGTTGCGTGAGGCGAAGGCCATTCCAGGTGAACTGCAGGCACCGCTGATCAAACTGCAGTTTATAGTCGCTGAAGCTCTGCATCAGGACGATCCCTCGGCAACGCGTGCGTCACTGATGCGCAGTGCCGCTGAAGAGTATATCGCCAGTGCCGGTTCAGATCCGGACATTGCAAGTGCGCACCTGGCGCTGGCACGAGTCGAGGCTGACACCGTAAAACAGGCCCGCCACCTCACCCTGGCTGCCACTGACTCTCGGCTGGAAGACAACGTGCTTGCAGTTGAACTTGAGTTGGCTGTGGCGCGCTTTCAACAGGTTGCGAGCAGTTCAAATCAGGCCGATGTGGAGGCGTCCGCGGTTAAAGCTCTTGCGCTGCTTAAGTCTCTATCCAGCGATCAGCGTGAGACTTTGGCAATGCAAGTGCTGACGGCACAACTGGGCAGTGTTCTGGCTAAAGAGCCCGATGAGGTGCTGGGTAGAATTGATACGCTGTCGCAAGATCCGGGCTTGAGTCCCACGCAGAGGAGGGTTCTTGAATGGTCGCGACTGCGCCTGATAGACCGCTTGCAGGGGCCGGAAGCCCTGGGTCTGTACGTGCGTGAACAATTCGACAACTCTGATCCTGCCTTTTCTCACGAACTGTTTGTTTTACTACGGGAATTTGATGCACGAGGCCGCGACGCAGAACTCGCTGTGTTAAGTACATCATGGCTTCCTGCGCTGACCGACCGGCCACAACTTCAGCGGCAGGTCTGGATGTTGTCTATCAATGCGCTGCGATCTACCGGGCAGAATCAGGCGGCGCTGGACGCAATACACAGTATGTTGGCGGTGTTTCCCGGTTCAGGTGACGCCTGGCAGCAACTGGCGGAGCAGTCGGAGCTTATGGGAGATACGTTCGCGGCAGAGAGGGCGCTGGCCCATATTGCCGAAGCAGAACCGGAGGGATCACCCCGTTGGCTAACTGTGTCTTTACGCCGCCTGCAACTGCTGGCCGTGGAAAAAGGGCCGGATACTCGCGGCTGTGCGCTGCAGCGCACAATTCAATGGTATAATCATCGTTTAGAGAAGGAACAGCAGCAGATTCTAGCGGTCTTAACTCGAGACATGGGCTGCCCGCTGCACAAGGAGTAACACGCATGCACATCAGACAATTTGATTCACAGTACTCCAGGCGACACTTCCTGGCGCAAATGGGCCGTGGCGTCCTGGCCACCGGCGTGCTGGCGCCGTTGTGGCCGACTATTGCAGCAAGCGGAAGTATAACCGACGCCTACCCTGACGAGTTGTTGTCGCTGGAAGCCTATACCGGCGGCAAGCTGGGTGTTGGCGACCAGATTGATGCCGGTAATGTCGAGCTGGTCAAGGATTTGCTCGACCCAATTCAGTACACGCAGATCTCCCAGATGGGGAGGGTGCTTAAGGTTCGGGCGACCACCACAGACATTATGAAACTGAGTCCCTGGGAATACATAGAAGCCACCTTGCGCAACCAGGGGCAGGCAATGTTTTCGGCTGATGGCAACGTGGTCACGCGGGAAGGAAAGCCCTGGATTGGTGGTAACCCCTTCCCCGACCCCAAATCCGCCCTGGAGATCTTTGCTGGAATTACTATGAGCTGGGGGCGTCACGATGTATCGCTTAACGCGGTCAAGGAATATGATCTCGACCCGGAGGGCAAGATCGCCTATAACTACCAATCTTGCTGGATTGAGATGAGCCCGGTGGGGCGACTGGTACTGGAGCCAAAACCGTATTGGCCCGGGCATGAAGACAAGTTGCGCTACCAGTCGGTGTTGTTTCTGACACCCAGTGATATCAGGGGTACTTCCTACCTTAACATTTGGCACTATGACCAGAATCGATACCCGGATCTGTACGGGTACCTTCCCGCCTTCAAACGCGTCAGGCGGTTTCCCACCAACCAGCGTTTCGAACCGCTGATACCCGGGTCTACCCTGTATCTGTCAGATGCCTGGGCGGCGGGCGACCCATTTCTCACCTGGGGCAATTACCGCACGGTTCATCGCGGTCCCGCACTGGCAGCCGTTAGCGGTAACTGGAACGGGAATGATCCCAACTGGGAGCACAGCGTTCACGGAGGGCAGAATGGTGATACCTTCTGGGATACCGAAGTAGAACTGGTTCCCGAGGCGATCGTGGTAGAGGCAGAGCCGACCGGGTATCCGCGGGCACCAGTGAGCAAGAAGCGCGTCTGGTTTGATGCCAGGACGCTGTTACCTCTCAGTATGGTGAGCTACGACCGCCGCGGTGAAATGTACCGTTCTTTTGACGGTGCTTTCTCCCTGTATGAGGATGGCGACAAGCGGGTAATGGATGGTAAACACCCCTACTGGTCCTGGACGCGGGTGCATGCGCACGATGTGCAAACCAACAGGATGACGCGTCTTGAGCAGGTACAGGAGGTGGCTGGTGGATTTCGGACACAGGTGAATGTAGAAGGGGTGTATGACAGATTTCTCACTCAGGCTGCGCTCAGACGTCTGGGAACCTGAGACAACACAAGGCGGTTTTCAGTCCGCTTTGTGTTGCGGTGGACGGTCTACCGGATGTTGCTCTTCGTGCTCTTCCGGGATGTCATCTTCCGGGAGGAAGTCATCTTCCGGGATGTTATCTTCCTGGAGGACGTCATCGCTGTCATAACTGCTCCCCAGATTCTGCTTGAATTCCTGGGAGGTGGTTTTGAATTGCTCGTTTGCCTTGTTCAGTTGATTTTTTACAGAATCAATTTCCAGCTCGTGCTCGATCTCCCGCTTCATCGTATTGAAGCCACGCTTGAAATGACTCAGCCATTGAGAGCCCGTTCGAATGGCGCCTGGTAGCCTCTCAGGCCCAATAACCAGTAGTCCTACGACCCCGATCAGGACAATCTCGGCAAATCCGATATCGAACATTATAAACCTGCCTGTGCGGCGTGCCGAATTACTGCAGCTTCCGCTGCGGCGGATAACTGCCCAACGCTTCTTTCAGCCATGCTCACTGTTTTCTCCCCGGGGCGATTGTGCGGTGTTGATTATGCCATAGCCAGGGCAAGGTGTGTCCTTGACGCTGCCAGTTGTACAGAGAAATTACTCCGAAAACTACCCGCGGGGGTGGTGCGGCAGACCCTGCGCCGGGCGAGTATGGGAGTAGTATTCTCAGGGGAAAAATCATGGACGAGTCTAATCAAAATCTGGGCGCCGACCCGTTTGCAGGGTCGCCACTTATTCCTTACGAGGAACTGGAAACGCTCACCCTGAACCAGGATCCGGACAATCCACGGGTGGCTCGTATTACCTTTAATCGCCCGGAAAAACTGAATGCAATTACCTTTCAGACACCCGGAGAAATACGTCGGGCAGTAGAAGCTGCCAATGCCTCTGACGATATTCATGTCATTGTGCTACAGGGTGCAGGGGCCGCGTTCTGCGCGGGCTACGACATCGGCCTGTTTGCCGAAGGGATGGACGACCACCCCTGTAAACAGGAGTCGGAACATTGGGACCCTATGGTGGATTATCGCACTATGCGCAGCTACACCGACGATTTCATGAGTCTCTGGCGTTCCCATAAACCCACGATTGCACGGGTACACAAATACGCCATCGCCGGTGGTTCTGATATCGCCCTGTGCTGCGATCAGGTGGTTATGGAGGATACTGCCCGCATAGGCTATATGCCGGTGCGGGTGTGGGGCTGCCCCACCACGGCACACTGGACTTATCGGTTGGGGCCGGAGCGTGCCAAGCGCATGACACTCACCGGTGATTTAATCGATGGTGTGAAGGCAGCTGACTGGGGTCTGGTGAGTGAATCGGTCGCACCGGATGCACTTACCGGGGCAGTGGATGCACTGGCCGCGCGCATCGGTAGCGTACCTACGGGTATGTTGATGATGCAGAAGATGATCGTCAATGAAGCGGTAGAACGGATGGGGCTGATGGCGAGCCAGACCATGGCCACCATGTTTGACGGTATTACCCGGCATAATCCGGAGGGAATGTGGTTCCGGCGACACGCCCAGGCGAACCGATTCAAGTCGGCTGTCGAGTGGCGGGATTCGGGGCGGCCCATACCGGAAGGGGATGAGGCGCGGGCGGCTATCGCCGAGTTGGAGGCACAGATTACCGAGTCCCGGAAATTCACGACTTAAACAGGAATGCTATATGACGGTTAGAGTAGAGAAAAACGGTGCAGTAACCACGGTTATTCACAGCCGCGCGGAGGCCCGCAATGCGATGGACCCAACCAGTGCGGAGGAACTTGTAGCCGCCTTTGAGGAGTTCGATAGAGACCCCGATGCGGCAGTGGCTGTTTTTTGGGGTGAAGGAGGCGCTTTTTGTGCCGGTTGGGACCTGAAATATGCGAGTAGCCTGAAGGGTAAAGAAAGACCCCTGGGCGAGTTGGATTTTTCCGATGACTTCAGTGCTGTACCCCGGGGTCCCATGGGGCCCAGCAGACTGCAATTGTCCAAGCCTGTTATTGCCGCGATTGCGGGGCCGGCGGTGGCTGGCGGTTTTGAGCTCGCGTTGTGGTGCGACCTTCGCATTATGGAGGAAAGTGCCTATGCTGGGGTTTATTGCCGACGCTGGGGAGTGCCCTTGATAGACGGCGGGACTGTTCGTTTGCCCAGGCTGGTAGGGCAGGGGCGAGCGCTTGAGATTATTCTTACCGGGCGCAAGGTCCCCGCCGAGGAATGCCTGCGAATAGGCGCCTGCGAACAGGTTGTGCCCGACGGGCATTCGCGGCAGGCAGCAGAGGCCATGGCTTTGGAAATTTCCCGCTTTCCCCAGGGTTGTATGCGAGCTGATCGTCGCTCAGTCTATCTGCAGCATGGGCTTCCAGTTGAAGAAGCGCTCCGGGTGGAATGGCGAAACAGTTCACCAATGCTCTCTGCTGAGGGTCTGGAGGGTGCCACCCGTTTCAAGGACGGCAAGGGCCGGCATGGGGATTTTGGCAATATTTGACAGTTACGTCCTGCTGACGTCGAGCGAAAGACACCGAAAACCAGAAAGGAGCCAATGTGCGGCCTATAGATTATTTCGATCGGGGTGCCCAGATCGCCCGGGATCAGGTATTTGTTGAGGGTAACGGTCACCGTTATACCTATGCCGAGGCACAACAGGAAACCCGGTCAATTGCTTGCAGCCTCTACAACGCAGGCTTTGCGCTGGGGGATTCTGTCGCGGTGTTCTCACCCAACGAGCCGGCGGCGGTGGTGTGTATCCTCGCGACTTATCGCGCCGGGGGTGCGTGGGTTCCGGTCAACGTGCGCAACGCTCCCGGGTCGAATGCGGAGTATATGGCCTACGTGAATACCCGTTGGCTGTTCTTTCACTCGTCGGTGATTGATGACGTTAACAGGATCATACCACTGCTACCGGACCTCAAAGGGGTGGTGTGTATTGATTCAGGCGATACCAGACATCCAGCATTATCAGAATTTTGCCAGCCGTCAGATATTAGCCGTGTGCCGGATTGGTCAGACCCTTTCGGTGCACCGGACGTTGTCTTTTCGCGCTGGCCCACCGGTGGTACAACCGGGCCCTCGAAAGGCGTTGAGATCAGCAACCGATCCATTTGCACAATGATTGAACTGGGTCTGCGGCATTATATCGGCGAGCAAACCGAGCGTGTAGTACATCTTGCGGTTGCACCGATTACACATGCCGCCGGGGTGATTATCAACATCTATGCTGGTGTGGGAGGCAAGACGGTTGTGCTGCCGCAGTTTGATGCAGTTGAGGTGTTGCGTGCCATTGAGAAACATCGGGTCACGCACATTTTCCTGCCCCCCACCGCCTACTACGGCTTGCTGGATGAGGCCGCCAAAAACGACTATGACACCTCCAGCCTGCGCCAGTTATTGCTCGCTGCTGCCCCGGTATCGCCGGACAAGTTACGGCAGGGGGTGGAGCAGTTCGGTCCGGTTCTTTGCCAGTGCTTTGGTCAGGCGGAGTCGCCTATGCTGGTGTCGTGGCTAAGCCCCAGCGTGCTGGCGGCGGCTGTCGCCGGCAAACACCCTGAACGCATCGCCAGCTGCGGCCAGGTGACCTCGCCGACACGGGTTGCCATTCTGGATGAAAACGGTGTCGAGTTGCCGCCGGGAGAACGTGGCGAAATTTGTGTTCGGGGCCCGCTTGTCACGCCCGGATATTATAAAAAGCCCGAAGACACGGCTGCCGCCAGAAAGTTTGGCTGGCATCACACTGGCGATGTCGGCACCCTTGACGAATATGGATATCTGTATATCGTGGACCGTCTGAAGGATATGATCATCACCGGTGGGTTCAATGTGTTCAGTGCGGAGGTCGAAACCCCGATTCTGGCGCAGCCGGAAGTTCTGGAGTGCGCTGTGATTGGTGTGCCAGATGCAAAATGGGGCGAGTCGATCAAAGCGGTTGTGGTATTGCGAGAGGGCTATAGCCTCACCGAACAGGAACTTATTGCCCGTATCAGGGAAAAGCTGGGCGGCGTGAAAACCCCCAAGTCGGTCGAGATACGTGATCAAATCCCCAAGACCAATGTCGGCAAGACAGACAAAAAAGCCCTGCGCAAACTCTTTTGTGAATAGCGCAGGGCACAGATGCCAGCTGTGGCGTTAAATTCAACGGAGATCAGTAATGAAAGTAATACAGGTACCTCAACCCGCAACGCTTGATTCCCTCAAGGTGGTGGAACGCGATCAGCCGCAGCCCGGCTTTGGTGAAATTCTCGTGCGAATCAGGGCGAGTTCCCTCAATTACCACGACTACGCAGTGGTGGCGGGTATGTTGCCCGTCGACGATGGGCGTATCCCCATGTCAGATGGCGCGGGGGAAGTCGCGGCCCTGGGTGAAGGGGTTAGCGCGTTTGCGGTGGGTGACAAGGTCATGTCGACGTTTTTCCCGGGCTGGTCTGGTGGGCCCGTCTCTGCCGAGCGTACTCTGGGTGTCCCCGGCGACCACATTGATGGCTTTGCTGCAGAGTATGTGTGCATGCCCGCCTCGGCGTTTACCCCCATGCCTAGAGGTTACACGTTTGAAGAGGCGGCAACACTACCCTGTGCAGCGCTCACAGCATGGCGAGCGCTGTTTGTAGAAAACGCCATCAGGCCCGGGACAACTGTGCTCACCCAGGGAACAGGTGGTGTATCTATCTTTGCACTACAAATGGCCAAGGCGGCCGGTGCGCGGGTTATTTCGACGTCATCTTCAGAAGCGAAACTCACCAGGCTCACGGAGCTGGGTGCGGACCACGTCATCAATTATCGGGACACGCCGGAATGGGGCGCGAAAGTGCTTGAGCTTACACAAGGTCGAGGGGTTGATGCGGTTGTTGAGGTCGGTGGTCCCGGGACGCTACCGCAGTCTATCGCAGCAGCGCGAGTCGGGGGGCATATTTCGCTGATCGGTGTATTGACCGGCTGGGGCGGTGAGGTGCCAACCTCTGAAGCCATGTGGAAAAACGTCACTATTGCTGGCATAACAGTGGGTTCACACGATCACCAGCGAGATATGACAAGCGCTCTGGAAGCCGCCAGCTTTCGGCCTGTTATCGATTCCAGCTTTGCGCTGGAAAATATTTCGGACGCCTTCAAATTACAGGAGTCCCAGAAACACTTCGGTAAGATCTGCCTCACTATGTAATTGACGAAACCGTAAAATCTGCGGTTCCGGCCTATAGTTGCTAAAAACTACCCGCCCGGGTGGCGTCCGGGCCTCTCTTCTCAAATAGTCTTCTTGCATGCCAGTTTCATTCGGTTTATTGCAAGCATTTTGAGGTAGAGAACTCATGGGGAAGCTCATCAATATCGACAACGGCGGCACATTGACGGATTTTTGTGCCCTCGACGGCGAAACGATATATCACACCAAGGCCTTGACCACCCCATTTGACCTGAGCAAGTGCTTCTTCGACGGGATGAAGAAGCTTGCCAGGGACATTTATGGGGACGAGGGGCAGGTGGATCAGCTGCTCCAGAGCACCGATTACATCCGTTATTCAACCACGTTGGGTACCAATGCCCTGGTGGAACGCAAAGGCCCGCAACTCGGGCTGTTGGTCGATAGCGAGGAGAACCTCGCGCTGCTTACCGAATCGGCCGAGCAGAGCGCACTATTTTCCGACCTTATTGCCGACCGTATTGCCACCATCGACCTGTCGCTTTCCGATGCGGATATGGAGGCGGGTATTGTCGCCGCAGTCAATCGCGTGGCAGCCTCGGGCGCCAGCCGCATATTGTTGTCGATAAATCAGCCTGAGTTCAAGCGCATCGAGGCGAAGCTGTGCGGCGTCATCGGTCGCAAATTTCCATCCCATTTGTTGGGTGTTGTCCCGGTGCTGTCCGCCGGTGAACTGACCGATGATCCGAACTACGGTAGACGTACCTGGTCTGTGGTGATGAATGCGTTCCTGCATCCCGGGATGGAGCGATTTCTCTACAGCGCCGATCATCGCCTGAAGGCACATAAAACGAAAAATCCGCTGTTAATCTTCCGCAACGACGGGGGGGCCGCGCGGGTAGCCAAAACTACCGCGCTTAAATCCTATGGCTCGGGCCCGCGTGGTGGCATGGAAGGTGTCAAGGCGCTGGCCGGACACTACGGTTACAAGAAAGTGCTTTCATATGATGTGGGCGGCACGACAACCGATATTGGTGTTGTCGTTGATGGCGCGTTGACCACAGACAGGCACGGCCATATCGAGGGTGTGGAAGTCAGTTTTCCACTGGCAAATATTTTCAGTGCAGGTGTGGGTGGCAGTTCGGTCATCGCCACGGATGGCAAGGACATTACGGTCGGCCCGGAATCCGTTGGAGCGGCGCCTGGTCCTGCCTGTTTCGGTCTTGGCGGCAAGCGGGCCACTATCACCGATGTATTTTTGTTACTGGGTGTATTAGACCCCGCCACATACTTTGGCGGAGAGTTCAGCCTTGATGCTGAGCGCGCCACCCAGGCCATCACGACCAATATCGCTGAACCGCTGGGCCTGGAATTGAACGAGGCACTGATCCGGATGTTCAACGCCTGGGTTAACAAAATTGCTATGGCTTTGAAAAGCTACAGTGACATCGACGACGAAACAACATTGGCGGGGTTTGGCGGGGCAGGTGCTCTGGCGGCCACGCGTATCGCAGATGCAACGGGTGCGAAGCGAGTCATCATCCCCGGCCTTGGCGCCGTATTCAGTGCAGTTGGAATCGGCTTCTCGCCGCTGTCGCAGGTCTACCAGTTCACCCTGGATGAACACAGCGATGAAGCTCTTCATCGCGTCGCAAACAGTACCCGTGCTCGTGCTGCAAAGGACATGTTTGCTGAAGGAGTTGATCTGCAAGACTGTATTGTTGAAATGTCCTTGCTTCGCGTTCGGAACAACGAAGAAAGGGTATTTCCGATGACAGAGAATGGTCCATTGCCCAGCGACGTGCAGGAAGATGACAGGTTAATACTGCTCTATGAAGCCAGGAAGCAGATCAGCCAACTAAGTTTCAGTCCGGTGGGTGATGAGACTAGCCAGGACGCCAGAGTCGACAGCACCCGGCGTGTAATGGTGGATGCCGGTAGCTACCAGGATGTACCGGTTATCCGTCTGGAAGACCAGAGCCCGGGTGTTACGGCTCAGGGCCCGGTGATTATAGAAGAGGCATTCTTTACCGGGCTTATTGATCCCGGGTGGCGCCTGAGCGTGTCCGGAAACAACGATCTGATTCTTGAAAAAATAGTGTGAGGACAAGCGAATGAAAGCGAATATCACAGAGTACTTGCGCGTTAACCTCGATACCGAAATGTGGGAGTGTCGGAATTGTGACAACGAGCTAATCTCCGCACACGAAAACTATAAACGCGGTCTGTTGGTACATGACCGCAATCCCAGTGAGATTCACAAACCGCTTATAGACCCGGAGCTCTACAGCTACAGTTTCGCACCGGACCCGGTCTATACGGCCATGCTGGAATTTTGCTGTCCGCATTGCGGCACCATGGTGGAAGTTGAATACACGGTGCCAGGGCACCCGCCGGTACATGATATCGAGTTGAACCTGGTCGACTTGAAGAAAAAAGTGGCTTCCTGGGGCGATATACCTGAGCGGCCGGAAATTCCCGATACGGCGCGAGAGCGCTCCGCTCACCACCACTAACACACTGGAGAGACAAGAATAATGAGACGTATATCCGTCGATATTGGTGGCACTTTCACCGACTGTTTCGTTGTGTGGGATGGCGTAAACGTAGGTGCCAAAGCGCTTACCAATCACCACAATCTGTCACAGGGTTTTAATGATGCCCTGGATGTTGCCATTGGCGATCTCGCCATTGATAAGGCCACTCTCCTGGGCGGCGTTGATTCTGTGCGTTACTCCACGACGCTAGGCACCAACGCGTTGATCGAACGCAAGGGGCCAAGAATCGGATTGATTATCACAGAGGGGTTCAACAGTACCGTGCCTCTGTCCCGGGGCCGCGGCTATGGCGAGGGAATTCCTTTTGAGCAACAGCGCGATCTACCCAATGCCGTGCGGCCCGATCCGATCGTTCCCATACCGCTTATTAGCGGTGTAAGAGAACGGGTGGCCTACAACGGCGATATCCTGATGCCTCTGGATGAAGATGATCTTCGCGACAAGCTGCGATACCTGGTCGACCAGGGTGCAGAAACCATTGTTGTTTTGTATGCCAACAGCGTTGTTAACCCTGAGCATGAATTGCGGACGCGGGAAATATTCTTGCAGGAGTATCCGTCTTACCTGCTTGGAGCCATTCCGCTGCTGTTATCTCACCAGGTGGTGGGTCGTAAGGGTGAGTACACCCGCGCCATGTCTACCATTATCGATGGTTTTCTGCACCAGGTGATGTACCACGGTCTGGGTAATCTGGAAGCCTATTTGCGTGAAAATGGCTACAAGAAGCCGATGCTCATTTCGCATAACTCCGGGGGCATGGCGCAGCTCAATTCCACCGATGCGCTACAAACTGTGCATTCCGGACCGGTGTCAGGTATCGCGGCCTCTGAGCATCTATCGTTCAGCGGGTCGCTTGGCAATATTGTCGCCAGCGATATGGGTGGCACCAGCTTTGATATTGGTATTGTTGTTGAAGGTGGTGAGAAGTATTACGACTTCAACCCGGTGATAGACCGTTGGCTGGTCAGCGTTCCCATGGTACACCTGGTCACGCTGGGTGCCGGCGGTGGTTCGATTGCCTCCTACGACCAATTGCATGAGTCGATAAAAATAGGGCCTGAAAGCGCCGGCTCAGACCCCGGCCCTGCCTGTTATGACCGCGGAGGTATGCAACCGACTGTCACGGATGCCGATCTGTTGCTGGGCTATCTGGATCCAGGGTTTTATGCCAACGGGCGCATCAAGCTAAGCCCGGCCCGGTCGAGGTTCGCGATTGAGGAAGAGTTATGTGATGACCTGGACCTCGACATCATCGAAACCTGCAAGTACATCAAGCAAACCGCCGATGCCAATATGGCGAACGGTATCGCCACGGAACTGCGCTCAAGAGGCTACGAGCCATCTGAATTTACCACGCTTGCCTATGGCGGTAACGGGCCACTGCACTGCTGTGGCATTGCCAACGCCCTGGGTGTTACCAGGGTACTGGCGCCACCATTCAGTTCTGTATTCTCTGCTCTGGGTGCCGGCAACGTAAACCAGATGCATATTCACGAGCAGTCAACTTATACCGTGCTGTATCACACCGTGACCAAAACCTTGTTGACGGATTTCGATACGCTCAATGCGAAAATTGAAGAGCTTGAGAATCGCGGGCGTCAGGATTTATTGCGCCAGGGGCTGAATTCCGAGCACATTTGCTTCCGCCTGGAATTCGACATGCGTTACGGCAACCAGCGAGTGGAAACCGCTGTAGAGTCGGATGTCACCCGATTTCATAATGTGAAGGATATTGTTGCCCTCATCAAACGGCTGCATAAACGCTATGGGGAACGGTTTGGCGAAGGCAGCCAGGCGGAGGAGTCCGGTGTCAGGATTAACACCGTTCGCGTAAGTTCCTATGTGGAGTTGGAGAAAGTCGATTTTACCGACATTAAACCCCTGTCGGAGCGACTGCCGGTGGAGTCAGTGGCTTCGCGTGATTGCCATTTCGTCGGTACAGACGGCGCGGTTGTGACGCCGGTATACGATGATGCCGCGCTTCACCCCGGTACATATATTGAAGGCCCCGCTGTGGTTACCACGGTGAACACCACATACCTGGTGGAACCCGGCTGGAATTTCCATGCATCTAACTCCGGCGCTGTCTGGTTTTTTAAAAACCAGTAGCAATGCGAACGATGAAAACTCACGAATAAATAGGTAGGAATAGATCATGGCCAGCAGTCAAGTACAAGAGACCCTGTCATCGGATGATCAAATGGTACTGGACCAGTTTGTCAGCGAAAACAAACTGTTCTACGGCCCCGACCCCGAGATTATGAACGATCACAGTCTGGCGCCCAGGACGGCAGCGGAGGAGCGCATCCTGTCCGATGGCTTCGATACCCAATTGGCCAATATTGTGCGCGGACGCGTTCAGTCGGCACTGGATGAATCTCACACCATGGTGGAACAGATGGGTGTGGCACCGGGGGCGAAATGGGGTGACCTGGTGACGTCGGTGTCCACCTCATGTGGCGACCTGGCTTTATGCGGTACGCGAGGTATCGTGGTATTCGCGTCGGTGGCGCAGTATGCGATCAAGTTTGTTCACAAGTACTGGATGGATCAGAAATCAGTAGGGGTTAACGAGGGCGACGCCTTCATCCACAACGATTCCAGCTATGGCGCGGTGCACAATACAGACCAGAGTCTTGCCATGCCGGTATTCTGGGACGGTGAACTGGTCTGCTGGGTATCTGCCACGATTCACGAAGGGGAGAATGGCGCCATTGAACCGGGCGGTATGCCGTCAATTGCGGAGACCAAGTTCGATGAAGGGCTGAAGATGTGTCCGTTCAAGGTGGTGGAAAATGACGAGTTGCGCCGCGACTTGGTCAACTTTCTGCAAAACTCTGTCCGCGACCCCAAGCTGCAACTAGCCGATATGAAAGTGAAGCTTCACGCGATACTTCGACTACGGGAGCGTGTACGCGCAGTGCTGCGAGAATTCGGCGCCGATGCCTTGCAGGGAATGTTGCGAAAAACGCTGGAGGACACCGAGGCCGAGGTGAAACGCCGAATAGAGGAAATTCCTGACGGCATTACCCGTGTGACGTCCTTCCTCGACGGCGACCTGCGCGAACATGTCATGGCGAAAATACCGATGAAGGTGACGGTGGATGGCTCGCGCATGATCTGGAGTTTTCACGGCGCTTCTCCGGAGCTGAGCAATCGCGCAATAAACACTGTCCTGGCGTCCTTCAAAACCTGTCTGATGACCGGGCTGTTGATATATATCTGGCCAGACCTGCCGAAAAATCAGGCTGTGTTCAGCGCAGTCGAAGTGGAAGCAGATCCCAATTCCATGATTAACTCTTCGGCTATTGCACCCAACGCCATGAGTCTCATATCCGTGTTCAAGGCGTTCACCATGCCCGCCCAGGCGATGGCAAAACTGATCTACTGTATGCCGAAACGGTATACCGCGGTGAATGCGCCCGCGTATAACCAACCCGCGACCCTGGTATATGGTGGCCTGACACAACACCACGAAGTTACCGGCAATTTTTGTGCCGATATCAATGGTAACGGCACGGGCGGGCGTGAGAACAAAGATGGCGAGCACTCGCTGTCACCGGTATTCGGTTACATGGCAGATACCGGGGAAATGGAGCTTGCGGAAGAGGAGCTTCCCTACGTGCGACTGGTGTCCCAGAAAATCACCAAAGACCGCGTAGGCTTCGGAAAATACCGTTCCGGCCAGGGCTATGAACAGATTGTTACGGTCAGAAACAGCACCGATTTCGGCTTTATGACAGGCCAGTGCGGCGGCAAGCACCCCGCAACGGTCGGGCTTTTCGGTGGCTATGGTTGTCCCGCCTACCCGCTGGCAAAAATCAAGAATATCAATATATTTGACACGCTTGTGGACAACCCCGAGCAGTTTGAGTTTGACATGGTCAAACTGATGAACGAGCGGAAGATTCCCGGTGGGGATTATATCGTGCAGGACGCGGGTATGAATTTTGAACCCTGTGCCACCGGCGAGCTCTACATGATTTGCCAGGGCGCAGGCGGCGGCTACGGTGACGTGTTGGACCGCGATCCGGCCATGGTTATGACAGATATCGAAAACCAGTTGCTGAGCCCGGAGGTTGCACGCGACATCTACAAGGTGGCGTTCAATGAATCTAATCTTGTGCTGGATGAGGAGGAGACCAGGCTGCTGCGCGAGAGCGAGCGCAAAGCGCGTATAGCCCGCGGCATTCCCTACGACGAGTTTGTCAGCACCTGGGTGACCGATGGCCCAGCCGAGGAGCTTCCGTATATGGGGAGCTGGGGTGACGACGCCAGTGTGTTGGTTGTGTCTCCGCCTGGCGCCGCGCGCTACACAATACCTGCCGGTAGTGCCGGTGTAATGATCTCCAATCCCAAGGACAGGAAAATTACAGCGCTGGAAGCGGAGATTCGCGAGCTGAAAAAGGAGCTGGATGTGCGTTCGACCGGTTAGAACCCTGCCACGCCTGGTACAGAACAGAAGGAGTACACAGCAATGTCAGTAGTGCTGACAGAGTATCTTGAAAAACTTGGCACAGAGCACACCCCACTGTGGATAGATGCGTGGGACTACGGTAAAGCCGTGCTGGCCAGAGGGGGTGAGCCGCCCTGGGGTGATGTGGGGGCACTGGTTGCCTATCACCGGCAACTGCAGGGCCTGGTGAACTCAGATATCCTTGTAATAGAGCTGGACAGCTTTTATCAAAGCTGGTTGCAGCGCTCGCCAGCTTTGGCAGAAGCGATGGCAGCAAAAAAACGCCTTGGCTACGCCTTGCGAACGCTGCTGGCGGATACGGCATCCAGGGCGCATTTGCGCGAGATCGTGGATGCACTGGCCGGGTTGTATCCCGATCGGCCGTTGCTGCTGGCCGTGCCTTCTCCCAAATACTGGATGTCTATCGCTTATTGCCAGGCACATGGGGTCAATGAAGCGGAGGTCAGCTGGGACGATGCGGAATCGGCGTCTATGTATGTCGCGGACTATTTGCGAAATTTCGCTGCTTGCGAAGTAGCGGGTTTACTACTGCGTGATATTGACGGGCCGTCTACAGACGAAGAGGTCGCGCGCTATCAGCCGGTACTGAATGTGGCAGAGCATTACCGCTGGCAGGTGGTGCTGGATGGTTGTAGCGCTGACTACCAGCCCGGATCAGCGCAAGGTGTCAGTTTCTGTCTGGCGAACTGCGCCGGGGACAACAGCTGCCCGAAAATTTCCCTGGATGAATGGCCGGGTAAAACAGAAGACAAACCGGCGTTTGTGTACCTGAACATTCCCGCGGCAGCTGTTCCGGAGTTCGTACTGGATTGGCTGCAGGCGGCGAGAAACGACTCGGCGTGAAACGACTCGGCGTGAAACGACTCGGCGTGAAACGACTCGGCGTGAAACGACTCGGCGAGAAGCGACTAAAAAGGATCCCAATGGAAAAGGCAAACGCCAGAATTTTCTCGAGCTTCGAGATGCCATCCCTGTCACTGCCGAGCCGCATTGTTATGGCTCCGATGACCCGTTATCTGTCCCCCGGCTACGTACCATCGCCGGAAGCACCCGCCTACTATGCCAGGCGTGTCGAGGCAGGAGTGGGCCTGGTCATTACGGAGGCCACCATTGTTGACGAGCCGCATGCAACTGCCTATGAGGATGTGCCGGGTATGTATGGTGAAGAGGCCGCGATGGCCTGGAAGGCGGTGGTGGATGCCGTTCATACTGCGGGTGGCAAGATATTCACCCAGTTGTGGCATACCGGCGCTATCAGAAAGCCCGGTGTTGGCCCCCAGCCGGAGCTCCCGGCACTCAGCCCATCCGGGCTACTGATGCCTGGCGTGCCGTCAGGGCGGGAAATGAGCCAGAGTGACATCGACGCGGTGATCACTTCTTTTGCACGCGCCGCCACACTGGCAACAACACTGGGCTTTGACGGCATCGAAATTCATGGCGCCCACGGCTACCTGGTTGACCAGTTTCTCTGGGAAGGCAGTAATCAGCGCAGCGATGCTTATGGAGGTGACCTGGAGTCGCGCAATCTTTTTCCCGTAGAACTTGTCTGCGCCGTTCGCGCTGCCGTGGGGCCGTCCGTGCCGATCAGCTTCCGATTTTCCCAGTGGAAGCAACAGGACTACTCTGCGCGACTGGCAGAGAGTCCTGAGGCGCTGGAGAAGGTGCTGTTACCACTGGCCAATGCCGGCGTTGATATTTTTCACGCCAGCACGCGCCGGTTCTGGGAGCCGGAGTTTCCCGGGTCTGATCTCAATCTGGCGGGCTGGGCCAGAAAAATCACAGGAAAAACGGCGATTTCGGTCGGTAGCGTCTGCCTCGACACGGACTTTGTTGATGGCAGTGGCAGCTATGAAAAACTGATGCAGGATTTTACCGCCTCCGAACCCGCTACTCAGGAAGAGCTGCTGGAATCGGTTGGTCATCTGATGTCCACCTCCGCTGGGGCAGCGGGCCTGCACGGTCTTGAAGAGCGGCTCGATCGCAATGAATTTGACCTGGTGGCAATCGGTCGGGCGCTGATCGCCAATCCGGACCTGCCGATACTTCTGTCTAAGGGCAAGTGGGAAGATGTGCGCCCCTACGATGTCGAGATGCTAGCGGAACTTCGTTGAGCCATTCATCGGCTGCAGTCCTGCGGTCGTAATAATCAGGTAGTAGCGTTAAAATGTGGCCGGGAAGTGGTCGCAGCCTGTAGCTTCGCCCCAGGGGTTGTGCATGGCCAATGCTGCTTCTCCGGCGATGAGTTGTACGGATAATTATGATGATTGATAAGGACGCCAACGTTTCCGTTCCCGAGGTCCGGGCCTCGGCAAAGGGTTACAAGTTTCATCCACCACTGTTGATCGCAACTTCAATTTGGCGGCATCGTCTGGTCTCGGATATTCTCGCCGATACCCAGTATTCGGCTGTGGTCATACAGGGGCCTGCCGGGCACGGCAAAAGCACTTTGATGCGGCAAGTCCTGGAACAATGCCGGGGAGCCGGTGCTGCTGTGAGCTGGCTGACTTTGGACGAGGGCGATAATGATATAAGCCGCTTCAACACGCATCTGACAAACCTGTCCAATAACGCTTTTGCCGGCGAACCCACTGAAAAAAAGCCTGTACCAGGACCTGCCGAGGGCAATAGTGCAGTAGAGAATATTTTGCGGTTCTTTGAGGCTATGGACACGCCGGTAGCGCTGTTTGTCGATGAGTTTCAATCCATCGAAGAGAGCGTCAATATTTCTTTGCTGAATACGCTTATTGAGCGTAGCCCTCCGAATATCACCTTCTACATCGGGTCGCGATCTGTCCCTGATCTGGTAACAGGGCGGTTGATGATCAGCGGGCGCATCAAATGGATTAAGCCAGAGAAGTTGTGCTTTAACACCGAGGAGGTGTTGGAGTTTTTTATCGCGCGTGGCCTGGATGTAACAGAGGTTGAGGCACAGGCGTTTCGTGAGCAAACAGGCGGTTGGCCTGCAGTTCTGCAGCTGGCACAACTGGCTCTCAAAAGCGGCAAGGTAGATCGGTATACTTTGCTTCGCTGGGTTAAAGGCTGTGAGCACGAGTTAACTGATTACCTGGCGCTTAACGTTATGCTGGATCAGTCGCCTGGCCGGCAACGTTTTTTACTGCGAACGAGCGTGCTTAATCGTCTCAGTGCGCCGCTATGCGATCGTGTTACCGGGGAAAGTGATTCACAGAAAATACTTCATGAACTGGTGTCTGAAGGGCTATTCACCAGTGCTATGGATTTTGAGCAGGACTGGTTCAAATACCACTCTGTCTTTTCCCGCTATTTGAAAACCCGGTTTGCGGCAGAGGATGCATCGGAAGTGTTGTGCATTCATCGGGCGGCATCCGCCTGGTTCAATGAAAATGGGTATCCGGAAGATGCAGTGCGTCATGCCGTAGAGGCAGAGGAATATGAACTGGCAGCTGACATCCTTGATCAATGGATTCCCGACCTGATTCGGGGCGCGAGACTGCAGACTGTTGATCAACTTTGTCGTCTTATCCCCGATGCGGTTTTTCGACGCCGCCCGATGGTTTGCTGGCGACGAATCTGGGCACAGATGTTTCTTGGGCAACAGGTCAGGGCGAGGCAGACACTGAAATCGCTGGAGCAGTATTGGCAGAAAAAGGATGGCGACCCCGGAGATTTTTCGACATCGCTCAAATTGTTGCAATGGTCTCAGGGCTTTGTAAGTGACGATCCTGTCCGGCTCGCTCAGGGTGTCGAAAAAATCGAATTTACCCTGGTCGACCTCGATAAATTCCGATGCTTTGAAATGAACGTGGTGGCAAACCTGCGCGCCATACATCAGTTGCAGGTGGGAAATTTTCCCGAGGTACGGGAGTGGGCACTGCTGGGTGAATCCCTGGGTTCTCGTGGTGAAGCCGCATTCAGTCGTGCCTATGCTATCAGCCTGATCGCTTATGCAATGATACAGGAGGGGCATCTATCCCAGGCTATCGAAAAACTGAGATCTGCGCTGAGTGATGCAGAGTTGAAGATACAGGGCTCGTTCGCAACGGCATCTATTTCCGCACTTTACGGCTTTGCCCTCTACGAATCCGGTAATTATTACGAAGCAGAAAGCCACTTGCGTGACACCATCGAGATGATTTCACAGACCTCGTTGCTCGACTGGCGCATTTCGGCCTATCTCTCTCTGGCGCGTGCCAGTCTCCTGACAGAAGGGGAGGGCATTGTTTGTGGAGATATCATCGATACGGCCGAAAAAAGTGGTCTGGTAGAAGGTTTGCCTCGCGTGGTCAGAATTATGCGGCGGGAACGAATTCGCCTTGCACTGGTCAGTGGCAACTGCAGTGAGGCGAAACTGATAGACAGCATAAGTGAGGTGGCGGGCGAGCTGGCCATTCCAGAAGGCTCCATACATTTGGCAGAGTGGTGCGATGATAGTGTCATTCACAGGGCGAGAATGAATATCTGCTGCGCGGATCCAGCAGACGCCTTGAAAACGCTTTCACCGGCGCTGGAGCAGGCCGAGGCCAGAGGATGGGTGCGGCGGAGCGTCAAGTTATGGATTCTTGATGGCCTGGCGCACAGGGCTATGGGTGACACGCCTAAGGCACGGCAATCACTTCTCAAGGCGGTAGAACTGGCTTACCCCGAAAGCTACATCTCTCTGTTTATTGAAGAGGGAGAAAACTGTTTTGCAATACTCACGGAAGTCGGTGAATCGGCTAAGCTGAGCCATAAAAAGCCTGTGTTACTTTTTGTTCAAAAAATTCTGAAGCTTGCTGATTACTCCACAGATTCAGGCGTAGATGCTATACCCTCGCAGGCCATAACTGATCAGCTGACGAAGCGGGAAATCGACATACTGCGGCTGGTGGTCAGCGGGTCAACCAATGCAGAAATTGGCGACAGCCTGTTCGTGTCTTACAACACGGTGAAGTTTCACATGAAAAATCTTTACGCCAAGCTGGGCGCCAACAACCGGGTGAATCTCACGCAGATCGCGCGCCAGATGGACCTGGTCTAAGGTCCCGCCCGTTGGCTCGGTCGCCGTTTGATTCTCGCATACTGCCCGGAGCCATTCCTGTCCAGCGCTTGAAGGCGTGGCTGAACGAGGGTGCATCGGCGTAGCCCAGCCGCACCGCGATCTCTTCCATGGTCAGCCGGGTGCTGCGCAAGTATTCCGCGGCGAGATTGTGTCTGACGTTTTCAACCAATTCCAGGTAGCTGGTTTTTTCTGCCGCGAGCTTGCGTTGAATAGTGCGCGGCGTCATGTGCAAACGCTCGGCGATTTTTTCAAGACTGGCTATCTGGTTCGGCAGTTGCAGCAGGTGCTGCCTGATCACTTCTGAAAAGCTGCCCTGTTCAACGAGGTTGGCACAAATCTGTTCGCATTGCGCCGCGAATATCCGCGCAGACTCCGATTCGGTTTGTAGTAGGGGAGTCTCCAGATAGCTCTCTGAAAAGCGGAAGTTGTTGGAATCGGCATTGAAATTAATCTGGCAATTAAAAGTATCCCGATACAGTTGCGCATGCGACAGTTCCGGCAGGGCCACATTGACCTCAGTCAATGGCAGGGTAAATCCCAGCGCGTCGCAGCCGACGGTATAGCCGGCAGCGAGACTGCGTTCAACCATATACGCGCGGCATTTACCGATGTCCTGGTGCGGCTCCAACTCAATTACAGCCTCGCCATTCTCGGTGTAAAGAGACCAGTACATGTAGGTCCAGGTCATGGGCAGGTACTTGAACACAACCCTGAAGGCTTCGGCCAGGTTGTCGCTGGTCATGGCAGCCAGCCCGAGCATGCCATAGAACGAAAGGTGATAACGAGGCCCGCAGCGCAAACCCAAACCCGGTCTGTCCAGCGCTTCCAGGGCGCTGGCAACAAAGGCGAGTTCTTTCTCCCGGTCCATGGTGTAATCCGGATCGTCCAGCGCGGAAAGAGGTATCCCGATATCAGTCAGTATCGGTAACGCATCCAGGCCCTCCTCTTTGAGGATGGCGATAAAAGGCTTCAGGCCATAGGCTCTGTGACGTAAACGGCCTATGGGTTTGACCGGTGGCAAAATCAGGGTTTTTATAGCTTCATCTCCTTTATATGCTGTCGGAAATTAACAAACATAATGTCGCCTGTAAACATCTTCCGAGAGCTGTTCATTCGATAACCTGAGAAAATAACAGCTCGATCCCGATAATAGTCCTCGGAGCCACTCTCAGTGCGACAAAATGCTTATATCGCCGGCGTCGGCATGACCGACTTCGGAAAACACCTGAACAGGGGATTGAAATCTCTGGCGGGAGAGGCCATTACCACGGCCCTCGCGGATGCCGGTCTGGCGACCGGGGATGTGAATGCCGCCTACATGGGTAATGCAGCCGCCGCCGTTATTACCGGCCAGGTGTGTGTCCCCGGTCAGATAGTTTTGCGGTCGCTGGGTATCGGTGGCATACCCGTTGTCAATGTCGAAAACGCCTGTGCCACTGCGGCAACGGCTTTCCAGCAAGCCGCAACCATGATTACCTCAGGGCTATACGATGTCGTTCTGGCCTGTGGCAGCGAAAAGCTCTATCACGAGGATAAGCAGCGCACGTTCTCGGTTTTCACCGGCGCGGTGGATGTGGAATCCATGGACGAGGTCATGGCGGGAATCCGCCAACGACTGAAGGCCAGTGGCGCTGACCTCGATACCGAAGGCAGTGGCACCTCGCGCTCGCTGTTTATGGATATTTACGCCGCGTGGGCTATCGACCATATGAAGCGCTACGGCACCACGCGGGAGCAATTTGCTGCTGTATCAGCCAAAAACTCCCATCATGGCAGCCTGAATCCCAAAGCCCAGTTTCGTAACAGGATTTCTATCGAAGACGTACTGGGAGCGCGGGAGGTGGCGTGGCCGCTGACCTTACCCATGTGTTCCCCGATTGGAGACGGTGCTGCGGCCGCTGTGTTGGTCAGTGAACGCAAGGCCCGGGAGCTTGGCATGAGCCGTATGGTGAAGGTCGAGGCCGCCCAGTTGACCAGTGGCTGGGATTACGCTGACGGTGAGGAAGGTGTTGCAGCCGGCTCCGCCCGCAAGCTCTACGAGAGCGCGGGAATCGGCCCATCAGAATTGCATTGTGTGGAATTGCACGATGCCTCTGCCCCGTCAGAATTGATGTACTACGAGTATCTGGGGTTGTGCAAGCCCGGTGAGGGCGGAGCATTCGTTGAGGCGGGACATTCCAGTCTCGGCGGCAAAGTGCCGGTAAATACCTCCGGTGGGCTGATGCGTAAAGGGCATCCAATTGGCGCGACGGGCCTCGCCCAGATTGTGGAATTGACTGAACAACTGCGCGGTGAAGCAGGCGACCGCCAGGTGGCGGGTGCAAAGGTTGCCCTGGCGGAAAATGGTGGAGGGTTTATCGGGAATGATGCGGCAGCGCTCGCTTTGACTCTGCTGACGCGGTGAAATGAGGTGTGTCTCCGTGGCTGATCAGGCGATTTTTGCGAACCTTATAGAGCACTGGGCCGACAGCGGTAGTGACTTTGATGTACTCACCTTTGTCCACGTTGACCAGAATAATGAGCTGGCAGAGGAAACGCGCAATTACCGTGCCCTCTATGACAATGGGCAGCGCCTGGCCGCCGGGCTTGTTCAGGAGGGCATGTCCGGGGGTGACCGTTTCGCCCTGTTGATGCAAAACCACCCTGAGTTTGTGGATACGATGGTGGCATCATCGGTCTGCGGAACCGTGTTTGTCCCTATTGACCCCCGTAGTCGCGGCGAAAAGCTGGCCTATATGCTGGGCTTTTCTGAATGCCGTGGAGCGGTGGTGGCGGACTATGCCCTGGCGCAGGTTCTTGCGGTGCTGCCGCAGCTGTCATCTATGGAATGGCTCTGGGTTTTAGGCACGGGGGTGCTTGACGAGCTCCCTGAATCGCCCGTCCCCCTCAAGTGGATATCGGATCTGCCTCCGGTTAGCAAACCGCTACCGATTGCTGTGACGGACCCGCAACAGCCGATGCAAATGCTGTTCACGTCGGGCACAACCGGCGACCCCAAAGCGATTGTTGCATCCTACGCTCGGTTCGATAACGTTTCGTCAATTGGCCCGCTATTGGGTCTTGAACCCACTGACCGCCTGTATACAGGCTTGTCGCTCACCCATGCCAACGCTCAACTGATCACCATGGGCAATGCGCTGAAAATGGGTCTGCCCTGCATAATCAGTCGTAAATTCACCAAGTCCAGGCTGTGGGATATCTGTCGCCGCTACGGATGCACCTTCTTCAACCTCCTGGGAGGCATGACTACCGCGATTTACAGTGAGCCTGAGCGAGCGGATGACGGTGATAATCCCGTGAGAATGGTGCTTAGTGCAGGCATGCCGGCAGCGATATGGGACGATTTTGTTCGCCGCTTTGGTGTAGAGATCTTTGAGTTTTACGGTGCTGCAGAGGGCGGTATGACCTTCAATCCTCCGGGGCAAGGTCCGGTAGGCAGTATTGGCAAGCCGCCGCCGACGCAAGAGGCACTGGTTGTCGATGAGAACGATCATCCCTGTTCGCCGGGTGAACAGGGCGAAATTATTTTTCGCAACTCGGACGGCAGCTGCCCTCCGGTAGAATATTTCAAGAATCCCGACGCTTCGGTGAAGAAGACTCGGGATGGCTGGTTGCGCATGGGAGATGTCGGGCACACCGACGCAGATGGCTGGTTCTATTTTGACTACCGCATGGGTGGCGGTATCCGCCGCAATGGGGATTTCGTCAATACCGGATTTGTGGAAAAGGTGGTAGCCGAGCATCCGCAGGTAGATGATGTATTTGTTTACGGGGTTGCTGCGGCAAACGGAGTGCCCGGAGAGAAAGATGTGGTAGCTGCCATAGTGCCCACGCATGGCGAGATACTGGATGCCCAGGATATATTTCGACATTGCCGCGAACACCTGGAGGCCAATTTTGTCCCGGGCTATATCCAGGTTCTGGAAGAAATACCTAAAACGGCGTCTGAGAAGCCACAGGAACGGTTTTGTCTCGAGTTGTTTCGCGACCATCCCGAGGCGGTGATTACGCAACATGACTGAAATCAGCATAGAGGAAATACTATGAACGCAGAAGTAGTGATATACGGCGCCAGTGGCTACACCGGAAAACTGATCGCTTGGCACCTGGCGGAGGCCGGTATCCCCTTTATTGCCGCAGGTCGCAATCAGCAGCGGCTGGAAGAGCAAATGGCAGGTATCGCAGAGCTGAAGGGGCACGACTATGAGTGTGTCGCGGTAGATCATGATGAGGCAGCTATTTGTGAGTTGTTGAAAGGCAAGAAGATTGTCTACAACGTGGTCGGCCCGTTCATGCAGCTCGCCAACCCGGTGGTAAAAGCGGCCCTGGACAGCGGTTGCCACTACCTCGATACCACTGGCGAGCAGGATTGGATGTTGCATGCCAAGCGCACCTACGGCGCAGATTTTGAGGCCAAGGGCTTATTGCTGATCCCGGCTTGCTCCTGGATGTGGATAGGCGGTTTGCTGGCTGCGGAAATAGCGCTGGAACACCCCGGTGTTGATTCGCTTGATATGCTTTATCTGGCAGATTCTTTCACCAGTGTGGCTTCCACCATGTCTTTCATGCGCATGCTGATAGGCGATCAGTACTACCTGGCAAACAATGCCCTGGAGACCTGGCCGCGCGCGACGGCCTATCAGGTGGCGATACCGGATTTCCATATGCAACTGCAGGCGCTCCCCTGGGGCGGTAGTGGCGAAGTTGTTTGGTATGAGGATGACCCCCGGGTGAACAACTGCAGCGTGCTGGTGGCGTTTCGCAATGCCGAAATGGTGGGTGCAGTCATCGATATGGTGCAGGAGTTCGAAACCAAATACAGTCACCTGGAAGGGGAGGCGAGGGAGCAGCAGACCAATTCCATGGGTAACGTTCTGGTTTCCGAGGAACCGCCGCGCGAAAATCCCGACGTTAACCGCAGTATCATCAGTTGCAAGGCCAGGGGCAATACCGAATCTGTCAGTGTGGTCTTGCGCGGGAACTCGCCCTACCTCCAGACGGCGGCGTTCGCTGCCGAGGCCTGCAGACGCATTCTCAACGGTGACCAGCGCGGCGCAGGCGCAATCTCTCCCGCGGCCGCATTTGGCGCTCGTGAGCTGATCGCAGCAGTGGCCCAACGCGGCTATCTGACCTGGGAATCCACCAGTGTGTAGATCGAAGTGACAGCGAAACAACGGCAGATCTTCGAGGCGTGAACTAACATACAGACAGGAAGTGTCAGAGGAGAGCAGTGATGACCAACCATATAAACTTGACCGGCAAAGTGCAGAACACGTTTGTTGAATTGCCGATGTGCGGCCTGGAAGAACCCCTGTCCGAAATGGAACGGGCAGTTCAGGACAATGTGCACAGATTTGCAGAGCAAGTTATGCGGCCGGTTGCTGCTGAACTCGACAAGTTGTCTGCAGAAGACATGATCGCGCCGGGATCCAAGCTTTGGACGGTGTTGGAAAAGTCCAAGGATCTGGGCCTGGATCTCGTGGAGATGGAGGAGATGGAACCTCTGGAGAGAGCCAGGCTACTCAATATCGCGATCGAAGAGTTGTCCTGGGGCTGCCCGGGGCTGGCGGGCGCCATCCTGGTGAATTATTTCCCCACCATGTTTTCACTGCTGGCGGGCAATATGGAAATGGCAAAATACTGCAATGGCCGGTTGGGTTGTTGGGCCATTACCGAACCCGACCACGGCTCTGACATGCTCGATAGCACAGGGCAACTATCCGCCACTGAGGGGAGCTACGGGCGGCCCAATTGCGTTGCGCGCATTGAAGGTGACAAGGTTGTTATCAATGGACAGAAATCCTCCTGGGTCTCCGGGGCGACCTATGCCGATGTCTGTGTTCTCTACACTCACGTTGAACAGGATGGCGTGGCGGGCCCCGGTATTGCTCTTATTGTAGATCTGGACGCCAAAGGCGTATCCAAAGGTAAACCACTGGAGAAAATGGGGCTGCGTGGTCTGAACCAGGGTGAGATCTTCTTTGAAAACGTGGAGGTACCTCTGTCGCATGTCATTGCCGGGCCCGATAAATACCGGGATTTCGTTACAGCAACTCTGACAGAAGCCAATCCCCATGTTGGCGCAATGATTATGGGCGCTGCCCGTGCGGCTTACGAATATGCCTTGGCCTATGCGCATGAGCGCAAGGCCGGTGGTGTGCCCATAATCCAGCACCAGCATGTGCGCTACAACCTGTTTCATATCTTCCGCAAGGTCGAAATGGCCCGTGCGACTTTGCACAGGGTAACCACGTTCAACGCGACTTCCGGCAGGGCTGGCCTGCATTCATCCGCGTTGGCAAAGGTAACGGTCACGCAGTTAGCCTTTGAGGTGGCCAATGAGGCGCTGCAGATTTTTGGCGGCAACGGTATGACCCGGGAGTATCCGATGGAGAAACTGGTGCGTGATGCCCGCGCCTGTATGATCGCCGACGGTTGCAATGAACTGTTGGCCATAAAGGGTGGTACAGGTCTCGTCAACCCCACCCTGTTATAGGCCGGGTTCATTCAGCGACTTGATCTCGGGCCTGTTAGGGTTGGGAAATTTCGGGAGTATCCGGTGACAAAGACAAATGCGGTGGGCAAAAAGCGTGAGTTCTGGGCGATGTTGCCGGTGCTTCCCGCAGCGGAACTTACAGCGCTTGCGAAACTGTATGAACAGCTGGGTTTCGAGGGGGTATTTGCTGCACAGGTTTATGGCCTTCCCCTGATCCCGCTGGCCGCTGCCAGCACCGTCACCACCCGGTTGAAACTGGGCACGGGTATTGCAATCGCGGCTGCCAGAAGTCCCATGGATACGGCCATGGCAGCACTGGATCTGGACAGAATCTGCGAAGGTCGCCTGGTGCTTGGCCTCGGCAGCAGTATTTCGAGCTGGACCGAAGGCATTTTTGGTACACCGGAAATCAAACCCCTGACGCATCTACGGGACACCGTAGCGGCAATTCGACACATAGAAGCGGGGGCGCATCTGGGTTTGCAGCCCTACGATGGTGCCTACTTCAAAGCCAGTTTCGACGCCATGATTCAACAGGCCCCCCCCTATCGCGCCAAAATACCCATAATACTAGGGGCTTTGCGCGAAAAAATGGTTCGTCTCAGTGCCGAGATAGCGGACGGAGTTACGGGGCATCCGATGTGGTCGGTTGACTGGACCGTAAATCAGATGATGCCCTCTTTTCTTGATGAACTGGCCAAGCACGGGAGAAAGCGCGAGAATGTCATGGTCAGTATCTGGCCCTGGGTAGCGATCAACGACAACAAGGCGGAAGCGATTGAGGACGCACGTTCATCCATCGCGTATTACGCCAGTGCAATTCAGTATGAATCCTTCTTTGCAGCTAATGGCCATCTCGACGCGGCGCTCGCCTGCCAGGCGGGATTGGAGCAAAATCGGGACATTTCGTCTTTCAAGCATCATGTGTCTGATGAGATGGTTGAAACATTTGTGGCAGCCGGCTCGGTGGACGAAGTGACTGAGAAACTAGAGCCATTGTGGGCTGTCGCGGATCATCTCTGCCCCACACCACCGCTGTGGAATCTTGCGCCTGAAACCGTGCAAGCGTATGCCGAACGTATTGGACATTTTGTGGCGGCGCAAACCGCCGCTTAACCCTCAGGCATAATGGCGCGGCTCGCCTCCCGCACAGCAGTTTATGAAAAAGCTGCTGCCGCATTAGCTGTATCCATGAAGTCACGGAACCGTGACTTCATCGGTAGACATGGGGGAGGGCTCCTCTTGTTGAAATGAGTAAAATATGTCCGAAGGAAATATATTCCTATAGATATAAAAAACTGTCAAGTGCACTCTACCTGCACCTGTACCTCGCCCTAGTCGTTGACCAGCGTCGGCACGACTTCGCTGACCCGGCGCATAAAGACCAGCCCGGCGCGGATCTCTTCCTCGGTGAGCTGTTCGACAATCTTGCCGATGAACTGTTCGGAGCGATTGATCATTTCCTGGATTTGTCGCTGCCCCTCCTCTGTCATAGTGACCAGCTTTTCTCTACCAGAATTGGGATCTTCCCTGATTTCGAGATAGGGCATCTCAGCCCGGGCCAGGCTGCGCAGCGCCTTGGATATAGCGGAACTGGTAATGTCGAACCAGGCGCCTATTCGCAGCTCGATGTCCTTGCGGCGCATAGTGTTACCGCGATCACGTTCCGAGTGAATAATCCAGAGAATGACAGTCTCGAGCTGCAGCCTGCCTGGGTCTTTTTGAGCTATCAGGATGTGGTGCAGATAGTGCGTAATCACGATGGTTTTTCCTCCAGGGACCAGATGCAGGAAGAATCTTCCGCGCCGACCCTGATGCTGGTGAATCACGATCGCCCGAGGCACCGTTTTCTCAGGGGCCTGGCACAGAAGGCATTTATGCCCAAGCGAGTGGAAGAGGATGTGGCACCCTGGGCCGAGCAAACGGTCAGTGACATGATTGCGAAGATTGGCGGTGGCCAGGTGGAGTTTATGGACAGCTATGCCGCGGAACTTCCTGCCAGGTTCATCACCCGCCGCATTGGGACACCGGCTGAAGACTGGCCCAGGCTGAGACACTGGAGCAGTGCCTTTATGGTGACATCGGATTTCACCATGGAGGAGAGACAGCAAAGTAATATGGAGATCGCGCAATACTATTCAGACGCGGTAGACGAACGTATTGCAGCGATAGCGCGCGGAGAAGCAGTTGGCGACGACCTGATGACTGCGTTTATCCAATCCGAATTTGAGGGGGAGCGGCTTACACCGGAGGAGGTTAAACGGTTTTGTATAACGCTAGTGGTCGCCGGTGCGGAAACTACGGTCTATTTTCTCGGTAATCTGGTTGCGACCTTCCTGGAGACACCGGAGCTGTATCAACAACTGCGGCAGGACGGATCTCTGGTGCGTCCTTTTATTGAGGAAAGCCTGAGGCGTGATGGCCCACCGCAGCGTTTGTTCCGGGTTGCCAGTGGCGATTGTCTGGTTGGAGAAACCCAGGTGCGGGAGGGCGACTGGGTTGCTCTTTTCTATGCCGCTGCCAACCGTGATCCAGCGGTATTTGAAAATCCTGATGAATTTATAATGAACCGGCCCAATATTGCTCGCCACATGACCTTTGGCCACGGCATCCATTCCTGCATGGGGGCCCGCATAGCCCGTATGGAAGCGGATAAATTACTCAACGGCTTACTGGACCATTTTTCCAGCATGGAACCGGGCGACGCTAAACCGAAGCGACAAACCGGTGGACTGCTGAACTACGGCCTCGACAGCCTGCCCGTTATTTTCAGGGAATAAGGGAAAAGCAACTATGGCGGAGATCAATGTTATCGATCACGAAGGTGTCCGCCATACGGTAGATGCAACGCCCGGAGAGCCCCTCATGTATGCGCTACGGGAGGCGTGGCTGGGTATTGAAGCGTCCTGTGGTGGCTGTTGTATTTGCGCCACCTGTCAGTTATTGCTCAGACCTGTGAAGCGAATAGTGCGCGCGCGTACATAGTCGAAGAACGGATTCCACCTAAGCCGTAACAGGTCATTGCCAGGTACCCGGATAACGCCGCGCTCCCCTCTGGGCGCCAGGTCTCCGAGTGCAATGCCGGGGCTGTCACCTGCCTCTGGCCCACCGTACACCGGGTCGAAGGGCGAAAATGGCAGAGCTACATGCGAAAGTGAATAAACCCCTTGCGGCCACTTGCCGAGATACGTTGTGGCAGACGCACTCACCTCACCATCGCGTACGGTGCGCGCCACAACCCGGTTACTCTCCGAGTTTTCATTGCTTACCACGGTGAGATCATAGTCGCGTTGCGGGTTGTTGAGCAGCGGTTCGAACACTGTTTTTGGGTCTTCTTTCAGCAGTGTACCAATTTCAGCTCTGCGGTTGATGTCGAAAAGAACCAGCTCGTGGTCCCCTTCCGGTAGACGATCGAACAGGTGGGCAACCAGCGCGGAGGCTGTCACCGTAGCATCGACGCTGGATTGAAAGGCGAGTATCGGTGGCAATGTCTCCAGCTTCCCAGTGCCTTGCAATGCCGTCAGCTGTTGTTGTACTCGCCGGGTCATGCGGTAGGCAACATCACCTGCATTGACCGCGAAGGAGCCGTATTTGTACGGGTCATACTCCGGGAGCAGTGCGTTCCAGGCCAGTTTTTCCATGCCCAGCAAATGGCCCAGACGACCTTGCCAGACCGCAAAAGCCGCGACAGGGGAAATTCCAATTTCCGGTGATAGTAGAATGACACCGGCGATTCGCGGCAGTGTCGTATCGTCCAACGTGGAAAGGGCATATTCCATCGCCAGTGCGCCGCCGTTGGAGTAGCCGACAAGGAATAGTGGCCTATCGCCTAACTCCCTGCGCATATGTGGCACAGCTAGTCTTACAGCAGCGGCCATGTCCTGCCAACGAGTTTCTACCAGGCCTGAGGGCGCTGTGCCGTGCCCGGGAATACGCAAGCCCAGCACTGCGGCGCCTTGCTGGTGCAGGGCTCGGCCCAGCGCGCGCATGCTATAGGGCGAATCAGATAAGCCATGTAACAGCACTACGCCTGCCCGTGGCTCTTCCTGGTGAAGCTCAAAGCTCCTGTTCCAGTTGACCGGCCAGCGTTCGGGATCGGCAAGGCTGCCGCGGCTGTAGCGCTTGGTCGCGTTTTTGGGGCCAACTCGAACCCGGTCATAGACCAACTCATCCAGTTGTTGAAAAAGTCTGTCTTCCAAGGCCAGGTACTGGGTGAAATTTTTTACATCGGAGCGGGTAGTGAATTCTTCATCGAGGTCTGCCAGGTGCCATACCGACAGATCGGGGCGGTTGTCGAGAATATAGACGAGTGCGGCCAGTGCGGTGATGGCGCAGCCAGCGACCGCGACCGCCAGGTATTTGCACAGCGAAAGGGCTGTCCCGGTGAGTCGTTTGAAGTGAGTTCGGACCATCGATTATATCGATGCCTGGTGGGGTGCCAGAGCCTGATGTCGTCAGATCAGGCCTGGACTACCAGACCTAGTCGTTACACAAAATTTCCATAACCTGCTTGGCCACCTCAACTTCCTGGGTGGTTGTTGCTGCAAACAAGCGCTGCTTGGCTGCCTCGCACTGGGAAGCGTCGTGGTGCAGTTCTGGATCAACATGCGCCCTCACTTCCTGTGAAGCAGTCTTGCACATGGCCGGGTCCTTGCGGCGAACATTGGCGCTATTGCCGGTTTCCTCAACCAGCACGCAATCGCCAACCAGGATTTCTGACTGGTCTGTGATCACTTGAATGGCGCTTCCAGCACTGGTGCGGATAGTGTATTGCGTGGCCGCATTGTCGCCTTCGGAAGCGGCGGTACCGCCCCCGCCAAGGGCCGCTCCACCCAAAGCCGCCGCAGCTTGTGTGGCACTGGACTTGTTGCGCGCAAGACCCCACGCCAGAGCACCCCCAAGCAGGGCATTTCTGCCGCTATTTGATTTCAGCGCTACCCGTTGTTTTCCCTCGACGATGCCCACAGTAACCCGGGTAGTGTCCCCGGTCTTCTGGGCCTGTGCGATAGTGCCAACTCCCAACAGGGTGAGTGTGAGTCCGGCGACAACTGTCAGGTGACGAAATTGCTTCCATTTAGTCATGTTCTCAATCCTCATAATTATCGGACGTTGATTTTGGCTCAAATGAGTCAAGTGCCGCAACCGAACGGCGTTACTTTTTTCCGGCCAGTCTACACTAAAGTCAAAGCCAACTGCCGCCATCCATTTCGGGGAGTATGAGCAGAGCTGCTTCAGTCGTTACTTTCGCAAGCCATCCAACTGCTCACACAGGCTCTGTGCCCCCTGCAGGACGCGCGCGGTGGGGCGCTCCAGGTAATCCGGGTTGACGAAGAACAGGCCGCCGTCGCGCACGGCGGGCAAGGTGGGGTAGCGCTGCCAATCATCAAGCCAGTCCGGGCGGGTGTCGCGCATACCGCTGGCAATAATGGCCTCGGGTGCAAGTGCCAACACAGATTCGATATTTATTCTGGGGGCGAGCGTACCAACATCAGCGAATATATTGTGCCCGCCACACAGCGAGATTACCTGGCTAATGAGGTGATCGCCGTTGATGGTTTGCAGGGGGTCGTTCCAGATTTCGTACATGACCTTTAGTGTTTCTTTTTTGCTGTAGCGTTGGCGCAATTGCTCCAGCCGCTGCTCAATGCGTTGTGCTTCTGCCTCGCTGGCGGACTCAGTGCCCGCCAGTATTCCCAGAGCGCGAATATCTCGCGGTATATCCTGCAACTGCCTGGGCTCACTAACGAAAACCGGTATATCGAGGATCTCCAGTTTGGCCATGGTGCGTGTGCCATTACCTGAGCCCCAGATGATGATCAGATCCGGTTGTGCCTTCGCGATAGCTTCGATGCTATAGGCGTCATAGCTTCCGACTCGTGGGATATCTCGGGCTTCCGGGGGAAAGTCGCTGGAACTGATAACACCTACCAACTTGTCTCCCGCACCTGCGCTGTAGAGGTTTTCAACACTGTGTGGTGCAAGAGTCACTATGCGTGTTGCCGGTGCCGCCAGTGTCACTGTTCGGCCACTGAAATCCACCACGCTGACAGGCTCAGCAAATGTTTTCAGCGAACACAGCGTGAGAGTCGCCAGCGTGAGAGCGGTGAGAAGAAACTGCATCACGCGGTCACCGGCTTATCACCAGTGGTTGGGAACGGTTGGGATGTTGTTGAATGACCACGTCAATTGCGAATACCTCTCTAAATAACTGTTCAGTAAAAATCTTACTGGGTGCACCACAGGCAGCAATACTGCCGGATTGGAGTATGGCGACATTGTCGGCGAGCCCCGCAACCAGGTTGAGGTCGTGAATGGCCAGTACTACTGCGCAACCTTTTGCGGCCAGGCTCTGGACCGACTCCAGTATCAGTTGCTGATGAGACAGGTCAAGGGCGGTCGTGGGTTCGTCCAGCATCAATAATCCACCTTCTTCCGTGTCCCATATCTGACTGAACACCCGGGCGAGTTGCACGCGCTGCCGCTCGCCACCGGATAGCTGTGTATACAATCTTTGACGCAGGTCAGTGGTGTCCGTGGCAACCATGGCTTGTTGCAGGATTTCGCCATCTCTTGTGTGGCCTGTATCGTGCGGCATTCTGCCGAGACGGATCACCTCCTCAACCGTGTAGGGGAAGTTCAGCAGTGATAGCTGTGGCAGATAGGCGAGTTTGCGGGCCAGTTCCTCCCGTGGCCAATCTTCGCGTACCCGGCCATCAAATAACAGTTTACCGCTGGTCAGGGGAATATCGCCCGCGATGAGCTTGAGCAGAGACGATTTTCCCGCGCCGTTGGGACCCGCCAGCCCGAGTACCTGGCCGGCTTCAAGTGCGAGGCTGAGGCTCTGAAGTAAGGGTGCCCCCCACGGGGCCGCGCTGGCTCGCTCCAGTTGCAGCACCGTCACGATTGCATGCCATAGTGGTGGCGCTGACGCAGCAGTGAGATAAAAAACGGCACGCCCACGATAGCCGTGATAATACCCACGGGTAGCTCTGTAGGGGCCATGACGACCCGGGACAGGGTATCTGCCACCACTAACAGGATAGCCCCGGCTAGCGCCGAGGCGGGCAGTAATACCTTGTGATCCGGTCCCACCAGCATGCGCACGATGTGGGGTACCACTAGACCCACAAAGGCGATGGTACCAACCAGTGCAACCGAGGTGCCCACGCCCACGGCCACCCAGGTGATCAGAGCGACCTTGGCTGAATCCACGTTTACGCCCAGGTGCCGGGCTTCCGACTCCCCCAGCAGCAGGGCGTTAAGTGCGGAGGAGTAGCGGGGTAGCGTCAGGAGTAGCACGCTACCCACCACCGTCGCCACTAACAGGCGCGGATAGTTCGCCCCGTCCATACCGCCCATTTTCCATAGCGATATACGGCGCAGCATCGCGTTGTCCGCATAAAACTCCAACAGGCTGCCCAACGCGCCCGCCAGGGCTGTGATAGCGATGCCGGCCAGGAGCATGGTGGCCACAGAGGTCCCGCTGGAAGACGTGGCAAGTCGGTAGACGAACACTACAGCGACAGCGCCACCGGCAAAGGCGCCGATGGACACAGCCGTGAGGGCGGTATAGCCTTGCAGCAAGCTGCCACCGAGCACAATAACCAACGCGGCCCCCAGCGAGGCACCGGCGGTGACACCGATCAGAGAGGGGTCGGCAAGGGGATTGCGGAACAGGCCCTGCATGGCGGCACCGCTCATACCGAGTATGGCGCCCATCAGGGCAGCGAGCAGCACCCGCGGCAGGCGGATCTGCCCGACGATAAGAGCCGCCTGATCTTGTGCGCTGCCTGTCAGGGTATTGCTGATTCCCGAGAAGATCTCTTTGGTATGAAGGCTGACCGCTCCGTTGGCAAGCCCCAGCAGAATACACAGTGGTAGGGCAATGGCGAGGCTTGCCAGTAGTAGCCTGGAACGTCGCCGGCGGTGGTATCCCGCCTGCTTAATAGTCCACGCCCTTACGTGCCTTGATGCCTGCACGATAGGCGTGCTTGATTTCCTTGACCTCGGATACGGTGTCCATCACGTCGTGTAATGCTTTGCCGCCACCGCGACCGGTCACTACCACGCTCTGCCCAGGCGGGCTGTTTCTGATAGCTTCGATGATCTCCTCCTCTGGCAGGTACTTGAAGGCGATCATATAGGTGAGTTCGTCCAGCACAACCAGGTCAAAACTGGGGTCTTGCAACATCGGTTTGGCCACGGCCCAGGTGCGCTCTGCGGCGGCGATATCGCCGCTGCGATCCTGTGTATCCCAGGTGAAACCCGTCCCCATCTGGTAGAAAGACACTTCGGGACAATGCTCTTTCAGGTAGATCTCTTCGCCCGATAACTGTACGCCCTTGATAAACTGAACTACACCTACTTTCTGGCCGTACCCCAGGGCCCGCATGACCATGCCAAACGCCGAGCTGGATTTACCTTTGCCATCACCGGTAAGAAGGATTGTCACACCGCGTTCGGTGTCGGCCGCTTCGATACCCGCATCCACGTTTTTCTTCTGTTTTTCCATGGCTGCCTTGTGCTTGGCATCTTTACTGGATTTATCCATTACAGTGATCCGGGGTGTGAAATTCAGTGGGCATTTTCGCCCGGGGGAGGGTTGAGCGCCAGTGCTCTTGAGGCACTAGTTCAGCCGCTTGAAGTTTTCGGTGGTTTCTTCCCAGGCCCGGGTGATAACAAATTCCCGGTCTATAGGCAGGGGAATGATTATGCTGAGTTGTTTGAAATCTTTATCCGCCGTCAATAGCTCAGTTTGCAGCGTTTGCTCCAGGCTAGCTCCATTGTCGGCTGCGCTGCGCGCAATTTCCGCGAGCTGGGCGATCACGGCAAGAAACTGGCGCATCCCGTTTCGATCAGTGGTATCACCGTGGCCCGGTATCACCCGGGTAAAATCCAGGCGCAACAAGGTTTCAAGGCTCACTACCCATTGCTGCACACTGCCCCCCGCTTCCAGGTCGATACTGGGATAGTACTGATTCCACATCAGATCGCCGGTGTGCAGCACACCTTCATCAGTAAATAGCACTACCAGATCACCGTCTGTGTGGCCCGCCCCGGGATGGATTAATTCGATTGTTTTGCCGCCCACTTCAAGCGTCATGCGATCGGTGAAAGTTTCTGTCGGTAACAGGCTTGCCGCATCGCCCTGCCAGAACTCCGCGTCCAGTGCGTGTAGATGTGACAGCGTTCGCTCGGTAGACAATACCCGTGTGCCTGGCGCAAAGGCCACATTGCCGTGAGTGTGATCGAGATGGTAATGGGTATTGATCAGTAAGATGGTATCCATGCCAGTCAGCTCACGTGCCTTCTCTCGAATAAGCTCACCCTGCATCTTCAAGGTCATCGAGTCCACCACCACAGTGCCGGCGTCGGTTCTCAATACTGCCGTATTTCCGCCCAGGCCTCGCAGTACAAACAAATCATCACTGAGGCGCTCAACATCCAGTGAACGCACTTGCACCAGCACGTAAATACCGATAGAAATAATCAGCAGAACGCAAACTGTCAGCCCTATTTGCCATTTCTTCATAGAGTATTTGGATGCCAATGCACCAACTGTCGAGGAACTTGTAAACCGCCTATTTTGGCACAGATGATAAATGTTTGTATTGCTTTTCGCATTTCGGAAGAGCTTTGGGAACGGTATTGTCGATCACACGCGCTGCTTGTATTGAGCAACGAGCCTGGTAATTCTGTAAACTGGTGGTCAGACAATACGTTCGACTATCATGTCGGCCAGACCCGACGAAACACGCATAGAGCTCAGGAAAGACAACATGCCGGAACAATCACCACTATCTGACGATCTGGACAAGCCCGTCTCGGGTGCCATGACTACTTTAGGACGAACGCTGGGTTCCGTTATGGAGGCTGGCAGGGAGATTCTCGCCAGGCGCCGCCGCGGTGTGCCTCTGGTCGTCAATACTGCGGCAGCACTGGAAGATCTGTGCCGGGAACTGATTGATCATCGCGGAGAAGCCTCCGGTCTTGCGCTGGCTGGTGAGGTTATCGCCGGGTACCAACAACTGCCGGCCTCCGCCCGACAAGCTTTTTTTGCCAGTATGGTCACGGAGTTTGATGTCGATAGCAGTGTGATAGTGCAAGCCGCTGAACATTACCGCGACCACCCGGATCTGGAGAGCCTGTGGGATCTTACCCGTGCAGTGGAAGCCCCGCGTCAGAAGCTTTTTCGGCGGCTGAATATGGCGCCGGATGCAACACGCACACTGGTAGCGATGCGCGGGCACCTGCTACCGCTTTTGAAAAGTCACCCTGAGCTACGCGCCGTCGACTCCGACCTGCGGCACCTGTTTATCTCCTGGTTCAACAAGGGCTTCCTGGAACTGCGGCGTATAGACTGGTCTTCCCCCGCGATGGTGCTGGAGAAGATAATCGATTATGAGGCGGTACATGAAATCAATGGTTGGGACGACTTGCGCAGCCGATTGCGGGAAGACCGCCGCTGTTTCGCATTTTTCCACCCGGCACTTGCCAATGACCCGCTGGTATTTGTTGAGATAGCGCTCACCGAAGATGTGCCTGGCGATCTGGCGCCGCTATTGGTGCAGGGGCGTGAGAGCCCGCCAACAGATCACTTCAATACGGTGGTGTTTTATTCCATCAGTAACTGCCACCCGGGGCTAGCCGGCATTTCTTTTGGCAACTTCCTCATCAAGAATGTTGTAGAAGAACTGACCAAGGAAATGCCCGCCCTGAAGACCTTTGTCACGCTCTCGCCAGTACCGGGCTTTCGCCGTTGGTTATTGGGGGCCGACCTGCAGGGTTTGATAGCTGAGGAATTAATACCGCGAGTAAAGGAACCGCTGGGGAAGGTAGTGGAAGCCACGGTATACGATGCACTACTGAAACTGTGTGCGCATTATCTGCTGCGCGAAAAGTCGCGGGGAGCCCCGCTGGACCCTGTAGCCCGTTTTCATTTGGGCAACGGGGCCCGCCTGCATCGAATGCACGGCGGCGCCGATCTCTCCGTGAAGGGCCGGGAGCAGTCGGCGGGTATCATGGTCAACTATCTCTACGATCTGGCAAAAATTGAGGAAAACCACGAGGCTTTCTTCGAGGAGGGAAAAATAGCCGTGTCCCGAACCATATCGCGTCTGCTCGACTAGCGCTCGTCAGCATCCACTTGTAAGCACGTATCGAAAGCCTTCCTGGGAAGGCTGTGCGCGGCTTCTCAGTTCTTATCGAAATCTATTTCCCGCAGGAACCGGGCCATCTCTTTGAGATATTTCCCCTTGTCCAGATGCAGCAAATGGTTGCCTGGAAACCAGTGAATACGACAGCGGTCCCAGTGGTCCCAGAGTAAACGTGCGTGTTTAGGCGGTGCCAGTCTGTCTCCTGCGCCGGCGATGACCATTAAACGTTCCTTGGGAATCAGTGGTTGATAGGTCAGGGGCGAGTGCACGGCCAGCATGTGCCTGGCTTCCCGCACGCTGGTCCCGGTGAGTTTGAGCAGACTTTTTATCGCCATATTCATGGGAAACCACTCCAGCACCAGGTCCGGCAGGCTGGCTACCGGCACATTGGGGATGGAAAAGTGCAACCGTTTCTCCACTGCCGCCAGTAGCGCCGATGTGTAGCCCCCAAGGCTAATACCCGTGACGCCGATCTTGCCAACGCCGCGAGACTCCAGGTAGTCCATGAATATGCGAAAGTCGTGAACCGCGTGCGCCATAGATTCATTGAGGTGACACAGGCCGCCCGCAAACAAGCCGTGGCCACTGAATGGCGACAGTCGTGCCTGCCGCTTGCCGTGATGAGGCAGGGTGTAGAGCAGGATGTCATAGCCCTGCTGGTAGAACCACGGCAGAGCAAAAAACTTTCGGTTGAGCCAGTAGGGGTCGGCCATAAAGCCGTGGATAACGCAGATAGTGGGGCGCGGGCCATCGTCATGGCGCCAGTACTGAGCCACTGCACGCATATTGCGCTGCTGTTTGGGATAACTTTTACGCAGCGCGGGGTTCACTGCCTTGAAGGGGCTGTCGAAGCTCAATAGTTCGCACTGGCCATCGTCGGGTTTGAAACGGAATAATCCGGCGGAGGATGACTTCACATCCACTCGGGACGAGTTGGGCTTCTTGAAAAACGTTGTCGGGTCGGCGGTACTGGCGCGCTTGCGGTAGAAGTCTATATTCGCCATGTCGCGCCGCAGTTGCCGCGGTGCAACACTGGCCGGTAGTGCCAGCGACCCCAGCAGGCTCGCGCCTGCCGTGCGCAGTAGATAGTCGGCCGCTGCGGTGCCGTCCACGGTGAGCTCCGTGCGTAGGTCCAGTTCGAAGTCATCGGGGAATTTGTGGAAGCTGCTTTCCAGAGTATCCCACCAGGGCTGCTCTGGCATGATGCGGCGAGTGTGGCCGTAGGTGTTATTAGCTACGCGCGAGACAGTGGAGGCAATATCGTACATACGCTGGTGATCCTTGCAGTGACAGTGCCAATAGTAAAGCTAGCGTCGTCACATGGGTAGTGTCTTGATCAACTTGTGCAGGCCATTCGACGGCGCAAAAAGGCTATTTGTGTGGCCAGCGGCAACTCTTTGGGACACATGTCCTCGCAACCCAGCAGTGTCATGCAGCCGAAAACACCGGACTCATCGCCCACCAGTTCATAAAACTCGGCGTCTGTTCGCTGGTCTCTGGGGTCCAGGCGGAAGCGCGTGATCTGGTTGAGGCCAACGGCACCGACAAAGTCTTCTCGCATGCGCGCAGTGCCACAGGCCGCGACGCAGCAGCCGCATTCGATACAGCGGTCCAGCTCATATATCTGCTCGGCCAGCTCCGGCTCCATCGCTTGCTCTATGGCGTCTATATTCAGTTCCTCCAGCTTATTGCTGTGTACCCAGGTTTCCAGTCGCTCAGACATACCGCGCATCCACTTGCCGGTATTCACAGAAAGGTCACCAATAAGTTCAAACGCCGGCAGCGGGGCCAGCGTAATGATTTCCGGCAAGTCTTTGGTCAGCGTGCGACAGGCGAGACCCGGTCTCCCGTTGATAATCATGCCGCAGCTACCGCAGATTCCGGCGCGACAGACAAAGTCGAATTGCAACGAGGGGTCCTGGCGTTCCCGAATTTCGGAGAGTGCGATAAACAGTGTCATGGCGTCTGCTTCTTCCACGCTGTAGCTCTGCATGCGGGGCGAACTGGCCGGGTCCTGTGGGTTGTGCCGCAAGATTTGTATCTGCAGGGTGCGCGCAACGGTCCGCAAGGGAATCTGCTTCATGCGTCCTCCCCTAGCCGCTCGTTGTCCTGGCGCAGATGCGCTGGCAGCAAGTGCTTGAAAGGCATCAGAGCCTGTTGTCGGGCCCGGCGGTCTGCACTCTTGATTTCACCGAGAATACCGTCGATCTGTTGCTGTCGCGCAGCGGTATCCGGGTGTTCGATATAGTCGCGTGAACCGTAACCACGCCAGCCGGGTGGCAACTCCATGCGCATTACATCCAAGGTTTCATACTTCAGCTCTGGTATTTCTCCGTCCCCACCGGGCCAACTGGCAAGTGTGCGGCGCATCCAGTTGAGGTCATCGCGCTGGGGATAGTCGGCCCGGTAGTGAGCCCCGCGGCTCTCTGTGCGCTGTAAGGCACCGTAGGCCACGCACTGTGCGAGTTTCAGCATGCGCTGCAAGCGGTAGGCAGTAACCAATTCGGGATTAGCGCCCGGGGCGGCGCTGCGCAAGCTGATATTGCGCGCGCGTCGCTGCAGTTCGCCAAGCGTCGTGACGGCTTGCTCAAGCCGGTCACCGTGACGAAAAATCCCCACATTTGCCGTCATAGTCTCTTGCATCAAGCGTGTTAGTTCGAAGGCGCTCTCAGTACCAGCGCTGTCACAGATGGTAGCCAGACGCTGGCGCTCGCGCTGTGCAAATTCTGCTATCAGCGCGCCGGAGAGGTTGACAGAGCCGTCGGCGGATTCGCAAAAATCCGCCATCGCGTCACCTACGATCATTCCCGCCACCACGGTTTCCGCCACCGAGTTACCACCCAGTCTGTTAAAGCCGTGCATATCCCAGCAAGCGGCTTCGCCTGCGGCGAACAAGCCCCTCAGTTGCGGACTTTCGCCGCGGTGGTCTGTGCGCACGCCGCCCATGGAATAGTGCTGAGCCGGGCGCACGGGTATCACCTCATGTACCGGATCGACTCCGAGGAAATACTTACAGATCTCTTTTACTTCGCGCAGCTTGTTGTCAATGTGAGCTGCTCCCAGCACGCGAATATCCAGCCACAAATGTTCACCAAAACGGCTGTGAGCGGCCTGGCCTGCGGCGATATGTTCCTCCATGCGACGCGATACCACGTCCCGCGATGCCAATTCTTTTTTCTCGGGCTCGTAGTCCGGCATGAAGCGGTGCTGATTGCCATCGAGCAATAGTCCGCCGTCGCCGCGGCAGCCCTCAGTGACCAGGATACCTGCGGGAAAGATGCCGGTAGGATGAAACTGGATAGCCTCCATGTTGCCGAGGGTGGCGACGCCGGTTTCCAGGGCGATGGCTGCGCCCATTCCCTCATTGATGATGGCGTTGGTGGACACCCGATATATGCGCCCGAAGCCGCCGGTGGCAATGCAAGTGGCCCTGGCGATATAGGCCGATAGCTCGCCCGTCATCAAGTTGCGCACGATGGCCCCGTGGCAGCGACCATCGGCGTGTATTAACGCCAGCGCCTCCATGCGTTCATGTACCGGGATGTTGGCGGCGATCGCCTGGTTGCTCATGGCATAGAGCATCGCGTGGCCGGTGCCGTCAGACACATAGCAGGCACGCCATTTCTGGGTGCCGCCAAAGTTACGACTGGTGATCAGGCCATGTGCCGCATCCGGTTCCGAGATGGTCTCTTTAATCCCGTCGGAGGTAATCTCCCTATCGCCCCGTGCGACACGGTTCCAGGGCACTCCCCAGGCGGCCAGTTCGCGAATTGCTTTGGGAGCCGTATGCGCGAACATGCGCACAACCTCTTGATCTGCGCCCCAGTCGCTGCCGCGAACAGTGTCAGCAAAATGGATGTCTTCGTTGTCACCGGCAGCACCAAGGCAATTACCCAGGCTCGCCTGCATGCCGCCCTGGGCTGCCGCTGAGTGGGAGCGCTTGGCCGGCACCAGGCTCAGCACGATGACGTCTTGCCCGCGGCGTTTCGCACCTATCGCCGCGCGTTGACCTGCGAGGCCGCCGCCTATCACCAGTACGTCTGTGACGATGGTTTGCATATGCTATTCGCTCTCCCTGTTTTCAATAGTTCTGGCAGGCATGTAGCGTTCGCCTGCCTGGGCAGCGTGATCGCGGCCGATGGTCATATAGGTGATCAGGCTTGCCGTGCCCAGGCACAGGAAAAAAACGATGATTCCCCACATAGCCAGCTTGAGCCGGCGCCGGGTGCGACGGGAACTCACAGCAGAAACGGGGCCCCACTTCATGGCCAGACGATATATGCCTACACCCGCGTGGAGGTGCACGGTAATCAATAACAGCGCGTATAGAATCCAGAAGTTGTCGCGCCAGATGCGATCAGATGATGCATAGGGGCCAATATTGTCCGGCTGCAGGATCACCACGAAGAGGTGTGCTGAGACGAGAAAAAACATGACAAAGCCGGTTACCACCTGCAGGTACCACAGCGTGGTGTCGGGATGGCGCATAGCGCCCATATGTCGATGAAATTGACTGTATTGCCGATAGCTGCCCGGAAACTTGCGCAGGGCGAGAACGGCGTGGATCGCAATCAGTGCGAAAATAACAGCAGCTACAGCGGATACCAGCAGCGGGTACGGCTTGCCAAAAATATGCTCGCCCTCGAACATTCTGGATACCCAGTACATGGCGTCCTTGCCCAGCAGAATACTGGACTCGAAAAACATATGTCCCCAGATGAATATAACCAGAAGCAGGCCTGTGAGACTCTGCAGAATGTCTGCGCGGGCTGGCCCCCGGTTCAGCTTCGTGGTCATCTTTCTTAGTGTCCAGGCTTCCTGATGCATCGGCCGATACTAGCCCAGCAGGCCTGCCAGAACATTGTTCTCGCTCAATTGACTGCCCATTGGTTCGATAGGCCTGCGCATCGGCTTTAGGTTACAATACAGGCTTTCCAATAATCCAGCGCCAGGTTGCAAGTGCATGCCAGAAACTGAGCTCATCCCGGTTGTCCACATCGCCAGCGGCGAGAAGTTCGTCAATGAAAAGGGAATTACAGCCATCAAAGACGGCGTTAAGGCCGGCCGCGATGCTGGCCCACGTTTGCGCAAACCCGACTGGCTGCGCATCAGGGTGCAGGGTGGCGCCAATTACGAGAAGGTCCAGGGTATCGTGCGTGAGCACAAGCTGGCCACGGTTTGTGAGGAGGCCAAATGCCCGAATATGAGCGAGTGCTGGAGCTCCGGCACCGCCACTATCATGCTGATGGGCGATGTCTGCACCCGCGCCTGCCGCTTCTGCGCGGTCAACACCGGCAACCCGAAAGGGTGGCTGGATCTCGACGAGCCCGACAATACCGCGCGCTCAGTACAATTGATGAATCTGAAGTATGTGGTGCTCACCTCGGTCAACCGCGACGATTTGCTTGATGGGGGTGCCGGACATTACGCCCGCTGCGTACAGCGGGTCAAAGAGGAAAACCCGGATACAGCGGTGGAGGCGCTCACACCCGATTTTCTTGGGGTGCTGAAGGATGTTGAGACCGTGATGGATTCCGGTATTGAGGTCTTTGCCCAGAATGTCGAAACGGTCAGGCGCCTGACACACCCGGTGCGGGACCCACGCGCAAGCTACGAGCAGACCCTGACAGTGTTGTCCCACGCCAAGCAATACCGCCCGGCCGTGCTGACCAAGACCAGTCTGATGCTGGGCCTTGGTGAAACCGAAGACGAGATTGTCGAGGCCATGGACGATCTGCGCGCGGCTAAGGTCGATATTCTCACTTTGGGTCAGTATCTGCAGCCCACGGCGCACCACTACCCAATCGATCGTTGGGTTACGCCGGATGAGTTTGAGAAGTATCGGCAGTGGGGGCTTGAGAAGGGCTTTCTTGAAGTGGTCTCCGGGGTGTTTGTGCGGTCCAGTTATCGGGCGGAGCAGGTGTTGCTTAAGAACAACGTGGGGCTGGGCTGAGCGTACTTTAATGTTCCGAGTATGACCAACCCGATTCAACACCTCCCTCAGGTGAATGAAAAGCGACTGAATTTTTATGTCTACGCCCGTCAATCGACTGTTACCTGGTTCTCATGAGCGGCCGGCCAGAAATTGGAACTGCGCTGAGGCGTCAAAGCGAACCCCTATGCTGACTCGGCTCACCGATGAGCCAGTCATGGGCGTCAATATGCACAGTGTCTCACTGCTGCGCCTCGACCAGATCGGCGGTCTCGCGCCGGGTAACAAGCATTTCAAATTAATGGGCAATCTTGCCGAGGCAAGGCGCCTGGGCGTCAATCGCCTGGTGTCTTTCGGCGGTGCCTGGTCCAACCATTTGCACGCGTTGGCGGCGGTAGGCTCTGAGCAGGGCATGCAAACGGTGGGTATAGTCCGGGGCGACGATAACGTGGCGGAAACACCCATGCTGGCTGATGTGCGAGGGTGGGGGATGGAGATAGTCAAAGTGTCGCGGACAGAGTATCGGCAGCGCTTCGATGCGCACTATCTTGACGCAATTCGCAGCCGCTTCGCGCCCTGTCTGTTGATTCCTGAAGGCGGGGCAAATGCGGAGGGTGTTCGCGGCTGTCTGGCCATCGCGGATCTCATCGTGGCAGTCGCGCCATCAGTTAGAAGATTAGCGGTGTCGGTGGGTACCGGGACCACGCTGGCAGGCCTGGTGGCCGCACTGGGCAGTGGTTACGACATAACCGGTATCTCTGCCTTAAAGGGTGCTGCAGACCTGGAACTACGGGTGGCTGACGTCTTGACGTCCCTGAATGTTGAATCGTCCGCCCATTGGCGAATTCTTCACGATGGGCACTGTGGGGGATTTGCCCGGACAGACGCCGGGCTGCGCGCGTTTATGCTGGAATTTGAGCGGGTGCAGGGTATAGCGCTAGAGCCGGTGTACACCGGAAAGATGCTCTATGCCATTCACCGGCGGCTGGCGGCGGGGGAGCGGTGCCGGAATGATGCGTTGCTGGCAATCCATACCGGCGGCCTGCAGGGCCGCCGCGGTTATGACTGGTTGGTTCAGTAGGGTGGGGAGAATTACATTTTTGCGATGATACCGTCGGGCAGCCATTTCAGAACCTGCGCTACCAGGCTCCAGGGCCAGGGTGGTACGTAGCGGAAGCTGACCTTGCGCTCGATCAGGTCTGCAATGATCCTGGTGCCCTTTTCTGCGGTAACCAGAAAGGGTCGGTTGGGGATTGCGCGATTGAGGTCTGTGTCTATGTAGCCCGGAGCCAGTTCGGTAACCACGATGCCGTCGCGGCGGGTTTCCAGGCGGATAGATTCAAGGTAGCGACCGAAGCCCGCTTTGGTCGCGCAATACACCCCCTGGCCACGCGTACCGCGTACAGCTGCTACCGATGTAATGCCCACTACCTGGCCATGGCCCTGCTTGCGGAACAGCTCCACAGCAGCTTCACAGGTGGCAATGGCGGCAGTAAGGTTGATGTCGATGGTCTGGCGTATCTGCTCGAAATGACCTTTGCCCACCGGTGTACTGGTGGCTACGCCGGCGTTGACAACGACAATGTCCAGCCCACCCAGGCGTTGGGCACAACGTTCGATCACCCCGGCTATGGCGTCAAAATCCGAGACATCCAGCGTTTCCAGTACGATGTCTGCTGCCTGGCCGGCCAATTCCGCCCCGAGGCGGTCGAGGTCAGACTGTTTGCGGCCGGTCAAAGCCAGTCGGTAACCGCGGGCTGCAAACTGGCGCGCGAGATTTTCTCCCAGGCCCCGGGTAGCACCTGTAATCAATATTGATTTGGTTGTGGTCATGTTTTTTCCTTGAGGTGATCAACTTTTGCACCGGCAGGCCAGTCGCCGGGTGTGACAAAAAAGCGGCATAGCTCCAGGCCCGCAGCGCTGACACCCGCTACCAGCCGGGATCGTGGGTTGGACGCGAGCAGCGATTGTAGTCTTTCCACCAGCTCAGTACGATTCAAAATTTCGTCCTCGTCAGTTGCCTGTGCAGGGGAAAGCCAACGCAGTTTGGCGAGTAGCAGGTAGCGATCTGTCTGCAGTTCCGGCAGCTGCGTCGCCAGCTTATCTACCGGTATCCAGTGTTGCAGCGGGCATTGAGGGTTATAGCCAAAGGGCGGGGGCAGGGGGTCGATCAAGGATTGAAATAAATAGCCCTTGATCGCTATCTCCCGCGCCGGGGTGCCGACGCCCAGCTCCGCGAGCAGCTCGCGGGCCTGCGGTTGCGCGCTCAGTCGTATCTGGCGCCGCAGTAGTTGCTCCAGTTTCAGGTCCAGCCTGTCCTGTGAGCTGGGGCCCAGCCACTCCCGCCATTGGCTGGCTAGTTCAAAGCTGGTGTGCTGCCGCCAACCGAGATAGAACTTGACTGCCAGTTCCAGGTGGAAATGGCGCTGTCTTGAATGGCACCAGTAGATTACATCGAACTCCCCCAGCGTGCGCCCCTGGTCGCGTACCGCCAGATTGTGAGCGATGAGGGTGGTATCGGGGTCCTGCTCCAGGAAGAAATGCCACAGCTGCTCAAAGTAAAGCCCCAAACGTTTTACCGGCTTTTGTGTCAGAGCCTCGAGTAATACCCGGGGTTCATTGTCCAGTTGCGCCAGCCAGCGCCGACGGGCGGGTGTCAGGAAAAGCCCGCAGTCAGTGACATTCTGGCCTTCGTCCGCCAGTTGCCAGCTGTGCAGTAGGCCGGGAGAGAAGCAGGTCCAGGCGAGATCTCGTACTGCCTGCGTAAGGTAGGGAAATCCAGACATCGCTGCGCTTTTCAGTGGGTTTCGTGGTTATAATACCAGTCCTTCAGAGGGGAGGCGCCTAATGGGGGCAACTTTCAAGACAATCGGCCTGGTCGGGCGCAGTAAACAGTCCGGCTTGCGCGAGGTAGTGCATGAACTACTGGCACTGCTGGAGCAGCGTGGGCTGGAGGTGGTGCTTGAAGATCGCCTGGGCGAACTGGTGGAAGACAGCAGTCACCGCCTCGCCAGCTGTGACGAAATCGGTCAGTCCGTCGATCTGGTGATCGTGGTGGGTGGCGATGGCAGCCTGTTGAGCGCTGCCCGCACGCTGGCCAAATACGATACGCCGGTGGTGGGCGTCAATCGCGGCCGCCTGGGGTTTTTGACCGATATTGTGCCGGACGAAATTTCCACGCAGGTGCCCGCTGTACTCGATGGTCATTACGAGCGAGAAAACCGTTTCCTGCTGGATGCAGAGGTGCGCCGCGACGGCAAGGTTGTCGGCCGCGCGGACGCACTGAATGACGTGGTAGTTAACTCCGGCACATCGGCCCAGATGATAGAGTTTGAACTGTATATCAATGACAGCTTTGTGTATCGGCAACGGGCGGACGGACTGATTATCTCCACTCCAACCGGCTCCACTGCCTACTCGCTTTCGGGAGGCGGGCCGATCATGCATCCCACCCTGGACGCTATGGTGCTTGTTCCCATGTTTCCGCACGCCCTCAGTAGTCGCCCCATTGTGGTGGAGGGGAACTCGCAGATCCGTGTGGATATCCTCGCCCGTAACCGTATTCACCCGCCGGTCACCTGTGATGGCCAGGTCAATATGACAGCGCGCCCTGGCGACTCTGTCCACCTCAGCAAGAAGAGCCATCGACTGACCCTGCTTCACCCTGTCGGTCACAGCTTTTTTGCCAGTTGCAGGGATAAACTGCACTGGGGCGACGCGCTGGTAAATTGATGACAGATTTTCACCCGGCTCTCACCGTCAGTGTTGAAGAAGACCTGTTGCCCCTGATCGCGTTGCTGCAGCAACGAGGTGTTGTACACCGCGTTTTTGAGGAGAACGGTCAGCAGATTCTGGCCGTGCAGAGCTCGGCGCAGGTGCCGGAAGTCGCTTCATTGTACCGGGCTTGGCGCGCGGGCGAGGTGTCAATACAGCTTACGCGGCCGGGCAAGACACCGCCGCTGGCGGCTAGTATCAGCTGGCGCGCTGTGCCGGTTACCACGGTACTGATACTTTGTAGCATTGCCGGTTTTCTGATTGTCTATTTGCAGGCACCCATTGCCTGGTTGGGCTTGCTCACTTTTACCCCTTTCGAAGTGGTTGACGGCAAACCTGTTTTTGACAGCATAGGGGGTCAGTACTGGCGTTTGATTACCCCGGCTTTTTTACACTTTGGCTGGTTGCACATCGTATTTAACAGCCTGTGGTTGTGGGAGCTTGGTGGCAAGGTCGAACGCGTGATGGGGCATGTGAATATGCTGTTGTTGTTTCTGGTGATTGCCATGGTGTCTAACGGCAGCCAGTTTGCGTTTGGTGGCCCAGGCCTGTTCGGCGGTATGTCCGGTGTTGTATACGGATTGTTGGGGTTTTCCTGGGTAGCGCCCCTGCTGCAGCCGGCCTGGCGAATCCAGCCATCGCCAACGCTGATGCTGTTTATGGTGGGCTGGCTGGTATTGTGCCTGGTGGGCCTGGTGGAAAACCTGGGTTTTGGTGCTATTGCCAATGCCGCACATCTGGGTGGCCTGTTATGCGGCGCGGTTCTGGGTGCGTTGTTCGGTATGCTCTCCAGCAGAGAAGCGGTATGACAATGGTGGGTAGAATTAATGTGCTGTTTTTTGCAGCTGCATTAATTCTGGTATTGGCGCTGACCGGTTTTACCGCATACCGGGAGTATCAGATTGTTCGCGACCGGGCTGTTGATGCGTCTCTGGCCGCCCTGAAGTCCCGGCCGGCTTTACAGGTGGCCATTTACCAGCGCGATGCCGCAGATTTACAGGAGCTGCTCCTGGAGTTTCTGGAGATACCCGCAGTGGTATCTGCCAATGCACGGGATGGCCTGGGTGAATTGTTGTCGCGGGCGGAGCAGGCTGGTGCGGTAGCGTTGCAGCCGCCTTTTGAAATAGTACGCGGCGACTTGGCCGCAGGTGAAACAGGCCTGACTGCATTTAACCCTGAAATGCAAGCTATCGGGACAAGCCTGTGGTCGGCCTGGGCCAATAGCAATTCTCCGCTGTACCTGACAGTACCAGTCTTTACGGCGGTGAACCCGGCGCGGCAGGGCCTTAAAGCCTATGATTTTTTTATGGCACCGCTCGATACGAAAGCAAAAAGAAGTCTGCGGATTATAGGGTATCTGCAATTGGAAATATCGTCCGGCCTTTTGTGGTCGGCTATTCGCCCCACGCTCAGCAGCCTGCTGTACGGGGGCCTGTTACTGGTGGTGATCTGCTGCGCGGCGATTGCCCTGGTTACACGGCGCATCACCAGGGATTTATCCCGGCTCGCGCAACTGGCGGACAGTGTGGCTGCGGGCAAACTGGAAAAACCGTTGGAGATAAAAGCCAGTGGCGATATCAGGGATATCGCCAATGTACTCAACCATGTTCTGGGTGGCTTCAGCAATCTCAAAAGAGAAACCGATGCTGGCCAGCGTCTGCTGAGCAAGAAGGTTGATGAGCACACCAGCCAGTTGTCCGAACGCGATGAAAAATTGAATCAGGCTGCGGAAGAAATAACCGAGACCAGGAGCAGACTGCAGCGTGTTGCTTACTATGACAACCTGACGTCTCTGCCTAACCGGCGGCTTTTTACCGAACAACTCGGCCTGTTGCTGGCCTTGAACGAACGCAACAGTCATATCCTGGCGCTGTTGTTCCTCAATCTGGACAATTTCAAGCGAATTAACGATTCACTGGGCCAGAGTGCCGGTGATGAAGTGTTGCTTGAGGTGGCAAAGCGGCTGGTTTTCAGTGTTAGGGGCAGTGATTCTGTCGGACATTACGCGGGGACCGGGCAGAAAATTGAAGTATCCCGGGTGGGCGGTGATGAATTTACTGTGGTGCTCAACCAACTCGACAGGGTGGAGTCCGCCGGTGTTGTAGCGGAACGGCTACTGGTGGCACTGGAAAAGCCTATGACGGTGGAGGGGCAAGAAATTGTGGTGAGCCCCAGCATCGGTGTCGCGACTGCGCCGGTGGATGGCATTACGGCCGAAGCGTTACTGAAAACCGCCAGCATAGCCATGCATTATGCCAAGGCCTCTGTCAGAGATACATTTCTGTTCTACGCGGGGCATATGGAGGACAGTGGGGTGGGGCACCTCAAGCTGGAAGCCGACTTGCGCAAGGCTGTGGAGCGGGGAGAATTCGAGCTGCACTACCAGCCACAGGTGAATACCCTGACGGGAGCTGTAGCCGGAGCGGAGGCACTGTTGCGCTGGCAGCACCCGGAACTGGGCGCAGTGCCACCGTCCCGGTTTATTCCTCTCGCCGAAGAAATTGGCGTTATATCGGCGCTGGGTGACTGGGTGATGGCCGAGGCCTGTCGCCAGATGAAGGCGTTTGATGCGCTGGAGCTGGCTTTACCAAAGGTTGCCATTAACGTGTCTGCCTTTCAGTTTACGCGGTCGTTTCCTCAGCGAGTGAAGGAAATTCTGCAACAGCATGACTTACCTGCCAACAGGCTTGAGCTGGGTTTGAGTGAGAACCTGCTGATGGATGAAGATCAGACAGCGGGCGAGATGCTAAAGGATCTCAGGCAGCTTGGTGTTTTCCTGTCTGTGGACGACTTCGGTACGAGTTTTGCTCCGCTTGGTTACCTCAGCCACTACACGCTGGATGAACTGAGGATTGACCGCAGCTTCATCCTCGGCTGCGACAGCAATGAAAGCCGCGCCAAACTGGTGAAAGCCATCATCGCCATGGCCAGGAGTCTCGAGCTGGGTATCGTGGCTGAAGGTGTGGAAACAACGGCCCAATATCGCTTCCTGATAAACAACGGCGCCGACGTGATGCAGGGGTATTTGTTCAGTAAGCCGGTGCCGGCCGAGGAATTACAAAAAATACTGGCCCCCTGGCATTTTGTACAACAGTTACAGAAACTTCAGTCCTAACTGGAGACCCGTCATGGACTATCTTAAACATATCGAGAATATGACACCCGAAATATATCGCAGCCTCAAACGCTCGGTGGAAATCGGCAAGTGGCCGGATGGCAGGCCCGTGAGTCCGCAGCAGCGTCAGGCGGCACTGCAGGCGGTGATAGCATGGGGTAAGTTGCACTTGCCCGAGAGCGAACAAGTGGGCTTTATCGACAGGGGCCACAAGGCTGGGGAAGTGTGTGATGATCCGCCGGAAACCCCGCTTAAATGGAAAGGAGATACGATTGACTGAGGTGTTGGCGACGGGAAGTGCGCGCAAAATGAAAACTGAACTGGCTGAACCGGTTCAGTACACTATGCTGCTGGGCGAAAATGAGATACCACTAAACGCTTACCTGGGGCAGACAATGGGGCTGCAGTATCACGGTGTTATCAACTGCATACACTGTGCCCGCAAAACCTCCAAGAGCTTTAATCAGGGTTATTGTTATCCCTGTTTCAAGCGCCTGGCCCAGTGCGATACCTGCATTATGAGCCCGGAGAAGTGCCACTACGCTGCCGGTACGTGTCGGGAACCCGAGTGGGGTGAGCAGAACTGTATGATCGATCATGTAGTCTATCTTGCCAACACTTCCGGTATCAAAGTGGGCATCACCCGTGGCAGCCAGGTGCCGACGCGTTGGATGGACCAGGGTGCGACTCAGGCCCAACCCATTTTTCGTGTGGATACCCGTCTCCATTCCGGGCTGGTCGAGACCGTTTTCAAGAATCATATTGCAGACAAAACCAACTGGCAGGCCATGCTCAAGGGCGACGCCGATCACTGCGATCTGGAGCAGCAAAGGATCAGGCTGCTGGCTGAATGTGCCGTCGAAATTGATGAGTTGCAAGCGCGTTTTGGGTTGCAGGCAATCACCGTGCTCGAGCAACATACCCCCACCATTATCAGCTATCCTGTATTGGAATATCCTACTAAAGTTAAGTCATTTAACCTCGACAAGACACCGGAGGTGGCCGGTACGCTGCTGGGTATTAAAGGGCAGTACCTGATTTTTGATACCGGTGTTATCAATATACGTAAGTACGGCGGCTACCAGCTGTCGTTGACAAAGGGGTAGCACCACAATGAGAGATGCCACACCTGCCGCTATATACCTGCGGGATTATCAGCCACCCGCTTACCGGGTTGACCGGACTGAACTGGATTTTGAGTTGTGGGAAGATCATGCTCTGGTGCATGCGCGCCTGTGTATCAGGCGCAATGGTGCCGACGCCAAACCCTTGCAACTGGATGGTGAGGGCCTGGAGCTGGTGTCAGTCAGTCTGGACGGCCAGCCTCTCCCGGCGGAGTGTTACACCGTATCGGATGATGGCCTGGAAATCCGTGATGTTCCGGAGAATTTTGAGTTGCTGTGCACGACCCGGATATTGCCCCAGGACAACAGGTCACTGAACGGCTTGTACAAGTCGCAGGCGATGTTCTGCACCCAGTGCGAAGCGCATGGCTTCCGGCGCATTACTTACTATCCAGATCGTCCGGATGTCATGTCTGTGTTCTCGGTCAGAATAGAGGCAGACAAGCTCCGTTATCCGGTGCTGTTGAGCAATGGCAACTTTATGGGCATCGAGGAGCTTAATCATGGGCGGCATCGGGCCAGCTGGCATGATCCGTTTCCCAAACCCGCCTACCTGTTCGCACTGGTGGCGGGAGATCTGCAATATATTGAAGACCGCTTCACTACCTGCAGCGGCCGCGATGTGCGCCTGCGTATTTATGTAGAAGAAAAGGATTTGGGTAAGTGTGGGCATGCCATGCGTTCACTCAAACATGCCATGCGCTGGGACGAGGATGTGTATGGGCGGGAATACGATCTTGATCTTTTCAATATTGTTGCTGTAGACGATTTTAATATGGGTGCCATGGAGAACAAGGGGCTGAATATTTTTAACAGTTCCTGCGTTCTGTGTAGCCCCCAGACCACCACCGATAACGGTTTCCAGAAGGTGGAGGCGATAGTGGCCCACGAATATTTCCACAACTGGAGTGGCAACCGTGTTACCTGCCGGGACTGGTTTCAGCTCAGCCTGAAAGAGGGGTTTACGGTTTTTCGAGACGCGACATTTTCCGCCGATATGGGTTCTCCTGCAGTAAAGCGGATTAAAGAAGCCGCTGTAATGCGCACTGACCAATTCGCCGAGGACGCGGGTCCCATGGCACACCCGGTGCGGCCTGAGTCAGTTATCGAAATCAACAATTTTTATACTTTGACCGTTTATGAGAAAGGCGCGGAAATCGTTCGGATGATCCGTACATTACTCGGCCCGGAGGCATTTCGGCAGGGCTCGGACCTGTATTTTTCCCGCCACGATGGCCAGGCCGTGACCTGCGAAGATTTTGTGCTGGCGATGGAGGAAGCCAGTGGTGTGGACCTGGCTCAATTTCGACGCTGGTATTCCCAGGCGGGAACCCCGCTACTCACTGTGCACGATGAGTATGACCCCGCTAGCGAGCGTTACACATTACACGTGGCGCAGTCCTGTCCGGCGACACCCGGGCAGCCCGAAAAGGACTCCATGGTAATTCCACTTGCGATGGGGCTGCTGGGGGGCGCTGGCAATCTGCCGCTGCGGCTGGAGGGTGAAGAGCCGGATGGGGATACAGCAGAGAATACCCACCGGGTACTGTTGATAGATCGCCCGCAGCAGAGCTTTGTTTTCGAGCAAGTACGGGAGCGGCCGGTGCCATCCTTGTTGCGTGGATTTTCCGCACCTGTGCGACTGTCTTATCGTTTTCGCAGGTCCGAGTTATGCGCATTGATGAGTCGCGATGACGATGGCTTTGTGCGTTGGGACAGCGGCCAGTCCCTTGCGATTCAGGTTATTGGGGACGTCGAAAAACAGCTACAGGCGGGCGCAGCAACAGTAGTGGACCCCTTGCTGGTTGAAGCCTGTCGCGGTCTGCTGAGTGATGATTCCCTGGATCCCGCCATGGTCGCTGCGATGCTAACGCTCCCCAGCGAAGCCTATCTCGCAGAGCTTGCCAGCCATGCCGGGGGCGCAAATGTCGATACCATTCACAATGCGCGCTGGGCGGTTCAGGCCGAGATCGCCCGCAGTTGTCACCAGGAGTTGCTGGCCTGTTATCAACGTCTCGCCACGGAAGAACCCTATACCCCGGATGCCGGGCAGATAGCCGCGCGCAGTTTGCGCAATGTCTGCCTCGAACTGCTGTCCTGCGCGCATGGTCTTGAACCGTCATTGGCGATGACCCAGTTCGACTCCGCGCTAAATATGACCGACCGCCTGGCTGCGCTGCGTGCCATTGCCTTCTACGCCACCGGGGGTCAGCGCGAGGAAGCGCTGCAGCAGTTTCTCCGCGAGTGGCAACACGACGCACTGGTGATGAACCAGTGGTTCGCGGTACAGGCGGCTATGCCACTGGGCGATACCCTCGCCAGGGTGCAGGGGCTGCTGTCACACCCGGAGTTCGATCTTCGTAATCCGAACAAGGTCTATTCGCTGGTGGGCGTATTCGGCGATCAGAATCCGGTGCAGTTTCACCGCGTGGATGGCGCTGGGTATCGCTTCCTCAGCGATATGGTCGCGAAGCTGGACAGCGCGAATCCGCAACTTGCCTCCCGTGTGCTTGAGCCACTTACGAGGTGGCATAATTATCGCGGCCGGGAGCAATTGATGTGCGCCGAACTGGAGCGTCTGGCGGCCCTGCCTGGGTTGTCACCGGATGTATTTGAACTGGTCAGCAAATCCCTTGACGCGAGAAAGACTAACTAGAGGCCGCGCAGCGGGTAGGTGGTCACGGGCAGGTGCCTATTGCGTCGCCTCAAACGGGAAAAGTGCGGTAGTGGGGTGAAACGCTACCCAGGCAAACCAGTAGCCCGCCGTGACGGGGTATTCTCTGCCGTCCTGACCAAATGCCTGCGCTACTGAGGCGATTTTATCCCAGTGGATTTCCAGTGTTTTATCGCCCACAGTCACCGTTAACGGTTTGTCCAGTTTGTCCAGTTCTTCGAAAGGTAATGCCAGTGCCTGATCCTCGGAGGTTATGCCTACCACCCAGGTCTTGGCAGTCAAGCGCCAGTCGCTGTGCATGGTGGAGTACATCACCATGGGCAGCCGCCGATACTCCTCGTAGGGTGAAGCGTCATAATCGCGTTCGAAGCCAGTGTCATCTGATAGCAATAGTGAATCCGGGTGTTGCGTAGACCAGGCAGCCCAGGTCGTGTATTGCGCGGGCACCTGGACGAGGTCGGTGCCCTTGAGTGGGCCTGTTACCGCCTTTTTCATTACCTGTGACCACAGGGACTGCGTATTGCGATCATAAAGCAGCATGTCGCTGTTATAAATCAGGCCGGATACACCGAAATTGAGCACTTTGTCCGCAGCTTCTGCCAGGAACACCATGCCGGTGCCGCACAATGGGCAGAATGTAATGGTGAGCGGTGTAAGGGCATAGGTGTCGTTGACGATTTCGTGGTGGTCAAGAATCTCGATGGGGTAGGCTTTGGCGATACCGTTGTAGCTCACAGCCATCACGCGATCGTCGGGCTGAATCGCACTGTCTCGTGCCGCGCCTTCAAGGAACACAGGATAATCCAGTGCGGGTATGCCGTCTCGGCCAGGTCCACCGTGGTCTATCTGGTTGGGGGCAATCAGACCGCCTTCAACGTCAAAGCCGTTGTAGAAGGAGGGGGGTTGCGCTGCCGTAGCGATCGTTCCGCAAGTGATAAGTACTGTCAGTAGCGCGGCGCGCGCCAGCCATTTATTCACGATTACTCTCCTTGTCGATATAACTACGACCGGGTGCACCGGCCTGGGTTCCCGGGTAGCGGATAAATCGGAGGTGCTTTGCCTCAAGTACCCTGGGGGTACAGCTGCAGCGGCGATTCTTCCCGGTCAGAGGTTTTGCCTTGCCGCGCCCTGATTTCCCTGGCGCTTGCGGCAAGCTCATCGCCATCCCACGGTGCCTGTGCGCTGCTGTAAAGGTATGCATTCAGCGCGTCAATTGCAGCGTTCATTCTGGGGTCCTCGAACAGTGTCCTTACTTCTGCCACTGAAGCCAGTCCCGGGCGCGAGCCCGCTGCTGCAGCCCAGTTTATGAGGGCAGTGCGTGCCTGCAATGCCTGTCCGTCGGTGCACGCTCGTAGCAAAGCCTTGAAGGTGGTCTGTTCCCGAGGGTCTTGCAGTGTCCGTTTTTCAACTTTCGCTCTGCGGCGCCGGGTCCAGCCGAGATACAGCAGGGTGAGTATCCAGCCGCCACCGTTAACCGCTGCGACCACCTGCCACATTCGACTATTGTCACTGGCAACAAGCGGTATGGGTACTGCGCTATCGGGCATTAACAGCGGTGCAGTCGAAGGGGTAGGGTTAGGGAGCGGTGCGGTGGCCAGTGGATCGCCAGCGGCAACCTGCAGTTGCCGCTCCGGCAGTACCGCATAGCGCAATGTGTTGGTCTCGGTATCCCACCAGGGTATGCGGATTTCAGGTATCAGCGCCGTGCCCGCCCTGGTGGGTACCACAGCCACGCTGTCCACTCTGGTGCCCAGGAGTCCTGTAGCCGTTTCAATATCAGTGATAACCGGTTGATCGGGATAGTATTTCAGGCCGGGCTCTGGGGGGTACATGACCGGCGGCAGCTGTGCGCCCTGCAGCCCGTCTCCGCGAAGGGTGATAGTGCGTGTAGCGGATTCGCCCACCTTCAGCTCCTCTGGCGCCGTTGACCATGATTCCTCCAGGCTGATTTCGCGCGCGGGCAGCCACTCGCTACCGGGAAAACTGGCGGGACGGGGCAGTACCTCGATAGTCAGGGGGGCAGTGGTGCGTCTCAGCTGGCGGCCACTGCCCCTGGCATCAAACAGGCTACGCCGGGGCGAACTCTCTCTCGCGCTGAAGGTTTGAGCGGGGATTTCCAGCGTGCCGCTCTGCTCCGGAAAAATGGCGTAGCGTACCTCATGCACCAGCCAGGGCCTGCCGTCGACGGTGCGCTGGAAGGAGTTTTGTTCCAGTGGTTTCACGAAGGCATTATCCAGTTGTAGATCGGTGATGCTTCTATCATCCAGGTTGATCGCCTGTTGTAGCCGGAGTGTGAGAATGACCTGGCCCTGTACGTATACTGAGCTGCGATCCAGTTCGGCGTCGAATATCAGATTCTGGTCGCCGCTGCCACCTTTAGGTGGTGGGCCGACGACAACAGGTAAGGCGCTAGTCACATCCTGCCCCACATGTAGTGGCGGGACGGTCAGGTTCCCCTCGCGTCTGGGGGTGATGTCGAGCAGTATTTCACGGGTACTGGAAAACTGGCCGTTGACGTAGCGGGTATTGCTGCTGTTGGAACGTCGCAAAATTTCAAAATCGGCAGTCAATGGCCGTAAATCCAACTGCTCCAGATCCTCGTCGTCCGTGGCGGTGATTGTCAATCGCAGGGTGTCGCCCTGGACAGCGTGCTGCCGGTCGAGGCTGGCATTAACGGCAGCAAGGCTGCCACTGGCCGCGATGGCCATCAGAAGTACACACAAGGCTTTGAGCGCCTTACCAATAGGTTTCATTGTCTTTCCCGGCCCCCTGCTGTTGCCTTTGGTAGCTTTCATAGCGGAATTTTTCGCGCAGTAACCCCGAGGGGTCATCGGGGACCCGACGCAGCCATTGCTCCATGGCCTGATCCAGCTCCTGTTGCGCCGGATCAGTTTGTGCCTGTTGCGCAGTGTCTTCGGCAGATTCTTCACCTTCTTGCTCCTCGGCCGGTGAAGGTTGTGCTTCTTTCGAATCCTGTTCGTCCTGGGGTTCCTGGCCCTGCTGTTGCTGTTGCTGATCCTGGTCCTGATTTTGTTCTTGGTCCTGGTCCTGGTTCTGTTCTTGATTTTGTTCCTGGTTCTGTTCCTGGTTCTGTTCCTGGTTCTGTTCTTGATTCTGTTCCTGGTTCTGGTCTTGATTCTGTTCCTGGTTCTGGTCTTGATTCTGGTCTTGCTGTTGGTCCTGATTTTCCTGCTGCTCTTTAAGCTGCTCCAGGAGCGCGAGATTCTCTTTGGCGTCGTTCTGGTCCGGTTCCCGAGCCAGCGATTCCTTGTAGGCTGCTATCGCCTCCTCCAACTTGCCAGCCCGAGCCAATGCGTTGCCGCGGTTATACCAGCTATCGGCGTCCTCGATCTCTGCAAACTTGCTGGCAGCAGTCTCGTAGTCACTGCCCTGGTAAGCGGCAGTGCCAGCCCAGAGGGGGTTTTCGAAGAGTTCTGCGGCAATTTCACTGTCACCATCTTGTAGGGCCTTTTGACCTTGTTGGTCGGGGTTCAGCCAGAGATCGTCCCAGACATCGGCGCTCGCCGGCTGGGGCTCGGCGATGAGCAGCAATGGCAGTAGGCACACTATCCAGCCGCGGCGAAAGAGCGCCAGGGCCAATGGCAGCAGTGCTAAAACAAACAGGTAGCCCTGGTCCTCCCAGGTATCGGCGGTGCGGTCCAGGGCGATGGTGGATTCCACTGCGCTGATGGCTGGTTCAGCGAGCAGGGTATCGAGATCTGCATTATCAATCTGCATAGGCTGGTAGCGCCCGCCAGTGGCAGCAGCCAGATCGAGCAGGGGCGCTTCTATCAAGCCGGGCATAACGATGGCACCGTCGCGATCCTTGAGGAAACCACCTTTGGGCAGCGGGATAGGCGCGCCGGTAGCCGTGCCGACACCCATGATAGACAGGCTGGCACCGGACTTCTCCATTTTGCGCTCAATAGCCAGCGCATCTGCTTCACTGATACCGTCGGTCACCAGCAATATCCTGCCGTCGCGTATACCTGCGGAATGCAGTAGTTCGATTGCCTGCGCGATCGCAGCCACCGGGTCGCTTCCCGGTACCGGCATCATCTCGGGGGAGAGGGCCGGCAGAAGGTTGGCAATGGTGGGAGTGTCGTCGGTCAGGGGGGTGACGATATGGGTATCGCCAGCATAGGCTATCAGGCCCGTCTGGCCCTCCCGGCGCTGAGCCAGCAAGTCGAGCATTTTTTGTCTGGAGCGATCCAGCCTCGAGGGCGCCAGGTCACCGGAGTTCATGGAGTAGCTCAAGTCCATTACCACTACCAGCGCATCTTGCTTCTGATGAATGGGCTGGGGCAATTTCTGCCAGCTTGGGCCGCTGGCTGCCAGTGCGGCAAAAATCCAGCCCAGCAATACAAAGGGGAGTAAGTTGGGCCCGCGGGAGCCGTCCTGTGGGCTTACCAGAAATGGCAGAAGCTCCGGTGCAATGACCTGGTTCCAGCTACCTGATCGGCCCCGGTGACGCCACAGTAAAAATGCCAGTACTGCCGCCGGTAGCAGGCACCAGAGCCATTCGGGCCGCATCAGGTGCAGATCCATCACTGTGCGCTCTCCGCAGTTTGGGAACGACGCCAGCCACCCGCTCGCCACAGGTGCCGCAGGGCGAGCGCGAAACTGAACAACAGTGCCAACAGCAGCGGCAGATACCCGAGAGCTTGCCTGGGCCGGTAAGTCACGACCTCCTGCTCTACAGGTTCAAGTTCATCCAGAACCCCATAAATATCGGCTAGTTCGCGGGGGTTTCTGGCTCTGAAATACTGGCCACCGGTTATGTCTGCAATTTGTTGCAAGGTGACTTCGTCAAGCTCTGCGGAGGGGTTGACCTGGCGGCTGCCAAAGCTGGACCCGAATAAACCCGGCAATGTCATCTGGTCTGCGCCAATACCAATGGTGTAGATACGGATACCGAGGTTGGCAGCGAGTTGAGTGGCTTCCAGCGGTTGTACCGAGCTGGCTGTATCCTGACCGTCCGTTAGCAGGATCAGTACCCGGCTTTCAGCCGGCCGTTCCTTGAGTCGTTTTACCGCCAGACCGATAGCATCGCCAATCGCTGTATCCTGCCCGGCAAATCCTATCTGGGCTTCCAGCAGGAATCGCCTGACAGTTGCAGTGTCGAAACTCAATGGCGATTGCACGTAGGCATTACTGCCAAACAGTATCAGGCCCAGGCGATCGCCTTTGCGGCTGGTAATAAATTCCGCACCCAGCTGGCGCACCGCCTCGATTCTCGTGGCTGCGGCATTGCCTACCTGCATATCTTCCATCTGCATGGAACCTGAGATATCCACTGCCAGCATAAGGTCGCGGCCACTGTTGGGCAGCTCTATCGGTTCGCCAATCCAGGTGGGTCTGGCTGCAGCTGTCAGCAATAACAGCCAGATAAGCCAGAGCGAGGCCGCAGGTATTCGCCGGCCAATGCTTGCCGGATCGGCCTGGCGCGTGTTCATCTGTTGCCATTCGTCGAAGAAGGGCGCGCGCAAAGCCGGCTCCCGGCTTTGCGCGGGGGGAGTCAGCCGGCGCACCAGCCAGGGCAGGGGCGCAAGTAATAACAGCCAGGGCCACAGCCATTCGATCATGTGTGTACCTCATGGCGCTTGATCCAGCTAGCCGCAGCGCTGTGCAACTGCTCGACATCGATCGCCATGTCACTTTTGCGATAGGCGCCGCTGACAAATTCTTCGGGGAACTGGTCGCCTGGTGGCAGCCCTTGATTAAGAAATGTCAGCCATTGGGAGCCGCTGCTGGCGGCGACTGTACGCCGCGGGTAGGCCATCAGTGCGGCACTTTTCAATAACGCATTGGCTGCAGCGAGATAAGCATTGGCATCCCCGGTATCACGATACCGGGTGCGCAACAACTCCAACTGAGCCAGTGCCTTCCGACGATAGGCTCGTGCCTTGCGGCGCCGCAGCAACACCCAGGCAATAAAAATTATCGCCACAGTCAGCAGGCCCAGGAGTATCCACCAGCCGGGAGCGGGCGGCCACCAATCAACAGGTAGCGGTTCGCGCAATGGACGCAGTGCGGCTAAGGGATCCTGTGGGTTCACCGCCGCTGGTCCCCGTAAAACGTTTGCAGGAGTGAAAAGGGTGCCTGCCCGGTGCTCGCCTGCAACATGGGAATACCGAGTTTCAAAAAATCGGTAGACAGTCGTTCACGCTGTTGACGGGCGCGTTCGTGGTAGCTGCTGCGCAGGCCTTTCTCTGCAGTATTCAGTTCGCTGCGTGCGCTGCCATTGGTTACTGCATACCGTCCCGCGCGCGGCAACACCGCCTCAAGTGGGTCGCTGCAGGCAATGGCGGTAATCTCGATATGCTGGGCCAATTGGAACAGTTGCTCCCTGGCGCGCTCGTCACCCGCACCGCGAAAATCACTCACGATGAACAGGCTGCTGCCCGGGCGTGCTATTCGCCGCAGGTTGGACAAAACCTCGGCGAACGCCATTGTCGAGGGTGCCTCCGAAGGCAGTGCGCGGTTGTATTCGTCTATCTGTGAAATCAGGGTGAGTACTGTTTTGCGACTGCGCCGGGGGCGAATTTCCCGGTGACCGGTGTCATTGAATACCAGACCGCCCACGCGGTCGCCGGCGTCCAGTGCACTCCACGCCAACAGGCTGGCCACGTGGGCCGCCAGTACCGACTTAAAGCAATGCGTGGAGCCGAAGAACATATTGCTGCGCTGATCTACTGCCACCAGCACCGGGCGCTCTCGTTCTTCCCGAAATAATTTGGTATGGGCACTGCCGGTGCGTGCGGTGACACGCCAGTCGATGCTGCGGATGTCATCGCCGGGCTGGTAGTTGCGTACTTCCTCGAAGTCTATGCCGCGGCCGCGGAAATTGGATTTGTTTGGCCCGGCGAGGACACTGAGCGCGCGTTTCCTGCGCGTCAGACTCAACTGTCGGGCTGGAAACCTCAACGCTATCAGGTCCGCCATCGCCGCATAGGCTCCGCGGGCCGGGGTGGTTACATCGGCCAGTCGCATGGTCAGCCTACGGGAACAAGAGCCAACAGTTCGCGAATCACCTGATCGGGCGTTATGCCGTTGGCCTCGGCCTCAAAAGTCAGAATAAGGCGATGGCGCAGCACATCTGCCGCCACGGCTTGCACATCGTCGGGGCTGACATAGTCCTGCCCCTTCAGCCAGGCATGTGCCCGGGCGCAGCGGTCGAGCGCGATGGTGGCGCGGGGGCTGCCGCCATATTCGATCCAGCCTGCTAGCTCTTTGGAATAGGCTTCCGGTTTGCGGCTGGCAATCACCAACTGCACAATGTACTGCTCCACCGGGCTGGCCATATGCATGGCGAGCAACTCCTGCCGGGCGGAAAATATTGTTTCTTGGCGCAGGGGGTGAGGGGCAGGGGTGCTATCGCGGCTCGCTTCTGCCCTCGTTAGGCGCAAAATCTCGGTTTCTGCAGAAGCGTCCGGGTAGTCCACGCTAACGTGCATGAGGAAGCGATCAAGTTGTGCCTCCGGTAACGGGTAGGTTCCCTCTTGTTCAATCGGATTCTGGGTAGCCATAACCAGAAACAGCTCTGGCAGATCGTAGGTCTGGCTACCGACACTTACCTGGCGCTCAGCCATCGCCTCCAGCAGGGCGGATTGTACCTTGGCAGGTGCCCGATTGACCTCATCTGCCAGCACCATGTTGTGGAAAATGGGGCCTTTCTGAAAATGAAAATTGGCTTCCTGCGGGCGGTATATTTCTGTACCTGTAACATCGCCGGGTAACAGGTCGGGCGTAAATTGTATCCGATGGAACGAGCCCTCAACGCCATCTGCGAGGGTCTTGATGGCGCGGGTCTTGGCCAGCCCGGGCGCACCCTCTACCAGCAGGTGACCATTCGCCAGTACGGCAATAATCAGTCTCTGTACCAGGTGGGATTGTCCGATAATCTGGCTGCTCAGCCAGTCTTCAAGTGCTCTAACGTCTGCGCTCGCCACTGTTGCTCCTGTTTGCTGGTGTTCAATATTCTTAAATTCCCTTTGCCCCTTCGACATTCTCTTTACAGGCACAGGGCGGGTATAGTATCCCAGCCACCCGGTCTCTGCTTGAGTTTGGCGATTTCCTTCACCGGTGCGCGTTGTATGACTGGCCGTTACGATAAAAGTTCCAGACGGTGGGCAACAAGCATGGCGGATTGGGCTAGACTAGAGGCATCGAATAATATGGCCCCCTGGGCCCGGTTGATGGAGCGATAATAAACAGAATGATTTGGGATACTCTCAAGAAAAGCCTGCTGGTGGAACTGGGTCAACGCATCGACAGTCGGGCGGACGAAGCCGACCGGGAATCTCTGCACAATCTGTGTGACGCCTTTTACGGGCGCTTTCCGGCAGAGGATATGCGCGAGCGGTCAGTGGAAAACCTGTACGGCTGCCTGTACGGGCTGCTTCGCTTTCTGCGATTGTGGCCGGAAACCACACCTAAAATCCGTATTTTCAATCCTGAAATTCAGAGCCACGGCTGGGAGAGCAAGAATACGGTAGTGGCGGTTCTCTGCCGTGGCATTCCCTTTTGCACAGCGTCGGTACGGGGGGAGCTGAATCGGCGAAACCTGACTATTCACTGCATTTCCAGCTCCAACCTGCCAGTGATGCGGGACGAGGCGGGCGCACTTTCATCGGTACTTTCGGATGACGAGGGAACCCGTGCAGGCCGGCCTGAAGAGGCGGTGCTGTACTTTGAAATCGGCAGGCATTCAGACCCGGCAGAGCTGGAGGAATTGCGCCAGGCGCTGGTAGAGATACTGCAGGAAGTTGCTCTGGTGGTGGATGATTTTCCCGCCATGGGTCAGCGGCTGAAGGAAGCAGAGGCGCAAGTGCGCGCCAGCACCAGTGTCGAACCTGAACTGCGAGAAGAGGCCGCGGCCTTTCTCGACTGGCTACAGCAGGCACATATGACGGTGCTTGGCTATGAGTACCTCGAAGTACAGAATGCGGGCGACCCCGGCCAACAGGTGGCGGTGGTTGAGGAACTCAGTCTCGGCTTACTCAGGCACCGCGCCACTCGAGGTACCGGTGACTTGTTGGCCGACATAGAGCATATGTCATCAGATGATTTGCGGCGCCGCCAGTTGAGTTTCTCGAAGTCCCGCCAGCGCTCGCGGGTACACCGGCTCACGTATCCTGACTATGTTGAGGTCAAGGTGTTCGATGCCGCTGGCGCGATCATCGGCCAGCACCGTGTGATCGGGCTCTATACCTCCTCGGTTTACACCATGAACCCGGAAGTCATACCCATACTGCGACGCAAGGTGGCTAAGGTTATGGAGCAGTCCAGCCTGGATTCCTCCGACCACGAGAGTCGAGAGTTGAAGCGGGTGCTTGAGTTGTTTCCGCGGGATGAGCTGTTCCAGTCCAGCATCCAGGAGCTTTACGACACGGTGACGGCTGTCAACCGTATCCAGGAGCGGCGCCAGACCCGTTTGTTTGTGCGCAAGGATATGCACGGAAAATTCGTAAATTGTATGGTGTACATTCCACGAGACCGCTACACCACCGAGCAGCGGGAGAAAATCGATCGGATACTGTGCGACGCATTCAGCGCCGAGGAGGCAGAGTTCACCACCCACTTCTCGGAGTCCATCCTGGTGCGTTGCCACTTTGTGCTGCGGGTTGACCCAAACAAGCCGCTTGACTACGACGACAGTGAAATTGAGGACCAGATTATTCAGGCCACTCTGGCCTGGGAGGACCGTCTCAGGATTCGTCTGACCGAGGAGTTTGGCGAGGAGGGAGGTGAGGCCTATGTCCGCGAACTGGCCGCCGGTTTTCCTCCCGGCTACCGGGATGATTTCGATCCCAGGGTTGCCGTGCTGGATATCAAGCAAATCCTGCGCCTGCAAAAGGGCGAGGAACTGGGTATGACACTTTACCGGCGGGTAGAGGAAGGCGGGGAGATGTTGCGCCTGCGCTTCTACCACGCGGGGGCCAGCCTGCCGCTATCCGACGTGCTGCCAATTCTGGAAAACCTCGGTCTGCGGGTCATGACCGAGCGCCCCTACGGTGTGCGCGCAAGCGATGGAAAAGTCTATTGGGTGCAGGAATTTACGCTCATCTATGCCCTGTCTCACGACATCGTCCTGGACGAGGTCAAAATAGAGTTTGAAGATGCTTTCCAGCGTATATGGTTTGGAAAAGCGGAAAGCGATTCCTTTAACCGCTTGCTGATCGGTACTCGTCTGAACTGGCGAGAGATTGCGTTGCTGCGCGCTTATGCACGCTACTTGAGGCAGGTGCATTTCCCCTACAGTGTGGATTACATCGCCGAGACGCTCGCCAATCATCTGCAGGTCACCGGTTGCCTCGCCGAGTTATTCCTCACCCGGTTCTCACCCGTGTTCGAAGGCGATGAGGACTGGCGAGCCCAGCGGGAGCGGGCCGTTGAGCAGCGCATCCTGGATTCGCTGGACGATGTGCAAAACCTGGGGGAAGACAGGATCATCCGCCAGTTTGTACTGGTCATCAAAGCGACCATGCGTACCAACTTCTTCCAGGAGGAAGATGACGGTTCGCTCAAAGCCTATTTCTCCTTCAAGCTGAAACCGGGCGATATCCCCGGCATACCCAAGCCGGTACCGCTGTATGAAATCTACGTCTACTCACCCCGGGTGGAGGGTGTGCATCTGCGCGGTGGTAAAGTGGCCCGCGGGGGCCTTCGCTGGTCTGACCGGGCGGAAGATTTCCGCACCGAAGTGCTGGGCCTGGTCAAGGCACAACAGGTGAAGAACGCTGTCATCGTGCCAGTGGGTGCCAAGGGCGGCTTTGTCGCGCGGCAATTGCGGCCCGATATGAGCAGGGACGAGGTCCAGCAGGAAGGCATTGCATGTTACCAGCTGTACATCCGCGCCCTGCTGGATATTACTGATAATCGCACTGAGGATGGCGTCGTTGGGCCGCGGCATGTGGTCGCAAAAGACGATGAGGATCCGTATCTGGTCGTCGCCGCCGACAAGGGCACAGCAAGTTTCTCCGATATCGCCAACGCTATTTCTGCCGACTATAACTTCTGGCTGGGAGACGCATTTGCCTCCGGTGGCAGCGCGGGCTACGACCATAAAAAAATGGGCATTACTGCCCGCGGCGCCTGGGTGTCTGTGCAGCGCCATTTTCGGGAAATGGAAGTCGATGTGCAGAGCACGGACTTTACCGTTGTGGGCATTGGGGATATGGCGGGTGATGTATTTGGCAACGGCATGTTGCTGTCAGAACACATCCGCCTGCTTGCCGCATTCAACCACATGCACATATTTATTGATCCGGAACCCGATGCGGCCACCAGCTTTGCCGAGCGTCAGCGCCTGTTCGAACTGCCGCGATCTGGCTGGGCGGACTATAACGCGGAGTTAATTTCTGTGGGGGGCGGCGTCTTTTCGAGATCAGCCAAATCCATTCTGATTTCGCGGGAAATGAAAGCCCGCTTTGATATCCAGGCGGATAATCTGCCGCCCAACGAGCTGATTTCCCACATCCTGCGAGCCGAGGCGGATCTATTGTGGAATGGCGGTATCGGTACCTATGTCAAAGCTCGCTCAGAGTCCCATACCGATGTGGGCGACAAGTCTAATGACGGACTGCGAGTAGATGCCAGGGAGTTGCGCTGCAAGGTGGTTGGCGAGGGGGGTAACCTGGGAATGACGCAGCTGGCCAGGGTGGAATATAGCCTTGCCGGCGGGCGTTCCAACACGGACTTTATCGATAATGCCGGGGGGGTTGATTGCTCAGACCACGAGGTGAATATCAAGATACTGCTCAACTCGGTAGTCGCCCGCGGCGACCTGACCGAAAAACACCGCAATGCGCTATTGGTGGAAATGACGGGCAGTGTGGCCGACCTGGTGTTGCGCAATAACTATCACCAGGTTCAGGCCATCAGTATGGCGCAATTCCAGGCGGTGCAACGGGGTGGCGAGTATCAACGCTTTATCCGTTCTTTCGAGGAGGCGGGCCGTCTCAATCGGGAGCTGGAGTTTCTGCCATCGGACGAGGAGTTGCTGGAGCGAAAACTGCGGGGCCAGGCACTGACACGACCGGAACTATCGGTGCTGATTTCCTATAGTAAGGCGGTGTTGAAAGAGCAGCTGATCGATTCTGATCTGGAGAGTGACCCCTTCCTGGCGCGGGCGGTGGAGTCGGCGTTCCCGCCGCGGCTGGTTGCTGAATACAGCAATGAGATTCGTGACCACCGCTTGCACCGGGAGATCATGGCCACGCAGTTGGCCAATGACATTGTTAATCGCATGGGCATGAGTTTCATCCAGCGACAGCAAGCCGCGACCGGAGCTGCAGTCGCGGACGTTGCCCGGGCGTATATCTCGGCGATGGAAATCTACGGTGTCCGGGACCTGTGGCAACAAATAGAAGCACTGGACCATCAAGTGTCCTCGGCAGTGCAGATGGAGATGATGCTCAGCGTTATCCGTCTGGTAAAACGCGCAACGCGATGGTTTTTGCGCAATCGACGTCACCAGCTTGCGCCCACCGATTGTATTGCCGGTTTTGCCGAGGGGCTGGAGCAGTTGCGGGAAGCGTATCCCGCAATGCTGCGTGGTCGTGCAGCAGACCGGTTCGAGGTGCTATATGATCATTTCGTCAGTGAAGGGGTTGACGAGGAATTGGCGAAATCAGTGGCGGCGGCGGACCATGCCTACACTGCGTTGGGTATTATCCAGGCAACCGGTGACACCGACGCTCCGCTGATGGAGGTGGCGGGTGTGTACTTCTTTATGGGAGAGCGGCTGGAGCTGGACTGGTTCAGTGAGTTGATCTTGTCTACAAAAATTGAAAATGAATGGCAGGCGCTGGCCAGGGATACCTACCTGGAAGACCTGGAGTGGCAACAGCGAACCCTGGCAATTGGGGCTCTGCGACATATGTGTGAAGATCTCAATTTGCTGAAATGTATCAATGTTTGGGAGAAAAAAGAGACTCGTCTGGTGCGCAGATGGCGGCAGATGCTGGCAGAGCTACACGCCAGCCCGGCTCCCGATTTTGCCATGTTTGCCGTGGCCAATCGAGAGTTGCTCGATCTGGCTCAAAGCAGTATGGCCGGGGTTAAATAATCAACGTTGCGCCGGGGAATTCCCCGGCGGGGTGATTGGAAAGAATGTGTAAATCTGGTTGAGTCGTTTGATGCAGTTCAGACCGCGTGGATTTTGTGCACTCCCGAGATGCCGGTCAAACCATCCCACTGGTCACAGCGACCTTCACGCCAGCCTGTCAGCCAATTCTGACGGTGCTCTTCTTCTGTGTGCGGGCAGGTGTCCAGACTGCGACCATTCACGCCTGCCTGGTAACCCCGGTCGTGTGCCCTGGAGTTCATATCGCGTTTCTGTCTTCTCATAGAGTCTTTCTCCGTTTAGCGCCAGTTATGGCGGGCCTGCTGCCCTGTGCAGGAGGCCCTTGGCGTTGTTGTAATATAACGTGTATAGGCTTACAGCGAAGCAATACAACGGGGGGTGCCGCAAGGCACAAACCCATGAAAGCAAAGCTGGAAACAGTTGGCCACTACTGTTTGGTTCTGAGTACCGTGATCCATATAACCACAACCTACAAGCGCGCGAAAATGTAACCACGGCTTAGTGATTATCGCGAATGAAGTCACCCAGTGTTCGATAGGAGTCGCCGTGATTACTGCCTTTGCGCCATATCAGTGCAATATCCCGATAACCACCACTTTTGACAGGGTAGGTGGCAATATTGGTGCCCTTCAGCAGTGCAGAGCCCTGTGCCATTTCCGGCACAAAGGTCACCCCCAGGTCGCCCTCCACCATCTCCAGCAGGGAATGCAGGCTGGCAGCCGCGAAGCGGTTTACCTTGTCCAACTCGCTTATGCTGCAGGCGGAGACAGCGTGCTCACGCAGACAGTTACCATCCTCCAGTAATAGAACACTTTCCGGGTTTAATCGATTGATATTGAAGCGCTCGGGGTCTACCAGTTTGGTGCCCTTGCGACAGGCCAGTAGAAATCCGTCGCGGAAAAGCACCTGTTGCTCTACGTTCTTTACGGGGTAGGGTAGGGCCATTAGCAGCAGATCAATATTGCCGGCCTGCAGCCCGGCTAATAACTCGTCGCTGCGCTGCTCTTTCAGATAGAGCTGTAACTTTGGAAAGCTGCGGCGCAGTTTTTTCAGCAGTGGCGGCAGCAGGAAAGGACCGATTGTGGGTATGACGCCAAGTATCAGCTTACCTGCCAGCGGCGCGTTTCTCTCGCGGGCGAGTCGGCCCATATCCTGTAATTCGCGGAGGCAAAGTCGCGCCTGTACCGCCACTTCCCGCCCCACTGTATTGATGGTGACCTTGCGATTGGTGCGCTCTACCAACTGTACCCCAAGAGTGCTCTCCAGCTCCTGAATGGCCGTGCTGAAGGCTGACTGGGAAACAAATGAAGCCTCGGCTGCCCGGCCAAAATGCCCGAACTCCTCAAGCGCGACAAAATATTGTAACTGGCGAACACTGGGAAGCTTTTGCATGATCTGGGTGTCGCCTCTATTAATTGATTAAAACGGATAATACAATACAAAAATACTATTTTATATATTAATAATATTGTCCTATTATATCTCCGCTGTCGACACAATGGTGCTGCAGTATTCCTCGTGAATACTGTAGCGTATCGACATCCAACCACTTAATACAAAGGAGTTAGACATGGCTGTAGTAGAACGTGTGCCCCAGGTGACCTTCAAGACTCGCGTACGAGATGAGTCTGTAGAGGGCGGTAACCCCTATCGCTGGGAAGACAAGACCACCGAGGACATTTTTGGCGGCAAAAAGGTTGTCGTATTCTCCTTGCCGGGTGCATTTACCCCTACTTGTTCATCCAATCATCTGCCGCGCTATGATGAGCTTTACAAAGAATTCAAAGCCCAGGGTGTAGACGAAATTGTGTGTGTCTCCGTAAATGATGCTTTCGTCATGTTCCAGTGGGGAAAAAGCGTGGACAACAAGAATATCTTCCTGCTTCCCGACGGCAATGGCGAATTCACGCGCAAGATGGGCATGCTGGTTGACAAGTCCAATGTAGGTTTTGGTATGCGCTCATGGCGTTATTCCATGATCGTGGACGATTGCAAAATAGAGAAGATCTTCGTGGAAGCAGATTTCGGCGATAACTGCCCGACTGATCCCTTTGAAGTATCCGATGCTGATACCATGATGGCTTACCTGAAAGGCACGAAATCAGCAGGCGTTTCGGCCCCCGTTAAGGCGTTTGAAGGCTAGACACCGGAACCTGTCGTTCGCCCCTGGCATGTCCTGTGACCGGCCAGGGTTTTTTGCCTGATACAGACATGGGCTATTGCCAGACAACTTTTTTCCCCGTCGCATACCAATCATCAAGCAGTCCGCTGTAGGCCTGTTCTATAACCTCGCGTTTGATCTTCAGCGTTGGCGTGAGAAAGTCGTTGGCGATTTGCCACTCGTCTCTGACCACGGCCAGGAACTGCAGTTCTTCGTACCCCTCCAGCTGGCGGTTTACTTTGTCCAGCAAGAGTTCCAGTTCGGCCTCAAGTTCTGTTTGAAAGTCCGGGTCGTCCAACCGGGGAAGCAAATCTTCCGCCACTTGCACTGCCGCATAACAGGCGGGCCGGCCTACGCCGGACACACAGGACAATTCTATATGGCTGTGTGAATTGAGCAGATTTTCAATGGGTACAGGCGCGACATATTTGCCCTTGCTGGTCTTGAACAGTTCTTTTACCCGGCCAGTTATACGCAGCAGGCCTTCTGGAGAGTATTCCCCCCGATCGCCTGTTTTAAAGAAGCCGTCGTCGGTGTAGCAGGCGGCGGTCATTTCCGGTTCCTTGTAGTATCCCAGCATGTTGCCGGGTGACTTGATCTGGATTTCGCCCGCCTCGCTGATACGTGTTTCAACATCATCCCAGGCCGCGCCAACATAACCGGGTTTGCGCTTTTCCGGGGTAGACATATGTGAGTAGGAAAAATCCTCACTCATGCCGTAACCCTCTACTATGTGCAGCCCCAGGGTGTCGTACCAATCGATAAGGTCTGCCGGTATGGGTGCTGAACCACTACCGGTAATACGGGCTTCCTCAAGCCCCAGGCCCCGGAGTACTTTTTTACGCATTATGCCGCCTATTACGGGTATTTTCAGCAGGCGGGCCAGCTTCTTCTCGGGGAATTTCTGGAATACACCCGATTGAAATTTGAGCCACAGCCTGGGTACCGAGAGGAAGACTGTGGGCTTTGCGCGCCTGAGGTCCGCGGCGAAGGTGTCCAGCCTGTCCGCAAAGAAGATTTGCATACCCGAATAAAAAGAGCTGCATTCCACCACCGCCCGTTCCATAACGTGGGCGAGTGGCAGGTAAGACAGCACGCGGTCCGATGAGGTGATGTCCATCTCCTTGCCGAAGTGTTGTCCGGGAACCGAAATAGCGCCAAAACTGTGCATCACCCCTTTGGGCTGCCCGGTACTGCCAGAGGTATAACACATCAGCGCAAGCTGCTGCGCCGGGGGCGAGGGGCTGTCCGCGATTGGCGCATGGCCTGCGATTATATCTTCCCAGGCTGCATAAGCTGTCTGGGGTGCAAGTGGCAGCGCGATACACGGTAAGGCCTCGGGTATCCCCGGCTGAATTTTGTCCCAGTCATCGAGTTTTCCGACAAATAACAGCCTGGATTCAGAGTGATCGAGGATATATCTGACGGTAGCGGCGTTGAGAGTGGGGTATAGTGCGATAGTAGCGTGCCCTGCCATCCAGATGGCGAGGTCGCAGATAATGAAGTGCGCGCAGTTTTTTGAAATGAGAGCGATGTGGCTATTGGCGGGCAAGTTCAGAGATCGCAGATAGGCGGCCATCCGGCGTGCCTGATCGAGGGTGTCGGCCCAGGTGTATTGGATGATCTCGCCATTTCCCTTGGGCTGCACCATGTAAACCCGATCAGGGTAATCACGCTCCCATGTGTAAGCCGCATCCAGTACGTTTTCCAGTGGAATTTCGCGCATGTAACAGTGCTCTCCTCGCCCTTCAGGTAGTGGTGACTTTTATTATGTGGGTCAATATAGCAGACGATTCACGCTGGTCATAAGGATGGTAAGATATTTCCCTGTGTTACCGGGTGGAGGAGCCAATATGCATTACGCATTACTTTTTTCGATACTTGCAGTAGTCAGTGCCAACACGTTTTCTCAGGACTCGCCAGCCTCACCCGCAGCGGTGAGCAAAAGCAACCGGGACGCGATAATCCTGAGCGCACTCGCCCGCGACCATGGAGAGATTACGGCCATGGAGGCAGCCCAGCTGGACGGTGGTGGTATATTTATCGGCTATTCATCCGGCGCTGTGGCGCATTGCCGGGACGAAGGCGGTTGCAAAACGTTGGACGGAACTCCCAGCAGTGCCATTGCCGGTGCTGCCCTGAATATAAGCATCTCACGCAGTGACAACGTTGAAGTTGCCTGGGTGGCCTACCCCCACGGAGTGCTCTATCGCTGTGCCGGAGACTTATGCAGTGAGTTCGATCATGACTGAGCAATTTAAGGAGCAGGGTGGGGCAGCGACCATGGATCCCAGCCCCTGGCGGCGCTGGCTCACATCGCGAATCATTACCGCACTGGTGAAACCCCGCCGGATCGAAAAGCTACAGGAAAAGGCGGAACGCGAGCGAATCAGGTCGGGTCAGCCGCATACCCTGGAATATTTTCATCAGGTAGATGACCCCTACAGTTCCCTTGCGGCGCAGGCACTGCGCCCGCTACTGGCACGCTACGGCGTGCAACTTGTTCCGCACCTGGTATCGGGCCCGGCTGGAGCCAACCTCCCGGAACCGGATTTACTGCCCGCGCTGGCTCGTTATGATGCCGGCCTGGTCGCCCCCCATTACGGCCTGGAGTACCCGGCCAGGGCACCGGCTCCTGCCCCGGAGCTGTGTGTGCAGGCCAATAGCATCCTCACATCGGTAGTGGCAGCAGATTTCCCGGATGCCGCCGTCGCCGTCAGTAAAGCGCTGGTCGGCGGTGACGCAGCAGTGCTTGCGGCATTGGCTCAGCAGTATGGCAGCAGTTCGCCGCAGCAGACCGCACAGGCGCTTGCTGCAGGCACCGCCCGGCGGAAAGAGCTGAAGCACTATTCAGGTGCCATGTTTTATTACGGTCGGCAGTGGTACTGGGGCGTGGACAGGCTCTACCATCTCGAGCGTCGCTGGCGCGAACTCGGCCTTGGCGAGAGCGATCAACTCCTGTTCCCGCGGCCGGAGATTGACGTCGGTAGCTACCAGGCCAATGGCAGCCTGACGCTGGAGATCTATGCGTCCTTGCGCAGCCCTTATACGGCTGTGATTTTTGACAAGGCGGTAGAGCTGGCGGAGCGCAGCGGAGTCAGGTTGGAAATGCGGCCTGTTTTGCCCATGGTTATGCGTGGTGTCCCGGCCACCCGGGAGAAAGGACTGTATATTTTTGCGGATGCCGCCAGAGAAGCACAGGCGTTGGGGCTGGATTTTGGTAATATATATGACCCCATAGGCGAGCCGGTACGGCGTTGCTATTCATTGTACAACTGGGCTGAAAGCCAGGGGCGGAATGTTGCCTTGATCAGTGAGTTTTTGCGGGCGGCGTTTTATCGCGGTGTAAATACCAGCAGGGATGCGGGCTTGCAGCAGGTCGTGGAAGCCGCCGGCCTGTCCTGGCGGGATGCCCAGGCGGTGATCGATAATCCCGACTGGCAGCCGCGCATGGAGGAGAATCGGCAGGTCATGTATGCCTTTGGCTCCTGGGGTGTGCCGACTTTCCATCTGCTGGATGCCCGGGGGAACACCGTTGTGTGGGCCTGGGGTCAGGACCGCTTGTGGCTGATCGCGCACGAGATCCAGCGCGTCCTCGTGGAGGCCTAGAGCGCGCGGTCAGTTTTTCAGTGGGTGGAGTACGACCGGTAGTGCGGTGTAGCCATGCACAAAGGTCGAGATTGATCTCTCGACCTCGCCAACGACTTCGATTCGCTCGAAGCGCTTGAGGATCTCTTCCCACAATACGCGCAATTGCAGCTCTGCCAGACGATTGCCCATGCAGCGGTGGATACCAAAACCGAAAGCCAGGTGTTTGCGCACATTCGGCCGGTCGATGATGAAGTCATCCGGGCGCTCAAATACCCGCTCGTCGCGATTGCCGGATACGTACCACATAACCACCTTGTCCCCGGCCTTGATCTGCTTGCCGCCCAGCACAGTATCGACCTTTGCCGTACGGCGCATGTGTGCCAGGGGTGTTTGCCAACGCACGGTCTCGGCGACCATGCTCGGTATCAATTCCGGGTTGGCTACCAGCTGCCGGAACTGGTCGGGATTTTTCGAGAGGTTGAGTATGCTGGCGCTCATGGTGTTGCGGGTAGTGTCATTGCCGCCGACAATCAACAGGATCAGGTTGCCCAGATATTCAACGGGGCTCATGTTTTTTGTGGCCTCGCCGTGTGCCAGCATGGAGACGAGATCGCCTTTGGGCGGTTGATTGACACGCTCATTCCACAAGCCGGTAAAGTATTCCAGACACTCCAGCAGAATGGCCTTGCGCTCATCATCGGAATCTATCAACCCCATGCCCGGCACGGCGGTGGTAATGTCGGACCAGTAGGTTAACTTCGCTCTCTCCTCAAAGGGGAAGTCAAACAGCGTAGCCAGCATGCGGGTGGTGAGTTCTATGGATACTTTTTCCACCCAGTTGAACGATTCACCCAATGGCAGTTTATCCAGCACATCAATTGTACGTTCGCGGATGATAGGCTCGAAATTTTTCAGATTCTGTGGGCCGGTAACCGGTGCGACCACTTTGCGCTGCTCGTCATGTTTCGGCCTGTCCATGGCTATGAACATGGGCAGGGGGAAATCCTCCAGCGGATCACTGATAATAATGTTGGGCTCAGAGGAAAACACGTCGTGGGACGTATCCACGGTCATTATTTCGTCATACCCGCTAATCGACCAGTAGGGGCCGAAAAAGCTCTCGGCACAGTAGTGTACCGGCGCTTCGTCGCGCAGGCGCTTGAACCAGGGCCAGTGCGCATCGTGAGCAAACAGGAAAGGGTTTGCGACGTTCAATTCAGCCAGTGGAATGTTGTAAGGGTCAAGCTTCACCTGGTCTTCGGTATACATGGGTCGTGCGTCGGACATACGGTATGCTCTCCTTTAAGCTGACGGCCAGTTTAGGCCAAGCTGACGACTTTGGCCATGTGCTATGTCATAACACTTGCAGCAGGCAATTGACGCACTAAAATGCTAAGGTTTGTCCGGGCCACAAACACTGATTTGTGCCGAGAATATATTGGGGAGTGCGAAAATGAACGCAGGTAAAAAGCGTTTTCTGGCGGGTTTACTCGCAATGATAATGCCTTCGGCCGTTGCCTGGGCCGAAGAGCCGGGAAAGGCTGTCACCAACGCCTATTTTGGTGCTGTTCACGTGCATACCAGCTACTCCTTTGATGCTTACACTAACGGCACTCTGACATCCCCGGCCCAGGCCTACCAGTGGGCCCAGGGCAAGGCTATCCCCGGTGGCGGCGGCGGGCCGGACCTGCAACTCAAGCAAGCGCTGGATTTTTACGCCGTATCGGATCACGCGGAGTGGCTGGGTGTGTTCAAACTGATGGAAGATCCGGGTAATCCATTGAGTAAACTCCCCATGGCGGCGGATATAACAGCCAAAGACCAGAACACCCGAATGCAGGCATTTGCCAAGGTCCTGCGTGATTTCAGCTCCGGTAAGGCCAATCCGGCACTCAATAATCCCCAGGTGAACAAAACTGTCTGGAAGGACATTGTCACGACCGCAGACGAGTACTATCGCCCCGGGGAGTTCACGACCTTTCCTGCTTTCGAATGGTCTTCCAATCCGGATATGCGCAATCTGCATCGCGTGGTGCTGTTCCAGAATTCAGAAAACCTGCCTGGGCGGGTACTATCCTCTACGGACTCTACAGATCCCGAGCACCTTTGGGCCTGGATGGGGGAACTGCGTACAAAAGGCGCTACTCTGCTGGCGATACCTCACAACGGCAATGCCAGCGATGGCGAGATGTTTTCCTTGCAAACCCGAGATGGCGAGCCCCTGAGCGAGGCGTATATACGCACCCGTGCCGAGAACGAACCGTTATACGAAATCACCCAGATCAAGGGCACGTCCGAGACCAACCCCGCTCTTTCCCCTAATGACGAGTTCGCGGGTTTCGAACAATGGGATTACACGCTCTCTGCGGATAGCCTCAGGCCCACACACCGCAAGGGCAGTTTTGCACGTCAGGCGCTGCTGGACGGGCTTTCCTTTCAGGTGAAGGGCATGGGAAACCCCTTCCACTATGGGTTCATCGGGGATACCGATACCCACAACGCTGCCGCCTCCAACGAGGAGTACAATTACACCGGGAAATTTGCCTTTGAGAACAATCCGGCGCATCGCCTGGAGGGCCTGTCGGGTCAGCCATCGGCACAGGTGCAGCAGGTGAGGGAGTTCAGTTCCGGTGGTCTGGCCGGCGTATGGGCGGTGGAAAATACCCGGGAAGCGATTTATGACGCCATGTTGCGGCGGGAGACGTTCGGCACTACCGGGCCGCAAATCAAGGTGCGTTTCTTCGGTGGCTGGAAATACGGCGCCAACGATGTCGCGGGTGCAGATTTTGTTAGCCGGGGCTATGCCAAAGGTGTACCCATGGGGGGCACACTCAATGGGCCCAGCGATAAGGCCCCGTCATTTGTCGTGTGGGCAAACAAGGCGCCAGACAGTGGCAATCTCGACAGGATTCAAATCATTAAAGGCTGGGTAGACAGCGAGGGTGTTCAACAGGAAAAAATATACAATGTGGCCTGGAGTGGCAGGCGCAGTAAAAATGCCGCGGGTGAGTTGCCCGCGGTTGGCAATACGGTCGACGTCAAAAAAGCCACATACAGCAACAGCATCGGTGCCGCCGAGTTGGCGACGCTGTGGGAAGACCCGGACTTTGATGCCAGCCAGTATGCTTTTTACTACGTGCGGGTGCTGGAGATTCCAACGACTCGCTGGAGCACATACGATGCCGCGAACCTGGGAGTGGACGTTCCGGGCGGACTGGCTATCAGTATTCAGGAACGAGCGTATACTTCACCCATCTGGTATCAGCCGGCGGGTATCGCCGCAAAGGGGAAATAATTGTTATGGGAAAAACTAGTGAAAACCGCGCAGACACAGCAGCGCAAGCCACGACGGACTCGCCCTATGTAGTGAGTGAACTTAAAGGGCCGGTATTGTGGCTGACCCTGAACCGCCCGGCTCAGCGCAACCCGCTGTCGAGCCAGATGATTGCTGCCCTGAGTGCCGCCCTGGGTTCGGCGGCGGAAGATCCCGCTGTGCGGGTGGTAGTGATTGCCAGTACCGGCCCCGTATTTTCAGCCGGGCATGATCTGCGGGAAATGGGGCGGCGAGAGGGCGAGTCCAGGGATGAAAGAATGCTGCGCATACGCGGCATTCTCGAAGATTGCGCACGGATGATGCTGGCCATCGTGCACTCGCCCAAGGCGGTGATCGCCTCTGTCCAGGGCACGGCCACGGCGGCGGGCTGCCAGCTCGTGTCGTCCTGTGATCTTGCGGTAGCCAGCGCGGACGCAAGGTTTTGCACACCTGGGGTCAATATCGGCACATTCTGCACCACGCCTCTGGTGGGGATTGGCCGCAATATACACCGCAAACACGCCATGGAAATGGCCTTGACCGGCGATTTGCTGCCCGCCGAGGATGCGTTGCGCTTTGGTCTGGTAAATAAAGTGGTGCAAGCTGATCAGGTGTTGCCGGAGGTTGAGGCGTTGGCGGCGAAAATTGCGGCCAAATCGGCCAAGGCGATTCGCTACGGCAAGGAGACTTTCTACCGCCAGGTAGACATGCCGCTGGAAGAGGCTTTCGGTTACGCTACCGATGCCATGCTGCGGGGCCTGGTCTCACCCGAGTCAACGGAGGGAAGTCTGGCGTTTTTACAGAAACGCAGCCCTGACTGGGGAGATGCAGGCAGCTGATGCCGGTCTCCACCGGAGCCTCGGCCGCTGAACGGGCGCGCTCGCGCCGTGGAATGATCTATGCTTGTAAGCAAGGGGCTCTTCCCCCAACAAACCAAACAGTACTTTACGTGAGGACCTGCAAATGACCGCGATAGAAGAAAGCCCCCTGAACAATACCGCAGCCGAACTTACCGCACATTTCAAGCAACAGCGGGCTCTCTACCTGGCCGCACCGAACCCGGACCTCAATCAGCGCAAACAGGATTTGGAAAACCTGAAACGGATGATTAACGAGAACCGTGAGGAGATCATCACCGCGATCAGCCAGGACTACAGTAATCGCTCCCGCCACGAGACGCAGTTTGCTGAAATTATCTCAGTGACCGACGGTATTAATGATTGCATTAAAAATTTGAAGAAATGGACCCGTGTACAAAAACGGCATGTGGACATGAGTATGTTTTTTGGCGCGAAAAATCGCGTAATCCCACAGCCCCTGGGGGTGATAGGGATTATTGTCCCGTGGAATTTCCCGATAAATCTCAGTTTTATGCCTCTGGCTGCCGCTTTCGCCGCGGGCAACCGGGCGATGGTGAAGATGTCGGAAAACTCCATCAACCTGACGCGACTGCTGATGCGAATTTCGCCCAATTACCTCCCTGAGGACAAACTGAAGTTTTATGAGGAAGTTGGCGGCGTAGGCATCGAGTTTTCGAAGATTCCGTTCGATCTGCTGGTATTTACCGGCTCCGGTCAGACCGGGCGTTCGGTCATGGCTGCCGCTGCTCAGAACCTGACCCCGGTAGTGCTGGAATTAGGCGGCAAGGCGCCGGCGGTTATCGACCCCGAATACGACATGGAAAAAGCGGTGGGCCGCATCATGTTCGTCAAGCAGTTCAACGCGGGACAGATATGCACCAATGTGGACTATGTTTTCGTGCATGAGTCCCAGCGCGATGATTTTGTAAGCAAGGCAAAGGCCTATGTGGCCAAACACTGCCCGGATATTAACCATACAGATTACACCGCCATTATCGACGACAGATCGATCAAGCGCCTGCAGGACACGGTTGCTGACGCCCGCACCAAGGGCGCCACTGTTATCAACCTGAATGGGGAGCAGGAGGCGAATGTTGAAAAACGTAAATTCCCGCTGCACCTAATAATGGATACCACTGCGGATATGACCATACGAAACAGGGAGACTTTCGGGCCGCTGTTGATGGTGCTCACCTACACTGACCCGGCGGAAGTGGTGGAGTATGTCAATGCCCACGATCGCCCCTTGGCCCTGTACCCGTTCACCAATAATGCCAAACTGGCGGACATGTATATCGAGCGCATCATGTCCGGCGGGGTGAGTGTGAACGATGCGTTGATGCATGTCGCCCAGCACGATATTCCTTTTGGAGGCGTAGGTCCCAGTGGTATGGGGCATTACCACGGTTACGAGGGCTTTGTTACTTTCTCCAAGCTGCGTCCGGTTTTTTATCAGGCGGGTTTCTCCTCGCTGCAGCTCCTGCGCCCACCTTACAAGGGCTTCGCAACCAAAGTGTTCAATTTCATGATGAAGCTCAAGAGCTGAGCCCCGCTCGTTCGCCTGTGGTTGGGGGTCACTACTGTGTTCCCCGAGCAACACTCCGCGATAAACTAATTTTTATTTCTCCAGGGAGTCCCTAGATGATTGACAGTGAGCTGTGGCAACGCGCTGCGGATGACATCCATTGGTACCAGGCACCGACCCGTTTGCTGGACGATAGTAACCCGCCTTTCTACCGCTGGTACCCCGATGGTGTGACCAACGCCTGTTATAACGCCGTGGATATCCACGTGGATGAGGGCAGGGGAGAGCAACTGGCTGTTATTTACGATAGCCCTGTGAGCGACAGCAAGCGCAGCTACACCTTCGCACAGTTACAGTCCGAAGTGTCGCGTTTTGCGGGTCTTCTGCGAGCGCAGGGAGTGGCACAGGGTGACCGGGTGATTATCTATATGCCGATGGTCCCGGAAGCACTGATTGCCATGCTCGCCTGTGCCCGCATTGGCGCTGTTCACTCCGTCGTTTTTGGCGGGTTTGCCAGCAATGAACTGGCGGTGCGAATAGACGATGCCAGGCCTACTGTGATTGTGTCCGCATCCTGCGGAGTCGAACCCAATCGAATTGTCGAGTACAAGCCCCTGCTGGACGGCGCTATCGAGTTGGCAGAGCACAAGCCTGTAAGCTGCATCATTTTGCAGCGACCCATGCAGCAAGCTTCACTGCTGGAGGGCCGTGACCTGGATTGGGGGCAGGCGATGGCCACGGCGGAGCCCGCTGATTGTGTGCCGGTGAATGCCAATGACCCACTTTATGTACTCTATACCTCCGGCACTACGGGCCTGCCTAAAGGCGTTGTACGCGATACCGGCGGCAGCATTGTCAGTCTCAAGTGGAGCATGAAAAATATCTACAATGTGCATCAGGGGGAGGTGTACTGGGCCGCATCAGATGTGGGTTGGGTTGTGGGCCATTCCTATATTGTTTACGGCCCCCTCTTTAATGGTAATACCACCCTCATTTACGAGGGCAAACCGGTAGGTACGCCAGACCCGGGAGCGTTCTGGCGGGTGATTGAAGAACACAATGTGAAAGTGCTGTTCACTGCCCCAACGGCGTTCCGGGCAATCAAGAAAGAAGACCCGGAGGGCACATTCCTTGCAAAGTACGATCTTTCCGGGCTGCGGGCCCTGTTCCTCGCCGGGGAGCGTTGCGATCCAAATACCCTGGAATGGGCCCGTTCGAAGCTACAGGTGCCAGTCATCGACCACTGGTGGCAAACCGAGACGGGCTGGTCCATTTGCGCTAACTGCCTGGGCATAGAGCAGTTGCCCATTGTACCCGGGTCTCCCGCCCGTGCCGTGCCGGGCTACGATGTGCGTGTGCTGGATGCCAGTGGGGAGCCAGTGCCCGCCGGTGAGATCGGTGCGCTGGTGATTAAGTCGCCGCTACCGCCCGGTACTTTCACTAATTTGTGGAATGCCGAGGACCGTTTTGTTCAGGCCTACTTCAGCAATTTTCCGGGTTACTACGAAACCGGTGATGCTGGCTATATTGACGAGAACGGCTATGTCTTCGTTATGGCGCGTACCGACGATGTCATCAATGTGGCGGGTCACCGGCTCTCAACCGGTGGTATGGAGGAAGTGCTGGCAGATCATCCCGATGTAGCGGAGTGCGCTGTGATTGGCATTGCCGATGCCATGAAAGGTCAGCTGCCACTCGGCCTGCTGGTGCTGAACGCGGGAGTGACCCGCGACGTCGCCGAGATAACGGCCGAGGCGATTCAGCAAGTGCGTGATCGGATTGGGCCAGTGGCTGCGTTCAAACTGTGTGTTGTAGTGGATCGCCTGCCAAAAACCCGCTCCGGTAAGATACTGCGAGGTACCATGCGCAGTATAGCCGACGGTGAAAGCTGGAAAATGCCTGCGACAATTGATGACCCGGCGATTATCGAGGAGATCACCTTGGCGCTGAAAAAGTTGGGCCTGCCGGCAAGCTGAAGCAGTGGTACCCTGTTATTATTATCTGGCCCATGCAAATGCAGGGTGCCGGTTTTAAACAGCGTTTTTGTCACAAACAGGATGATTGGTCAGCGATGAAAAAAAATGTGGTGATGGTCGTAGCCAGCCTGCTACTGGCTATCGGGGTACTCCTTTCAGGAGGCTGTAGTTGTGGCTTCGATTGCAACAACGATCGCAACAAGGGAACCACAATATTAACGCTGGGCTTCTCCGATGCGTTACCCGAGGATCTCAAGCAGGTAGTGATTGACGTCGACAGCCTTACCTTTCGCCGCAGTGGTAGTGACGATGTGGTTGTCGATGAGTTCACCATTCCCCAGCTTGGCCTGGTGTCAGTGGATACCTTTCAGGTAGACCTGCTGCAGTACCGGGGGCGCAACCAGCTCATTGTCATCGATGGTCTGGAATTGGCGTCTGGCACCTACAGCCAGCTTGAAATAGCGGTTGTGGTGGGTGATGTAAATAACTCCTATATTCAGCAATCGGACGACACCCTCAGGGAGCTGACGGTATCAGGCGGTACTCTCACCCTGCCGGGAACGACTTTTGCCAAATCGAATCAGGCGTATACGGTGGAGTTCAGCCTCGCCCAGTCACTTCGGGCCGAGGCGTCGGGCACACGTTTCGTTATGAGGACCACCGGCATACGGCTGGAAAATAATGCCACTGCGGCCAGCCTATCCGGGCGTGTGGACAGTAGCCTGTTTGACTCGGTAGCGCCCTGTAGTGAGAAAACCGATCCTACTGCGGGCAACAGAATCTATCTTTATGAGGGCACGCCACAGTCCAGTGAACGCCTGGGGGATGTCTACACCAGTAACAGTAGCACTGCGGTTCCCGATAATGTGATACCACCGGTCGCAGTGGCGTCTTTGGTAATCAACCAACAGACGACTAATTGGGAGTACTTGTTCGGATTTCTTCCAGCAGGCGATTACACCATGGCATTTGCCTGCAATACGGATGCTGACGACTCGGTTAATTACGATGACCTGGTCGTACCACAGCCCGATAACCAGGTCTATTCAGTGACTCTGTCTGAAAATACCGCCTCCGTGTGTGATATCACGGACTCAGGCAGCTGCTGATCCGCTTGCGCGCATTCGCGTGATGTTCAGCGCGAGAGACTGAGGACAATCAAAAATCCAGCGGCAGCCCGATATACTCACGGTAGATATAATCCCTGTGCTCAAACAACCGCTCATCAGCGGAGTAGCCCGCTTTAGCCATTTCGTCCACAGCGGAACCCCAGGTTACGCGCAGTGATTGCGGCATCGGATTGACCTCCTCGGGCAGTGGAGCCAGGGTCTGGGAAAAGCATGCCCAATAGAGGTCCAGAACCGACAGGCGGTCTGCGATGAGATAGCGGCTGCTCGCGTCGCTCTGACGTTGCAGTTGCAGTTCAAAGCGTCGCAATATTGTTACAGCTTTTTCGCATGCTGACGCGGCCGCTTCGGCGCTGTACCGGTAGTTGCGAAACATCGGGGTATTGACAACGGCTTCCTCACCCATGGCATTGACCATAGTTTGAAACATCAATTGCCGGCTACTCCAGAGCATGCCACCTTCACCTGCCAGTTCGTTCATCAGCCCGGTCATCAATATGCGATCTTCGATATCTTCCGGTACCAGCGAGGGTTCCGGCTGCAGGCGTTCTGCCAGGTTCAGGATGTCCAGCCAGGTCACACCGGGCGGCTCGTTCTGGTACATGGCGGTTGGCGCATTTCGGTGTCCAGTCCACGCCACCAACTCATTGTTGGCCGCCGCGGCCTTCTGCAGCACGGGAACATAGGGAATATTTTTTACTTTGAAAACGGCTTTGGCTGATTCGCTCCATGGTGCTGGCACACCAGCAGTCAGTACCAGGCGCAGCCCACGCATGTCTCTGGCATCCGCGACGGTTTGGTATTCCATATAGTAATCTTCCGGGGGTCGTTCACGAGGAAAACAATCTAACAGAAATTGAGCGCCGTGGGTGACTGATTGCTCGATACCTTGGGCGTGCGCGGCCCTCCCGGTGCTGCGCTATCGGATTCTTGAAAATTGATGCCACCAGGCGCTTTCTTTGCGCTATTCTGATATTTTGACCCGATAATTCTACTAAAGCAGGAATCGAGAATATGACAATAAATACGCTACCCGAACTGGTTGCCGCCAGGGCTGCCGAAACCCCGGACAAAATCTGGCTGAGAGACCTGGGGGAGGATGGCTCGGAGGATTACAGCTGGGGCGAGGCCCAGGGGCAAGTTTCCGCCGTTGCCACTATGCTGGAGCAACGCTTCGGGCAGGGCGAGAAGATGGTGCTGCTGTCGCGCAACTGCGCGCACTGGGTGATGGCCGACCTGGCCATTATCGCCTCGGGGAATGTGACCGTGAGCATGTTCACGACCTTGCCCGGTGCCACGGCAGAGTACATTTTCGAGCTTACCCAGGCCAAAGTTGTTTTCGTGGGGGAAACCAGTAACTGGGACCAGATTGTCGCGGTGTTGCCCAGGGACGTGCTGCTGGTGACTCTCCCCGGGGTAGAGGTGGAGCAGCCCCACGAAAAGTGGGAGGATTTACTCGCCCAGTACGCTGGTCAGGCGCCGACTTACCAGTGTCAGCCCGATGACATGATCTCGCTGGTATTCACCTCCGGCACAACCGGCATGCCCAAGGGGGTAATCCAGACGCATAGCAGTAACCTCATACCGATCAGGCGCTTTACCAACATGTTTGGTCTGGCTGAAAGCCCACGTTATTTCTCGTATTTGCCCCTGTCCCATATCGCAGAGCGGCAGATCGTGGAATTCTCATCGATTGTACTTGGCGGTGAAATCTTCTTTAACGAGTCGCTGGACAAGATTGCGCGTGACCTGCCGCGGGCCAGACCCCATGTTTTCTTCGGCCCTCCGCGTATCTGGGAGCAGTTTCAACAGGCCGTTATCGGCAAATTTGGCGGCAAAGATGCACTGGAGGCCGCGCTTTCGCAGGACAAGGCCGGAATAGGCTCACTGTTACTGGAAGGCCTGGGGTTGAACGAGGTGCAATATTGCCTCACAGCAGCGGCGCCGACACCCCCGGCATTGATTCACTGGTGGGGTGATCTGGGTCTGACTTTGATGGAGGGGTTTGGGCAGACGGAAGCTATGGGTGTGATTCTCTCCAGTCATGAGCATCGTCGTGTGGGTTCCATTGGCAAGCCCATCGGTGAGGTGCAGTGCAAAATTACTGCAGAGGGAGAACTGGCCATTAAAGCCGATGGTTGCACCCCCGGCTATTATCTTCAGGACGACAAGACCGCTGAACTGATCCGTGACGGATGGCTGCATACCGGCGACAAAGTCCGGATGGATGACGATGGCTTTATCTTTATCACCGGCAGGGTCAAGGACTACTTCAAGACAATCCAGGGCAAGTTTGTCGCACCGCCGCCCATCGAGGGCCTGTTTGCCAAAAACCCCCATGCGGAACAGCAGTGCCTGCTGGGGCGTGGTTTTTCCAAGACAGTGATGGTGGCGGTACTGACGGAAGAAGCACAGAAAGTACCAGAGCAGGAAGTGGCGGACTCTATTCTGGCGACTATTCGAGAGATTAATGACGAGATTGAGAGTCATGCCCGCATAGGTGCCGTTATTGTCTCGCGGGAACCCTGGAGCATTGAAAACGGGGTGATGACACCCACCTTGAAGATACGGCGCGATCAGATAGAAGAGCGTTTTGCTGAACTGGCAGAACAACTGGCGCGCAGTTCAGCGGAGCAGCGCGAACTTTTGTTGCATTGGCATTGATGCCGGGAGAATGACCAGAAGGAGCTGCTTCTTGCGACTGAGTATATCGGGTCACACGACTGGCACAAGGGTGCCAAACCCGGACCTTGGTCATTTAGTTGTTTGTAGGTATTGTGCAGCATATTTATTAACAGCAAATGCAGCAGCTACGGTCGCCGCAAACGCCGCGATTTCCGCAATACAAAAAAGTCCAAGCGATGCCAACACAACAGGTATAGGCAGCAGAGCGGTCAACGGCTTCCAACTTTTTGGCCGCAGTATCCAGACTGGTAAAAGCCAGGGAATCCATGTGTATATCCACGCGTGAGATTTGTATGATTGATGTCGTTTAAGAAAAGTATCGTTCTCTGCTCGATAAGCTTTCTTGTACTCTTCCATTCGGCGACTGTGCTCTCGGAGTGCACTTTTCCTCGCTACTGGATCATCAATCACCCTGACCGGGCCGGAGCCAACATCGATCTCTACGCCTCGGATTGCAATGATTTCGACAATCATTACGCTCAAAACCGAGCATATCGATGCAACTAGAAAATATTTGATTAGAATTTTTACTGCTGATACCTCTAATCGAGAACGCTGAGGATCGCCTGCGGTGAGTCGTGAAGCGCCAGTTTAGCATCGGTTTTGGGAGGTAGCCATCCGGCACAAAGGTGCCAGTAAGAGACGTTTACCGAGTAGTCCGGACCCATAGGGGTGAGCAAACTGATATACCCCTATTGAACTAAAAATATCTAACGCAATCTCACTGAGATACCCAACCGCTCGAGAGCACGAGAATGACATTCGCATTTAGGCACTATTTGCTAGCGCTGCTGATAGTTTCTAGTCCAGCCCTGAGCGACCAGGAATCAACGAAAGAGGTCATCCGTTGGCTGAATTGGCCGGTAACGGCTTACCCATTCAAGAGCATTGACTCGGGTGCACTTGTACCTTCTCAACACAAACGGTTCTTAGTCGAAGCAGAGAGAGATGTCCGGATAGGTCTGCGATCCGACGGCATCGTCGTGTGGAAATATGTCGATTCGGAAGCTCAGTCTTTGGATAATCGAGACAAAGATCCAAAGCTGTGGGAGGCACACTAGAAGCGAAATGTTATAACTAAATCCTCTGAAAATGGCGTCCACGTTTGTTGAGACATTTTCACGGCGTCAGTAGAAGTGGTTTTCGTCACAGCATATCGCAGCGCGTTAAGGGCACAAAGGTGCCAAAAGAGGCCTCTCAGCATTGCGAATCGACCCTGTAAATAATTCTGTGTATCTGCCAGGGTTAAATGTAGTCCGCCAGGC
>CAXBNX010000018.1:0-98845 GCA_963977275.1 uncultured Haliea sp. | reverse complement strand
GAGACAATTGATTTCAGACCGGTTCGATTATTGCCTCTTCGAAGAGTGCCTGTCCACTGCACTGTTAGCGATCCTGCGCAGAGTTGCGGGACCCATTTAGCCACGTTTTGGTGGTTTGGGAGGTTAGTTCCCCGACACGCCAATTGCCTAAATCGATATTGTAAGTACTGATAGTTTGCGTCTGGAAGGTATCGCCGTTTTCATGATCAACCATCCTGGTCGGCTGGCTGCTGTAGGGAAAGGTCTGGGCATAGTCCGTGATGGTAAATGTGCCCATTTTAAGGTCATGCTAGGGACAATCCCCGATACGCGCTAACGCGCTAGTAGTCTCGCCAGATTATCGCGGTGATAGTGGCCTGATCGTCAGCGACCACCGCCAGTTCGTTGATATTGCTGCCTAGCTGAACGTTATTTACGACCACACTGAACATCAGATCGCGGCCACTCTGGGTGGTAACAAACCCCGCCATAGAGCGCCCTTTAATCAGAATGCCGTTCTCATTGCCAGTGGCGTAGGTGCCTGTTTTTGCATAGGCGTTGCCCTTGGCGCCTGCCAGCGTGGGGTCGGATTCAAAGCCTGTGGAATGTGCGAGCGACCCATCGACCCCCAGTATAGGAAGCGCTGCCAGAAATTCGGGGAAAAAGCTCTGCTCTCGGGTGTGTTTCAACAGTTTCAGAACAGCGGTACTGGTTGCGATGGTTTCGCCGCCCCCGCTGCCATCAAAAAATTCGAACTCGTTGCCCGGTATGCCAATATTCTGGGTGAGGTTATCCCGCTCCTGGCTGAGGGCGTCAGCCATGTTATCGACCCCCTCGGAAAGCCCCCACAAAACCAGGCTGGTGTCAGCGCCAATGTTGTAGCTTATTTTGAGAACAAACTTCGCGTACTCCGACAAAGGCAGTGAGACCAGCTCAGCCAGCAGTGTGTCGCGGGTATAGGCGCCTTCTGGTGGTAGAAAGTTAACCGGATTCTGTGCCACAGGGGCGGCGTTCACTACGCTGACACCTGCACGTTCAAGTGCCTCAATGAAGACGGTTCGGGCATAGTTCTCCGGCCGCGCGACACGGAACGTCTGGATCAGGGGTTGGGCACCGGTCAGCGGTGGAACAAAATCGACAGGCAGTCGCCCGATGACGGATCCGGAGCAAATCGTCTGGCCAAAACACGTTGGAAATTCTGGCACCAGATCGATCTCCTCCTCCACGCCGGCTGAAACCGTTAACACGTTGGAATCAACTGTGAATGCAGCAGACTTGGGCCTGTAATCAACTGTGGCCAGCTCGCCGCTGTTTGCCGGCTGCAGGGTTACATCCACGACATCGTCGTTAACGAATATGGAACGAACGTTGAATTGGCGACGAAAGTTGAAGGGCTGAAACAGGCGGTCGTCAATTATGATTTCTCCGGCTATGGCCTTTATGCCTGAAGCTGCCACCTGTTCGGCCAGCTGATCGTACCCCCACAAAATATCGGGTGTAGTCAGCTCAGCATTTCCCAGTATATTCGCCTCATTGTGATCGAAGTTGGTAATGGCCATTGTGTCGTTAGCATTCCTGCGTCCACCCATGGTGAAATCACCAGCTGCCACCAGCACAAGGTCGCCCTCCAATACGCCCTGCGAATTGACAGTTCCCTGTCGGTAAACAGGTGTGCGAAACGTGTATTCGGGGCCCAGCGCTTCAAGTGCCTCGGCCATGGTAAATACTTTCCTGACGGAACCAATAAAAAGCCTGTCGTCCGATTTTTGATCGTACAGAACTTCCTCTGTTTCCAGGTCTACAATGCGCAGAGCCCAGGTTGAGTCGTTGTACAAATCCTTCCGGAAAATATCGCCTATGTCATCGGGTGGTGGATCGTTCTCTGGGCTATGGTTATCGCAACCAGCCATAAACAGTAGTGCAAAAAAAGATATCAACATCCCTGTCGTTTTCATTCCTGTGCTTCCCTTCCCGGATAGTGGTGTCTGAAATTATGCAAACTCGGTCGCCCGTTATACGCCGCAAACGGCAATTCCGTGCCCGCGAGATTGTAGCATGCGTCGCCGGGAACGGAAGCGAACTCCATAGCGCGGCGGCCGCACTTTTTCAGACAGATACTGTCCCAAATGGTTCAGGCGTGTCCGTTCCTTAGCAGGTGACCTGGGGTTGCACCGGTGTTCTCACCGTTAATAAACGTTACGTCGCCGTTCACCAGAGTGTAGCGATATCCCAGCCCTTTTGTTATACGACGCCAGTCCCCCGCGGGCAAGTCGTATGCCTTTTCCGCTTCTGTCCAGCCCAGTTCGTTCAGGTCGTATACCAGGATATCGGCTGGGTTGCCCACGCGGATAACCCCACGATCATGAAGCCCGGCATACTGTGCCGGGATCGAGCTCAAGTGCCAATGTGCATACTCAAGGTCAACCATTTTTCCATCGCGCACGTAGTGCACGAGATATTCTGTGCCGTAGCGGCCGAAGGCAGAAAACTTCATGTGCGCGCCGCCATCGGAGATGCCTGGAATAGTGTGGGGCTTGTTTATCAGTTTCTTGATGTCTTCCGGATCGTAATGGTTAGGTGGTGTGGCAAATGTCGTGCGTAATTTGTCGGCCACGGCTATGTCCAGAATGGCATCGCAAACATGCTTGTTCTCCTGCGCTGCAATCTGCCGAATAGTCATTCCTTCGTATTTGATGAGGTCGTCGTTATCCACCATTTGCACGGAGTTGTCGCCAACTGTTCTGAACTGCACCAGGGCCGTTGCCGACACGTCACTGTCCAGATCCGCCTGGAAGTCTTCGCGTGTCGCGTTGGCCACGCCGTCATATTCCTGCCTGATGGCTGCGCGTATTTCCGGGTCCTGCATTTTCTCCAGCTTTTCGGCGGTAGTGCCCATGCAGACATTTCTCCAGTGTGGGCTGAAGTCGTACAGGTTCCAGTCCTCGAAAGTGAAGACAAAATCGATTCCCGTGGTTACCGCTTGTGCGCTCACTTTCAGACCGCGTTTGTTTGCGTCCACCATCCAGTCGGTAAAATCTTCCCAGGAACCTTCGGTTTTCAAACCGTGCTGATCACACTCGAGCGCGAGTACATTATAAATAACCATTGCCCCGCTTGCTTCGCAAACCCGCTCGGTCTGATCCTGTGTCAAACCCAGTACCTGTATCGCGCCGCGCCCCATGTCCTTGAGTACTGAGACCATGTCGAGAAAGTCGTCAAAATGCATGACGTCGGTGACATTAGGGGTGCCATCGTAATCGCGCTGAACGGAGGTCTCGCCCAGATATTGGGATGAAATTCCGCAGGCTCCCGCATCCATCGCTTCAGTAATCAGCTGCTTGATCTCAGCCATTTCGTTTGCGCTTGGCCGGCGTGTCTTGGCGTTGTCCACGCCGCCCATTACGTAGGCGATCAGCGGGGACAGCGGGATATACGTCAGTAGATTGATGCCCTTCGGGGTTTTCTCTATCGCGTCCATAAACTCTGGAAAAGACTCCCAGTCCCAGGCCAGAGCCTCGTTCATGGCATCGTAGGAGATGGCCTCGTTACGGGTCAGTGACAGCATTGCCCGTTGCTGACCTTCCTTCTTGACCGGTGCAATACCGAACCCGCAGTTGCCGATGACCACAGAGGTCACGCCATGCCAGCCACTGGTTGTGCAGTAGGGGTCCCAGAATATTTGCGCATCGTAGTGTGTGTGAAGGTCTACAAAGCCGGGGGCAACCACCAGTCCCTCGGCCTCAATCACCCGTGTCGCTGACTTTCGGGACAAGCCGCCGACACCGGTAATGGATTTGACCTGACCATTCTTGATACCGATGTCGCCGCGGTATCGCGGTGTCCGCTGGCCATCGATGATCATTCCATCTCTGATTATTACGTCGAAATCATTCATACTATTCTCCTCGCATTATTCGGATTTTTTTATTTGGGTATGCCGTATCCCGTTAGATCTCAACGTAGATATACCCGTCAATTTCCTCCAGCGTGTGCACCGCCAAAGGGCCCCACCCTTCCCGCCTTCCCAACGGGCAGCTTCCCGTCTCCAGGTCGAACAGATATTTGTGGGTTGGGCACCTGATGCGTTGCCCCGATACGTTGCCCTTGCCCAGATCACCTCCGGCGTGTGGGCATATGCCATCGATGACGGCAGGCCCGGTCTCCCCCTGAACCAGCAGAATGTAGCGCCCATCCAGAGTGAATGGGCGAATCTCACCGTCCGTCATCTCTCCAACGGGTGCAAGGCGATGTTTTGGCATGGTTGAGTCCCCAGCTGTAGTTGATTTCATTCAACCTTACAGTGCGCTGAGGATGCAGTGCTTGTCTGTGCGTCGCCGGGGACTTGTCCAGCGGTCTTGCTGCGCGGGGTAAAACGGGTGAGGGGACAGTAACTACATGCTAAGCAGGGTCTGTTCGCGATAGGCTTTGGGGCTAATGCCGAATTTTTTGGTAAAACAGCGACTGAAGTGGGACAGTTCCTTGAAGCCAAAGGTGAAGGCAATTTCTGTTATGGAGCGCTTGCGCCAACTGTAATCTACCAGGGCGTCCCGGCAGCAATTCAGACGTCGCTCCAGAATGAGTTTGGCAATGCTAAAGCCCGCTTTGCTCGAGACGGAGAACAGGTAACTGCGTGAGACACCCAGGCGATCAGCCAACAGTTGGGGTGACAATTCCGTATTCTGAATTTCGCTATCAATGATGTTGAAAATCTGCTTCTGGTAGGCGTCCAGAATGGTATGTTCTTTACTGCAGGTGGCGTTATTGTGAAAAACGGTACTGATCATACCGCCAAAGGCCGTTGACAGAGATTGGGATTCGCAACCCGTCAAACTGTCTGTTTCGCGCAGCACACCACTTAACATGCCCCGCAGGATAGAGGCTGCTCCAGTGTCGGTGGGCACGGCCACTCCGCAGTATTTTTCAATATCTGCGCACTGCCTCAGCAAGAGGCTGGTGGGCAGTGTTACCGACAAGACATCTGTGGGGCTACTTTGCCAGACCTCCAGCTTTTTACCCATATTCAGCAGTACCAGGCTTCCGCCCTCACATTTTGAATATTGGTTGCCCACTTTTTGTTCTACCGGCCCGCGTTCAACACACATCAAAACAATATTGCGATCCATGGCAGAAGCGGAATCTTTGGTAACGGCTGCGTGCAGCATGCCGTCATAGGTAATACGTGAAAAGACCACTGGCCCGTGGTGTGACCGGTTGACCTCCCACTTGTTCGACCCGAGCTTACTCGATTCCATCCGCATCGGGCCGTAGGTTTTAGAGATGGCCGCCTGGTAGCCGGCGACGCCCTCTCCTACCGGGCCAACGAAGTCACCAACAGTTGTTGCAACTTGTTTTTGCATAGGGTTTCTCGGCCCGATACCGGACTCTACTTTTGCCTGACAATACATTACCATCCCACAATTGTCTGCCCGCGCTGGCTCCCGGGCGGACTCAACCCACCTTGAGGCGCAGCCAGCTCTCGAACTCTCCTACGCCGTCAGCTATTTTTGCTTCAGGCGCGGTCACCAGAAAAAAACTGTCATAACCCGGCAGTACCGGTTTGAAGGGCGCCACCAATTCTCCAGTGCCGCGCCAGTGTGAGGTGATGATGTGATCATTGACAGCAAACCCCACCCCGCGGCGCGCCAGTTCCAGCGCATCGGTTGCGGTACTCATATACAGATGCCGTGCCGGTTGCAGTCCCTCCATGCCGGCAAAGGCCAACCACTGCTGCCAGGCCTCCCCGTCATCATCGTGAATCAGCACCTGTTCGGTCAGCATGGCAGGCGTTACCTTGCCGCCACGGCCGAGCATGCTGGGCGCACACACGGGCATGTAGTCAGCTGCAACCAGTGACACCACGCGCCGGCGCGGCCAGTTGTGCTTGCCGAATTGAATCACCAGATCAGCTTCCGGGAGTGCGCTGGGAATACGGCGCGGCATGTGCTCGAAGTGCAATTCCAGGTCAGGGAAACGCCCCAGAAGCTCCCCCAGCCGGGGTACCAGCCAGAGGTTGGTAAAGGCCGGAGGCGCTGCGACGGTCAATTTACCGGTAAAGGCCACCAGGTCGAGGCTCATCGCGCCAAGCTTGATGTCCTCCAACGCTTTGCTGACAATCCCGTGCAGGCGTAGCCCGGTCGGCGTGAGGCTCAGTTGCTTCTTTTTACGATCAAACAAAGTGATGTCGAGTTGAGCCTCCAGGTTACGTATCTGGTGGCTGATGGCGCTCTGGGTAACGGATAGCTCCAGCGCCGCACGACCCATATTGAGATGGCGCCCCGCCGCTTCAAACACATGCAGTGTATTGAGCGGGATATGCTTGTTACCAATGCGCATGCTGGCCACTCAAGCTATGAGATTAACTCATACATTAAGCAAATAAATATCACTATACAAGAATTATACTCATGTAAGAATGCGTCCATACCACATTCTGTTGAGGGACTGACCATGAGCCACGTAATCTACCCCACCACTAATCTCAGCGCGATTGAACAAATGGTTGTCGAACGCGGTGAGGGTATTTATATCTACGATGATAAGGGCAAGCAGTATCTTGAGGGTATGGCTGGCCTGTGGTGTACCTCGCTGGGTTACAACAATCGCGAGCTGATTGACGCGGCTAACCAACAGTTGGGGCAGTTATCCTACTACCACACATTTAGTGGCAAGACCCACCCGTCAGTTATTGCTTTGGCTGACAAACTCAGTGCGATGGTGCCGGTGGCCGATGCGCAGATATTCTTTGGCAACTCCGGCAGCGATGCCAACGACACCCACATCAAGTTGTTGCGTTACTACTTCAATGCAATAGGTAAGCCGGAAAAGCGAAAAATTATCACCCGCGAGCGCGCCTACCACGGTGTGACGGTGGCCGCCGGTTCTCTCACCAGCCTGCCTGCCAATCTTACTCACTTTGACGCGCCGATAGAGGCACTGGGCATTTTGCGCACCGATCATCCCCACTACTATCGCGGACGACAGGGCAACGAAACCGAAGCGCAGTTTGTCGACCGTATTGTCGACAATCTGGAGAAACTGATTATCGCCGAGGGACCGGAAACCGTAGCCGTATTCCTGGCTGAGCCCATCACCGGTGCCAGCGGCGTTATCGTGCCACCCGCGGGTTATTACGAGAAGGTACAGGCGGTTCTCGCTAAATACGACATCCTGTTCTGGGCGGACGAGGTGATCACCGGCTTTGGTCGCACAGGGAATGATTTTGGCTGTACGACGCTTAACATCAAACAGCCGGACATGATGACGTTTGCCAAGCAATTGTCATCGGCCTATGTGCCCATCAGTGCATCGGTTATTCGCGGTGACATGTATGAGGCGATGATAGCGCCCTCCTCCAAGGTGGGTGTCTTCGGGCATGGCTACACTTACAGCGGCCACCCGCTGGGTTGCGCGGTGGCACTCAAGTGCCTGGAAATCTACGAGCGCGATGATATTTTTGCCAAAGCCGCCAGGGTGGGTGAGTACTTCCAGCAAAAAATGACGCAATTTTCTGACCATGAATTGGTGGGTGAGGTGCGTGGGCGCGGTCTGTTGGGTGCGCTGGAAATAGTTGCCGACAAGACCACCGGCGCGGCCTTTTCCCCTGCTGTCGCAGCGTATCTTGCGCAGGCCTGTCAGGAACACGGCCTGATTGGCCGGCCGGTGGCTGGTAGTGCTCTCGCCTTCTGCCCGCCGCTGATAATTACTGAGGAACAGGTCGACGAACTCAGCGAGAAACTCTCAATAGGTCTCGACCAGACGCTGGCGCATGTCAAGCAAGAGGGTCTTATCGCTGCTTGATTTTTTTCACGCAGGCGCACTGTGACTCTACCGGCGTAGGCAGCCGGGCAGGCAGCACAGCATCTCGAAAATGAGATTCGCAGCCAGCAGGGCTGTATTGCCGGAGCTGTCGTAAGAAGGCGATACCTCTACCAGATCACAGCCAATGAGATTCATGCCGTACATGCCGCGGATGATCTCAAGGCCCTGCGATGTGACGAGCCCACCCGGTTCCGGGGTGCCGGTGCCAGGCGCTACGGAAGGGTCCAGTCCGTCGATATCGAAACTGAGATAGACTGGCATATCGGGGCCGACAGCCCCCCGCACCTCAGTCATCAATGGTGCCAGGGACTGATACCAGCACTCCTCCGCGGGCACTACACGCACGCCACGATCGCGCGCCCAATCGAAGTCCCCGGCGGAATAACCGGTTGCGCGCAGGCCAATCTGGAACATGTGTCGGGGATCGACCAGTTCCTCTTCAATGGCTCGACGGAAAATTGTACCGTGAGTAATGGCCTCACCAAACATGCTGTCGTTGGTATCTGCATGGGCATCCACGTGCACCAGCGCCATTTTGCCGTGCACCTTGTGCTGGGCGCGCAGTATGGGCAGGGCGATGGTGTGATCGCCCCCCATGGCAATGGTCTTGGCACCGCTGGCAAGTAAATTGTCAAAATGTTGCTCGATGAGGGGAATAGACTTTTCGAGGCTGTAAGCATTGAGCGCCACATCGCCAGTGTCGGCTACCTGAAAGGAATCAAAGGGCGCCGCCCGGGTAGCCATACCGTAGGGTCTGACCAACACAGACTCACTCCGTATTTCTCTGGGCCCATAGCGCGAGCCCGTGCGATTACTGGTGCCGATATCCAACGGAACCCCCACCAGAGCCACGTCCAGACCCACGGCATCCTGCTGCACCGGGAGACGAAACATGCTGGCGATACCGCCAAAGCGGGGCATGTCGTTCCCGCTCAGGGGCTGGTTGTACTCTTTCATGGTGCGCTCCGGGTTCTCGACAAATCATTTTATGGCAGGCGCAGTTTTCCACAAGCAGCATTATGTCTTTACGAGATCACCCATCGAGCGGTGTGTGCTCAGCTACCCAACTCGCCGGCCAGTTTTCGGTACAGCGACCGCACACTGATCCCGGCAATAGCGGCTACTTGCTCGCGATCATTGGCATACTTGTTCATCAAGCTTTGCAGGTACTGTATTTCATTTTCCTTAAGGCTGGGCTCCGGCTGCACAGGTTTCGCACCCTTTTTCGCAGCCCTGCCGCCATCGAGCGCTTCCACGATCAGCGCCTGGTCGATAACGTTGGTGTTTGCCAGCACCACGGCTCTGCTGAGAATATTCCGTAGTTCGCGGATATTGCCGCGCAAACGGTGTTGCCGCAGTTGCTCCAATGCCGACTCGGTGAGGTGATAGGTTTTGCCACCGGCGCCCTGCCCTTCCTGTAGCAAAGTGCGAGTGAGCAGGGGTAAGTCCTCTTGGCGTTCCGCCAGGGAAGGGAGGTAGATGGGAAAGACATTGATGCGGTAATAGAGATCTCGACGGAAGCTTCCCTCCTCCACCATCTGCTCCAGATTTTTATGCGTGGCACAAACCAGACGAAAATCGGCTTGCTTTACTTCGCTACTACCCACCGGCCGATAGGTGCCCGTCTCTATCAGGCGCAGCAGCTTTACCTGCAACGGCAGGGGTATGTCACCTACTTCATCGAGGAACAGGGTGCCGCCATGAGCCGCCTCGGCCAGGCCCTGCCGGTTGTAGTTGGCTCCGGTAAATGCGCCCTTAACGTGCCCGAATAACTCGCTTTCAAACAGTGTTTCGCTCAACCCTGCGCACTCGAGTGTCACCATCGCCTTGCCTGCGCGCCCGCTTGCCTGGTGCAGGGCCCGGGCGGCCAATTCCTTGCCGGTACCGGACTCACCCAGCAGCAAGGTGGCAGCATCGCTGGGACCCACCCGGGAAATCAATTCAACCAGTTTGTTAAACGCGGGGCTTACACCCACCATCTCTCGCGGGCTGTGGCCTGCGCCCGCGATCGTCACCGGCTTCAGCAATTCTACGAAATACTGCAGTTTTCCGGCATCATCGAGTATGGGCAACATTTCGACGTCAACATGTTCTTCGCCGCGCGGCGTCTGGTGAATATGCAACACGCGCTCGCGCTGACCGGAAAGAGTCGCCGCAGCCAGTGGGCAATTCTCGCCCGCCTGGTCACAGGGCTTGTCAAAATTGTGTGAAACCCGATAACAACGCGCCTTGCCCCTGCTGCTGTCGATCAGGCCAAAAGCCTCCCGGTACAGGTCGTTAGTCGCCAGAATTTCATAATCCGGAGTGACAAGAATGGCGGGGTGCTGGTAACTGTCGAGCATGCGGGCGATGGCCGGTGTCGTGTCGCGGGAAATGATTTCCATTTTTGACATCTTTGGTCGACTGATTGTCAAATTTGTCAGATATTGGCGCAAGGGACAAGCCCTCAAATGCGCCACCGCGAAGGAAATGTAAATTATAGTTATATATATCAATAGGATACAAGGATAATCATACCTATTAAATTAGATGGCATGGCCCTTGCAATACGCTGTAGGACTCTCTCGAAAGCGTGAAATAGCGAAGGACAGACCATGAATGTATTTACCCGTACCGATATCGACGTTGGCATCCACCCCGCAGTCACTCCCTTCTTCGACGAACCGACCAATACGTTTTCCTATGTGGTGCAGGACCCGGATAGTGATACTTGTGCCATCATCGATTCGGTAATGAACCTGGATTACCCGTCGGGCAGCATCAGTTTTTCCGGGGCTGACCAGATCATTGCCTATGTGACTCAGAACAAACTGAAAGTCGCCTGGATCCTGGAAACTCACGTGCACGCAGACCACCTGTCCGCGGCACCCTATATCCAGCAACGTCTGGGCGGGAACATCGCTATTGGCAGCCATATTTCCGCCGTGCAGCATACGTTCGGCGATATCTTTGACGCGGGTGACGGCTTTGCGCGGGATGGTTCGCAATTCGATGCGCTGCTCAATGACGGCGACCCGATTCCGGTGGGTGGCATGGCCGGGCTGGCGTTGCATACACCCGGCCACACCCCTGCCTGCATGAGCTATATTTTTGGCGATGCGGTCTTTGTGGGTGACACATTATTTATGCCAGACGGTGGTACGGCGCGGGCTGACTTCCCCGGTGGCGACCCGGGGATTTTGTATCAGTCCATCCAGCGCATCCTCGCACTGCCCGCAGAGTTGCGCATATTTGTCTGTCACGACTACCTGCCTAACGGCCGTGAGCTGGAATACGAGACCACGGTCGCGGAGCAGAAACGGCATAATATTCACGTACACGAAGGTATTGGTGAAAGCGCTTTTATCGAGATGCGCTGTGCCCGTGACAAGACCCTGGGCATGCCGACGCTCATTTTACCCTCCCTGCAGGTAAACATGCGCGCGGGCCATTTTCCGCCGGCTGCTCCCAGCGGACAGGTTTTCCTGAAGCTACCGGTAAACGCCTTTGGCGGTGAAGACATCGGGGCATTGGCTGCGCCGGAGTCAACATCATGAGCGGAGATATCAAGCGGCTGACTGAGCAGTTTTCAGTATCAGGGCAGCTGACCACCGAAGAGGTAAAAGCGCTGGCAGCTCAGGGCATTAAATCCCTTATCTGCAATCGGCCCGATGGCGAAGCCGCTGATCAGCCCAACGTCGCAGAGATCCAGGCGGCTGCCGATGAGGCGGGTATTGCACTCGCCTATTTACCGGTGGAGCCCGGCAAGTTCAGCGGTAAGGACGTCAGTAATTTTCTTGCAGCTCTACAGCGCCTGCCCTCCCCTGTGCATGCTTTTTGTCGTACCGGCACGCGCTCAGTCTCTCTGTGGGCGCTGGGCCAACGCCGTATGGGTATTGGGTCGCAGGTACTGCTCGATACCGCCGCAGCGCAGGGCTACGATTTGAGCAGTGCGCTGGCAACCATTGACGATGCAGCAGCTGCTCACCAGAGAGCGCCAAATGCCGTGCAGTACGACATCCTGATAATCGGCGCCGGAGCTGCAGGTATTGCCGCCGCTTCCAGCCTTCTGTCCCGGGTAAAGAGCCTCTCTATTGGCATTATCGATCCGGCAGAGGTGCACTACTACCAGCCGGGTTGGACGTTGGTTGGTGCGGGAATATTCAAGCAGCGCAATACCGTCAAAACCATGGCCTCTCTTATTCCCGAGGGCGTGGATTGGATTAAAGCGGCGGTGGGTGCTTTTGAGCCTGAGCACAACCGGGTCACGCTGGAGGATACACGGCCTGTATATTACGAACGGCTGATCGTCGCGCCGGGGATCAAGCTGGACTGGCACGGTATAGAAGGCCTGGTGGATACACTGGGGCACAATGGGGTCACTTCAAACTATCGCTATGACCTTGCGCCCTATACCTGGCAGTTGGTCAATACGCTGCAGAGTGGCCGCGCCGTATTTACCCAGCCGCCGATGCCGATTAAATGCGCAGGCGCTCCACAGAAGGCGCTCTATCTTTCTGCGGATCACTGGCAGCGCAAAGGGGTGCTGGGAAATATCGAGGTTGATTTCTACAACGCCGGCGAAGTGCTGTTTGGTGTGAAGGAGTACGTGCCTGCGCTGATGGAGTATATCGAGCGTTATCGCGCCCAGCTGCATTTCGGTCAGCGCCTGGTAAAAATCGATGGCGACACGAAAACGGCCTGGTTTGAACAGACGGGTGAAGACGGCAGCACACTGCGGTGCGAGACGGGTTTCGACATGATCCATGTCTGCCCACCCCAGTGCGCCCCGGATTTTATTAGCCACAGCGCCCTGGCGGATGCTGCCGGCTGGGTAGATGTGGATCAAAATACCCTACAGCACAAGCGCTTTGCCAACATTTGGGGGCTGGGAGATGCCATGAATGCCCCCAATGCCAAAACGGCAGCGGCTGCCCGTATGCAAGCGCCCATTGTGGCCAATAATCTACTGGAGGATATGGGGCTGGTCAGCGGTGTGGCTCACTATAATGGTTACGGTTCCTGCCCGCTGACTGTAGAGCGCGGTAAAATCGTGCTGGCAGAATTCGGTTACGGCGGCAAGCTGTTGCCCAGCTTTCCACGATGGGTTATTAATGGTCAGCGGCCCTCCAGGCTGGCGTGGTACCTCAAGGAAAAAATTCTGCCGCCGGTTTACTGGAAGGCAATGCTCAAGGGCAAGGAGTGGATGGTTGATCCCGAACAGGCCAAAGTCAGGACAGCGCCCGGTTGAGTAAGTCACTGTCGCGCTTGCTTCCGGCCCTCGAGTGGGCGCGGGGCTACCATAGTCAATTGCTGGCCAGTGATATGCTGGCCGCGCTCATTGTCACCATCATGCTGATTCCGCAGTCTCTGGCCTATGCGTTACTGGCTGGCTTGCCGGCGGAAATGGGTTTGTACGCCAGCATACTGCCGCTAGTCGCCTATGCAATATTTGGCAGCAGCCGAACGCTGTCTGTAGGGCCCGTGGCAGTGGCTTCATTGATGACTGCGACGGCCGTTGGCCAGGTTGCGGTGATGGGCACAGCCGCCTACGCCGCCGCGGCAATAGCTATGGCGATGATCTCTGGCTTGATGCTGCTGTTGATGGGTTTTTTGCGTTTCGGCTTTCTTGCCAATTTCCTGTCGCATCCTGTGGTATCCGGTTTTATCACAGCGTCGGGCATTATTATCGGGCTCAGCCAGCTGCAGCATATACTGGGTATTCACGGTCACGGCGATACGTTTCCAAGCATTGTTACCGCGTTACTGGAGAATCTGTCCGCGATCAACAGTGTTGCCACCATAACGGGTGTCGCCGCAGTGGTATTTCTGTTTTGGGCGCGCCGGGGGCTTAGGCCTTTGCTGGTGCGTTGCGGTTTGGCAGAGTCAGCTGCGGGCATTGTTGCCAAGGGTGGGCCAGTACTGGCTATTCTGGCAACGACCCTCGCCAGCTACTATTGGCAATTTGATTCACGCGGTGTCGCCCTGGTAGGAGCGGTACCGCAGGGCTTACCTGTATTGACAATACCCACTTTTGATATGGCATTGTGGTCAGACCTGGCGATATCCGCGTTGCTGATTTCAATCATTGGGTTTGTAGAGTCAGTGTCAGTTGGCAAGACCCTGGCCGCGAAGCGACGCCAGCGCATCGAACCCAATCGGGAACTGGTGGCACTGGGTGCGGCCAATGTCGCCTCTTCAGTATCTGGTGGTTTTCCGGTTACCGGGGGGTTTTCGCGCTCAGTGGTGAACTTCGATGCGGGAGCGCAGACCCCGGCGGCCAGTATTTTTGCCGCCCTTGGCATCGCTCTGGTTGCCCTACTGCTAACCCCTGTGCTGTTTTACCTGCCCAAGGCCACCCTGGCGGCAACCATCATAGTCGCCGTCACGACGCTCATGGATTTCGCCGTAATCCGCCGCGCATGGCGTTACTCCATGTCGGATTTTATTGCTGTCATTACGACCATAACGGCGACACTGCTGCTCGGGGTTGAACTGGGAGTGCTCGCGGGCATCGTCGCATCGATAGGACTGCACCTGTACAAAACCACACGGCCTCATATCGCGATCGTGGGTGCTGTGGCGGGAACTGAACACTATCGCAATGTTAAGCGGCACAATGTCATCACCCACTCCAATATTGCGTCGCTGCGGGTTGATCAAAGTTTGTATTTCGCAAATGCAACGTACCTGGAAGACTACATATACCGACTTATTGCGGAAAACGACAAGCTGCAACATGTAATTCTGCAGTGCCCGGCAGTGAACGAGATTGATCTGAGCGCCCTGGATGCACTGGAGGCGATAAACCATCGCCTGCGGGAGCAGGGTCTCACCCTCAACTTGAGTGAGGTAAAAGGCCCGGTTATGGACGCTCTTAAAAAATCAGACTTCCTGCAACACCTGAGCGGTAAAATCTATCTCACTCAGCATCAGGCGGTGCAGGACCTGAAACTGGATGAGATTGAGCCCTATATTATCTAATAGTTGTTGCGCTGCTGCCCCTTCTGCCAGATTTTCAGGAACGCTTTCTCCAGTGCGCCCTCTGCGGCCATGCCCAGTTTTTCCTGCCAGTTCTTTTTATGCACAAACTTCACTTCGAACACGTCCCAGTCTGCCAGATAACCCTGTACCAGGGCGTCGCTGGTCGCCAGCTCATCCACCAGCCCCATTTCAAGTGCATTCTGGCCATACCAGATCTCGCCAGTCGCGACTTTGCCTATATCCACCGCAGGTCGGTTGGCCGTGACAAATTGCTTGAACAACTCATGGGTTTTCTCGAGCTCTTCAGAAAACTTCTCTCTGCCCTTGTCTGTATTTTCACCAAACATGGTGACGGTGCGTTTGTATTCACCTGCAGTAAATAACTCAAAATCGATATCGTTCTTTTTGAGGAGGCGGTGAAAGTTGGGGAGCTGTGCCAGCACTCCGATGGAACCTATAACGGCGAACGGTGCCGCGACAATGCGGTTGGCGACGCAGGCCATCATATAACCGCCGCTTGCGGCAACCTTGTCCACGGTAATGGTCAGCGGCACGTCGGCATCGCGAATGCGACGCAACTGGCTGGCGGCGAGGCCATAGCTATGTACCATGCCGCCGGGGCTCTCTACCCGAACCAGCATCTCATCACCGGGTTTTACCTGCGCCAATACGGCTGAGATTTCTTCCCGCAGGTTGTCTGTAGCGCTGGCCTTTATGTCGCCGTCAAAATTCAGTACATAGAGGCGCTTGCGGTTTTCATTATCGGTAGTGTCTGTTTTGCCCCGCTTTTTCTTGGCGGCCTTTGTCTTGGCTTTTTCCGCCTTCTTTTCGGCTTTAAGCTCGGCTTTGAGTACGTCCGGCTCCACCACTACCTGCTGGATGCCGTGGCCAATGTGGCGGTATTTCTCATTGAGATCCCTGACCTCAATGTGGCCCTCCTGCTGTTCTGCTTTTTGGCGTTGGCCTATGGCCACCAGACTGGCGGCCACGACCAGTATCGCAGCGACGAACGTGACGGCCTGGGCGAGAAACAGCCCGTATTCGTAAATAAATTCCAAAATTTTGACTCCAGTTTTCTTTAGATGGGCAGGCTTAGCTGAATTGACCGACGTATTGCCGTATCAGTTGGCCGGCAACCGATGAGGGTGGCGGGATCATGGGTAGCTCGCGGTAATGAAACCAGCGGGCGTCGGCGATTTCTACTTCGTCGCACACTATATCACCGCCGGCGTATTCGGCGAAGAATCCCAGCATTAATTGGTTGGGGAAGGGCCAGGACTGGGACTGAAAATACTGAATACCGGTGATTTCCACGCTAACCTCTTCCCGCACTTCTCGCACCAGGGTCTGTTCGGCGGTCTCTCCCGGTTCAATAAAGCCTGCCAGGGTACTGTACATAGGTACGGGGAAGTTGACATTGCGAGCCAGCAGCAGCTCTTCACCGCGGGTCACCAGCACAATGACACAGGGCGCGATACGCGGATAAATCACTGTTTCGCAGGGTTTGCAGCGCATGGCGCGCTCGGCGACATCCACCTGCATTTCGCGGCCGCAGCGGCCACAAAACTGGTGATCCCGCTCCCAGTCAAGCAGCTGGGCAGCGCGGCCAGCCAGGGCGAACAACTGCTCATCAACACGCCCGAGAATCTGGTAGAGATTCCCGCGCTGGTATTGCAGTGGATCGACCTCCTCTATCTCGTCGATCTCCAGTGCATAGCAGGGGCAGTCCCGCCAGTATCCGAGAAACTGGCGTCGCTGCACCCGCCAGCCGTGCCCCTCGAGTTGCTGCCTGTCAATCAGGCACAGCTCACCGGCACGCATATCACTGAGCAGCTCGCCGCACTGGAAAATGATATGCAGTTCGTTGTCTGTCCTGTCCGGGGGGATGTGGTCGGGTCGAAACACGGTAGTGAAATCCTGCGATTGGGGGGACTGGCTATAGTAAGGGTGACCCCGGCGAGGGGCAAGCGCTGCGGAAAGCTTCGAAAACTGGTAGGCAATAAAGTAGAATGCCCCCGACTATCACGATAGGCCTTGCCATGACGGACACACCAGCTAACGCCCTGTGGAAAAATTTCCTCGGGCCCTCCCCCACCTGGTACAAGCAAACCATTGTAGCCTTCCTGCTGCTCAATCCGGTGGCGCTCTATTTGCTGGGGCCCTTTGTGACCGGCTGGCTGCTTATTGCCGAGTTCATCTTCACCCTGGCCCTGGCCCTGCGCTGTTACCCCCTGCAACCCGGTGGCTTGCTGGCGATAGAGGCTGTGTTACTGGGTATGACCTCAGCACAGACGGTGTTTGACGAAACCGCGGCCAATTTTGAGGTCATCCTGCTGCTGATGTTTATGGTGGCCGGCATTTACTTCATGAAAGAGCTGCTGCTGTTCGTGTTTACCCGCATATTGTTGAATGTGCGTTCGAAGCGGATGCTTTCTCTATTGTTCGCTCTGGTGGCTGCAGTGCTCTCTGCCTTCCTCGACGCCCTCACCGTTACCGCCGTATTGATCAGCGTGGGTGTGGGGTTTTTCTCCGTGTACCACAAAGTTGCCTCTGGCAAAAACTTGAGCCAGGAGGGCCACGATCACTCCGTCGATGACGGTGTGGGCGAACTGCACCGCGAGGACCTGGAAAATTTCCGCGCATTTCTGCGCAGCCTGCTGATGCACGGTGCGGTTGGTACGGCGTTGGGCGGTGTTTGCACGCTCGTTGGGGAGCCCCAGAACCTCCTTATCGCCACCGTTGCCCAATGGGATTTCATCAAATTTTTCCTCATTATGGCACCGGTTACCATGCCGGTGTTGGCCGCCGGCCTGCTGACCTGTTATCTGCTGGAGGTGACAGGCACCTTTGGTTACGGCGCGGAAATGCCCGAGCGGGTGCGTGCTGTGCTGGTTGAATTCCAGGAGCAGGAAGAAACACGCCGCAATCCGCGCTCCAATGCGCGCCTTGTTGTCCAGGCTCTGGTCGCTGCAATCCTGGTCACCGGGCTCGCGCTACATCTGGCCGCAGTGGGCCTTATCGGCCTGATGGTTATTGTGTTGCTGACAGCCTTCAACGGGATTGTAGAAGAACACCAGATTGGCCATGCCTTTGAGGAGGCACTGCCTTTTACCGCCCTGTTGGTCGTTTTCTTTGCGATTGTGGCGGTAATTCACGACCAGCATTTGTTCACGCCGGTCATAGACACGGTACTGGCCATGGAGGCGGATGTTCGCCCGGCCATGTTCTTCCTTGCTAACGGGATTCTATCGATGATCAGCGACAATGTGTTTGTCGCCACGGTCTACATTAATGAAGTCAAAGCGGCGCTGGATGCGGGCGATATTACCCGCAACGAGTTCGACCAACTGGCCGTAGCAATCAATACCGGCACCAACCTGCCCAGTGTGGCAACACCTAATGGCCAGGCGGCATTTTTGTTCCTGCTGACCTCCGCCCTGGCGCCGCTGATTCGCCTCTCTTACGGGCGTATGGTGATCATGGCCCTGCCTTATACTATTGTGATGGGCGGTGTTGGTCTGGCCTGCGTATCGCTGTTTATCTGAGTACGGGCCGTTAGCGGGGACTTCAGTGTCCCTCGGCGAGTTCCCGCCACAGAACCTTGCCGCCGCTGCTGGCAGCGATAGCGTCCAGCTGTGCTTCATGGCCGGCACACTCCTCTGCGTTGGCGCGCAGGATGGGTAGGGCGGCACGACCCGCGGCGAGGCGTCGTATCTGCTGGCTGCCGGGTCCGCCATCACCGCTGTTAGCGGTTGCATCGGATAACTGCAGAGCCGTCTGCCCCCCCGTCATGGCCAGGTAAACATCCGCCAGGATTTCCGCATCCAGCAGTGCCCCGTGTAAATCACGCTGGGAGTTGTCTACGTCATACCGCTGGCACAGTGCATCGAGGTTGTTGCGCTGGCCCGGGTGCTTGGCGCGGGCCATCACCAGGGTGTCCACAACGGTACACAGGTCGATCATCGAGTCCCGCTGTTGCGGCAGGCGTTTCAGTTCTGCATCGAGGAAACCCAGGTCAAACGGCGCGTTGTGGATAATCAACTCGGCGCCGCGCACAAACTCGATGAAGTCTGTCACTACTTTGTCGAACAGCGGTTTGTCATTAAGAAACTCGTTGGTGATGCCGTGTACTTCAATCGCGCCCTGGTCTATTTCCCGCTGAGGATTGATGTACTGGTGGTAATGGTTACCTGTCAGGCGCCTGTTCTCGAGCTCTACGCAGCCGATTTCTATAATGCGATGCCCCTGGGAGGCTTCCAGGCCAGTTGTTTCTGTGTCCAGAACAATTTGTCTCACGCGTCCGCCGTTTTCTTGCTCAGTTCATCGATGCCCCGGTTGGCCAGTTGGTCCGCCATTTCATTTTCTCGATGCCCGCTGTGGCCCTTGACCCAATGCCACTCCACCTTGTGCCGCTGGTTTTGCTCGTCCAGTGCCTGCCACAAATCCACGTTCTTGACTGGCTGTCTGCCAGCGGTTTTCCAGCCCTTGCGCTTCCAGTTGGCCAACCAGGTGGTAATGCCATTCTTCACGTAGACAGAATCCGTTGTCAGTGCGACCACACAGGATTCCCGCAACGCCTTCAGCCCTTCTATCGCTGCTTGTAACTCCATCCGATTATTGGTGGTGTGTGGCTCGCCACCGTACAACTCTTTCTCCACACCCTGATGGCGCATCAATACTCCCCAACCTCCCGGTCCGGGATTTCCTCGGCAAGCGCCATCGGTAAATATCTCGACTTCCTTCAAACTATATTATCTCCATTGCGTTGCTGACTTGCGGCTTCGCCGCGTGTTGGCCGGTAGGGTGTGGGGCTGGGAGCCGGTGTTGGTTTGGGCACAAGCCCCATCAACCGCTGCCGACGTAATTGCCATTGTCGCCGCGGCCGGTGTACCGCGGAAACTTGTTTAATTGCATGCAGGATGTACACGCCTCCGCCAGGCAAATTGTGGCGATTACTCCAGCTGTCAAGGCGCATCAACCAGCGCCGGAAGGCACCGCGCCCCAGCAGCGGCACTGCCCCCAGGCGAGTGCAATCCTGCACTTCGCAGCCGAGCAGGTGCAACCAGTCGGTAAGGCGGCTCTCGCTTACCGCTGCATGCTGGTGCCACAGGGATTTGCGGCTGAGACCGCGCAAGCGGGCGCCGATGCCGCGCAGGCTGTGCGGATTAAAGCCGATTAGCAACAACTGGCCCTGGGGCGTTAACACGCGCTGAATCTCGCGCAGAACCTGGTGCGGGTCGTCGGAAAAATCAAGCGTGTGATGGGCGATCACGGTGTCTATACTGTCACTTTCCAGCGGCAGCTCATCTGCAAGCGCCAGCAGGCTGATTCCCGCTCCGGCCTTCTCCGCGGCATAGATCCGGTGATTTATCGGGCTGCCGCTGAACAGGGCATGCCCGCGGGTACAGCCGGTTTGCAGCAGGTGGTAGCCGAAAGCGGTATCGAGTATACCGTCCACCGTCTCGCGGGTAGTCGTCAACAGATATTGCCCGTTATCGCGGGCGTACCAGGATTCCAGTTCAGTCAAAATGTCGATACACTCACCTGTCCTTGCATGCGGGGGGGGCACGACGGTAAAGATATGCCCCGGCGCACGCGTTTGAGCCGCCATGTTACTGTATTTTTAATCAATTGAAACGGTGCCCTATGCTAACAATCGAGCCGATTCCGGCATTCAACGATAACTATATCTGGCTTCTGCACGATGCCGATACACGCGCGGCCTTCGTGGTTGACCCCGGCGATGCGGCCCCCGTAATGGAGGTGCTCAGCCAGCGGCAACTGAACTTAGAAGGCATTCTGATCACTCATCATCACTTCGACCATGTTGGCGGGGTGGCTGCGCTGCGGGCAGAGTATGACCCGGTGGTATTCGGCCCGCATAACCCGGCCATCGAGGGTATCGACCACCGGCTTGGCGCCGGTGACCGTATCGAGGTTTTGGGCCATGCCTTTGAGGTGATGACGGTGCCCGGGCATACCTTAGACCATATCGCCTATTTCCACGCAGCGGGGCAGCCCCTGGTGTTTTGTGGAGACACCCTCTTCGCGGGAGGTTGTGGGCGGCTCTTTGAAGGCACACCACCGATGATGCTGGCGTCGCTGGAGTCACTGGCGGCACTGCCGCCCGAAACACTGGTATATTGCGCCCACGAATACACCCTGGCCAACCTGGCGTTTGCCAGGGCTGTCGAGCCGGATAATGCCGCGTTGACAGCACGGATTGCCCAGGCAGAGTCCACCAGAGCAAAAAATGCGCCCACCGTGCCCTCTGATATCGCCCTGGAGCTGGCCACCAACCCGTTTTTGCGGTGTAAGCAGCAGGATTTGCTGGACTCGCTACAGTCGCAGGGCCGGCTTTTACCCGGTGATACTGTCGATGTATTTTCTGCAGTACGTGGCTGGAAAGATAATTTTTAGCATTTTAATAACAGATAAAAAGTTAATAAACATGAAGTTAGGATATCTATTTACAGTAATATATAGCTCTTGTTTTGTGGTTGGTTGCCAATCGATTGGCCATTCGGACATCAGTGCTGTACCGCTGACGTCATCCCTCGCCCAAAGCGGCCTGAATTTGCGCCAATCACCTGTGGGGCCGCAGTCCGGCGCCCTGCGTTCAGGGCAGGTAGCGCCGCAGAAAGCCCTGCAAGGTGTCGAACGGGCACCGGAAGAAGCGCTTCAAGACGACCTGTGGGAAAGAATTCGCGCGGGCTTGAGCTGGCAGACTATCGAGAGTGACCAGGTGGATAGCGCGATGGCCAATTACCTGGCACAGCCCTCCTACATGCCCACTATCTCAGAGCGCGGCTCGCTCTACCTTTACTACATTGTAGAAGAAGTCCAGAAACGTAATATGCCCATGGAGATCGCTCTGTTACCTCTGGTGGAGAGTACGCTGAACCCCATGGCGTACTCCCGCAACAGCGCCGCTGGCCTGTGGCAGATCATGCCGGCCACGGGCGAACACCTGGGGCTGCAGCAGGACTGGTGGTTCGATGGCAGGCGCTCACTGCGCGATTCCACACGGGTAGCGCTGGATTACCTGGAACAATTGCATAGTGAATTTGATAACGACTGGTTGCTGGCGCTGGCCGCCTACAATGCTGGCAATGGCCGAGTGGCGCGCGCGCAGTTGGCAAATGCAGCCAAGGGGCGGCCCACTGATTACTGGTCGCTGAATCTGCCGCGGGAAACGCGCAGGTATGTACCGAAAATGCTGGCGTTGTCGCGCATTGTTGCCGACCCGGAGACCTACGATGTGGTTATCCCGCCGGTCGAGAACGCTCCCGCCTTTGAGGTTGCTGATATCGGTGGCCAGATAGAGCTTGCCCGCGCGGCAGAGCTCGCCGATGTCAACCTGGAAACCCTGCGCTGGCTGAATGCCGGGCAATTGCGCTGGGCAACCTCTCCCGACCGCGCTGGGGAGCTACTGGTGCCCGCCGGCACCGGTGCCCGCCTGGAGGAAGGTGTCGCCGAGCTTAGCCCCTCCGAGCGGGTCCGCTGGCGGCACTACACTATCCGCTCCGGCGATAACCTGATAACCATTGCGAAAAAGTTTGATACCCAGGTGGGCTTGCTGCGGCGCGTCAATGGCATCAACGGCAGCATGATCCGTGCCGGGTCCACCCTGATGATTCCGGGCAGCGAATGGGCTGCTGGCCTGGCAGGTACAGATTTGCCGCCGGCGGCACCGGTTGGCTACAGGGTCAGACGCGGTGATTCACTGTATGTGATTGCCGGCAAGTTCAAAGTCAGCGTTGACGACATTGTTGCCTGGAACGCCCTCGACCCGCGCAAATACCTGCAGCCCGGACAAACACTCAAACTCCATGTTCGCGGCGGCTGAGCCGCGCTAGAGACCTGAGGGCCCGGCTTCCGGATGGCCGCTGATACGCTATGTCATACGCCTTTCGGTGAGTTTACGCTGCACCGCTATCCCTCGCGCCGGGACGAGCCATTGCGCGCCTGGTGCGCCGCTGACCTGTTGCTGCTGGATGCGGTACAGCACCGGGAGATCGTCGGTGCCGAGGTGCTGGTGGTTAACGATGAGCACGGCGCCCTGTGTGTCCCCCTGGGTGCGCGGGGCCTGTGGACGGATTCCGCCCTGAGTGCTCTCGCCCTTGCGCAGAACCTGGCGGCCAATCAACGCCCGGATGTGCCGGTGACCTGGAGCATGGCGCCGCCGCCGACCGGCGCATCTGTTGTGGTGATGCGCATCCCCAAGGTACTGCCTTACTTTGAATATCAGCTGGCGCTGCTACAACACAGCTTCCCCACCGGCACAACCGTACTGGCCGCGGGTATGGATAAGCACCTCTCACCCCATGTCGCCAGCCTGCTGGACAAATATATTGGACCGACTGAACGGCATCCGGGCCAGCGCAAAGCGCGATTGTTCAGCGCCCGCCTGGAGGGCAGGCCGCCGCAGCAGGTGCGTGACAATACGCGCTACCACTGTGATGTCCTGGGTTGTGACCTGCAAGCCATGCCCAATGTATTCAGTCAGGACAGGCTGGATGGGGGTAGCCGTCTGCTGCTGCAGCAACTCGCCGGTATAGCGCCCGCAGGCACCCTCATTGACCTGGCCTGTGGCAATGGGGTGTTGGGCCTTGCCGCGTTCAAGCAGGGGCTGGCATCCGAGGTAATATTCGCCGACGAATCTGCGATGGCGCTGGAATCGGCACGTATTAATAGCGCTCAGCTGTTTGCCGGTGTGTCATTCGGGTTTCACCATGGCGATGCACTGGAGAACTACAAGGGGGCGCCGGCTGAGCTGATTCTTTGCAATCCACCGTTTCATCTCAATCACGCGGTAGACGAGTATGCCGGGCGGCGCCTGGTGGCTCATTGTGCCCGCTATCTGCAGACGGGTGGCCAGCTGTGTCTGGTGGCCAATCGGCACCTGGATTATCTACCCACGCTGAAACGCAGCTTCGGTCGTGTGGAAACGCTGGCACAGGACCGCCGATTTATCGTGTGGCTGGCGCGGCAAGACTGAGTGGTCAGTCCCGTCCCAACAACGCCCTGACCAGCCCGGCTACCTCTGTGGTGGCCAGGCCCTGACGTTGGTGATGGAACAGGTCAGTGACATCACTCAGTTCCCGGTTGATCTCCACAGTGGTGGCGCCACTGAAACTCGCCTGCTGTACAAAACCAGCGGCGGGATACACAAGCCCGGACGTGCCAATGGCGATGAACAAATCACAATCCGACAGCCGCGCTTCAATTTCACCCATAAAATAGGGTATTTCGCCGAACCACACGATATCCGGGCGCAGTGTGCCCCGGCTGGCGCAGGCCGGACAAACACTGTTGGCATCGTAGTCCATCAACGCGGGCAAACGACCCTCGCAGGCTGTGCATAACATTGCCTGCAGCCCGCCGTGCATATGGCACACCTGCTCACTGCCGCCGCGCTCGTGCAGGTCGTCCACGTTCTGGGTGACCAGAAAAACCTCACCGTCAAAATATTTCTGCAGCTGTGCCAGCGCGGTGTGAGCCGTGTTCGGTTCTACCGAGGCGAGTTTGTTCCTGCGCTCATTATAGAAGCGATGTATCAGGGCCGGGTCGCGGGCAAACGCCTCCGGAGTGGCTATGTCCATGGGGTCATGTTTTTCCCACAAACCGTCAGCGTCGCGAAATGTGGGCACGCCGGATTCAGCGGAGATCCCGGCGCCCGTCAAAATCACAATACGCTGTATGAAGCGACCCAGAAAATGCGCCATCAGTCTGCTGCCTCTGCCGGGAGATTCAGGCTCTCAACATGATATAACCGCCCCAGGGCTGTAAAAAACAGGGCACAGCAGATCGCTTCGCCAGAGAGCGCCCGTAACGCTCCCCGATAGCGCAGTAACTGTTTCCGGTATTCCAGCGCCTGACGCTCGAGAAAAGCTTGCAGAGATTCGTTCGCTTCCGGTTCGCTGTTCTTGTAATCGATCAACCAGCGGACACCATCATCCGCATCGACAAACGTGCGGTCTATCACCAGGTCCTCGCTGTGACCGGTGGCTGGATTAAGCCAGGTGAGGGCCCATTCGCTGCGGGGCTGCAAATGGCGTGGTGATAATACCCATCTGCCGGGACTGTCAGCCGATAATGTGGTACGCAAGGACTGCTCTACCGCCGCCTGGGCCTCATCCAGTGCCCTGCCCCAAAGACCTTGTCCTGCCAAAGCCGAGCGCCAGCGCTGCTTGTCCCTGTCCTCCAGAGCGTTGGGGAGATTCTCACGCAGGGAGAGTTCCTGCAGAGCCAGGTGTACCACGGTGCCAACACATCGCTCCAGGTAGTTAAGAGGCCGTGCGGGAATGTTTGGGCCGGGCGTTTTTTCAGCTTGCTGTGCGGTATCTCCCTGCGGTTCACGCTCTGGTTGTTCCAATCGCAGCAGCCCGGCACCCTGCCCCTCGCGATCCCCTGCGGCCACGGGGTGTTCGGGTTCGTGGACCTGCATAGTGCTCTGAAAGCTCTCCCATATGGGGCTCAGCAGGCTGCGAGCTGTTGGCGCGCGTAATTCGCCGCTGCGCTCATCTGCCTTGAGACTGGCACTCAGCACCAGTTTGCGCACAGCCCGGGTGACCCCCACGTACAACAGCCGGGTACCCTCCAGCGCGCTTTTGTCCTTGCGTAATTTAGCCAGGTAGTTGTAGAGCGTTGGCTCACCCCGGGCGCTGTGATCATCCATCGCCAGCAGGAATGTACGCTCGCTGTCCGGGCTGCTGTGCTCGTCCCACAGCAGTAGTGCCCGGTCGTCGCCCCGGGACGTTCTGGCCAGTTGCGGGATGAACACACAATCGAATTCCAGGCCCTTGGCTTTGTGCAAAGTCATGATCTGGACCTTGCTGCCAGCCTCCCCGCCTGCCATAAACTGTTTTTCCAGGCGCCGCTCCAGCCAGCGTATATCCAGCCCCATGCCCTCCTGCTCGGCTTGTTCCAGCAGCGCAAAGAAGCTCTCGGCGTCTGCCAGTGCGCCTGCAGTGGTTGTTGCGGCCGCGCCGCCAAGGGCCAGCCAGGTTTGCTCTATCCAGGCTCGCAAGCTCAGTCGGTCGCGCTTGTACCGCGCCTGCTCTAGCGCTGGCAAGATAGCTTTAAGTTGGCGCCTGCCGGTGTCAGACAGCGATTGTTGCAGGCCCGGCTCTGATAGTACCCGCCATACAGGCGTATACCGGGGTGTGTCGCCCCAGCGCCCGACCTGCAACAGATCCGCGAGGCACAGGCCGCACCAGGGCGCTCGCAACAAGGCCATCCAGGCCAGGCGATCGGCATCGCTCGACAACGCCCGGCACAGTGTTATCAGGTCAGTGACAACGACCGACTGGGCCAGGCTTTCCATGGCCGCTGCGGTGTAGGGTACGGACAATTGTTGTAAGCCGGCGATGATACCCTGCAGGTGGCTTCTGCTGCGTCCCAGCACGGCAATGCTCGCCAGCTGGGGGTTTGCGCTGGCATCGGCTATCGCTTGACACACAAATGCCAGTTCCTGCCGGGTTGCCTCCTCTCCGTGAAAGGCATGCAGCGATACCGCAGGCTCTGCCGCTGCAGGTCGCACCGCCGAACTCGGGCTATAACTTACTCGGCCGCGGTTGACGTCGTGTTCCGCGGGAAATGCAGCGGCAAAGCTGTCATTCACCCAATTCACCACACCGGGGTCGGAGCGAAAGTTGCAGGTCAACTGCAGGTGGTCCAGCCGCACGCCGTTAAATCCTTCCAGCCGGGCTTTCAGAAACAGGCCAACATTGGCGCCCCGAAAACCGTAAATTGACTGCATACCGTCGCCAACAATCATCACCGTGCGCGGCGCTTGGGGGTTGTTGTCATTGTGCTGCCCCCAGCCTCGCGTGAGTGCCTGCACCAGCTCGTACTGGTTGATGGCGGTATCCTGGAATTCGTCGACGAGTATGTGCTCAATCTGGTAATCCAGCCGCAGTGCGAGTTCCGTGGGGGCCTCGTCCTCGCCCAGTGCCTGCAGTGCCGATAGGGCAACCTGGTTGTGATCCACTGCGCCCTCTCGCGAGAAAACCAACAGCAGTTGCGCTGCCAGCACAGGCAATAGACGCGACAGGTGTAGCAGCAGGCGCCAGGACTGGCTGCCAGTGTTGACCTCGGGCAGTATCGTGATATCGGCCAGCAGCTGTTCCAAACCATCGAGTTCGGCCAGTTCGGCCAGTATCGCCTTCAGCTGCTCCTTGCGCTCGGTGGCCACACCCTTGCCCGCAGGGAACCCCATGCTTTTATCCAGGCGCTGGCGCCAGGTGCCGCTGTTGGTTAACAGCATGTTTCGCAGGCTGCGCCAGTGTGCAATATCGGCTGGCTCGCAGCCGGGAAACGCCTGGGGAAGTGTCGCCCCGAGATTGCCCGCCGCATAAGCCCAAAGATCAACAAGCTCTGCCTGGTAAGGGGCCAGCCGGTCCGCCAGTGTTGTCAACTCGCCGCGCACCAGGCTTTCCACCGTTGCCACCAGGTAGGCTTCCGACTCCCCCGGCTCACGATGCACCCCGACGTAGGGCCGCCACTGCTCACGCCGGGCGAGCATGGCTACCAGCAGGTTTTGCAGGCGCTCCCAGTTGTTGTCGAAGTGCAACATCAGGGCGGAAATATCCGCGGCAATCGGGTGATCTGTCTCGATATAGCCGAACAATTCCTCTACGGCACTGGCGTATAGCTCCCCGGCGTCATCCAGCAGCAATGCCTGCCCACCAAACTCGCTGAGCACGGGCATTTGCCGTGTCAGGCCGCCACAGAAACTGTCGATGGTTTTGATGTTGAGGCGGGAAATGTCCCGCACCAGGTGCCAACTTCCCTGGGCATCCGCCGCCAGCGCCTGTTCCGCCAGCGCCCGGGTTACCTGCTCGTGTTCGCTGTGGCAGGGCCGCTGCTGTATCGCCGCCTGCAAGGCTTCTACCACGCGCTCGCGCATCTCCGCGGCGGCCTTGCGGGTGAAGGTAATTGCCAGCACCTGCTCCGGCCGTGTCACCCGCGACAGCAGGCACAGGTAGCGTTGGATCAGCAGCTCGGTTTTTCCTGATCCCGCCGGTGCGCTGACACAAAAACTGGTGTGCGGATCAATAGCCCGCGCCCGTTGCGGTGCATCGACAACGCTCATGGTAGCTCCTCGTCCGCTGCCGCCACGCGACACAGAGGCTGCAGACCGCACCAGGTACAACTGTTGTTGTTCAGAGGATCAACTTGCGCCTCGCCGTTGACAAACTCCTGTGCGAGGCGCTCCAGATTGTCACGCCAGCGGCTGTTGAGGCTGTCCCAGTCTGAGACATCCATGCGGTCGCCCACGACCGCGGCGATATCGGTGCCAATGCCGGGGGCGGCAGCCACCCGGCCCAGGCCGACAAACTTGCAATCGCGGGGACGGGCCTGGCCGAACGCCAAAGCTGCGGCCTCACCGGGGGCCGCAATAGCGTACAGTAAGAGCTGGGGTTTCCCTGGCCGCTCGCCCAGCCAGTCCTGCACCCTGCTGATACCGGACTTGTAGTCGATGATCATCTGCGAGCCATCGCCCAGGCGATCGATGCGGTCCACCCGCAGGCGCAGTTGCAGTGGACCCAGGGCGAAGCTGACATCCAGTTCTCGCTGGGCAACGGTGAATTCAGCTCGATTTTTTTCCAGCGCAAGCCACTCTGTCAGCAAGCTTGTAAGGCGCTGGCCCTCAAGCCCCCAGTACGCTGCGCCAAACTGCCGCCTGCGCCCCGCAGGAAAGGCCATGATGGCAGCCTGAGCGGCCTCCGACACAGCCGCCGCCTCGGTTTTATCGTCCAGTGCGAGCAGGGTCGCGTGATCGTTGAGCTTGGCCCACAGGGCATTCAACGCGTCGTGCAGCAAAGACCCCCGGTCCGCAGGTGACAGCGCCAGACTGAAATCAGGCAGCGGTTCCACCCGCAGGCGGCGCCGCGCAAAGGCGCGAAACGGGCACTGTGACTGGTCTTCCAGCACCGCGCTCCCGCCGCCTATGTCTTCCAGCTCAGCGGCGGCGATAGCCGGGGCCAGAGTATCTTCGACTCGCACCATTCGACGCTGTTGCCACTGCTCCAGCCAGTTCGCATTGACTGTCGGCGGCAGCTCAATTTCCGCTGCCTGAAACCCCTCCAGCAAAGCGCTGGGCAACTCCGGCACATCGTCGAGTTGGCGGCAGTAGCTGGCGTGAAGGATAGCGGTAGACCCCGAGTACTGAGCGAGCAGCCCCGCGGCAAACGCCCATTCCCGCTCTGCGGTGGCGTGCGGCATCTGCAGCTCCCGCTGTAGTGATTGCGGAATAAACGGGCTGGGCCTGGCGGCTGCAGGCCAGCGCCCCGCCTGCATGCCACACAACCAGAGCTGGTCAAATGCCAGGCCTGCCGCTTCCAATGGCCCGAGTACCTGCACATTGCCGTCCGCGGTCTGGGGCTGGGACATCTGCCGGGCACAGCTGCTGCGAAGAAGCTGCAATGCCCGCTCCATATTCATAGAGTCGCAGACAGTGTCGTAACTCCTGAATTCATCCAGGGTGCGATACCACAGTTCAACCTGCTGGTATTCAAGCGAGTCCAGCGGGCCGTTGCCAGGCCAGCCCCAGAGCTCAAGCACCTGGCTGAAACGCTCTATCCATGCGGAGGGCAGTGCATTCTGCCGCAACTCCCGCATGCTGGCGATATTCACCAGTATCTGACCAAGCACCAGCCCTTTCTCCTCGCCGAGCTTTGTCTCACTGGCGAGATAGCGCAGATCAGCTGTGTCCAGGTATTCGCGGCCCGCGTTGTAGAGCCGATGAATAAAGTAGTTGGCGAGGGGCGTATCCGCATCCGGTACTTTCAGGAAGCGGGAAGCGATCAGCGATTCTACTGCAGACACGGAGCAGCGCCGGCCCGCCATGGCGAGAGCGGCTAGCGCGTCCCTGGCAACCGGTGTCCGGTCCAATGGAATTCCCGTGGAAAAGTTGACTGGAAGACTGGTGTAATTCTCCCCCAGACATTTGAATTCCCGGCGCAGAAGATACTCCAGGGCTACCCGGTCAGTGGCCATGTCACTGAGCACGATACCCAGTGTGGCCTCTGGCTGCTTCGTACTCGTCGTGGCGGCCCAGTGGGCTACCGCCTGCAGTTCCGATCGCCCGTCTGCGAAAGTGTACATACGCCGTTCAGCCGCAGCTGCATCGGGCGATACCTCCTGTACCTCCTTGGCCAGGGCATGTACCGCTGATCGATACAACGGGGGAATATCGTCGAACTCCAACAGTGCAACTCGGGACTTTGGCATATGCGCGGCGCAAGACAGCAGCTGGTGCACTGCATCCACAGTGGTACACAGCCCTGCCGCTGCCAGCTGCTTTTCGAACAGATCCAGCCAGCGCAGAAAAGTGCCACAATCTTCATCCAACCTGAAGTTCTGACGAACCGTCGGATTGCTTGTATCCACCTGCCAGCGCAGCAGGGTCTCACGCGCCTGGGCTGCCAACTCGCCGGCGGCTGCCGGGCGCAGCAGCGAATAGTTGTCAGAATCCTGCTCATCCCCTGCAATTATCTGCTGCCACAGCTCCAGTGCCTGAGCGGGGCCAATCTGCATCAACGCGGGGATCAGGCCCCGCGTCACGCCCTCCTGCCGCCGCTGTTGTAGCCAGCTCTCCAGCGGCAGGACTGGAACGGGTTGCCATACACTGGCGCCGCTGGCAGCCATGCGGGTGTCCCATTCAGACTTGATTCTTCTCGCGAGGCGCAGATTGGGCGTAAGCAGTACAAAGCCGTCATCGACCAGCGATAACAGGGGGGTGATGTCATACAAGGTGCGCGGCACAGCTACTCCTTACTGCGGCGCGGGTTGCAGGCGGCAGTGCCTACCCAATCAGCCCCCACTGCTATAGAATTCGGCCCCCTGCGCGAGGGGAATGTAAATAACTGTATCAGGTAACCACCGATGAGTAATATCGAAGTTCACAATATCAATGTTGATTCGCAAGATGTGCTGGTCACACCGCAGCAATTGAAGCGGGCCCTACCTATGTCCGATGCCAGCCACAAGATGCTGGCGAGCAGCCGCAAGGTAATCCAGGACATCCTCGATCGCAAGGATCACCGGGTATTTGTCGTGGTCGGCCCCTGCTCTATTCATGACACAGAGGCGGCAATGGACTACGCCCGCCGTTTGAAAGCCCTGGCAGAGGAGCTTTCCGATACCCTGTACATAGTGATGCGCGTGTATTTTGAGAAACCGCGTACCACAGTGGGCTGGAAAGGTCTTGTCAACGACCCGTACCTGGATGATTCTTTCAAGCTCGAGGAAGGTTTGCATATTGGCCGCAAGCTGTTGCTGGATATCCTTGAACTGGGCTTGCCGACCTCAACAGAGGCACTGGACCCGATCTCACCGCAATATCTGCAAGACCTGATCAGCTGGAGCGCAATTGGCGCTCGCACCACGGAATCCCAGACTCACCGGGAAATGGCCAGCGGCCTGTCCTCTCCAGTGGGCTTCAAAAACGGTACTGACGGTGGGCTGACCGTGGCGACCAACGCCCTGAACTCGGTGGCCAAACCGCACCGTTTCCTGGGAATTAACAGCGCCGGGCAAGTCTCGGTTTTCACCACCCGGGGCAATCGCTACGGCCATATCGTGTTGCGTGGCGGCAGCGGTGGCCCCAACTACGATTCAGTGCACATCCGCCTGTGCGAGGAGGCCCTGGACAAGGCAGCCGTGCCACGCAATATCATGGTGGACTGCAGTCACGCCAACTCCAGCAAGAAGCCCGAATTACAACCGCTGGTGGTGGAAAACGTGGCCAACCAGATTATCGAAGGCAATAAATCCATTGTGGGGTTGATGATTGAAAGCAATATCAACGCCGGCAACCAGCCCATCCCGGCGAACCTTGATGAGTTGGCCTACGGTGTGTCTGTTACCGACGGCTGCATAGCCTGGGAAACAACCGAGACTTGCCTGCGCGCGATGCGCGACAAGCTGAAAGCGGTTTTGCCAGCGCGCTGTTAGTTGTAATACGCCTGGCTGGTATCGCTGTGATCGGTCATGTCCCGCACGCCAGCCAGTTGCGGCAGCTGTTCCAACAGCGTTTTCTCCACGCCGCTCTTGAGGGTCATGTCCACGGCACTGCAGCCCTGGCAGCCACCGCCAAAGCGCAGCACGGCATAAAAGTCGTCGGTGACCTCCACCAGGCTCACTTCACCGCCGTGTGCCGCCAGTGACGGGTTAATCTCGTTGTAGAGCACGTAGTTAATGCGATCTTCCAACGGGCTGTCGTCGTCGACACGGGGCATTTTGGCGTTGGGTGCCTTGATGGTCAGTTGCCCGCCCATCCGGTCTTTTGAATAGTCCACCAGCGCGTCCTCCAGGAACGGCAGGCTGCGACTGTCAAACCAGGCGGTAAAGGCCTCGTATTTGCGCACCTCGTCACCCTCCTGCACGTCATCCTCGCGGCAGTAGGCGATGCAGGTCTCGGCTTTGGAGGTGCCTGGCTGGTTGATAAAGACCCTGACACCCAGCGCACCCTCCTGCTTGGTAAGTAGTTCCGCGAGATATTCCTGGGCTGATTCAGTAATGGTAATCATCTGCTGTCCTGTCTGGAAATGCATTCCGAGTAAATTACTCGGGTATTCTACCAAACTTGTTCACAAAAACGCGAGTGCCACCTGAAGGCGGCCTCCCAATCTGCTAAACTAGCGCGCTTTTTTGGCAGGGACAGATCACTGTTCCAACGACAGACAGAGACAGATCATGGCAGATAAACCCGACACCTCTACCCCCCTGGAACAGGCCTTGCTGGCCCGTATTCTGGTGCTGGATGGTGCCATGGGAACCATGATTCAGGCAGCGGGGCTGGAGGAAGCGGACTATCGTGGTGAGCGCTTTGCGGACCACGCTTCAGATCTTAAAGGGAACAATGACCTGCTGTCCCTGACCCGGCCGGATGTGATCGCCAGCATCCACAAACAGTATCTGGAAGCCGGCGCCGATATTATCGGCACCAACAGCTTCAATAGCACAACCGTGGCCCAGGATGATTACGGTCTTGGCAGCATTTCCGCCGAGCTGAACCTGGCAGCTGCCCGGGTCGCCCGGGCGGTCGCGGACGAGGTAACCGCTCTGACCCCGGACCGGCCCCGTTTCGTAGCGGGTGTGTTGGGCCCAACCCCAAAAACGGCCTCAATTTCCCCGGATGTAAACAATCCCGGTGCCCGCAGCGTCACTTTCGACCAACTCCGCGAGAACTACGCCCTCGCCGCGCGCGCCCTGCTGGAAGGCGGTGCGGACTTCCTGATGATCGAGACCATCTTTGACACGCTGAACGCCAAGGCGGCCATTTTCGCCGTTAAGGAAGTCTTTGATGAGTTGGGCCGCGAGTGGCCGTTAATGATATCCGTCACCTTCCCCGATATCAGCGGGCGAGTGCTCTCCGGCCAGAATCCAGAGGCATTCTGGAACGCCGTTGCCCATGCCAACCCTCTTATCATAGGCACCAACTGTGGGCGCCGCTTCAAGGAAATACGGCCCTTTATCGAGGAATTATCCAACGTTGCGGACCGTTATTTCAGCGCTCATCTCAACGCGGGCCTGCCGAATGCCTTCGGTGAGTTTGACGAAACCCCCTCTATCATGTACGAGGATTTCCGCGGATTTGCCGAACGCGGTTTTCTGAACCTCGCCGGCGGTTGCTGCGGCACCACGCCTGCCCATATCCAGGCCATAGCTGACGCAGTGCGTGATGTGCCGCCCAGAAAGCTGCCAAAGCGGCGCCCTGCCTGCCGCCTGAGTGGTCTGGAGCCCTTTAATATCACCACCGACAGCCTGTTCGTTAACGTGGGTGAGCGTTGCAATGTCACCGGTTCCGCCAAATTCAAACGGTTGATCATGGAAGGTGATTTTGATACCGCGCTGGAGGTGGCACGCAGCCAGGTGGAGGATGGCGCCCAGATTATCGACATCAATATGGATGACGGGATGCTGGACGCCCAGGCGGCCATGGTCACCTTCCTCAACCTGGTCGCCTCCGAGCCCGATATTTGCCGGGTGCCCATCATGATCGACTCATCCAAGTGGGACATTATTGAGGCGGGGCTTAAGTGCATTCAGGGCAAGGCGGTGGTCAATTCCATCAGCCTGAAATCCGGTGAGGAAGAATTTCTCACCCAGGCCCGGCTATGTCAGCGCTACGGTGCTGCAGTCGTTGTCATGGCATTTGATGAGAATGGCCAGGCCGATAACCTGCAGCGACGCAAGGAGATCTGCAAGCGCTGCTACGACCTGCTGCTAAGTGAATTGGATTTCAACCCCAATGACATCATTTTCGACCCGAATATCTTCGCGGTGGCGACAGGTATAGAGGAACACAATAACTACGCAGTGGAGTTTATTGAGGCAACGCGCTACATCAAGGCCGAATTGCCAGGCGCCCTCGTCTCCGGTGGTGTTTCCAACGTGTCCTTTTCCTTCCGCGGCAATGATGCGGTGCGCGAGGCGATCCACTCGGTATTTCTCTACCACGCGATCAAGGCCGGCATGGACATGGGTATCGTCAATGCCGGGCAACTGGCAGTGTATGACAACCTGCCGCAGGACCTGCGCGACGGTGTAGAGGATGTGATTCTCAACCGTCATGACGACGGCACCGAGCGCCTGCTGGAGCTGGCCGATAAATATCGCGCCAGTGGTGCCGGTGAGGCCCGAGTGGAAGATCTCAGCTGGCGAGAAGAGGCTGTTGGCAAACGCCTGGAGTATGCACTGGTAAAAGGCATCAACACCTGGGTGGTGGAAGACGCAGAGGAAGCCAGACAAAATTTCGCCCGCCCTATCGAGGTCATCGAAGGCCCGTTGATGGATGGTATGAACGTGGTGGGTGACTTGTTTGGCGAGGGTAAGATGTTCCTGCCGCAGGTGGTCAAAAGCGCTCGCGTGATGAAACAGGCGGTGGCCTATCTGCAGCCCTACATCGAGGAGGAAAAAACCGAGGGCAACAACAGTAACGGCAAGATACTGATGGCCACGGTAAAGGGCGATGTACACGATATCGGGAAAAATATCGTGGGCGTTGTGCTGCAGTGCAATAACTTCGAGGTCATCGATCTCGGGGTGATGGTGTCTTGCGACGAGATATTACGGGTAGCACGGGAAGAAAACGTGGATATCATCGGCCTCAGCGGGCTTATTACCCCGTCCCTCGATGAGATGGTGCATGTGGCCAGCGAAATGGAGCGACAGGAGTTTGTCCTGCCGTTGATGATCGGTGGCGCCACCACATCCAAGGCGCATACCGCAGTCAAGATTGACCCGCACTACAATCGGGACGTTGTGGTCTATGTACCAGATGCTTCCCGCAGTGTATCGGTGGCCACGCAGCTGGTTGGCGACGGCAAACCCGCATTCGTCGAGGCCCGCAAGGAGGAATACGACACGGTGCGCAAGCGTGTCGCGAACCGCCAGCCGAAGACCCGCCAGCGAAGCTATGCTGAAGCCATCGAACACGGTTTAAAACTCGACTGGGATGCATACAGCCCTCCCCGGCCCTCCTTTATAGGTGCCCTGGCGTTTGACGACTACCCGCTGGAAGAATTGGTGGCGACCATAGATTGGACACCCTTTTTTATCACCTGGGAACTCGCCGGAAAATACCCGAATATCCTCGAGGACAAAGTGGTAGGAGCCCAGGCCCGGGAGCTCTTTGCAGATGCTCAGGCTATGCTTGCACGCATCGTTGACGAAAAGCTGCTGACAGCCCGGGCGACGGTTGGTTTCTGGCCAGCTGCGCGCTCCGGCGCAGATGATATCGCCGTGTATTCGGACGAGTCCCGTAGCGAAAAGATCGCCACCCTGCATCAGTTGCGGCAGCAAATCGAGAAACCCAATGGCAAACCCAACCTGAGCCTGGCGGATTTCATTGCGCCCGAAGGCAGTGGTGCAAATGACTATATAGGCGGTTTCTGCGTCACCACCGGGCACGGAGTGAAGGAGCTGGCGGCCAAATTCGAGGCGGAGCATGACGATTACAACAGTATTATGCTGAAGGCGCTTGCCGACCGATTGGCCGAATCTTTTGCTGAGCACCTGCATCGCCTGGTGCGGACCGAACTGTGGGGCTATGACAAGAGCGAACAGCTGAGTAATGATGAGCTGATCAAGGAGCGCTACCGTGGTATAAGGCCAGCCCCGGGGTATCCGGCCTGTCCAGATCACACGGAAAAAGCCACCCTGTTCAAACTGCTGGATGCACCCAATAACTGCGGTGTAACGCTTTCTGAAAGCTATGCCATGAGTCCCGCTGCAGCGGTAAGTGGTTTCTATTACTCACATTCGGAGGCGGATTATTTCGCCGTGGGAAAAATTGGCAGAGACCAGGTGGAGAACATCGCCGCACGTAAGGGTGAGGCACCCGAAACCATGGAGCGTTGGCTGCGCCCCATTATTGAGTATTAAGTATTAAGTATTGAGTTGGGAGAGTAATGTGACTGAGAGCGAGAATTCAAAGCCAAACACCAGCGATCAGGGCCAACCTGAAGCAGTGAAAGACAAGAAAACACTCAACCCTATGCAGGTCATCAGCAGCGTAATGGCTGCGGGTCTTGGGGTTCAGAGCAGTAAAAACCGGGAGCGGGACTTCAAGCAGGGAAAAATAGGTGTGTTCATCGCCGCGGGTATCATTTTTACTCTGGTATTTATGGGTACCATTTACACGGTGGTGCAGCTGGTGTTAAAAGGCGCGGGAGATTGAGCGGGCAAAACCTGACAGAGCCAGGCCTACCCCTTTTCAGCACTCAGCTCGGCATCCCGGACAACCAGAGGTACATCGTGAAGACTACCACGGCCATGATGGCTGTCACTGCAATGGCATCGGCCACGCCGTCGGATTCGCGTTCAGTATTCAGGTGGTCAGACATTTTATCTCCAGGATAGATGCATACGAGGGCGGCTATTATAGCAGCATTGAAGGTTTTCCCAAGCCTTCCCAGGTGCCGATTAAAAATGCGATATCGAGCCCACGAATGGGTTCTAACCTTATGAAAATTCTGACTAATTACCGGCCCGTATTTTCTGGTAAGGTAGCGCCCGTTGGTTAAATAGACGGGGCTACGGGCCACAGAAACAGGACTTTTTGATGTACGTTTACGACGAGTATGACCAGACAATTGTCGATCAGCGGGTCGCTCAGTTTCGCGGCCAGACTGACCGCTTTCTCGCCGGAAAACTCACCGATGGCGAGTTCCTTCCCCTGCGCCTGCAAAACGGCCTGTACATTCAACGCCTGGCACCGATGCTGCGAATGGCTGTGCCCTACGGCTTACTCAACAGCACTCAGCTGCGCAAGCTAGCGGAAATTACCCGCAAGTTCGATAAGGGCTATGCCCATGTCAGTACCCGCCAGAACATACAATTGAATTGGCCCCGGCTGGAGGAAGTGCCAGATATTCTGGAGCAACTGGCCAGTGTGCAGATGCATGCGATACAGACCAGCGGCAACTGCATCCGCAACACGACTACCGACCAGTACGCCGGAGTCGCGACCGACGAACTTGAAGATCCGCGCCCCTACTGTGAAATTATCCGCCAGTGGTCAACGCTGCACCCGGAGTTCGCATTCCTGCCGCGTAAATTCAAAATTGCCGTCTGCGGCACCGCCGAGGACAGGGCTGCCATTCGCGCCCATGACATCGGCGTGGAACTGGTAGCCAATGCCAGCGGAGAGATCGGCCTGACAATTCTGGCCGGCGGTGGCCTTGGCCGCACCCCAGTGATCGGCTCAGTCATCTGTGAATGGCTGGAGAAAAAACACCTGCTGACTTATCTGGAAGCTATTCTGCGTGTGTATAACCTGCACGGTCGTCGGGATAACAAGTACAAGGCGCGCATCAAGATTCTGGTCAAGGCCATGGGCGTTGAAGCGTTTCGCGAGGCGGTAGAGGAGGAATGGACGTTATTGAAAGACGGCCCCACTACCCTCACGGATGAAGAGATAGCGCGAGCGAAGACGTTTTTTACCGAACCTGCCTACCAGACACTGGATGGCTCAGAAGCCGAATCGAGTCTGGCTGCGAAGACCAGTGCAGACCCGATTTTTGGCAACTGGGTTAAACGCAACACGGTAGAGCACCGCGTGGCGGGATACCGTATTGTAAATGTCTCCCTCAAAGCCACCGGCTTTGCCCCCGGCGACGTCACCGATACCCAACTGGACGTGCTTGCCAAGCTGGCAGATGAATACGCGTTTGGCGAGATACGCACCACGCACCAGCAAAATTTTGTGCTGGCCGATGTGCAGATGGATCAGTTGTATCCCCTGTGGCAGCAGTTACAGCAGGCCGGCCTGGCTACAGCCAATAACGGTTACTTAACGGACATTATTTGCTGCCCCGGTGGTGACTATTGCTCCCTGGCCAACGCCAAATCAATACCCGTAGCAGAAGCTATCCAGAGCCGCTTCAGCGACCTCGATTACCTTTACGACCTGGGTCCGATCGAGCTCAATATCAGCGGCTGCATGAACGCCTGTGGCCACCACCACATCGGCCATATTGGTATTCTCGGTGTGGATAAAAAGGGCGAGGAGTTTTACCAGGTCTGTCTGGGCGGCAGTCAGTCCAAGGAGGCATCCATAGGCAAGATCCTTGGCCCCTCTTTCCGCCAGGAGGACATGCCTGACATAGTCGAAAAAATACTGTCCGTGTACCTGGAGTTGCGTATAGAGGACGAAATTTTCCTCGACACTTATCGCCGCACAGGCATAGAGCCATTCAAGGAGCGTGTTTATGCCAAAGCTGATTAAGCACGGGGTCATCGTCGAGGACGAGTGGCAGCCACTGGATGCTGCCGCTGAAACCGGCAGCGGCAACCAGATTCTCAGCCTGGAGCAATGGATTGCATTGGCGGACAAGTCGGGACGAGGCGTACAACTGGAGCCCGGCCAGGAGCCTGACCCGCTGTTCGATCACCTGGCGCAGATACCTCTGGTCGCCATCAATTTTCCAGTGCTCACTGACGGCCGAGGCTTCTCCTACGGCAGGGAACTTCGCGAACGTGGTTACACTGGAGAACTGCGCGCTTGCGGCCATTTTATTCGCGACCAGATGACCTACCTGAATCGCTGCGGTTTCGACGCTTTCCAGCCCGCCGATGAGTCGGAACTGGAGGAAGCACTGGTAAGGCTCGCGGATTTCAGCGAACACTACCAGGCCGCGATCGACAAGCCACTCCCGCTGTTTCGGCGCCGACTGTAATTTTATACGCTATTCGTGTAGCGAGCGTGCACCATTCAGTTCATTGAATAAACGGCAGGTGTATACTCTTTAGATGGATGTCGGTGGCGTTACCTATTCTTTTTTTCTGATTTTTACCGGAGCTGCGATATTCGCCTCCGTGGCGCTGTACACCCGGCAGCCACTCATCATTGCCTATGTTGCTCTTGGCGCCGTCATTGGTCCCTACGGTCTGTCGATGGTCACCGACTTGAGCTTGCTGTCAGATATTGGCCACATAGGGATTATTTTTCTGTTGTTCCTGCTGGGCCTGGATATGCAGCCACAGGCGCTGTGGTCTACCCTGCGCAAATCCACTGTTGTAGCGATCTTCAGCTCGGCGCTTTTCATGGCGGTGGGCTTTGCCGTCGCGATGGCGTTTGGCTTCAACATGACCGACTCGCTGATCATCGGCGCTGCCATGATGTTTTCCTCGACCATCATCGGTATAAAACTACTGCCGACAACCGTACTTCATCATCGCCACATCGGCGAGCTGATGATCGGCCTGCTGCTGCTACAGGATTTACTGGCCATTATCGTACTCATGGTGCTTCTCAGCGGTTCCACCGCCAGCACTGGCGAGATGGGCGTGAACCTGGGCCTGTCACTGCTGAGCCTGCCCCTGCTTGCCGGCGGCGCTCTGCTCTTCGTGCGCTATGTGTTACTGCCGCTGATTACGCGTTTCGATCGCTTCCATGAGTATATTTTTCTACTGGCATTGGGTTGGTGCCTGGGCCTTGCCGAGGGCGCGAAACTGCTGGGTCTGTCCGAAGAAATAGGTGCTTTTATCGCCGGAATCACTATCGCTACCAGCCCTATCTCCCAGTACATCGCGGTCAACCTGAAACCTCTGCGCGACTTCTTCCTGATTCTGTTCTTCTTTTCGGTGGGCGCCCGTTTCGATCTCGCCCTGCTCAACCAGGTGTTGGCCCCTGCGCTGGTCCTCGCCGCCCTCGTGCTCACACTCAAGCCCGTGGTCTACCGCTTCCTCCTCAAAGGTGTCAGTGAAAAACGCACCCTGGCCTGGGATCTCGGTTTTCGCCTCGGCCAGTCCAGCGAGTTCTCTCTGCTGATCGCCTATGTTGCGGTGGCAAGCGCCATGATCACCGAACAGGCATCGCTGCTCATTCAGGCCACTACCATTATTACCCTTTTGGTATCGTCCTATATTGTTGTGCTCAACTACCCTACTCCGATAGCTATTTCGGACCGTCTGCGTAGAGACTGATAGCGTTCTGCAGTCAATTCAGCTTTAACGCTAAAACCTGAGTGCTGAACTATGTCAAAGGTGTGGTTGTTTTCCAAAGCCGGGTGGTGGGTTCTGTGTCATCCGAATCGGCCGTAGCTCCGGCCTTATTGATTCGGATGACACAGAACCCACCACCCTACTACCGTGCTTAAAAACCATCTCGACAACTCCTCTAGCATCTCTGACCGTTTGTTCTAGTCGTGTCTTGGGAGGCGAATCAAACGATAGAAGTCGTTACGCATGGTCGATCAAAATCGCTTATTGCACTACCCCGCTATCTCGATATTTAACAACACGCATTTGTGTGTATGGACCCTGAAAAATAGCCAATTCCATGCAATCAAGCGATTTGAAACTTGCCCAAAAGAGGTGGTGACCAGGGGTGCCTCTCCCGAATCAATAGGGCCATGTTTAGCGGAGCTATGGCCGGTTCGGGAGGGGCACCCCTGGTCACTACCGCATTGCAACGACTCCAAAATCAGCAAAAAAGCAAAAAAGCAAAAAAGCAAAAACCCTATGTCAGAAGCGCGAGAGTACCAAGGCATAAAAAAACCGGCACAAGGCCGGTTGCTTATCGAGCTAGTACGTTGAAACTAGAGTTTCGCTTCCAACTCCGGCAGTGCAACGAACAGGTCAGCTACCAGGCCGTAGTCGGCCACCTGGAAGATGGGGGCGTCCTCGTCCTTGTTGATCGCCACAATCACTTTGGAATCCTTCATGCCGGCGAGATGCTGGATAGCGCCGGAGATACCAACAGCGATGTAGAGGTCGGGGGCAACGATCTTGCCGGTCTGGCCAACCTGGTAATCGTTTGGAACGAAACCCGCGTCTACCGCGGCGCGTGAGGCACCAATGGCGGCGCCGAGTTTGTCGGCAATACCATCGAGCAGCTTGAAGTTTTCGCCATTCTGCATACCGCGACCACCTGAGATGACAATCTTCGCAGAAGTCAGCTCGGGACGGTCGGAAACGGCAACCTCTTCACCGACAAAGGATGAAATGCCTGCATCGTGAACCGCAGAAACCGCTTCCACAGTGGCGGAACCGCCATCGGCAGGAGCTGCGTCAAAGGCAGTAGTACGAACAGTGATCACCTTCTTGGCATCGCTGCTTTGAACCGTAGCTATCACGTTACCGGCGTAGATGGGGCGCTTGAAGGTATCGGCGGACTCTACAGAAACGATTTCCGAAATCTGTGCAACGTCCAGCAGCGCGGCAACGCGCGGCATGGTGTTTTTACAGTTTGAAGTGGCTGGCGCAATGATGTTGTCGTAGGCAGCACCCACTTCGGCGATCAGCAGGCTGACATTTTCAGCGAGTTGATGTGCATAGGCAGCGTTGTCCGCGACCAGTACTTTGCCTACACCGCCTACCTTGGCGGCTTCATCGGCAGCGCCGCCGCAATCGGCGCCAGCGACCAGGATATCGATGTCCGCGCCCATTGCCTGGGCTGCTGCAACAGCGTTGAGAGTGGCAACCTTGAGGCTGCTGTTGTCGTGTTCTGCTATTACCAGAGTACTCATCAGATTACCTTCGCCTCATTCTTCAGTTTGTCGACCAGTTGATCCACGTCCGCGACCTTGATGCCAGCCTGACGTTCAGCAGGTGGCTCGACCTTGACCTGGGTCAGGTGGGAAGTGACTTCAACAGACAGGTCAGCCGGGGTGTAAACATCCAGCTGCTTCTTCTTGGCTTTCATGATATTTGGCAGGGACGCGTAACGCGGCTCGTTGAGACGCAGGTCCGTGGTGACAATCGCGGGCAGGCTGAGGCTGACAGTTTGCAGGCCGCCATCGACTTCGCGGGTGACATTCAGTTTGTCGCCATCGACTGAAATTTCGGAAGCGAAAGTGCCCTGGGGCATATTGGCCAGTGCGCCCAGCATCTGTCCGGTCTGGTTGTTATCGCCATCGATAGACTGCTTGCCCAGGATAACCAGCTGAGGCTGTTCCTTGTCGACAACACCCTTGAGCAACTTGGCAACTACCAGCGGCTCAACGGGGCCATCGGTTTCTACCTGAATGCCGCGATCGGCCCCCAGCGCGAGCGCAGTGCGAATCTGTTCCTGGCATGACTTGTCACCTACAGACACGGCGATCACCTCAGTAGCGATGCCTGCCTCTTTAAGGCGAACAGCTTCCTCGACGGCGATTTCACAGAACGGGTTGATGGCCATTTTGACGTTATTGAGGTCAACATTACTGCCATCGGCTTTGGCGCGAACTTTGACGTTGTAGTCAACAACGCGCTTAACAGCTACAAGAACCTTCATGGATTCTCCCTAGTTTTTCAGGTGGGTATTCAAGGTGCAGCGCTTGCGGTACGGCTGCGTCAGCATATTTCGGCTGGGTATGATGCCGACTAAAACAACGTGGGTCAATAGGGCCTTGCCCCGGGGAGAGGTCTGGATGATCCCGATCAATGACTTCTCAATATATCTGCCAGTATGGTTTTTTATTCATAGAAATTATATACTTGCACCCCTTCTTACCAGCGCCTTCGCACTGCGAATCGGCGTTCTCCCACCCCAGTGAAAGAGGACAGGATTGTGGATCGAGAATCTATGGAGTTTGATGTTGTCATTGTCGGCGCCGGTCCGGCCGGACTCTCCGCTGCCTGCCGTATTATGCAACTGGCAAAGGAGAAAGAGCAGGAAATCACAGTATGTGTGGTGGAAAAGGGTTCAGAAGTTGGAGCCCACATACTCTCCGGCGCAGTACTCGAACCTCGCGCGCTGAATGAACTGTTCCCCAACTGGAAGGAACTGGGAGCGCCGCTGAATACTCCGGTAAAGGCCGACCGTTTCTTTTTCTATCTGAGCGCCAAAAGCGCGATCAAACTCCCCAATTTCATGATCCCAAAGCCCACGCACAACGAGGGCAACTACATTGTCTCCATGGGTAATGTATGTCGCTGGCTGGCGGAACAGGCGGAGGGCCTGGGTGTCGAGGTATATCCCGGTTTTGCTGCTGCCGAAGTGCTCTACCACGAGGATGGCCGGGTCAAGGGCATTGCCACCGGCGATATGGGCGTTAGCGCGACAGGTGAACACAAGGACAGCTACACGCAAGGCATGGAGCTGCATGCTAAATACACCTTGTTTGCAGAGGGTTGCCGGGGCCACCTGGGCAAGCAATTGATCGAGAAATTTTCGCTGGATGCGGGTAAAGATCCCCAGCATTACGGTATCGGCATCAAGGAAATCTGGGAAATACCCCCAGAGAAGCACGATGAGGGCCTGGTGGTGCACGGTCTCGGCTGGCCTCTGCAGGAAACCGGTTCAGGCGGCGGCGCTTTTTTGTATCACGCAGAAAATAACCAGGTTTACCTCGGTCTGATTGCCGACCTGAATTACAGCAATGCACATATGAGTCCCTTCGAGGAATTCCAGCGCTGGAAGCACCACCCGGAAACCCTCAAATATCTCGAGGGTGGCTCGCGAGTCGTCTACGGCGCCAGAGCATTGACAAAGGGCGGACTGAACTCCCTGCCGCGCATGTTTTTCCCCGGCGGCCTGCTCATCGGCTGTGATGCAGGCACCCTTAATAGCGTGAAGATCAAGGGCAATCACACCGCGATGAAGAGCGGCATGCTGGCGGCCGAAGCGGTTGTAGAGGCATTGGGCCAGGGTGAGGCTGCACCGGCTGACCTGGGCTCATATGCCACGAAACTGGAAGCCTCGTGGCTGCACGAAGAACTGTACACGACCCGTAATTTTTCCGGGTTTATGCACAAGTTTGGCATCTTCATCGGGTCGGCGATGGTATGGATAGACCAGAATATTTTCGGCGGCAAGCTGCCCTTTACACTGAACGACACGAAACCTGACTACGCGGCGATGAAGCCGGCCGCCGAGTGCAAGAAAATCGATTACCCCAAACCCGATAATAAAATCAGTTTTGACAAGCTGTCGTCTGTATTCCTGTCAAACACCAATCACGAGGAAGACCAGCCCTGTCACCTGACGTTGATTGACCCAGCGATACCGCTGGACAAGAACCTGCCGCTCTACGATGAACCAGCACAGCGCTACTGCCCGGCCGGCGTCTATGAAATCGTCGAGGACGACAGCGGCAAACGCTTCCAGATCAACGCCCAGAACTGCGTGCACTGCAAGACCTGTGACATCAAGGACCCGTCGCAGAATATTGTGTGGGTAACACCGGAAGGTTTTGGCGGGCCCAACTACCCGAATATGTAGCGAGGAGGCCGCAGCGTTTCAGTTAGCGTTGCGGCTCCAGCGCGAAGTCATACTCGCCGCTGGTGATGGTCAGAACACCACCCTCTTCCGTTGCCATGTCAGCCAGGCGGTACCAGGCTGCCCGGCTCAAAAGCGCTGTGAGGCCATGCTGCAGGTTCAGGGCTGGAATGTCCCCTACCGAGGGCTCTAGAAATAAGGGGTGTTCGGCACTGATCTCTACAGTCTTCCCCGTATTGAGTAAGGCTTGCAGTACGGGCTTACTTTTTTGCGCATCAGTAGGTGTTATATCGGTGACGATGAGAGGGTGAAGCTCAACCTCAATTCGCCATTTTTCAGCGGGCGTTACCAGGTAGTACTCGCCGTCGTCTTCGCGGCGCAGGATGCTGGCAAATAGACGGACAAGGGATTCGCGCTGAATCGGTGTACCGTCGTGATACCAGACCCCATCCGCAGCGACACGAATAGCAATATCACCGGACAGAGCGGGATGCCAAAGGTGCAGGGGCGGCGAGTCGAAATTTCTTCGTTTGACCTGCTTTTCAATACCTTCCAGCGGATCTGCCATCGCCCTGCTATACCTCTGGGGAACAGTGACTGGCTCTAGGCGCAGTCCCCTATAAGCCGCACGTTAATAACACCTTCCAGCGAACACATTTTTTGTAACACCGCATCACTGACACCGGGGTCGATGTCGATGAGATTATAGGCGACTCCGTCACGGCTTTTGTTGAGCATATCGATTACGTTGATATTTTCATCAGCCAGAATGGCCAGCACGCTGCCCAGAATCCGCGGAACATTTTCGTTGGTTACCGATAAGCGACAACCTTTTACCCGCTCCAGCGCCAGCGTCGGAAAGTTTACCGAATTGCGAATGTTGCCGTTTTCGAGGAAATCGCGCAGCTGATCCGCGGCCATGATCGCGCAGTTGTCTTCAGCTTCGTCGGTGCTGGCGCCGATATGTGGCATCAGAATAACATCATCGCGGCCGATCAGCGCCGGTGAGGGAAAGTCGGCAATATATTTGCGAAGCTGGTCACCCTCCAGTGCAGCGAGAAGATCGTCTTCATTGACAATTTCCTGCCTGGCAAAGTTGAGCAGGCAGGCGTCAGGTTTCATGGCACCCAGTAACTCAGCGTTGATCAGGCCCCGGGTAGAGTCGAGTACAGGCAGGTGCAGCGTTATATAATCGGAGCGAGTGAACAGCGCCGACAGCGTATCTGCCTTCCGCACTTTACTCGACAGCCGCCAAGCTGCCTCCACAGATAGAGCCGGATCGTAGCCGATAACCTCCATGCCGAGAGTCAGTGCCATATCCGCCACCATGGAGCCGATGGCTCCCAGGCCAACTACCCCCAGGCTTTTGCCCACCAGTTCATTACCTTTGAACTGTTTTTTCTGTGCTTCAAGCGTTTTATGCATTTCTGCTTTGTCGGTCATATCCGCCAGTGTATCGACGTAGCGAATACCCTCAATGATGCCGCGAGAGCCGAGCAGCATAGCCGTGGCCACCAGTTCTTTCACCGCGTTGGCATTGGCGCCCGGCGAGTTGAACACCGGTATGCCGCGCTGAGTGCATTCAGCGACCGGGATGTTGTTCACACCAGCCCCCGCTCGCCCAATAGCCAACACTGAATCGGCGATGTCGCTGGATTTCAGCTGATGGCTGCGCAGAAGAATTGCGTCGGGATGTGAAAACTCACTGGCAATTTCATAACAATCGCGGGGCAGACGCTCCAGTCCCTTGACAGAAATCTGATTTAGCGTAAGTACTTTTCTGGCCATGTTTACCTCTAAACCAACTACATTACGGAAATATCAGCACGCTCTCTCAAGCCCCGCTGATATTCATTGTCCAACAGGTTGGCGTATTCAGCACTCACCTGCTGTTGCAGCGAAACGACATCGCCTTGTTCCAGTAGATCAAAGCGACCGGGGTTGACCTGCATTAGCGATAACACCAGAGCATCACCCTCGGCTGTGACGACATAGTCGAGCAGTTTCTCACCCTGCTCTGGCGCAGGCATTTCAAAAGCCCTGGCGAGCACATCCGCAGGCACAGCACTATTGCGTCTTTCTGCAGCGAGCTCTACCTGCCAGTCATAACCTCCGGCACTGGCCAGCTGATCGATAGGTGCACCAGCAGCGAGTTCCTCAAGAATGCGTTCGGCCTCCGAGGCAACCATGGCGCGGGCGGATTGTTCAACGACGATAGCCGCAATTTCATCCCGCACTTCCTCCAACTGCATAGGCTGCGACGGGCTGTAGCTGTGTTGCCGCAACACGACAAACGTATTATCAGCCAGCTCTATCACGTCACTGTTATGTCCAGCTTCCATAACCTCTTCAGAAAAAGCGGCAGACAAAAGCGACCGGTTGGCAAACAGTCCTTCGGTCTGGTCTCGCGCAACCGGCCCGCTTCGGCTGACGGTTAATGCCAGTTCCTCTGCTGGCTGGCTGAGGTCTTCCGCGTTGAATACCATATCCTTCAACTGTTCTACTGCGAGCAGCAGGTCTACACGCGCCTGAGCGCTCTGCAATTGATCCTCCAACTGTGGGCGCAGTTCGTCCAATGTGGGTGCCTCGCCTTCCCGGCGTTCCGTGACCAGGATCAGGTGTGTGCCAGCATCCGTTACAACAGGTTCAGAAACTACATTTACGTCGAGTGCTGAAATGGCTTCTTCCATTTCAGGTGGGAAAGCGTCACCACTGGAAAAGCCGAGATCCCCGCCCGCTGTAACCGACCCGACATCATCAGAAAACTCTGCGGCAACTTCGGTAAAAGCCACACCGGAAGCCAGTCTTTCCTGTGCATCGGCTACTCGCTGTTGCAGGGCAGGCGCAGCCTCGCCATCGCGGGGTTCAAACAGAATATGGGAAACACGGTTTTCAGTTTGGTATTGGCCGTTTTCCACTTCCACCCGATAAGCCTCCAATAGAGCAGCTTCGTCTACGGGCTTGCGAAATTGATCCAGCCCCAGCTCTATATACTCCAGCTCCACCGTTTCACGGGTCTGGAACTCGTCCTGATGTTCGGCGAAGTAGGCAGTAATCTCTTCTTCACTTGGCTCCTGTTGATCAATAAACGATTGCAGAGGAATCGTCAGAAAACGCAGATCGCGTTGTTCTGCTGCCACCCGGGCGTTTATTACCAGTTCCAGCGGTGTGGCAAACTCACTGCCTGCAAGCCCACTGCGCAGCTGTGCAACGGCAACGTCTTCTCGCAGGGTCTCTTCAAAATAGGCCGGGGTATAACCCGCACTGGCAAGCACACTGGAGAATAACTGGGGAGAAAATTTGCCTTCGATCTGGAACTGCTCCATGCCACCTATCAGGCTGCCAATCTCCCGTTTGGAAACGGCAAGATTCATATCTGCTGCGGATTGCGCCAGGAGTTTACGCCCGATGAGGGAGTTGAGAACCTGGCCGCTGATAAGTTCATCGTCCAACATGGCGGGGTCGATGTTGTCGCCCATCATGGAAATTATCCGGCGCTTTTGCGTGTTAACAGCCATCTGCATTTCCTGAGGAGTGACTTGCTCGCCGTTAACTTCGGCGATCCCTCCGCTGCCACCGCCTACCAGGATGGATTCCAGGCCGAAAATGGAAAATGAAATGACAATCAACCACACGACAATTTTTGTAGTGGGCCCCTGCACGTTGCTGCGAATGTTCTGAAGCATGGATATTTACTCTGGATAGCTAAAAAAAAAGCGCACCTTCAAGTGCGCCTTTCTGTCTGTTCAGGCAGCCATCCTCTCAACAATCCGCGTGAATGGACTGCAGATCGAGCGATGCCTACCCTCCTCTGGTTCAGGAGTTAACAGCGTCCTTCAAAGCTTTACCTGCTTTAAAGCCAGGTACGTTGGATGCCTTGATTTCGATAGTTGCGCCGGTTTGTGGGTTGCGGCCACTGCGCGCATTGCGGTGCTTGACCGAGAAAGTCCCGAAGCCTACCAGAGAAACCTGGTCACCCTTGGACAGCGCATCGGTAATGCTGTCAACAACAGCGTCAAGAGCGCGGCCAGCAGACGCTTTTGGAAGATCTGCGGCAGTCGCGATTGCATCAATAAGTTCAGTTTTGTTCACTCTTATCCCCTTGGAAATAGTCATTGGTACTGGCATTAACGCCCTGGAAGAAAATTGCTTTTATTAACCCCAGAGCCCTGATGTTCGGGCGTATCGCCCAGCCTGAAAAAGGCGTCTTAATTGGTTTACGGACGTGGACTCCGATTAATGCCGGATGTCCCAAAAGCACCGGTTCAACCGAACGCACGACTTTATACCAGTCCTCCGATTCCGGTCAACACAGAACCCGCCTGTTAGTGCGTATTTATGCGATTATTTTCGTCTAGTTCACTATCCTGGCCGGTTCCCACCGCGACGGCGTTATATTCCTCGTCACTCAGCGCTTCTGGCATCGATTCCAATGCGATGGCCAGCACTTCATCAATCCACTTCACAGCGCGAATCACGAGGTGCTCCTTGATGTTGTCGGGAACTTCCTTGAGGTCGCGCTCGTTTTCCTTGGGAATTATGACTGTCTTAATCCCACCACGACGTGCCGCCAGCAGTTTTTCTTTCAGGCCACCAATCGGTAATACCTCTCCGCGCAAAGTGATCTCGCCGGTCATGGCCACATCTGCTCGAACAGGAATATTTGTCAGCACCGAAACCAGTGCAGTACACATGGCGACACCAGCGCTTGGCCCGTCTTTTGGTGTTGCGCCTTCCGGGACATGAAAATGCACGTCGTGCTTCTCATGATAGCCGGCGGGAATACCCAGCATTTGCGAGCGGGAGCGAACAACTGTCGAGGCCGCCTGAATGGACTCTTGCATGACATCACCCAGAGAACCGGTTTTGACATACCTGCCTTTACCTTGCAGAGCAACGGCCTCGATGGTCAATAATTCACCACCAACAGATGTCCAGGCCAGGCCTGTTACCTGGCCAATTTTGTTTTCCTCCTCGGCTATGCCGTAGTTGTATTTGCGGACACCTAACAGGTCCGGCAACATTTCACCGCTGACAGTAGTGCCGCCGTCAGCTTCTTTTAGTGTAATTGCCTTCACCATCTTGCGGCATACCTTGGCAATTTCCCGCTCCAGAGAACGCACACCCGCTTCGCGAGTGTAATATCGAATAATGTCGAGTATCGCCTCAGGGCTAATGGCCAACTCGCCTTTCTTCAGGCCATTGAGCTTGATTTGCTTCGGGCTGAGATAGCGCTCAGCAATATTGAGTTTCTCATCCTCGGTATACCCCGGGATACGAATGACTTCCATACGGTCAAGCAGTGGGCCGGGGATGTTCATTGTGTTTGAGGTACACACAAACATGACATCTGACAGATCGTAATCGACCTCAAGATAATGGTCGTTAAACGCGTGGTTCTGCTCCGGGTCCAGCACCTCCAGCATGGCCGACGAGGGATCACCCCGGTGGTCCATTCCCATTTTATCAATCTCATCCAGCAGGAACAGCGGGTTTTTTACGCCGGCCTTGGCCATTTTCTGCAGAAGCTTACCCGGCATAGAGCCGATGTAGGTTCTGCGGTGACCGCGAATCTCTGCTTCATCGCGCACGCCACCGAGCGCCATACGGACAAATTTGCGGTTGGTTGAACGGGCGATAGATTCTCCCAGTGATGTCTTACCGACACCGGGCGGGCCCACCAGGCACAGTACCGGCCCTTTGACCTTGCGCACTCTCTTCTGCACTGCGAGATACTCGATAATGCGGTCCTTCACTTCATCCAGGCCGTAGTGATCTTCATCCAGTATTCTGGCTGCATTGGTGAGGTCGTGCTTGACCTTGCTGCGCTTCGACCAGGGCACTGTGACCATCCAGTCAATGTAGCTGCGCACTACGGATGCCTCTGCCGACATGGGCGACATCATTTTCAACTTACCCAGCTCGGTAAGCGCTTTTTCTCGCGCCTCGTCGGGCATTTTGGCGTCGTCGATACGAATCTGGAGTTCATCCAGTTCGCTCGGCGCCTCATCCATATCACCCAGTTCTTTCTGGATGGCCTTCATCTGTTCGTTGAGATAGTACTCGCGCTGACTCTTCTCCATTTGTTTCTTGACTCGGCCACGAATGCGCTTTTCAACCTGAAACAGGTCTATTTCTGCTTCCATCAGGCCCAGCAGGTGTTCCAGCCGTGGACGAATACCGGTTATTTCCAGAATGCGCTGCTTTTCTTCCAGATCGACGCTCATGTGGGCGGCGATGGTATCGGCGAGACGCCCCGGTTCATCAATACCGGTCAGCGAGGTTAATACCTCCGCGGGTACTTTCTTGCTGAGATTGACGTATTTTTCGAACTGGGTGATGGTCGAGCGCAGTAGGCCCTCGACTTCACTTTCGGGAATTTCATCACTGAGGACTTCGCGTACACCGGAAATGGCAAAGCTGCCCTCGTCATCAATACTGTCAACAACCGCCCGATAACCGCCTTCCACCAGCACTTTTATCGTGCCATCAGGCAGTTTCAGCAACTGCAGGATATTGGATACGGTACCCATCTGGTAAATATCGTCAGCGCCGGGATCGTCGTCTGCCGCATTGCGCTGGGCCACGAGTAGAACCTGCTTGTCGTTGGCCATTGCGTATTCGAGGGCCTCGATAGACTTCTCTCGGCCGACGAACAGAGGTAGCACCATATGCGGGTACACCACCACATCGCGCAGGGGTAACAGGGGAAGTTCAATAACAGAGGAAGAACCCATAAAAGTCTCCGGGTTGGCGGTATTCAGGCGTTGTAAATATGGTTGGGGCAGATTCCCGGATTACAAGCGCCTGACAGAATTCGGGGCTTCAAAGCCAACCGCCAGGAATAAACCTGGCGGTTAAACCGGGGCTATTCGTCGGTGGATGCCGCCCTGGGTGTTGGCTCATTGTTCTGGTACACCAGTAGTGGCTCAGAATCGCCAAGAATGACCGATTCGTCGATGACGACCTTGCTGACATCGGTGCGGGATGGAATGTTGTACATGGAGTCCAGCAGCACGCCTTCCAGAATAGAGCGAAGACCCCGGGCACCGGTTTTGCGCTCCATCGCTTTTTCTGCAATCGCTCGCAGGCCATCTTCACGGAAATCCACTTCCACCCCTTCCATTTCAAATAGCTTGCTGTATTGCTTCGTCAAAGCGTTCTTTGGCTCTGTCAGAATCTGCACCAGCGCATCGACATCCAGCTCTTCCAGTGTGGCGATGACGGGCAGCCGGCCAACAAACTCAGGAATAAGGCCGTACTGAACCAGATCTTCCGGCTCCAGGTCGAACAATAGCTCACCGACATTGCGGCGCTCATCCTTGCTTTTCACCTCAGCGGCGAAACCAATGCCGCCTTTTTCCGAGCGATTGCGAATAACCTTGTCGAGACCGGCAAATGCCCCGCCGCAGATAAACAGGATGTTGGAGGTATCAACCTGCAGGAACTCCTGCTGCGGATGCTTGCGCCCCCCCTGGGGCGGCACAGAGGCAACCGTGCCTTCAATTAACTTCAGCAGCGCCTGCTGCACACCCTCGCCGGATACATCGCGCGTAATGGAAGGGTTATCTGATTTGCGTGAAATCTTGTCAATTTCATCGATGTATACGATACCCACCTGCGCTTTTTCAACGTCGTAATCGCACTTTTGCAACAACTTCTGGATAATGTTTTCCACATCTTCACCCACGTAACCCGCTTCGGTCAGTGTGGTGGCATCGGCAATGGTAAACGGCACATCGAGTAATCGTGCAAGCGTTTCTGCCAGCAGTGTCTTACCGCTGCCGGTAGGCCCTACCAGCAGTATATTGCTTTTACCAAGCTCCACCTCTTGGGTGCGGCCCTGGCTGTGGCGCAGACGCTTGTAGTGGTTGTACACGGCAACCGACAGCACCTTTTTGGCGCGCGCCTGGCCGATGACATACTCGTCGAGAATGGCGTTGATTTCTTGCGGAACTGGCAGGTGTTCTTGCCCGGACTCGCTGCTGGCCTCCTGGACTTCTTCACGAATAATATCGTTGCAAAGGTCCACGCACTCATCGCAGATGAACACAGATGGCCCGGCTATCAGCTTGCGCACCTCGTGCTGGCTTTTGCCGCAAAAGGAACAGTAAAGCAGCTTGCCGCCGTCGCTGGAATTGGTGGTTTTGTCGCTCATACGGCCGTCCTACGCCCTGTGTGTCGATGCCTGATCATCTTGAGTACTACGATGATGTCTTTTCAGGCCATTTGCAAGCCCTGAGGGGCTAAAACGCGGATATCCTGGCTTTCTGCGGGCCTTTCCACAAGCTTTGTGCCTGTGTCGCCCGCAGCCGGTACCGAGGCTACTTTTCAGTCGCCGGGATACTTCTGGAAGTGACCACTTGGTCTATCAGACCGTATTCCTTGCTCTGCTCGGCATTCATGAAGCGGTCGCGCTCGGTATCGCGCTCGATAACTTCCAGGCTCTGGCCTGTATGCTCGGCCATCAGTTGATTCAGCCGTTCCCGAATGATCAGGATTTCCCTGGCCTGGATTTCAATATCCGTGGCCTGACCCTGTGCGCCACCGCTGGGCTGGTGAATCATGGTGCGAGCATTGGGCAGACAAAAACGCTTGCCCTTCGCTCCGCCACATAGCAGAAATGCGCCCATAGAGGCGGCCTGCCCGATACACATGGTGCTGACATCGGGCTTGATGAATTGCATGGTGTCGTATACCGAGAGCCCCGCGGTTACTGAACCGCCTGGGGAGTTGATATACAGGTGAATATCCTTGTCGGGGTTTTCCGACTCAAGGAACAGCAACTGGGCAACGATAAGGTTGGCCATGTGGTCCTCTACGGTACCCACAACAAAAATGACTCGCTCCTTCAGCAGCCGCGAGTAAATATCATACGAGCGCTCACCGCGAGCGGTCTGTTCGACCACCATGGGAACAAGCCCCAGATTGTGTACCGTCTGCTTGTTTTGCCCATCGAACTGAAATGACATGCGTGCCGTCCCCTGGTGGTTATTGTTCAATTGTCTAAAGTACCTCAGAGCATACCGGTTTATTGCCGCCGGGGTCAGGCCTCTGCCTCACCCTTGGCCAGCGCTTCCTGGTAGCTGCACGGCTTCTCTACTATATGGGCATTGCCCAATAGTTTTTCAACCATCTGGTCTTCCAAAACTTTAGATTCCACTGAGGCCAACTGCTCCTGGTTCGAGTAGTAGTAGTTGATGACCTCCTCTGGATCCTGGTAGGTGGAGGCCATTTCCTCGATGGTGGAGCGCACCTTCTGCGCATCCACTTTGAGCTTCAATTTGGCCACCAGTTCAGCCAGTACCAGGCCTAGTTTGACCCGCCGCTCGGCATTTTCCGCAAACATCTCGTCTGGCAGCAAAGATTTTAAGTCGAGGTCCTGGGCCGCACCGGCGCCCCCAAACTGCTGGAACATCTGGTTGCGCATGACTTCCACTTCTCGGCCCAACAGCGCGCGAGGTACTTCCACCGACTCATGCGCTGCCGACAATGCTTCCATTACCTGTTGTTTCACCTTGCTTTCGACCGCGTTCTTTAATTCACGCACCATGTTCTGGCGCACCTCAGTGCGGAACTCGTCCAGCCCACCGTCTTCTACTCCGTACTTGGCGAACAGCTCTTCATTGAGTTCCGCGGGAGACATTTCCTGGACGTTGTTCAAAGTGACCTTGAACTCAACCGCAGCGCCCTTCAATTCCTCGCTGTGATAATCTTCGGGGAAACTCAGCTGCAGGGTTTTTTCCTCCCCTGCGACCATGCCAATCACGCCGTCTTCGAACCCAGGGATCATACGGCCGGAACCCAGCTCCAGATCACTGCCGGTGGCACTACCACCTTCAAACTCCTCGCCATCGCGAGTGCCGGCATAGTCGATGTTGACCTTGTCACCTTCAGCGGCGGCTCTCTCTACAACCTCCCAGTTGCCCTGTTGCTTGCGGAAGACTTCGATGATGTTGTCGACGTCCTCGTCGCTAACTTCGGCCACCGGCTTCTCTACTTCGAAGTCCTTGATTTCCACCACTTCAACCTCGGGGAAAACCTCAAAAGTCGCTATATATTCCAGATCTTTTCCAGCTTCAAGTGTCTTCGGCTCGATACTGGGCTGCCCTGCTGGTCGCAGTTTTTCCTGTAGCACGGCCTCCTGGAAGGATTGGCTCATTACCTCGCCCAGCACTTCCTGGCGGACTCCCGGGCCAAAGCGTTGGCGCATGACCTTCATGGGGACCTTGCCGGGCCGAAATCCCGGCAAGCGAACATTGCCCGCGGCTTTTTGCAGTCGGCTGTCAATCTCGGACTCTATGCGCTCTGCGGGTACGCCAACAGTCAAACGACGCTCCAGGCCTGAAGTCGTCTCTATAGAAACCTGCATGGTATTTCCTCTACTACAATCCGATAGATGGCGAACGCGGGCAGCGTTCGTTCGTTGGACACTCCCGGGGCCAATGGGACCCCGAGAGTGTCGTTTTTTTGTTTGGTGCGGAAGGAGAGACTCGAACTCTCACGCCTTGCGGCACTGGAACCTAAATCCAGCGCGTATACCAATTTCGCCACTTCCGCGCAATGAACACCCTTGTTGCCGGCCGACACCAAGTTAGAAAAACTATCACATTATTTGCATAACCAATTGATTATTTAGAACTAATAATGCGCCCTGGCCGTCGCTTGGGGCAGTCACAAGGGCGCAGATTCTGCCACAAAGCCCCAGCAGGTTCAACCACTTAACTGCGGGGCTTTGCCAACAGGAAAACCAGCGCTGACGGGGCCTCCGGGGCGGCGAGAAGTCCGCTCCAGGAATGTGGCAATAACACCGCCTGCTCCGGGCCATAAAGAGCATCCGATAGCGCCAGCGTGCCGCTGAGCACCATCAGCAAACGGTAGCTCGCCCCGGTCTCGAAAGTCCAGCTGGTCCCGGGCCGAATGCGCACCCGCACAACGTCGAAATCCGGGAAGTCCACTACACCTTCGATGGCCACGTTGTCGGGCACCGGCGGTACAGATGGAAGCGGTGTCGGTGGCGGCTCAAGTAGCATTTCGGCCACTGCCTCCCGAGTGTCCCAATCGTCCTGGGTCAGCACTTTCTGTGCAAACGAAATGATTTTGCGCTCGTAACTGGGAGTCTGGAATTCTACCGTGCGCACGCCGTGTTGCAGGGCGTGGGGAAACAGTTGCGGTACCGGCACAATATCGCCCACCCGCAGGGGTAACAATAGCGTAAAGCGCTCCATTTGCTGGCGCAGGGTACACTCAGCCTCATGCTCATGCGCGCTGCCCTCCTCCCCCTGCTCTGCCAGAGAGTCCAGCTTTCGGCGTTGAGAGCGGTAGGCCAGCACGGCAGCCAGGTAGGCCGCCCGGAATGCCTCGTCAGAGTCGTACGCGGCGCGTTGTTGCGGATCAAAACCGTAGCGTATGTAACCAATGCCGTCGGGCCAGGCCTGGGGGTCAATATGAATTACCACATAGGCTTCGCGTTTGGTCTCGTGTAGCTCGAAATACAGGTCACCCAGAATTGGCAGCGCGGTAGGCGCCAGAATTTTTAGCAACACCAGTGGCTCGCCCGGTGTACCCGCCAGGTTGTCGGGTAGTGCCGCCTGCAGCCAGGGAATGGGTACCACCCCAGCCTCCCCGCCAAAATTGCAGACACCACGGTGCTCTACCGCGGTATACCAAATTTCCTCGCCCCAGGGCTTGGCTATGCTCTGCGATGCCAGTGAAATCGGGCTGCCTGTTATATAGTTAAACAGCCGGTGCCGGCGCACCCAGCGAATATACTGTTGCCGTGGCGCGAGTTCATCGGCCACCAGGGTATGGTCGGTGACTGCCAGCGCTAGTTCATCGCCACGTACACAATATATAGCAGTCAATTGCAGTGGGTCAGCCTGTTCAAGCCAATACGCGTTGAAGGCAAAATCTACCAGCAACAGGGCTTCATCCGCCTGCAGTGTCTCGCGCCAGCGCCGGTAGCAGGCCCTGGGTTCTCCATGCAGGTGGGTGAGCTGTGAGGCGCTTTCCAGACGATGCTTCATCAGTTGCTCAATCCGTCAGGCAGGCCGGGTCGAATTGAAACTCCCCCGACAACCACTGAGCCACCTCTTGTGCGGCAGGCCCTGGCAGTGCACGGTACTGTCGCGCGAGAATCTGGCAGCGCTCCTGACCCATGCCACTCAAGCCCAACTCTTCAAATGTGCGTCGATCCTGTTGTAGCTGCTGCCAGGTGGCGGCACCGATAGCCTCGTGTACCCACTGCTTGTTACTCAAATCCACTCGGTACAGGTCCGCCAGACCACCCAGCGCTGGTAATGACAAAAGGCCCTGATTCATGGGGTTACACAAATGGCCGCTGAGCAGTGTTTCCGGTAATTGTTCACGCCCGGACAATCTATCCAGGTAGAGGAAGTTGCTGCGCACTGCCCCATCATTCACCGGGTAGTTGTCCCACAGCAGCACAGGTCGGCCCATACGGGCATATATTCTTTCTATATCTGTCCGGGTGATTGCGTCAGAGCAGACCTTGTTACCGGTCCAGAACACGTCCACGTCAGGTGGTAGCTCAGCCGCGAGTTGAGGCCAGTAATCTGTGGGCATGGTGCCGAAAAATTTCTCCAGTACCGGGTCAAAACTGTAGTAGGTAGGACATACCAGCACCCTCACATCGGTCAGCCAGGAGACCACATCGGCGACGATCTCCGCTTGCCGCCCGGCCAGCGCGGTGATATCACCGGGCATGTCATCAAACAGGATGGCCAGCAACGGCGCCTCAAGCTGCGACAGGCGGAATATCTTGCGCTTTAGTTGTTCGCGCTGCTCAGGTCCGTAATCCAGGTAAAGCGCAAACGGTGACAAGCCGACTCCCCAGTGGATGCCGCGCTGTCGATAAGCCCGGGAAAGTTCGAGTAATTGCTGCCATTCGGCCGCTGGCCAGTCGCACTGCCACTGCTTTCGCAAGTAAGGATCTGCCTTGGGGCAGTAGAGGCAGGTATTCAGTCCAGCCTGAGAGAGAAATTCTGCGTAGGCAAGGCGCGTTTCGAATGGCCATGGACGCCCGTAAAATCCCTCCAGGACACCCGTAAGAAACCCGTCCGCCGGCTTGTCGGTCATTTTTTATCGCCAACTGTAATTAAAAACAATTTACATATTTCGAATGAGGCTAAAAAAACGCTGTGGCGACGATGGTAAATTTTCATTGATGGGCGATACTTAACTCGTGTGTGCCCATCCCCTGGAATAACCGGGTAGACACAGGAGCAAACCCAATGCTCCTAGAGGGAAGAAATTCCTTTATGTTTCACTCCTAATGGTCTTGTTGGGTCCCTTTTGGGACCCATTTTTTTTGGATTCAGCCTTTTATATTCAATTACTTAAGAGCTATACCTAAAATATTTATCAGGTGCGTCACATGGTATGGGTGGGGCGATCAGAGGACAGGGAGCCAGCCAGGTGGTTCTCGATCTTGGCGTTTGCGATGGCATCCTGCTCGCTGAACTGCACACCTATCCCCGCGGTGCGGTTACCCTGCGCTCCACGGGGTGTGACCCATACTACTTTGCCGGCGATAGGTATCTTCTCGGGTTCGTCCATCAGGGTGAGTAGCATGAATACCTCATCGCCAATGTCGTAGGTTTTATTGGTGGGAACGAACAGACCCCCATGCAGCAGGAACGGCATGTAGGCCGAGTACAGAACAGCTTTGTCCTTGATCGTCAGCGACAGGATACCATTGCGGTTGTTATGTCTTTCGTCAGTCATGGAGAAGTGCCTCTTTGCATACTCCCGATATTATCACCAACCCCGCCGTCGCCCAACACTCGCTGTACTTTTGCCACAAGTGTCTCCAGCAGGAGCTGGGGGTTGGGATTGGAGCCCGCATTGAGCGCGCGCTGAATCTGTAAAATTTCGTCCAGTAGCGCGAACCTCGCCCTGGCCTGGCTACTGCAGAGGCGTGCGCCGTCCAGCGCTCTCAGCTGTTTCTGTATACCGGCTGCGAGCTGTGCCAGTGTCTGCTCCAGATCCCCTGTGGTAAGTGCCTTAGCCAGTGACGCCGCGTCCAGCCGGCCGGAAAGCAAGGCAGTGATCGCCTGGGCAATACGCTGCAGTACATCTGCAGCCTCTTGCCCGTTTAGTCGCTCTGCCAGCAGTGGCAAACCACCGGCCAGTTCCAGCAGGCTTTCACTGTCGGCCCGTGTTGCGCATATCTGATCCAGCCAGGTCAGGCTCTGCTCGCGTGAAGGAATGGCAGGACGCAGTATCTGGCAGCGCGACCGCACGGTGGCAGGTAGCCCGTGCAGGCGATGGCAAATCAGAATGAGATGGGTATTGGCCGGGGGCTCTTCCAACACTTTCAGCAAGGCGTTCGCCGCACTGACATTCATGTTCTCGGCAGGTGAAAATACAGCGATCTTGCGCAGGCCAAACCCCGCAGTCATATTGGTGAACTCGACAATCTTGCGAACCTGGTCAATCTTTATGATCCGGCTCTTACCCTCTGGTGCAAGCCACTGAAAATCGCCGTGGTTGCCGCTGGCACTGAGCTCACAAGCGTGGCAGTGGCCGCAATTCAAACCGGCTGCGGGTTGCGAGCACAGCAGCAGACGGGCCAGGGCCAGGCCCAACCGGGACTTGCCGGTATCCTGAGGGCCGCTGATCAACATGGCGTGCGGCAGCTCGTCACGGTTGATCTGCTGGCCAAGTCGCTGCCACTCTTGCGTCTGCCAGGGCAGGGGTGCGCTCACAGCGGGTAGTTCATTCTCCTCCGTCATGGCGTCGGGTGCCTCACGCTCCAGCAACTGGTCAGGTCATTGCAGACTTTGAGCAACTGCATTTGTACTGCCTCCAGAGATTGGCTGGCATCGACAATACGGTAACGACCGCTACTGTCCTGTGCGAGGTCGAGGTAGGTGGCGCGCACGCGCTCAAAAAAAGCCAGTTCTTCGCGCTCGAAACGATCCAACTCCCCTCTCTCCCGCGCCCTCGCCATGCCGGTACTTACCGGCGCGTCCAACAGCAGGGTGCAATCTGGACGCAACTGGCCCTGTACCAGCTCCTCCAGCGCAGCGACGGCGCTGCGGGGAATACCGCGCCCCCCGCATTGATAGGCATAGGTCGCATCGGTAAAGCGGTCACAAAGCACCCAGCGCCCCGCGCTTAGCGCCGGCTCTATGCGCGTCTCGATGTGTTGTGCTCTTGCCGCGAACATCATCAGTAGCTCTGCCATGGGGTCCACAGGCTCATCGTCTACATCCAATAGCAACTGCCTGAGAGTCTCACCGAGCTTGCTCCCCCCCGGCTCGCGGGTAACCAGCAGGTCCACACCCCGATCGCGTAAATGTTGCTCGAGGAAAGCAATATTTGTCGATTTGCCAACTCCTTCACCACCTTCCACGGTGATAAACAGGCCTCTGGTACTCATGGTTTCTCCGGGCTGGAACGATAGTTCTTGTTACGGCGTAATTGGTATTTGCGCACGGCCGCCCTGTGCTCTGCCAGTGTCTCACTGAACACATGCCCGCCATCGCCTCGGGCCACAAAAAACAGCGCCCTGTCAGCTGCTGGATGCAGGGCCGCATGAATTGAATCCCGTCCCGGCAAAGCAATAGGTGTGGGTGGCAGCCCGGTAATGCGGTAGGTATTGTAAAGGTTGCTGTCATCACTGAGATGGCTGCGCCGCAGGTTGCCGTCAAAAGCCTCACCGAGGCCGTAAATGATGGTTGGGTCGGTTTGCAGGCGCATGCCCCGCTGCAGACGGCGCACAAAAACCCCTGCTATCTGTGCTCGCTCCGCTGGCAAACCGGTTTCCCGTTCGATAATCGATGCCATTATCAGCGCCTCGTAGGGGCTTTCATACGGCAGCTCTGTCGCTCTACGCTGCCATTCTTCATCCAGTACTTCCACCATTCTTGCATATGCTCGTTGCAGCAGTTCCAGGTCGGTGGAGTCGCGGGTAAAATGGTATGTGTCGGGGAAAAACCACCCTTCAGGACTCTCATGTGGCGCCACCATATCCAGGATGCTGGGGTCAGTCACCCCTTGCAGTACCTGTTTTAATTGTTCTTCACCTGCAAGCACAGCGATTGCTTGATCCAGTGTAATACCTTCCGGCAGTGTCACCTGATAGTGCATAACTTTGCCACTTTGCAGTAGGCGCAGCAGTTGCAAAGATGTGAGTGGAGGCGTTAGCAGATATTCACCCTGCTTGATTTGTTGGTCGGCCCCCGTCCACCTGGCATAGAGAATAAGCAGTTCGGGGTATCCTATGATGCCGCTCTGCTGCAAGCGCCCGGCAACTGCGCGCAGTGTTTCCCCCGATTGAACCAGCAAGGGCAGTCCGTTTGCGGGCAATGTCAGTGGCTCCTGCCAGCGTCGCTCCAACTCCTGCAGAGCCAGAACCCCCGCCAGCACCGCCAGCAGGAAGAGCAGGAGCAGCTTGCGGATCACGTCCAATCCTCGCGGTATTGCCGGTACAGCGCGTCACAGGTTGGGTGTTCTGACCAGCGCTGCTGGGCAAAACTCGCCACCGGCCGCAGGCCGACAAGACTATTGGTGTAAAAGGCCTCGTCGGCCTGCTCCACCTGGCTGATATCAAGCGCGCACTCTCGAACGGCAAGCCCGATGGCGGGCGCCCAACGACGCTTCACAAGCTCCCGCCGGGTGCCACAAATACCGCAGTGTTCAAGTTTGGGCGTAAGGATTTCGCCGCCGGCAACAATAAAGAGATTACCGGCAACCACCGAGATCACCTGTCCCTGTTGATCGAGCATTACGGCCTCATCAAGTCCCGCCTCGGCGTATTCCGCCGCGGCCAATACCTGCTCCAGTCGGTTGAGGTGTTTCAGCCCTGCCAGCGCGGGCTGGGTTCCCCAGCGCATTGACGCCAGATGCAGTGCTGCGGACGCCGGCATGTCTTGCCCTACTGCGTCCAGTCGGATGGCGCTGATGATTACCCGCGGCCGGGTATCAGCCGGCGGCCTGTAGCCACGTGGACCGGAGCCCCTGCTCAGGGTGATTCTCAGGGATGCCCAGAGCCATCCCCGGCCAGTCAGGGCCGCGGTGGCGATCTGGAGGTGTCGGCGTACGGTTGTAACGCTATCGGGAATGGATAGCACCCCACAACCACGCTGCATGCGCGCGAGATGCAGATTGAGGTAAAGCGGCTCACCGCGTCTGATTAGCAGGGTTTCAAAGACACCATCGCCAAAATCGAGGCCGCGATCGGGAAGCGGCAGAGCAGATGCTTCTGCTCCATCAAGCCATATCAGGGTGTCCCCGGGCACGGGTGTAGCAATCAATCCGGATTTGCGAACAGCAATGAACCGTTGGTTCCGCCAAAGCCAAAGGAATTGCTGATGACGCAATCGATTGGCCGCTCCTGCGCAGTATTGGGTACGTAGTTGAGGTTACAGCCCTCGGCCACGTTTTCCAGGTTGATGGTCGGTGGAGCGACCTGGTCACGCAGAGCAAGTATGGAAAAAATAGCCTCTACCGCGCCCGCAGCACCCAGTAAATGCCCAATCATCGATTTGGTGGAGCTTACCGCCACCTGCGCCGCAGCGTTGCCAAGAACAGTCTCTACTGCTCGGCTCTCGGCCACGTCCCCTGCATTTGTAGAGGTTCCATGGGCATTGATATAGCTAATTCTTTCGACGGCAACGCCGGCATCCCGGATGGCGTTGGCCATCGCCGCCGCCGCGCCTCTACCGTCCTCCGGAGGAAGGGTCATGTGGTAGGCGTCGCCGCTCATACCAAAACCCAGCACTTCCGCATATATTTTTGCGCCGCGAGCCTTGGCTGATTCGTATTCCTCCAGCATCAGCACGCCGGCACCGTCACCCAGGACAAAACCATCCCGGTCCCGGTCCCAGGGCCTTGAAGCCGCCTCGGGATCGTCGTTGCGCGTGGACAGTGCGCGAGCGGCAGCGAAGCCACCCAGGCCTACAGGGGTGGTCGCCATTTCCGCGCCCCCAACGAGCATCGCATCGGCATCGCCGGCGGCAATCAACTTCGCGCCGAGGCCGATATTGTGCGTGCCGGAAGTACAGGCAGTGACGATGGCAAGGTTTGGCCCCTGCAGGTTGAACATGACTGAAAGATTACCGGCGATCATGTTGATGATAGAGCCGGGCACGAAAAACGGGGATATTCTGCGCGGGCCAGATGCCCTGATAATCTCGGCGTTCTTTTCTATCTGTCCTATGCCACCAATACCCGAACCAATTGCGCAGCCGACACGTGGCGCCATTTCCTCTGAAATTTCCAGGCCGCTGTCGCGCATGGCCTGAATGCCAGCCGCCATGCCGAACTGAACAAACTGATCCATCTTGCGCGCGTCTTTTACTGGTAGGTACTGCGAAATATCGAAGTCTTTTACGCTGGCGCTGAAGCGCGTGCTGAACGCGGAGACATCGAAGCTTTCGATGGGTGCTGCCCCGCTCTTGCCCGCTAGAATGTTCTTCCAGGTATCCTCCACGGAATTACCGAGCGGACTCAGCATACCCATGCCGGTAACAACGACTCTTCTGCCAATCAACACGTTAACTCCTTGCAGGGCGAGATATTAGTGCTGCAAACACTAGGAAGCATAAATAAGAAAAGCCGCTCTAACAGAATAGAAACGGCTTTTCCTGAGAACGAAGGAAGTAGATCAGGCGAGGTTTGCAGTAATGTAATCAATCGCCAACTTTACAGTGGTGATTTTTTCAGCTTCCTCATCCGGAATTTCTGTTTCAAATTCTTCTTCCAGGGCCATTACGAGTTCAACCGTGTCGAGAGAATCAGCACCCAAATCCTCTACAAATGAGGCCTCAGTCTGCACTTCTTCTTCTTTAACGCCAAGTTGTTCTGCGACGATTTTCTTAACGCGTTCATCAATGCTGCTCATGATTATACTATTCTCCTGAGATTAGTGCTGAATCAAACCCGCTTAGCTGGCCTGAGCGCGCAGTTTACTCTGTTTTAACAGAGAGTTTAAAATCTTTTTTTGAGACATCCACGAAGACCCATTTTTATTGTTTTTTTTCAAAGGCTTAACTCATATACATGCCACCATTTATGTGGACGGTCTCGCCGGTAATATACGCACCCGCGTCACTGCAAATAAAGGCCACCAGCGCCGCGATTTCATCCGCAGCCCCCAATCTTCCCAACGGAATCTGACCCAACATCAACGCGCGTTGGTCCTCGGTGAGTTCCCGGGTCATATCCGTATCGATAAAACCTGGCGCCACGCAATTGACGGTCACCGCACGGGAACCCAACTCCCGTGCGAGTGCGCGTGAAAAGCCCTCCGCTCCCGCTTTGGTAGCAGCGTAATTGGCCTGCCCCATATTTCCCATGGAGCCTACCACCGAGGTGATATTGACAATACGCCCCCAGCGGGCCTTTGTCATGCCGCGCAGGCAGGCCTTGCTGACGCGATAGAGCGAGGTCAGATTGGTATCTATCACGTCACCCCATTCGTCGGGCTTCATTCGCATAAGAATGTTGTCCCGAGTGATCCCCGCGTTATTTACCAGCACAAGAGGTGCACCAAACTGGGCGGTGATTGCTTTGATAACCTCTATGACATTTTCGTCGTCGCCGACCAGCAGCCTCATACCGCAGCCGCCATTGCCGGATTCCTGCAGGTAAGCTGTAATGTTTTGCGCGCCCTCATCGCTGGTAGCCGTGCCAATGACAGTGCAACCCGCCGCCGCCAGATGTTGCGCAATAGCCTTGCCGATCCCGCGGCTGGCACCTGTTACCAATGCGACTTTTTTCTCTTCACTCATGGTTTATACCCTCTTCTTATGACTTGAGTGTTTCCAGTGTGGCCAGCAATTCATCCGGGTCCTCAAGTGAGAAGCCTTGCAGTGACTTGTCGATTCGACGGCTCAGTCCACTCAACACCTTTCCGGGGCCGCATTCGACTATATTACTGACACCCGACTGCACGATAGCTTCCACACAACTTGTCCATTGTACAGGGCTGTATATTTGTTCAACCAATAATGACTTGATTCTGTGCGGCTCGCTTTCCGTCGTGGCGTGCACATTGTGCACTACCGGTATGTCTGGTGCAGTAACAGGCAACCCGGCAATCACTTCAGCCAGCCGCTCTCCGGCGGGTTTCATTAATTCTGTGTGGAATGGCGCGCTAACTGGCAGCGGCAGCGCACGTTTGGCCCCTGCTTCTTTCAATAAGCCTATTGCTACATCAACGGCAGCGCTGTGCCCGGCAATAACAACCTGACCGGGAGAGTTGAAATTGACCGCCGCTACAACCTGGCCCGTGCTGGCTGCGGCTTCATCGCAAATCGTATTGATAGTCTTATCATCCAGGCCAATTATCGCGGCCATTGCGCCGTCGCCCACCGGCACGGCGGCTTGCATAAAAGCACCTCGCAGCTTTACCAGCTTTACCGCATCAGCGAAATCCAGTGCGCCGGCACACACCAGGGCAGAAAACTCTCCCAGACTGTGACCTGCCATAACCGCAGGTTTTGGGCCGCCCTGCGCCAGCCAGGCCCGCCATAGCGCGACACTTGAGGTGAGCAAGACCGGCTGCGTCGTTTCAGTCAGGTTAAGTGCACCCTGTTCGCCGTGGCTAATCAGGTCCCACATATCGTAACCCAACACCTGTGAGGCTTCCGCGTAGGTATCGCGCACAGCGGAAAAACGCTCATACGCGTCGCCCAACATGCCGACTTTCTGGGAGCCCTGGCCGGGAAAAACAAAGGCGATCACCTTGTCTGTCATGATGTACTCCTGAGTGCTAAAAATATCGGGCTGGGGAACATACCGAGACTGTCGCCAGCACAAAAAGTGTAGCTCACCCCTGATACCGGCAACACACAAGCGTGTATCGCGGCAATTCTGCGCAATAGGCATTTTGGGGTGATACTGACGGGTACTGGCTGAGGCGTGGCCGAATGGCTGCAACCTTTAGAGAAGAACGGGGGCTGAGGCCCCCGGCCAAGTGACCGAACGCGAGCCACACCGTGTGTGTAAACGGCAGGGCTCAGTCGATCGAATCTCTAGTCTTCGCCACCGACTTCGATGACTTTCTTACCACGGTAGAATCCATCAGCAGTGATGTGGTGACGGCGGTGGGTCTCACCGGATGTCTGGTCTACCGATAAGGTAGGCCCGGACAGAGCGTCGTGGGAACGGCGCATACCGCGGCGTGAGCGCGTTTTCTTACTTTTCTGGACAGCCATAACTGACTCCTAGTTTTTGCTGCCGGGCTTCAATTGCGCCAGCACGTTAAATGGATTCGGTTTCTCGGCGGGCTCATTTTCCCCTGCGGGTGCTTGAGCGGCGTTGAACCTTGCCAATGTTTGCTTACATTCTTCCGTGTCGTGATAGCTAAAAGCTGGGAGGGCCAGGATCAATTCGTCCTCAACTACATCCCAAAGCCTGCAGGCCTCCCCCTCCACTATAAGCGGTTCCAGGTGCCGGGGAAGATGCGCCGCTTGCTCATCGGTCCACACAACGGCCAGGGTATTCTCACAGGCCAATGTCTGGGTCATGGGTTCAAGACAACGCTGACAGATCACCGACACCTCAGCTGTAGTCTCAAGGTGGATCAGGTGCCTGTTTTCCTCGTCCCGGGAGAACGCTAATTCCGCTTGAATCTTGCCATCATCATCGGCCAACAGTGTTCGAAGACGCTGTAAATCAAGAGGTTTTAGCGTTCCCTTAATACTCACGCCACGCGCGGCTGCCTTGCGGACATCCAACGTGCTCGGGAGGGGCTCACTCAACATAGGCGCGCATCATAGGGGCGGTTTCCCCTTTTGTCAAAAATATCTTTTAAATACAATTAGTTCACGCCGTTCTGCAGCTGCCAGCGGTTGGAATATCGGTGTGATTGTGGCCTTCGTATCCCTCTGTCGTCACCGGGTATTGCGCGGCGAGGGCGTTTTTTCCCCGGCGACAACCCTCCGGCGGCATATTGCGCCCGTTGCGAAAGGTTCCACGTGGAACCTTTTACCGTCAATTTCCGCGAACTTGGCAACAAAAGCCGAGAGCTTTGCGAGATTTATGTGCGTTGACACGATCGCGCCTACAACGTCAGTTATTCCGGCAAGGGTGCAACCCAATCCGGGTGACTACCGCCTGAAAACGTCCATCGTCAATAGCGCCGGCAACTCATCCACAATCGCCAGGGGAGCGAAAGCTGCCAGCCGGTCATTGTCGTGCACCCCGAAACTTACCCCAACCGATCGCACTCCCGCCTGTCGGGCCATATCCAGGTCATATTCGCTATCACCTATTACCACCGCCTCATAGGGCGTTTTAGCGCGCTCTGCCATGATGTCATGCAGCATCATCGGATGAGGCTTGGAGCGGGTCTCATTGGCACAGCGAGTCGCGTCAAAAAAATCTTCCAGGCCAAGCGTGCCCAGCACCCGGTCCAGGCCTCGCCGACTCTTGCCGGTGGCCACCGCCAGCTCTATTCCACGCCCCCGCAGCGCTTCCAGTGTCGCCATGGCACCAGCAAACAGTTCTGACGGTGCCCGCCCCGGGGCCGAAAAATGGCGCGAGTACGCTGCGGCCACATTGCTACACTCAGCGTCATCGAGTGTGGGAAATAATCGGCGGATGGCCTCGGGCAGGCCCAGGCCGACAATATCGCGAATAGCCATCACTGTGGGTGGCGTTAAATCCCGTTCTGTTGCGGTATCCTGCATCGCCTCCACTATGTGGTCTATCGAGTTACAAAGGGTTCCGTCCCAGTCAAATATTGCTATCATAATTAATTAGTTACGTAATTTAGTTAATATATTTTCAAGGTCCTGGTCCAGCGGGGCCTCCAGGTTCAGCACACCGCTTTCCGGCAGCGAGATGCGCAGTGACCGGGCGTGCAGGAACAGGCGCTGAAGATCCAGCGCTCGACACACTGTGGCGGTCCGCTCGTTACTGTACTTGTCGTCCCCCAACAGCGGAAAGCCCGCGTGTCTCGCGTGCACCCGTATCTGGTGAGTGCGGCCGGTAATGGGTTTCGCCTCGATAAGCGTTACCCCTGGAAGCCGCTCTTTTATACTGAATTCGGTGATTGACCTCTTGCCCTCTTTCGCCACACGAACCATGCGCTCGCCCGATTGCAGCACATTTTTCTCCAGCGGCGCGTCCACTACCCGCAGGCTCTTCGGCCAGCTCCCTGCCACCAGGGCGAGGTAGCGCTTGTCGATTTTGTCCTCTCGCAGCTGACGATGCAGTTCGCGCAATATTGCCGGTTTCCGGGCGATCATGATGACGCCTGACGTATCCCTGTCCAGGCGGTGTACCAGTTCGAGGTAGCGATCGTCGGGGCGCAGCTGACGCAGGCTCTCTATCAGGCCGAAGTTGAGGCCGCTGCCGCCGTGCACCGCGAGCCCGGAGGGTTTGTTAATCACCAGCAGTCTCTCATCCTCGTAGATTATCCGCTGTGCGATCTGCTCTGCCCAATAGCGCGGTACCGGCGCAGGTGCCCGGGGCGACGGGCGGTGCAGGGGCGGAATCCGCACCAGATCACCGGCAACCAGGCGGTAGTCCGCCTTGATCCTGCCCTTATTGACCCGAATTTCCCCCTTTCGCATAGCCCGGTACAGGCGCGTCTTGGGCACGCCCTTGAGTTCGCGCATCAGGTAATTGTCCAGGCGTTGCCCCGCTGAGTCCTCATCAACGCTAAGATGATGGACTCCCAGAGCTTGCCGGGCTGGCTCTTCCTCAGGCATAAGTGGCCGAAATCATTTAATTTTCTTCCGTTTACTGTGGTATAGTCGCGGGCGTGTGATTACACCCGCCGGCAACAATAACCGGTGTCGGTGAATACGCAACCCGCTGGCGACAGCTTGGACCTACCGAGTAGATGTACGGTTCCGCCAGTCTGATCACACACCGACTAATGGATGTCGCCACCGTGTATAGAGTGCGAGCAAAATACGCTCCGCCACCAGCCAAACTGAACTACACAGCTGATCTAAACATGGGTGTCGACAATTTAATAAACCGCGCAGCAGTTACTGCCGGGTTACAGAATCAGTTATTCAGATAACACAGCGTAGTCGCAGATCTCAGGTGCTGCGACACTAGCAAAAAGGCGAAAGCAGTACCACTAAACTTTCCCCGAAACGCTGTAGCAACCACGGCCGAGCCGGTGGTTGTCGTAGACGAAACACCTGGGCGCCCGAATCGGCGCGAGCAACAAACCCCCGGTTATTACCGGAAAAGGTGACATTATTCGACGTTGGTTCCTGTCAGCCGGCCCTATCGGGCTGGTAGTCGACCTGATTCCTGCCCCGCCAGGCCTGCTGCAACGAGGCTAATGGCATATCATGAAAAAAATGTTAATCAATGCAACTCAACCTGAAGAGTTGCGCGTAGCGCTGGTCGATGGGCAACGCCTGTACGACCTGGATATCGAAAACCGCACCCGCGTGCAAAAGAAATCCAACATCTACAAGGGCAAGATCACCCGGGTTGAACCTAGCCTGGAAGCTGCCTTCGTAGAATTCGGTGCAGAGCGTCACGGTTTCCTTCCCCTCAAGGAAATTGCCCGGGAGTACTTTTACCGCAAGCCCCCAAGCGACGGCGAAGGGCGCATGAAAATCCGCGATGTGGTTAAAGAAGGCACTGAGATCATCGTGCAGGTCGACAAAGAGGAGCGCGGCAACAAAGGGGCGGCGCTGACTACTTTTATCAGTCTGGCTGGGCGCTACATGGTCCTGATGCCCAATAACCCAAGGGCCGGCGGCATCTCTCGTCGCATTGATGGTGACGATCGCAGCAATCTGCGTGAAGCTTTGAGCGCACTGGAAATTCCCGATGGTATGGGTGTGATTATCCGTACTGCCGGTGTTGGCCGCTCTGCAGAGGAATTGCAATGGGATCTCAACTACCTGCTGCAACTGTGGGAAGCCATCACCACCGCCAACAGTGAGGTCAAGGCCCCGGAACTGTTGTTCCAGGAGAGCAACGTCATCATCCGTGCGGTGCGCGATTACCTGCGCGATGACGTTGACCAGGTGCTGATTGATTCGGTAGATGCACACAAGCAGGCGATGGATTTTGTCAGCCAAGTGATGCCCCAGTACAAGAGCCGTATACGCTTGTACGAGGACAGTGTTCCGCTGTTCAACCGCTTTCAGATAGAAAGCCAGATAGAGACGGCATTCCAGCGTGAAGTACGCCTGCCCTCCGGTGGCTCCATTGTGATCGACCCGACGGAAGCCCTGATCTCAATTGATATTAACTCGGCCCGCGCCACCCGCGGCGCAGATATCGAAGAAACCGCTCTGCAAACCAACCTCGAGGCAGCGGATGAAATTGCCAGGCAATTGCGCCTGCGCGACATGGGCGGACTGGTGGTTATCGACTTTATCGACATGCTGTCTTCTCGCAACCAGCGCTCGGTAGAAAACCGGGTGCGCGATGCCCTGGAAATTGACCGGGCCCGGGTACAGGTTGGGCGAATTTCCCGTTTTGGCCTGCTCGAGATGTCGCGCCAGCGCCTGCGCCCGTCGCTGGGCGAAACCAGCGCTATTGTCTGCCCTCGTTGTACCGGCCAGGGCGCAATTCGCGACACCAAATCCCTCGCCTTATCCATTCTGCGCCTGCTGGAAGAGGAAGCCCTCAAGGATCGCAGTGTGGAAGCCAGAGCCATAGTGCCGGTGGACGTAGCGGCGTACCTGCTTAACGAAAAGCGCGCTGCGCTGTCCGAAATCGAGCTGGTGAGCAAGGCTCGCGTGCTGGTCATACCTAACCCCAACCTGGAAACGCCTCACTTCGAAGTTCAGCGCTTGCGCGATGATGAAGTAGACGGGGATCACGAAGTCAGTTACGACGTTGATATCGCAGTGCCTGACGCTGAGGCTATCAGCGACAGCCACAGCGCCGACATACCGGTACAGCAGGCTGCCGTGCAGCGTATCGCACCGTCGGCAGCTCCAGCGCCCTCCCCCAAACCGGAAATCGAAGAGCGCCCGGCCGCGGCTAAAGCCGCTGTAGTCGCGCCGAAGAAAGGCCTGCTTGCCAGGCTCTTCTCGGGTTTGATGGGCAGCGAACCAGAACCAGTGGTTGAGCCAGAACCGGCCAGGCCTGCAGCTCGCGACAAACCCAAAGAGAGGAGCGGTCAGAAATCCCAGGGCAATCGCAATCGCAATCGCCGCGGTGGTCAAAACAGAGGTGAGCAACGGCCCCGCAATCAGGAAGGCCGTAAAAAAGAAGCGCAAGCAGACGAAGATCGCGATCAGCCAAAGCAACGCAGCGAGAATGAAGATTCAGGTCGTGGCAATGGCCAGGGTCGTCGTCGTGGTGGTCGCAACAGTCAGCGTCGTCGCCCGGAAGCTACTGAGGAAGCAGCAAATGAGTCTTCGGAGCCGGTAGCAGTAGAGTCACAGGACACCAAGGCTGCCGAGGACACCAATGACAAGCCGCGGAAGCGCCCCAGTGACATGAAACGTGGTGAACCGCAGCGCCGTCGTCGCAATCGGGGTCGCAAGCCCGCTGCCGCCGAGTCCACTGACACGCAAGACGTCGATGGCAATGTGGCCGAAGAAGTGACGCCACAAGTGGTCGCGGAGGTCTCTGTTGAGGAAACACCGGCAGCCGAGAAGGCCGAAACACCTGCGGCAGTTGTGGCCGAAGCTGCGGTCACTGCAACAGAGGCTACCGTCGCTACGACAGAGAAATCTGACCCCGTCGAAGCACAGGTTGAATTGCCACTCGAAGCCGAAGCCGCGCCCGTTGAAAAAGCGGATACTCCGGCGATCGCTGAGGAAGAACCGGCGATTCAGGAAACAGCTGTGCAGGCTGTAGAGGCAGAGCCGGCCCCAGCGGTTGTCGCCGCTGTAGAACCGGAAGAGCCCGTGTTCACCGCGGGGCTCAATGAACAGGGTCGGGCTGTTAACGATCCACGGGTTGAAGCGCGGCCGGTGGCTGCGGTGGACATTACCACTGAGCACCCAGCGATGTTCAGCGATGTGGTGGCGCCGCCGGTTATGCCCGTTGACAGGGTTGTGCAACGTGCCAGCAATGACCCTCGTGGCCCCGCATCGCAGGAGCCTTCTTACGCGGAAGCTGCTGGTCAATCCTGAGCCAGAGTGACACAGGAAGCTTCCCGCCTCTTGTGTCACTTTTCCATAGCTGTATAATCGCGCCTGCCTCGGTGACCGGGGTAGTAACATACAAGGTTTTTCGGTGGGCTGGCTGAGTGGTCGAAAGCGGCGGTCTTGAAAACCGTTGAGGGTTTATCCCCTCCTAAGGTTCAAATCCTTAGCCCACCGCCATATTGAAAAGGGGTCCCCACAGGGGACCCCTTTTTTTCAACTGCGATGGGAATAAATAACACGCGGATTGGACGGCACCGAAGTAGAATTCATGTCACCCACCCACACTTGTTCGGTTGCATAAATCGCACTACATCTTGTACGATCTAGCACTACCACACAAAATAACGGGTTATCCAATAAGGGGTTGGGAGTTTGTCACCGCAATTTCGGCTGTTGCTTAAAGTCCTGATTCTCCACGCGGTGCTACTGGCGCCTCTCAGTTACGCCTTTCACCCCATTTCATCCAAGCTGGAATTCATCACCACCTACCCAACTTACCCGAAGATTAACTACGGGTCTGGGGCACAGGCCGATACCATCCGTCGCGGTGAATACCTTGCGCAAGTCGGTGATTGCCTGGCCTGCCACACCACCACAGGCGGCGGGCAGGCATTCGCCGGGGGCTTGCCCATTCCAACACCCTTTGGCACGTTCTATACACCGAATATTACGCCGGACTCTGATACCGGTCTCGGTAGCTGGAGCGAGGCCGACTTCATTAACGTCATGAGAGAAGGCATTCGCCCCGATGGTTCCAATTCCTTTCCCGCGTTTCCCTACGTCTACTTCAATCGGGTTCACGAGTCTGACCTGAAAGACCTGTGGGCCTACCTGCAAGCGCTACCGCCCGTAATCCTGGAAAATAAGGGCAACACCCTGCCCTTCCCCATGAATCTTCGGCTGGCCCAGTACGGCTGGAAGATTCTCTTCTTCTATCCTGACCGCGGCGAGTTTACACCCGATAAATCCCGCTCAGATACCTGGAACCGAGGGGCGTATATCGTCGAGGGCCTGGGCCACTGCAGTATGTGTCACACACCGATGAATCTGTTGGGTGCCTCCAAGGACAAATACTATCTCACCGGGTCTTTTATCGAGGGCTACTGGGCACCGGATATTTCCAAACGCGGCCTGGAGACTTCAACCCGTTATCAGGTGGCGGATGTCTTCAAGGACAGTGAACTGATCAACAAGGGCGGCGACGTGCGCGGCCCCATGGCTGACGTCAATCACAATAGCTTGCGTCACCTGACCCCGGACGACGCGCTGGCAGTAGCACAATACCTGAAGTCCGTCGAAAGCAGACAGCCGCGCCACATTGGCGAATTGAAGGCAAGTCAGCCCCGATTGAAACGCGGAGAACAGGTATTCTGGAATGCCTGTGACGTCTGCCATGTTAACGGCGAGGCGAGTGCTCCCCGCCTGGCAGACAACGGCAATTGGTGGCGCAGGGTGGAGGAACGGCCTATTACCGCGCTCTACCGCCACGCAATTCACGGTTTTAATAATATGCCCGCACGCGGGGACTGTGTCAGCTGCACAAATGAAGATGTTGAAGCGGCGGTGGACTACATTATCAAAAAGGCGTTAACCGCTTCCCAGTGGCGCATCTATACCGACAAGGTCAAAGTGCCGCGCACCGTGGCGACCAGCGCCGCTATGGGCAAGAACGTGTACCAGACCTCCTGTGCAACGTGCCATGAGGAGGGTCGCCTTGGCGCCCCCAAACTCGGCGATCGCCAGCAATGGGCTGTGCTGCTGAACAAAAACTTTGATGTGCTACTGCACAATACTCTACAGGGATTCAACGCAATGCCGGCGAAAGGCGGCTGCACATCCTGTACCGGCGAAGAGGTGATTGCGGCAGTGAAATATATGGCCGAACAAGCACAGCCCGACAAGGATTACTCGCTATGGTGAGCCTTATTCGCCTGCTGCTGGCCAGCGTGTTGCTCAGCCCCGCACTGGTCACTGCCCAGATAAATATGCCCCGCGGGGTGACCCCGATCAGCCGCGATATCTACGAGCTGCATATGACGGTAGTGTGGATTGTTTGCGCGATTATGGCTCTTGTCTACGGGGTAATCATCTACACGCTGATTAACCACCGGAAGTCAAAGGGCGCAGTGGCGGCGACGTTTTCTGAAAACACGTCGTTGGAAATCATCTGGACGATTATCCCTGTGGTGATCCTCACGGCGATACTCATTCCATCAATCCGTGTGCTCGTGGATATGGATGATTTCAAGGCTGCGGATCTGACTATCAAAATCACCGGGCACCAGTGGAAATGGCAGTATCAATATCTTGAACACGGCGTCGGTTTTTTCAGCGATCTCTCAACGCCCATGTCTCAAGTGGTCGGCATAGATCAAAAAGATGAGTGGTACCTGCTGGAGGTGGATGAGCCGCTGGTACTGCCGACCAATCGCAAAGTCCGCTTTCTGGTCACCTCAAACGATGTGATTCACTCCTGGTGGGTGCCTGCCCTGGGTGTCAAGCGCGACGCGGTACCGGGCTATGTTTTCGAGGCCTGGGCACGCATAGATGAGCCCGGGATATACCGTGGTCAATGCGCCGAGCTGTGTGGTGTGAACCACGGTTTCATGCCCATCGTCGTTAAGGCAGTCGCCCCCGAGGCGTTCGATAGCTGGGTCGCCAAGCGCGCCAGTGCCCCGCCTCAGGTGGCCAACGACAGTGGCTGGACCATGGCCACAGCGCTGCAGCGCGGCGCAGTACTTTACGACCAGCACTGTGGCGCCTGCCATAAATACGATGGAAACGGCATGCCGCCCACGTTCCCGGCACTGAGAAACAGCTCGATCGCCACCAGTAGCGATGTCAATCGGCATATTGATCTGGTGCTGAATGGTGTGCCCGACACAGCCATGCAGGCTTACGCACCGCAACTGGACGACGAAGAGTTGGCGGCCATTATTACCTACGAGCGCAACGCCTGGGAGCACGATACCGGTGACCTGGTATTGCCCTCGGATGTTCAGGCGCTAAGACGATGAGTTCATCCGGATTACGCGTTTGCGGCAAGGAAAACCATGACTGACAGCCTTACCCCCAGTGCAGGCAAACGCGGTGTAGCGGCGCGCCTGCTGGCCTTTATTGTGCGCTGGACGACTGCCACGAATCACAAGGATATCGGCACGCTTTACCTGTGCGCAGCCCTCTTGAATATGTTTGTGGGCGGGGCCATGGCCCTGGGCATCCGGGCCGAACTGTTCGTTCCCGGGCTGCAGTTGGTGGAGCCGAATTTTTTTAATTCCCTGACAACCATGCACGGCCTGATCATGCTGTTCGGTGTGATTATGCCGGTGGCGGTCGGCTTCGCGAACTGGCAGATACCCCTGATGATCGGGGCCCCGGATATGGCCTTGCCGCGCATGAACAATATGAGTTTCTGGCTGCTGCCCTTCGCCACGCTGATGCTGGTCAGTACCTTGTTTATGGACGGCGGCGCGCCCAATTTCGGCTGGACAATGTATACACCACTGTCCACCACCTACGGCCCGCCCAGTACTGACTACATGATTTTCGCCGTACACATGCTGGGTATATCCTCCATCATGGGCGCGATCAATATCATAACCACGATTGCCACTATGCGCGCCCCCGGTATGACATGGATGAAACTGCCGATGTTTGTCTGGACCTGGCTGGTCACGGCATTTCTATTGATAGGTATCATGCCGGTACTGGCCGGTGCGGTAACCATGATGCTATTTGACCGCAACTTTGGCACATCGTTTTTTGACGCCGCTGGTGGCGGTGACCCGCTGTTGTTCCAGCACATATTCTGGTTTTTTGGTCACCCGGAAGTCTATGTTCTGGCGCTACCGGCGTTTGGTGTGGTCTCCCAGATTATTCCAACGTTCAGCCGCAAACCGTTGTTTGGTTATCGCACCATGGTCGCGGCCACACTGCTGATCGGCTTTCTGTCCTACATCGTATGGGCGCACCACATGTTTACCAGCGGTATACCCTATGGTGCGCAACTGTACTTCATGATCGCCACAATGCTGATTGCCGTGCCCACGGGCATGAAGGTATTCAATTGGGTCACGACTATGTTCCGGGGCTCGCTGAGCTTCGAAACACCCATGTTATTTGCCATCGCTTTCGTCGTTATGTTCACCTTTGCCGGGTGTACGGGGGTTATGCTCGCGGTTGCGCCAGCTGATTTTCAGTATCACGACAGCTACTTTGTGGTTGCGCACTTTCACTACGTACTGGTGAATGGCCTGTTGTTCGCGTTTTTTGGCGGCGTGTATTACTGGTACCCGAAATGGTACGGGCGCATGTACAACGAGCGTCTGGGACAATGGCATTTCTGGTTATCCACGGTGTCTGTCAATCTGCTCTTCTTCCCCATGCACTTTCTCGGTCTCGCAGGGATGCCGCGGCGCATTCCCGACTACTCGCTACAGTTCGCCGATTTTAATTTCCTGGCCTCCCTGTCTGCCTTCGTATTCGGCTTTAGCCAGCTTATTTTTCTCTACAACTTGCTGGTTTCTGTGCGCCGTGGGGAGCCCGCAACCGACCAGGTATGGGAAGGTGCCGAGGGATTGGAGTGGACACTCAGTTCGCCGCCACCGCATCACAGTTTCCAGACCCCACCCAGGATCGATTAAGTCTTGGCCAAGCTGCCAGTTACGCCTGAGCGCCGCCCCCTACTGATCAAGCTGGTGGCAGGGGCAGTGATTATGTTCGGCTTTGCCTTTGCACAGGTGCCGTTATATGACCTGATGTGCGATGCGCTGGGGGTCGGCAAAATTCGCCAGGCCGCAGGGGCGCCGACCAGTGTGACCCTAGCGCCTCACACGCTGACCATTGAGTTTGTCACCACCAATACGGACCAACTGGCCTGGAGCTTTTACCCGCTGGTGAAATCGCTGGAGGTATCCACCAGCCAGACATACATGGTCAACTTTGTGGCGAAAAATAATACTGAAAACACCATGACGGTCCAGGCGATACCCAGTGTCAGCCCGGTACAGGGAACCCAGTACCTGGTAAAAACCCAGTGTTTCTGTTTTGAACAGCAAACCCTCAAACCTGGTGAGTCAGTAAAGATGCCAGTGGTTTTCCTGATCGATTCCGCACTGCCGGAAAAGTACGCGACGCTCACCCTGGGCTATTCCCTGTTTGAGTTGAAACAGGAAACCATTGCCTTAAAGCACGAAAATTCCGGAGGCCGCACGTGAGTCAACCCGAGGCAAACAGCCATTACTACGTTCCCTCCTCTTCCCATTGGCCTATCATCTGTTGTGCTGCGTTGTTTACCATGTTTGCCGGCATTGGCCGCTGGCTGCATGAACTACCCAGTGGACCCTGGGTGTGGTTCATAGGGGTCAGTTTATTGCTGGTTGTGCTGTTCGGTTGGTTTAGCAACGTTGTCAGTGAGAGCCTTTCGGGGGTATACAACGAACAAGTAGGCCGCTCGTTCCGCTCGGGTATGAAAGTCCTGATATTTTCAGAAATAGTGTTCTTTTCAGGCTTTTTTGGCGCTTATTTCTTTCTTCGGTTATGGGTGGTGCCGCAGTTGGGTGGAGAGGTGCATCCCATTACCAATGTATTGCTCTGGCCCAACTTCGAAGCCGAGTGGCCTCTGCTCACCAACCCGGACAATGGCCGCTTCCTCGGGGCTACAGACCTGGGCAGCCCATGGGGAATTCCACTGGCCAACACACTGTTACTATTGGCCAGCAGTCTCACGCTAACCTTCGCACACCGGGCCAGTGTACAGGGCCACAACCGTGTTCTCATGGCGGGCTTACTGGTAACCATTCTGTTGGGCGTTGCATTTCTGGGCCTGCAGGCCCACGAATACATTGATGACTATGAGCGCAACAATCTGACCCTCAATGCGGGTGTCTATGGCAGTATATTCTATCTGCTGACAGGCTTTCACGGCTTCCATGTGCTGGTGGGTGTGATAATGATCAGCACCTTGTTGGGCCGCGCGATCAAAGGCCACTTTGCTCGCCCGGGCGATCACTTCGCCCTGGAAGGTGTGGCCTGGTATTGGCACTTCGTCGACGTGGTCTGGTTAATGCTATTCGTGTTTGTCTACTGGCTTTAATCAAACACTAAAACAGCCCGGGCCCGGATCAGCTTTATTCAAACTGCGGTGCAAATGTGTCCGCCGAGGCCAGGCGCCAATCCTGGGCATAAATTTTCGGAGCGCTGGAACCCAACAGAGAATGGGTCCCGATGGCTGGATAGATCTCATCAAAGTGCTGACTGGTTTCGTCGGCACTGCGACGCCATATCAGGTGTGCAAACAAATCATCCGGATCGTCCAGCCCCATAGCCCCTATCATATCGAAAGCCGATTCCAATGTGCGTTTCTGAAAGTTTGCCACGCGCTTATGACGTGACTCCACGTCCAGCGCCTTGCCTCGATTGCGATCCTGGGTGGCGATACCCGTGGGACATTTGTTGGTATTGCAGGACTGCGACTGTACGCATCCCAAGGCGAGCATCATGGTGCGTGCGGCATTCACCAGGTCGGCACCCACTGCAAGCTTGGTAACCACGTCGAAGCCCGTCGCGGTTTTACCGGAGCCAATCACCCGAATTTTGTCGCGCAGCCCGACACCTGTGAGACAGTTGTGGACCAGATTCACACCCTCCAGGCAGGGCATGCCAAAACGGTTGCTGTATTCAACAGGGGCGGCGCCGGTGCCGCCCTCCGCACCATCGACAGTGATAAAGTCGGGGTGAATTCCCGTCTCCACCATGGCCTTACAAATTGCCATAAATTCGTATTTTCGGCCGATACAGAGCTTGAAACCGACCGGCTTACCGCCACTCAATTCACGCAATTGAACAACAAAATTGAGCAGCCCTTTGGGTGTATTAAACGTGCGGTGGCCAGGCGGTGACAAAACGTCCTTGCCGACATCCACCAACCGAATCCTGGCTATCTCCTCGGTTACTTTCGCCGCGGGAAGCACGCCTCCATGAGATGGCTTGGCTCCCTGGGAGATCTTGATCTCTATCATTTTCACCTGTGCCTGCTTGGCACGCTCGGCAAAGGTAGCCGGATCGAAGTCACCTGCGGGGGTACGACAGCCGAAATAGCCTGTGCCGATCTGCCAGACGATATCCCCGCCCTGCTGGTGATAGGGGCTATAACCCCCCTCCCCGGTGTTGTGATAAAAACCGCCGAGTCTGGCGCCCTTGTTAAGCGCCATGATGGCATTGGCACTGAGCGCCCCGAAGCTCATTGCAGAGCAGTTGAGGCGCGAGGCGCTGTAGGGCTGCGTGCACTGGTCCCCACCTATTATGATGCGTTTGGTTTCTTCGCGCACAACCGTTGGTGCGATGGAGTGAGCCGCACCCAACCAACCGGTTTCGGTTATATCGTGGGCGGTGCCAAAGGGCTGGGTATCGTCCAGGCCCTTGGCGCGCCGGTACACCAGGGTGCGCTGTTCCCTGCTGAACGGAAGCTCTTCTGTATCATTGGCAACGAAGTATTGATGAATCTCCGGGCGAATGTACTCTAGGCCATAGCGCATGTAGGCCGCCACCGGGTACAAGCGGTTCAAGGTATGCGGGCTGAACCAGAGATCATACAGACCAACCGCTATGTACAGAGCGATTAGCGCGACGAGAACGTAGCCCGGCGCCCAATGGGCGCTGGACAGGTAGATAGTGGCCGGAAACACCACAACCGCGATAACCCAGAACGCTTTCTGCATGGGTGTCATACTCAAAACTCCTTATTCACTATTATTAAGCTGCGATACCGGAAGCGACAAAGGGAATCAGGACAGGAACCCCTTCAGTTCGTCACGCCATTCTTTCCAGACCCGGTGGTCCCCTTCCACACCCAGAATGCCTTCCTTCACTTTTGACATGCCAAAACCCCATACCTCGTCCATTTTCACATGCGGTGGCATGGCAAGCTCTCCAGAACTGACAATGGCGTCGATGATAAAGGGTTTGTCAGAAGCGATCGCCTGTTCAATGGCGGGAAGTATGTCGTCGGCATGCTCCACTCTGACACCGTCGCCACCACAGGCTTTGGCATAGGCCGCAAAGTCCGGATTCAGCAGCCCGGTGGCCTCGAGGCTTTTCGTCATACCGGACACCTGCATTTCCATGGCCACGAAGCCCAGTTCGCTGTTGTTGAACACCACCACCTTGATCGGCCAGTTATAGCGCACTGCCGTGACAAAATCGTTCATGGACATGCCGAAACCGCCATCGCCGCACAGCGCCCACACCTGGCGGGTCGGGTCTATGGCTGCCGCTCCCAGGGCGGTGGGCAGGCCTGGCCCCAGCGAACCGTGATTAAACCCTCCCACCATGCGGCGATTGCCTGCCATGGACATATTGCGCGCGGTCCAGATCGTGCACTCGCCAACATCCACGGCAAAAATCGCATCATCGGTGGCGGCGTCACTGATCGCCTTGGCGAACAGTTGTGGGTGCAGAGGCTCGTCCTTGCGTGACAGGCTGGCCTGCTTGTCGGTATGTGCCAGCCACTTGTCTCTCATCTTGAGCAGGTGATCGCGAAATGGCGCCGATTTTTGCGTATTATCTATCAGCGGTAGCAGCGCCCGTACGGTCTCTCCGGCATCGCCCACCAGCCCCAATGAGACCGGCGCCCGCCTGCCAATATGATCGACCCGATTGTCCACCTGAATAATGGGCCGCCCGTCCGGGAGGAACTCGGAATAGGGAAAATCGGTGCCCAGCATCAGCAGAACATCACAGTCATTGACGGCATGATAGCCCGCTGGATTGCCGATGTTACCCGTCAGCCCGACCACCGGGCCGTCGCTGTAATCAAAAATATCCTTGGCCCGCAGTGTGTGCCCTATGGGTGCGCCAAGTTTTTCGGCGAGGGCGAGCACGTCTGCTTTGGAATCCCGGCAACCAATGCCACAATAGACTGTCACCCGTTTGCCGCTGGCAAGAATATCCGCCGCTTTCTTCAACTCACTGGCAGGCGGTGCATATACCGGCAAGCTGTGTACCAGCGGGTGTGTGAAGTGCTCGCTGGCAATGTCCTGGGGAAACACGTCGGATGCGACCTCGATGCGAACCACGCACCGTTCAGTAAGGGCTTTCTGCACGGCAATTTCCACCATGCGCGGAACTTGTGCCGGGCTCTCTATGATGGCCTGGTAGGCGCAAACGTCATCGAACACCTTGGTAAGATCCATTTCCTTGTGAAAGTCACTGCCGCGTTGAGCGGTGGGTACCTGGCCGGTGATTGCCACCACCGCGCCGCCCTCTTTCTGGGCGTTGTAGAGACCATTGATCAGGTGAAGTGCACCGGGGCCCGCAGTTCCTGCGCACACACCGATTGCACCGGTGAGCTCAGATTGCGCAGCGGCCGCGTAGGCGGCGTGTTCCTCGTGACGCGTGGTAATCCAGTTAAACCGGGGATCTTTTATCGTCTGCAGAACGAATGGGTTAATGACGTCACCCACCATGCCGAAGATATCGCGTGCGCCGGCTTCGGCCAGCACGTCCAGAATCGCCTCGGAGATACTACGGGACATATTTTTATTCCTTAGAATTGTCGGGTTGGGAAAGGCCTTTCACACGCTGATTATATGCTCATCATCAAAAACCCGGTGAGCGCTGCGTAGTTGGGCGACAAGGTTGGCACCAGTTGTTTTCGAATATCGTCCAGTAACCCCACGTAACCCCGATAAAATTCCCAGGACGGTGTTGGCTTGTACTCCAGCTCAGGGACTTCCAGATAGCGAATGATACCTTTGGCAGTCGTCGGCTTGACGAAAGCCTCCTTATTGGGTGAAAAATAAAAGGGTACGACAGAAATCACAGCCCACTTGGCCAGCCGGTGATGCGCCAGCATACCAAGAATTTCTTCAAACCCCTGCCGTTTTTGCCTGCCATAAAGACGTTTTTCAAAGGCATCGCTCAGAGCCTGGCGCTCATGAGAATTCAGTGCGCCGACGAAATCCCGGAATTTCGGTTTTTCGAACCGGGACACCATGGATGAGCGACTGACGATCTTCACCACGGTCTCAGCGATAAACTCGGGCCGGCTGAAATTCGCGCGGGTCAGGTTTTGTTGGGTAAACTGCACTAGAGAGTCGACATTGTGCTTTTTCTTCACCGCTGCCATTTCAGGGTCGGAAAACCCGCCCGGATAACGTTGCAGAAAATCGGCTTCTGCTGCTCTCAATTTTTGCTGGTTCATTGCGGCGACCATAGTTCTTATTTCAACTGAACAGCGAAAGCTACATCAAACCGATCGTCGGGTACACTGACTTGCGGCAGATCCTGCGCCTCAAGCCACGTTGTATGCCCCCGTATACTGCGACCTGCGCAGCGTGAAAACCGTTGAAACCCGTTGAAACCCGGGCCCACAAGCCCGATGGACGTAAGCAAACCAACATATCATCATAAAAAACAGGGTTATTAGGCAACTTTCTTCCTTGGTTTTTGGATATTTCACCCTTATTATCTGTCCAAGAACCAATCGCACATTTCGTGCGCGGAACGACGGAGTATATGATGCAAGAGAAAAGTCTCTACAACATGAATAGCGCCGGCATCGAGTCGGCAATCAGCACCAATAAGGTGTTGAAAAACACGTATATGCTGCTGGGTATGACGCTGCTCTTCAGCGCGATAACAGCGGGTTTTTCCATGGCCATGGGCCTGGGACAGGGCGCTGCGCTCATTCTCATGCTGGTAGGCTTTGGTTTACTGTTTGTGGTTAACAAGACCGCCGACACCAGCAAGGGCCTGCTCGCCATTTTTGCCTTCACCGGCGTGATGGGTGCATCGATAGGCCCCATGTTGAGCTATTACCTGGCGATGCCTAATGGCCCCTCCCTGGTCATGCAGGCCCTGGGCGGCACGGCCATCGTGTTCTTTGGTCTTTCTGCTTATGCCCTGACCACCCGCAAGGACTTCTCCTACATGGGCGGATTCCTGATGGTTGGCCTGTTGGTAGCCGTGGTGGCCATGATCGCCAATATCTTCCTGGCAATTCCCGCCCTGTCACTGACGATTTCGGCTGCGGTGGTAATGATTATGTCCGGGCTTATCCTGTTTGATACCAGCCGCATTGTGAACGGTGGTGAGACCAACTATATCCGCGCGACGGTATCCCTGTACCTCAACATCTACAACCTGTTCATCCACCTGCTGAGTCTGTTGAGTGTCTTCAGCGGCGATGACTGATCACCCGCGGGTGGCAACTGAACCCCGGCTAGCGCCGGGGTTTTTTGTTTTGTGCCGCCAGCAATCATGAATTACGCCCTCCTTGTTATGTCATCCCCGTTTTCCGGCCAGGGTGCGCTCACCGCGGCCCGCTTCGCTTGCAGTGTGCTTGCCAGGGGGCACAGTATCTCGCGTGTATTTTTCCTGGATGCCGGCACCAGCAGCGGCGCCGCAGCGGCAGTCACGCCACAGGACGAGGAAGACCGGCTACAGCCGTGGGTGGAACTCGCAGAGCAACACCCGCTGGAACTTATCCTCTGCATTGCCTCAGCTCTCAGGTACGGCATGCTGGACGAAACCGAAGCCCGCCGGTATGAAAAGCCCTCAGCTACTATCCACCCGGCCTTTACCGTGTCGGGTCTCGGCCAGTTGGTGGACGCAGGCGCAGGCGCCGATCGGCTGGTGACCTTTGGGGGTTAATCGTGGCCGGGAATAGTGACAAGAGCCTGCTGTTGCTCATTCGACATTCGCCTTATGGCAGCAGCCTGGCGCGCGCCTCTATCGATGTCGCGCTGGCGGCAGCAGCGTTTGACCAGACCGTCAGCCTGCTGTTTCTCGGTGACGGGGTATTACAGCTGCTGCCCGACCAGGACACCGCGACAGGCGGCCTGCGTAACATGGGGAAACTACTGGCCTCGCTGCCCCTGTACGACATCGAGCAGGTCTATGTAGACGCCGAGGCAGCAGCGCGCTACCAGCTCGACCTGCACGGCGCACCGGTAGCCACACAGGCGCTGGACCGCGAGGCGATGAGCCGGCTGCTATCCAGCCATGATCACCTGCTGGGCTTTTAACTGATGGTACTGCACACACTCAATGCATCGCCCTCCTCCGCAGCCTTCGAGGATTGCCTGCGCCTGATCGCGTCGGGTGACAGCCTGCTGCTGCTTGGCGATGCGGTGTACGGCGCCATTACCGGCACCACGGCGAGACAGGCACTGGATAACAGCGGGGCAGCCCTCTTCGTTCTACTGGATGACGCCACGGTTGCCGGGGTGGCGAAGCGGCTGGACGGCGTTACGCTGGTGGATATGACAGGCTTCGTCGAGCTCACTGAACAATGCCCCCGCCAGCTGGCCTGGTACTGAGCATTGTTGCCCGCCGCAGCGTTCGACAACGAGGGCTTTCTCCGCCGGTTGGATGAGTGGACACCGGATGTCGCCCGCCAGATAGCCGCCGCAGAACAACTGCAGCTAACGGACAGTCACTGGGAGTTGATTGAGCTGTTGCGCGAGTACTACCGGGAGTTCGACAGTTCTCCCGCCATGCGCCCTCTGGTGAAGTATTGCCGCCTCAAGCTGGGGGCTGACAGGGGCCGGAGTATCTACCTGCTGACACTGTTTCCCGGCTCGCCTGCCAAAATCGGCAGCAAGATCGCCGGTTTACCCAAACCCGACAACTGCCTGTAAGGATTTCCGTGACTGATTCCGGTTTTAACATCCCTGAAACAGAGCATCGCTTCGCGCCGTATGTGCGCATTCTCGGCAAGGGGAAAAGTGGCAGCCGCGCCCTCACTCGAGTCGAGGCGCGGGAGGCGTTTGGCATGATTATCCGCGGCGAGACCCGTGAGGTGCAGGTGGGTGCCTTCCTGATGCTACTGCGGGTGAAGGAGGAAACTGGTGAAGAACTGGCGGGGTTCGTGGAGGCCTGTCGCGAGGAGATGATACAGCCCCCAGCCGGAATCCATGCGGACCTGGACTGGTCCAGTTACGCCGGTAAAAAACATCAGCACCCCTGGTTTATCCTCTCGATACTGCTGCTTGCCGAGGCGGGCCACCGGGTACTTGTGCACGGGGCAGACGGTCATACCCCGGGCCGACTCTACACCGAACAGGCCTTGAAAGAACTGGGGCTACCGGTGGCAGCTGACTGGGAACAGGTTGGGCAGCAGTTAGACAGTGACTATTTCAGTTACCTGCCACTGCGCCAGTTTTGCTTGCCGCTGCACAAGCTGATACAGCTGCGGCCGCTACTCGGCTTGCGCTCGCCGGTAAATACCCTCACTCGCATGCTCAACCCCCTGCAGGCACCGAGCAGTATCCAAAGCATATTTCACCCGGCATACGCTATCTTGCACCAGCAGACTGACAGGCTGTTGGGCCAGCCCAGGGCCCTGGTGTTCAAGGGCGACAGTGGTGAGGTGGAGGTAAAACCCCAGGCGGACACCCGCTATTACCGCTTGGTAAATAACGTGGTTAACGAGCAACTGCTACCGCGTGCATTCGAGGGCCGTGTCCAGGCGGTTGAAGCACCGTCAGTTGAACCCTTGCGCGGCCTGTGGCGCGGCACCACCGACAACGCTTATGGCACTTACGCGATAGCGCGCACAGCGGCACTGGCACTCACAGTGCTGAACCCTGAGTTGGACTACGATCAAGCGAGCCAGCGCACGCAGAATTTGTGGCAAAACCGCAATAAAGAAAGACTAGACTGATGCCCCTTTCCAATGTGATGCCGGAGCAATACCCGACTCTGCTGGCAGCGAAAAGCGCCAGAGTTTCTGAACTGCTGGCCCCGTTCAAGCCCCCCGCTGCCGAGGTTTTTGCCTCTGCCCCACTGGCTTACCGAATGCGGGCAGAGTTTCGCATCTGGCACGATGGCGACACGCTCGACTATGTCATGTTCAGGCAGGATGACCGCAAAACTCCCGTGCGCATACGTGAGTTCCCCATCGCCTGTGAGGCCATCCAACAGTTAATGCCGGTGTTGCGCGAAAAGCTCACCCACTGCGACACCCTGCGGCGAAAACTCTTCCAGGTTGAGTTTCTGTCTACCCAGGCAGGCGAAACCCTGGTCACGCTGATATATCACCGCAAATTGCTGGCTGACTGGGAAATCGAAGCGTCAGCGCTGTCGGCGGAATTGCGCGTATCGCTGGTGGGGCGCAGCCGTAAACAGAAGCGTGTGCTGGGCGATAACTTCGTGCGGGAATCGCTTGCGGTAGACGGCCGCGCCTTCAGCTACCTGCAGTACGAGCAGGCCTTCACCCAACCGAATGCCGGGGTCAACATACACATGCTCAGCTGGGCCTGTGCGCGCGCGGCGAGACTGACGGGGGACCTGCTGGAGCTGTACTGCGGCAATGGCAACTTCACGCTCCCCTTGTCACAGCACTTTGACAATGTTCTGGCCACTGAACTGTCCAAAACCTCAGTGCGTGCCGCGCGGGAGAACCTCGCTCAGAACGAAGTTGGCAATGTTCAAATTATTCGCCTGTCGGCAGAGGAAGTTACCCAGGCCATGCGCGGGGAACGGGAATTCCGCCGCCTGGCGGAGCTTGAGAAACCGTTGCATGAATACCGGCTGCGGACGATTTTTGTCGACCCGCCCAGGGCCGGCCTGGATGAGCAGACAGTGCAAATGGCAGCGGATTTCGAGGCGATTATGTACATATCCTGTAATCCAGACACACTGGCGGAAAACCTTGCCGTGTTGTGCCAAACGCATCGCATAGAAAATTTCGCAATGTTCGACCAGTTTCCCTATACCGACCATATGGAATGCGGTGTATTGCTGCTAAAGAACTAGGTAATATCGGCATCAATGTATTTTACCCACACAAGTCGAGGCCGCAATGCCAATACAAAAACTTCCCGCCGCTGAACTAGAACAGCGGCTGCTTGCCCTGCCCGGTTGGGTGATTGAACATCACAAGCTCTACCGGCTTTTCACCTTCGATAATTTTATAGAGGCGTTCGGCTTTATGAGCCGGGTAGCGCTGTTGGCAGAGTCCATGGATCACCACCCGGAGTGGTCGAACGTCTTCAACAGGGTGGAAATTTTTCTGACCACTCACGATGCGGGTGGCATTTCGGAGCGCGACTTTACCCTCGCCGAACGTATTAATACGCTGCTACCGGCTCAGTAACGCACCCCGTAGGCAAGTAGACGGCGGCCAAGCACCTCGTCCAGGCGCTCAATATCCGCTGCATTAACTTCTATATTCCGCAGTTTCAGGGTCTGGTAAAGCTCCCGTTTATGCAGCTTCGCCGACAGGGCCAGCGCCGGAACATCCGCCTCCCAGCAATCGATATACACATTGCCCTCCGGCACATAGAAATCTGCGTGCACCGATTCCTCGACCGGTAGCGCCCGGTGATAGGCGTGTGCGAGCTGTGCCAGGTATAACCAGTCACATACGCCGGTCTCCAGCGCTGAGCCCAGGCTGTGACCGTCAATTCCTACACAGTTCACCACGGTGCCTGCGAACAGGTCCGGCTCCGCTTCATCGGCATTTGCGGCGGGCTGGCCCTGGTCTGATTGGCGCGTCAGCTCTCGATGTATCACCGGGTTATCAATCATTTCATGTGGCCAGGTCACGTAAAACGCCCCGCTGTTCTGGCTCTCTTCCTGCAGCCCGCCCAGTGCCTTGCCCCGGTCGGTGAGCTCCCAGCCGATAATACTGTGACACTGAAGGCCCAGCTCTGCCAGGGCGCGATTGATCTGGCGGGCGTGCAGCCGGGGATAATAGCGGCGCATGGAAGCCGCGGTAATACGCTGGTTGGATTCGATGGCGCCCATTAAGGGGTGCTGATCAATACCGGGGGGCCAGACAATATAGCGGCCGAAGCGCCGGCTTTGCTGGTAATCTCCGCCTTCAAATTCCCCCTTGGCTGTGAGCACCCAGGACTCCCCTGCGCGCTCAATCCAGCCGTAATCCCGCAGCGTGGCAAACAACTGTTGGATGGGAATATTCAGCTTTCGAGCCAGCGCGGTGGTAGACAGCCTGCCCTCTTCCTGCTCCATGGCTTACTTTGCGTCTACCAGCTCGCGGTAGCGGGCTGTCAGCGCCGTGTAAACCTGCTCGGCAAAATCGGCTGAGCCGTGGTCCATAGCTGCCACCAGTTCCGACAGGTGCTCGTTATCTTCCCTGCCAGCCCAGTTTTTAACGTAGCTACCGTCTTTGTAACCGTGATCCTGGCGGAAAAAATTCAGTACGTTCTTGCCCACGTAGGCCGTGTACAAACTGTCGAAATTCAGGCCGGATGCCAGCATCAGGTCCCAAAAGCGGGAGGGAGAGAAGCTCCTGCTTTGCAGACAGTGCAGCGCGAGTTCTTCAGTGGCTTCGCGTACCTCCACGCGGGTGGGTTCATGACCTTCAAGGTCGGCGATAATCTCATCCGCTATTTGTTCGATGTTCTTGCCGTCTCGAAACAGTGCAGACAGGCCAAAATGCCAGATATCAATAACCTCCAGACGCACCTGCTCAATATCCGGCACCTGTTTTTTCCACCATTTGTACCCGTAGTGCTCGATCAACTCGCCGCACTCTATCCACGCAGCCCGGTACCAGGCAAAATCCTGATCTACCCAGTGCTCGTGTACTCGCGTATTCATGCTGTGCTGCATTTCCAGCATATTCATTAAAGCCTGCTTCAAGAAGCCACCTCATTATGGTTGCAAACTGACTCTCTCCGGGCCTCACGCGCCGGGAAAGCGACATAATAAACAGGCCGTAGAAGGATAGATAGGCCGCTGCGAGCCATATTACCGGCACTTGAACTGGCAACCCCGTTGGGCTTAACTACACTTTGTTCCCGACTGGCAGATTCGCACTGCCAAATCACAGGTCTCGGCCTGGCAATCAACTGCAAGGATGAAAAGATGAACAGAATCGTAAAACTGGCGATAACTGCTGCGCTGGCACTTGTTCTCCCCGCTGTCGCAATGGCGCAAATAGATGAGATTAAAAACTCAACCCCCGAACAGCGCGCTGAAATGCAAGATAAGTGGATGCAAAGCAATTTGTCACTGGATGCGAAAACCCGTGCCAGCGTATCCGCGATCAACCTGAAGTACGCCAAACAGGCCCAGGCACTGGTAGCATCGCCCAGCCCGGATTTCAGGAAGCTTATGTCTTTCAGGAGCAACGCACAGGCCAAAGATGCTGAACTGAAGGGCGTGTTTACCGCCGAACAGTACACGCAATACGAACAGAAAAAGTCAGACATGAAAGCCCAGATCAAGCAACAGCTTAAAGAGAAGCATCAGGCGGCGCAGGCAAACTCATAGCGCCACCGTTAACGGCTAAACTCGCGCTACCACCACCCCTCACCAATCAGGAATCCAAAATGCTGAAAGCCGAATATCGAACACGTGGCCCGGTCCCGCAGGACGTTATAGAAGCCGTACCTTTTAACAAACCGGAATTGCAGGACGGCCAGGTGTTGCTTGAACTACTTGCTGCACCGATCAATCCGTCTGATGTACTGACATTGACCGGACAGTACGGCATTCTGCCGCCCCTGCCCGCTATCGGTGGTGGCGAAGGTGTTGGTAAGGTCGTTGAGCACGGCCCCGGCGTTACAGGGCCCGAAATCGGCCAAACCGTGTTACTTCCTTTCGGAATTGGCACCTGGGCAACGCACATGGTTGCTGACGCCAGCGCGCTGGTGCCGCTGCCCAATGACGTTGACCCTGTACAGCTGTCGATGATCACTGTTAACCCGCCCACGGCCTCGTTATTGTTGAGCGAGTTTGTCGATTTACAGGAAGGCGATTGGGTTATCCAGAATGCCGCCAACTCGGGCGTGGGTTCTTATCTGATAGCCCTGGCAAAGCTACGCGGATTAAAAACAGTCAACGTGGTACGCCGAGAGTCACTGGTGGCGCCGCTACTTGCCGCGGGAGCTGATGTTGCGTTGGTGGACGGCGACGTCGACGGCCAGAGCCTGGCTGAGAGAGTGAGTGCCGCTACAGGTGGTGCCCGGATAAAACTGGGCATCGACGCCGTCGGCGGCGCCGCAACCAACCGTATTGGTGAAGCGCTGAGCGAAGGCGCCACCATCGTGAATTACGGCGCGATGAGCGGCGAGCCCTGCATGCTGCATCCGTCGAACATTGTCTTTAAAGACATTACGGTTCGCGGCTTCTGGCTGGTTATCTGGTTCCGCACGTCAACACCCGCGCAACAACAAGCACTTTACGGCGAGCTCACCGGCCTGATAGCCCAGGGCAAGCTCTCTACCGCAATAGATTCGACGTATACGGTTAAAGACATAAAGAAAGCGGTTGAAGTCGCTGCCGCCGGGAAACGCAACGGTAAGGTTGTGGTTGTAGGTGACAGCAGCGGTGATGCCACTCAGGCCTGAAAACCCAGGTTATATAGCGTGTTTGCGATGGCATGTGACAGGAGCTGCATTACGCGGCTCCTGTCATTATCGGCAATTTAGAACTGATAGCGCAGAGTTGCCCTGTAAGTCTCGTAATCGTCTAATTCTTCATAGCTGGCACCGACGGTAATGTGCTGGGCAAAGGTATAATATGCGCCGAGTTGGTAACCAGTTTCGCCATCCATAATCTTGTCGACATCAACGTAATTCACTTCGGCGCGCAGTTCCAGGGCCTGCCATACCATGGAGCGCACACCTGCGCCCACGCTATAACCGTTTTCATTGTCGTCGTCGCTGACATTGTTTCCGTCGAACTTGAACTTTGCATCCAGCGTCCAGTCTTCATAGGCCACGCGGCCATAAATATCGGTAGTGTCTACGACTCGCCAGGCGGCGCCGACACCCAGGCTCAAGCGTTCCCGGGTCAGTTCCAGCTTGCCCTTGGTACCAAGAATACGGGCATTGGTGTCGTCTTCTTCCTCGAGGTAGCGAAGGTCCACGAAAGCCCATTGACCCAGGCCATAAGACCCGGCAACCTCAAAACCCTCTGGCTCCAGATTGGCGTCACCTGATCCTTCACTTGACACGTAGGAAGCTTCAACGAAAGTCCAGTTAGGGGATTCGGCTAATGCGGCCATGGGGGATACAGTGGTGACAAGTAACGTCGTCAGTGCAGTTTTCTTGAACATAGCGTGCTCCTTACAAATTATCAAAATAGTGTCTCTTTCCGGATGGATCGGAAGAGATCTAATGGTACGGGATACACTATTTTCAGAAAACGGGATTATTCGCCTTAATAGGAATTTACAAATGCGCGTTTGACACTATCTCTTGATCAGGGCGTATTACGTGATGGTTAAACATTCAGGGCAGTGCGATGAATGCCGATCTCACCTGGCCTTACCGCGCAGTTGCGCCTCAGCATCACCCCAGCTGCAGAGTGCAATCATCTCTGTAATGTACGGCTTGCGGCGACTGTCCTGAGCTGCCGGGAGGGGTGTCTCCAGCAATGGATTGGCTTACTTGTCAGGAGCGAGTTTTGTACCAGAAATTATGAAGTAAAATACGCGCCGGCGTTTCCTTATATGATGAGCCACCCAATTTCTCATCAAGAATATTCTGGCCATTACCGCTGTCGGCTGCTAATGCACGATCTTTAGTACAGTAAGCCATTGACCAGTCAGAAAAGTCTCTGGAGTGGATGGGGCGATGCATCAACTCAATCAGACCTTTATGCATAGGGTCATCCTGTATTATCTTATATATCACGCCAAGTTCATGAGCGGGACCTTCGATATACTGCATAAAATTCCCGCCTATAAAGAGTAATAGGCCTGTAATTTCATGCTCAAAATTTCTCTGCCTTGCTTTGGTCAGCAAGTGTTCAAGTTTCTCATTTGATAACATGCCCACTGCTGACGAGACATAAACTAATGCATTCAAGTTTGACACTGGATTTTCCTCTTGACTCTCTCCAAGCGAGAGATATTGTTCTTCCAAGTGTTGATGCAACCTGCGACTGCCTCTTGCGTAAAGCAGGAAATGCCAGGGTATTAGCCGCCCTCTTGTGATGAAGAGTGTGATTCTTTCGTGTTTTACACCGGCGTGATCATAAACGATATCCCGGTGAAATACGAAGCCTGATGTGAGCTGACACAATGTTTGCCGCATTCGCTGTGAATGCCACAGGATGGCGACCGGGACAGCTACCTGCAGAAACAGCTATTTGCGATGTTCCATGGCCTCTTCCACCATCAGCAACCTGCTGTGCCCCACCTCAAGCTCCCCCAGGGCAATATGCCCTACAGACACTCGATGAAGCGCCAGCACTTCGTTTTGAAAATGACCGAACATGCGTTTCACCTGATGATACTTGCCTTCAATCAGTGAGAGCCTGGCGCTGAACTCGGAGAGTATCTCTAACGATGCAGCTTGAGTTGTAATATCCTCATACGCAAAATAGATGCCCTCACGAAACGCGGTAATGTACTCAGCACTCACGGGTTTGGACAAGGTAACCTCATAGATCTTAGCCAACTTTGTCTCTGGCAAGCTGATTCTGCGCGACCATGCCCCATCGTTGGTCAATAACATGAGGCCTGTGGTATTAAAGTCCAGCCGCCCAACAATGTGTAATTCGTTCTTCCGAGGGTGCTGAATAAGGTCCAGCACGGTAGTGTGTTCAACGTCTTTGGTCGCGCTGACAACGCCCCGGGGCTTGTTCAGCATGATATAAACGGGATTGTTATCTTGCAGGCAAGCACCATCCAAAACGACATGAGTGAATTCAGTCACTCTTTGTTGAACTGAATGGGCGACTTCTCCATCCAAAAGAATCCGTTTTTGTGCAATTAGAAGCCGTGTCTCTGACAGCGAAAAAGCACTGTTCTGGCTAATAAAGCGGTCGAGTCGGCTGGTTGTGGATTTCACGAAATGATTTTAATCACGGGATGACACAAGATCCACACAGCACTAATAACAAATCTGGATCAAATGCAGCCCTCGCGACCTGGCTTTGGCGCTAATCTTGTTATCTTTTCGTTGAGCTAGAGCTTCACTAATATCACTCAAACTAAGCTGGTTTCGCCCCAGGGCAAATAAGGCGCCCACAATATACCGAACCATCTGCTTTAGAAAGCCATTGCCGACGATCTTAAGGTAGTAAATTGTATTGCCAAAGGTTGAGGCTTGAGCCGGCAAGATTTCACAGCTAAAAACAGTGCGCAAGGTTGAACTGATATTGGCGTCCCGCCTGGCGAAACTATAAAAATCATGTTCGCCAATAAACAGCTTGCAGGCGCGTTTCATGAGGTCTATATCAAGTGTCGCTTTAGCTGAGGTTTTATGACTTGATGGTATATGCGCAACGATGTCATTGAGGGCTGTGTTGTAGACGGGGTCCGTACAAAAATAATAATGGTACTCTTTGCTTTTGCTGTCTTTATTCGAATTGAAATCTGCGGCACAGGGCTCACATTGCAGGATACGGATATCCTCAGGCAATAGTGAATTCATACCAAGCAGAAGTTTTGCTGATTCAATTCCTACAGGGATAGAGATTTTTACGACTTGGCCCTGTGCATGGACACCGGCATCGGTTCGACTTGCAGCGGAAATTGTACAGTTCTGGTATCTGCAGATTTTTGTTAGCACCTGGTGAATGCTTGCCTGGATTGTAGGCTTTTTTTCACTCGTACCCAGGTCTTGCCAGCCGAAGTAGCGGGTGCCCTTGTATGAGATTACGAGACGATGGTGGTACTTTCTCGATACCATTAGTTTAAAGCTACCGCGTGTACGGCCCTTTCATTACGACACTCATATGAACCCATTTCGAATTCTCGGCAAATCAAAGGCCGATTTTCATAAATGGAACACCGTAAAGTCTCCCGATCTAAAGCTGAGCACCAGCCATCATCCAGGCGCAGCATGGTTTCGGCGCCCCATTTGTCTACCGAAATATACTTATCCGGAACACCCGTGTCAGTGATAATCATGACCTCTAAACGACAACAGCAAGCCTGACAATTTGAACAGGCAATTCCGGGTGTAGATGATTTACTAATATTGATACCTATTCATGTGGATTTGTTCCTCAATCGCTGAGTCCTGTTTCAGTATTATCTCCCTCAATTCCTGGAGCTTTTCTTTTCGCCAGTCAGCAGGTTAACCATGCTATTTCGGCTGTCTATAGGACTTCGAAAAAGTGAAAGAGAGCGCTGACGGCCCCTCTTCCTCCAGGCGATCGACAAAACCAGACATTATGTCGACGGTCATCTCTGACCTTGCCAAGGCACTATTTATTTGCGCTATATGATAGCCGACCATTGCCCTGCCCTCAGCGCCCCTGGAATTTTGCGTCGCGACGCTCCACAAATGACTGTACACCCTCTTTCACATCTTCGCTTAAAAATAGCGCTTTCTGGGTTGGCTCAAGGGCTGCCACTGCCGCGTCAAAGCCTTCTTCAACGAAGCGACGCGAAGATGCTTTGGTTGCCTGGACCGCCAGCGGAGCGCCTGTGGCAATGACTTCGGCGAGTTCGATCGCCCGATCGAGTTGGCGACCAACGGGGACTATCTCCTGAACCAAACCGATGCGCTTAGCCTCTTCAGCGTCGAATTCATCCGAGGTGAGCAGGTGGTACATTGCATTGCCCCAGCCGCCGCGCTCTACGAAACGGATGGTGGCACCGCCAGTAGCCATGATGCCACGCTTGGGTTCCAACTGGGAGAAGCGGCAGTTATCGGCGGCAATGACGATATCGCCGCCCAGTGCGAGCTCGATACCCACTGTGAAGGTAATGCCATGAACGGCGGTTATGATGGGTTTGCGGCAGGCGCGACCCAGGCCGACGACATCGATTTGGCTGCCATCGCCACTAACGCCCTGCTCCATTGAGCCCGTCCATTTCGGTAGATCCAGCCCGGCCGTGAAATGATCACCGTGGCCAAAAAGAACGCCGACCCAAAGATTCTCATCCTCATCCAGCTGGGTAAATGCTGCGGCCAACTGCTTGGCCATTGTGGGTGTGTAACCATTGTATTTCTCCGGCCGATTCAAACCTATGACCAGAATATGTCCACGAATCTCAGTGCTGATAGAACCTTCTTCGCTGCTCATTTCACCTTGCTCCTTGTCGGTAGTTATTCGAAAGTCCACATAGCTGCCAGCGTATGCGTTTTTTTCCTGATATCATTGCTGTTCGAGGACAGTTTACTCAACCAGCTTTCGGTACTGTGAATCTCCTGACCTGTTGCACCAGGGTGTTCACTAAACCGGCAGTACTACACTGGCGATTGATTTTTCTGCCTGCTTGCGCTCGCTTATTCACATGCTTGTGAGGCACTTTTCTGCGCGGGATATTACTGTGTTTACACAATTCGGTGAGAATTTGTTCGTATGGGTACCTATGTATAGAGTTTCACTGACTTTATTAGTCAACCGGTGAATTTTCACTTTTTCAGACTCTTTAAAAGCACCCACTGCGTGACCAGGTAGGACAGTAAACCCCAGCCCCATACTCACAGGTTTTAGAATGAGACCAATTTGGTTTGAAAACCCCGATCTTCGGAATTGATTACTGTTCTGGAACTCGGGAAAATTTACGCTCAATAGCTGACCCGCATGATAAGCCCCATCGGGGTGATCAATAAACCCCAACGCTATTAGCCTAGCCCAGCTGGGCTCCAGGATACCCGACGGCGTAACCAATAAGAGCTCTTCTTCTGCTACAGGCTTGAGACTAACCTCCCCCATAGTCGACATGCAGGTCATCAGCCCAATATCCACCTGATGCTCGGCAATCAATCTCTCTACCTCGCTGTTAGGTGCAAATCGATATTCGACAACCAGTTTTGGATAACGCTTTTGCAGCAGCAAAAAATCAGGATAAAGCTTCAGACCCACGCTGCCAGGTGATGCCACCTTTACGATCCCTTCATGGGCTGGGTCTAGACCTACCCGTTTCTCCAGGTCGGCCAGGGACAGAATCAAGTTTTGGCCTTGTTGATATAAGCGCTCGCCGGTTCTGGTAAGGATGAAACTCTTACCTTGCCGTATAAGAAGCGGTTGGCCCAGGTACTCTTCGAGCTTGCGTACATGCTGACTAACCCCTGACTGGGTCATGTGCAGCTGTTCGGCGGTACGAGTGAAATGGCCAACTTCGGCAAGTGTACAAAAGCTGCGCAGCCAGACCGGGTTTATCATTACATTTTGTACTCATATTTATTTAAAATGATAATTGTATTTGATAGTGCCTTTTTTGTAATGTGCTTACAACTTCAATGACAGAGGCACCAGAGCATGGCCACTACATATCCACGCAATTTCTCACACATCGGCATATCAGTCCCCGACCTGGAGGCGGCGGTAAAATTCTATACCGATGTTATGGGCTGGTATTTAATTATGGAACCCACAGAGGTTGTAGAGGATGACAGCCCAATTGGTGAAATGTGTACAGACGTATTTGGCAGCAACTGGGAGAAGTTTCGAATTGCCCACCTTTCAACGGGCGACCGTATAGGCGTTGAGCTATTCGAGTTTAAAGGGCAAGTTAACCCCGAGAATAATTTCGAGTACTGGAAAACCGGAGTTTTTCACTTTTGCGTTCAAGATCCAAACGTTGAAGCGTTGGCCGAAAGAATTGTAGCCGCAGGTGGCAAAAGGCGTATGCCAAAACCGCGATATTACTACCCGGGAAGCAAACCCTACCGTATGATTTATATGGAAGACCCCTTTGGGAATATCCTGGAAATTTACAGCCATAGCTACGAACTAGTTTATAGCGAAGGGGCATACTAAAAATTTCGCCTGGAAGTTATGTGCTATCCGGGCATTGAAATTGAGTCTCTCAAGACGGTGCGTCGGTGTCGGCGCCCCGATTGTTGGGTTTCTCAGGACTTTGACGCGCCGTTTTGACATGATCAATAACGCCAAAATTCAGTACCTGTTCTGGTGTTAGAAAATAGTCCCTACATCTTCCAACGGGAACCACTGGTCCGGTAATTCAGTAATACGCTGTAAATAGCCATTTACTCGATCGGGTGACTCGGTGTATGCGCGAGTGTCTGCTGTAACTTCGTATGATATGTGAACAGAAGTAAGGTATTAGGATATGCAATACGGTCATCATAAGTGACAATTAGCGCATAGCTGGTGTGGCATATTATTCTACGATTTTTCCAGCCGGGTTCTCGAAGCCGAACCTTTCTCCAGCTTTCCACGCTTCACGGTTATTACCTTCGTTCGAGATCCCTCCTGCCTCCTTGAGCAGCCGCGCGAGATGCATGCAATTCCAGGTCATGATGGTGGTATTCCGCTGCGTGAAGTCATTATCGAAGCCGACACGTCCGCCGCCTTCCATCGCATCACCGTAAGATGGCCCGGGACCCGCCTCACCGATCCAACCGCAATCGGCTTGGGGCGGTATGGTATAACCCAGGTGGTTCAGCGTGAACCCGATAGTCATTGCTGTGTGCTTGATTCCGTCTTCGTTTCCAGTGATCGCACAGCCTCCGACCTTACCGTAATAGATCGACTGCCCCTTGTCATTGAGATCGCCCGACATTGCGTATAGTCGTTCGATCAGTACCCGGCAGACCGAGCTCTCTTCCCCCAACCACAACGGGGTCCCGACAATGAGAATTTCAGCCGCTTTCACCTTCTCCCATATCGTGGGCCATTCATCCGCCTCCCACCCGTGCGCTGTCATATCGGGATAGACCCCCGGAGGAACGTCGTGTGCGGCCAGGTGCACATGCTCCACAGCAACGCCATTCTTTTTCATGATCGATGCGGAGGCGTTAAGGAGTAGCCTCGTATGGCTATTCTCCGCCTTCTTCTCCAGCGAAGTGTTGATGAATAAGGCTCTCAGATCATTGAATTCAGTCATGGTATACCTCCGGTTAAAATGGAGTGGTTCGCTGGCGGTGGGGATAACGCTCAAAGCGGCGGTGCATAGCGTGTGGGTTCCCGGGACAGTTTAGATTCCGGAGACAGTTTACACAACTCAGTCAATTACTCGGAGTAATCAAAATAATTGGGTAAAACTGTCCCCGGAACTCCCATACACTGGCGGTATGCCGGATGATTGATCTGGTCTCGAATGTTACTTCCGAGTTACGCCGCCCTGACACTGCCAGGAGTTTCCCCGAACACCCGCTTGTAGGCCTTCGAAAATGAAAACTCGGAGGAGTAGCCGACGCTGGCAGCTACTTGGGCGATACTGGCATTGTCACTTGTTAACAACTCGCGCGCTTTATGCATGCGCCATTCCGTCAGGTATTGCATGGGTGCAATGCCCAGTGTTTGCTTAAACCGCTCTCCCAGTTTTGTGCGCGAGACGCCGCAGTCTCTGGCCAGATCTTCCAGTCGCCAGTCGCGCGCCGGTTGCTCGTGCAGCAGTACCAATGCAGTGGCCATAGCAGGCTCTGCAAGCGCAGCGAGAAACCCTTGCTCCTCCGGTAATAGTGCCGCATAACCACGCACGACCTGAATGAACAGAATTTCTGCCAGGCGATCGACAATTGCGCCCGATCCTTTTTCCAGAGAATTGGACTCCGTGACGACCAGCTGGCTTGCTGTCGCAATCATTTCGGTCTGCTGGTCTCCCGTGAGGTGGATCAGCGGTGGAAGCGCTCGCAGCAGAGGATGTCGCCCGGCCCGTTCATATTCGTAGTGGCCACAAATCAAGCGAGTGATCTCGCCTTCTCCCCCGTACTGGGGGCTTTGACTTCGCTTTTTATCGTCACCGATAACAGCGTCCGCCGGCGGTGCACTGGCATCCGGCCTATGCAACAAGGCGTGCCCATCTCCGTGAGCCAGTACCACCAGGTCGCCCTGGCGCAACTCACGCATGTTTCCCTGCCCCGGCCCGCGCAACCAGCACCTGCCTTTCACAACCAGATGGAAGTTGGCTACCGGCCCCGCTTTGATATACATGCCCCAGGGAGCGCCGAAATCCGATTGAAAATAAACTGTGCCGCGTAAACGCAGGGTAGTAAGTACATCCGCAAGAACATCCATTAACAAGCCCGCAAAGTCGTGACAATTGTCCGAGTGGAGTAACTCAGTGCATAAAATCGGCAGAAAATAAGAATAGGCATGCCTCGCCACAGGCGCAAGTCCTTAGAGCTCGCCAACAGGCTGCCAGGCCTAGCCACTGACACCAATGAATCCGAGCTGAAGCCGACCGTTTCCGTATTGCGATGGGTCATTTTCTGTTGCTCCTGAGAAGGCTATCAAATCATCGGAACGGCGAGACGAGCCGAAAAGCCGAGAATGAGAACTATCCAGAGTGCGATTATGGCCGCGATAAGTATTACGCCGATGGCGGAACCGTTCAGTAATAATTTTTTTTGGCGAGTTTCTCGTTTCCTAAGGTGTGGTCTCTTATGGGTCCACAGGTATGAGCGAAGTCGTGAGATATCACCTGGAGCGGAACGGGTAAGGGGTGTGGCCGTGTGCGTATTCCAGACCAAGCCTGCCACTGATTCCAGACGAAGCCTGCCACCCA
>CAXBNX010000017.1:0-101138 GCA_963977275.1 uncultured Haliea sp. | reverse complement strand
CAGGGTGTAGGCTCAACGGCAGCAATTATAGGGCGTGGTTAGTTTTGCGCTTACCGCCAGCCGTAGTGAATTTTCGGATATACATGATGTTTCTCCCAACGCGAAAAGTGCCTTGGTGAGCCCCAATTTAATCAGAGGAGTCCTCTGGGTAGTCCATTTGGGGCCTACCGTTCTTCTCGCGTTTGGGAAAACATCATGTTTTCCTTAAAAATCAATACCTTATATGGAGGCTCGGGTCGGAATCGAACCGGCGTACACGGAGTTGCAGTCCGCTGCATGACCACTCTGCCACCGAGCCATATTAGGGGGTACTTGAAACATGGAGCGGGAAACGGCCGGGGTGGCGCACCACTTCGAACTCCAAAACCTTCAGTGCATTTCTACGATGCTATCTGAATTGGAGCGGGAAACCGGGTTCGAACCGGCGACCTCAACCTTGGCAAGGTTGCGCTCTACCAACTGAGCTATTCCCGCACACATTTGCGTGTATCCACCGCCGTGGTCGCCGGAACCGTCGAGGCTGCGCGCCCCGCCACAACCTTGGCAAGGTTGCGCTCTACCAACTGAGCTATTCCCGCACACATTTGCGTGTATCCACCGCCGTGGTCGCCGGAACCGTCGAGGCTGCGCGCCCCGCCACAACCTTGGCAAGGTTGCGCTCTACCAACTGAGCTATTCCCGCACGTCAAATGCCGCGCGTCAAACTTGACGCGCGCCTATTGTATTCACCGCGGCTGCTGAGTCAAGAAGAATCCCCGATAATTACTGCAACTGGCTGAATTATAAAGATTTGTCTCGATCCTTGATTACCACCCAGGCGGCGCGAAGGTAGATAACCATGGACCAGAGGGTCAGTACGGCGGCGGCATAGAGCACCAGGTAGCACAGGGCCAGCATCCAGTTCTCGTCGCGGGCGGGGTCGATGGCCAGCAGGCCGGTGATAGCCACCATCTGAAACGCGGTCTTAACCTTGCCGATGTAGGAAACCGCCACCGAGGTGCGCTCTCCCAGCTCGGCCATCCATTCCCGCAGGGCCGAGATCACAATCTCACGGCCGATAATCACGCAAGCCGCGAGGGTAAATAGCAGGGTATCGTGCCTTTCTACCAACAGCACCAGCGCTATGGCGACCATCAGTTTGTCCGCCACCGGGTCCAGGAACGCACCAAAGCTTGTCATCTGGTCAAGACGTCTGGCAAGGTAACCGTCAATCCAGTCTGTCACCGCTGCAAAGGCAAAGATAACAGCCGCCACCATTAGGTGATTTTTAAACGGCAGGTAAAACACTACAACCAGTACGGGGATCAGGAAGATCCTCAACAATGTCAGTGAATTGGGTATATTGATGGACAAACCGCCGCGCTCCTCCTCCAGCTAATCTGCAATATTATGCAGGTGATCGTAAATTTGTTGAGCCATTGTGGCACTAATTCCTGAAACTTTCTTCAACTCCTCAATATTGGCATTCTCTACACCCTGGGCGCTGCCAAAATGCCGCAGCAACTCGCGCCGACGCTTTGCACCCACTCCGGCTATGTCTTCCAGTGTTGAGCGTTGCCTGGCCTTGTCCCGCCTCGCCCGGTGACCGGTAATGGCAAAGCGGTGAGCCTCGTCCCGTATCTGCTGAATCAGGTGCAGTGCCGGGTTGTCCACGCCGAGTTGGCGTTCGCGCCCGGTGGCACCGTTTAACAGCGTCTCGAAGCCCGCCTTGCGCGTGGTTCCCTTGGCGACGCCAATCACTTCCACGCCGGGTATCTGCAAATCTGCCAACACGGACATCGCCTGGCTGACCTGGCCCTTGCCGCCATCGATAAAGAGAATGTCCGGCAGCGGGGCCTCCCCCGACTTGAGACGTTTATAGCGGCGTTCCAGCGCCTGCTGCATGGCAGCGTAATCATCGCCCCCGGTAATGCCTTCGATATTGAACCTGCGGTATTCGGATTTTCGCGGGCCGCCCTGGTCGAATACCACGCAGGATGCCACCGTGGCTTCGCCGGAGCTGTGGCTGATATCAAAGCACTCCATGCGCTCTGGCAGCTCAGCGAGGCCCAACAGCTCCTGCAGGGCCTGCATCCGCTCATGTACCGACTGGCGACCACTGAGATGTGCAGCGAGGTTTGTTTCTGCAGTCTGCAGGGCAAGCTGCAACCAGCGCGCCCTGGCGTCTCGCACCCTGCTGCGCAGCCTGACCTTGCGTTCGGCGGCCACTGTCAGTGCTGCGGCGAGAGTGGTAGCGTCTTCCGGCGCCGCATTCACCAACAACTCTGCCGGTATCGCCCGCACGCCACCAAGGTAGTACTGCGGAATAAATGCGCTGATAACCTCTGCAGGTGTTTCCTGCAGCCGCAGCGGTGGGTAATAGGTCTTGCTGCCCAGCACCCGTGCACCCCTGACGAACAGCACCTGTACACAGGCCCTGCCACCCGCCACCGCCGCCGCCACGATATCGAGGTCGCCGGTAACACCCTCTATACCCTGGCTTGCCTGCACCTGTTGCAGTTGGGCGAGTTGGTCACGCAATACCGCCGCTTTCTCGTAGGCGAGCGTTGCGGCGGCCTGCTCCATGTCATCGGCAAGGCGCACCATCAACTCCTGTGACTTACCCCGCAGGAACAGCGTGGTATTCTCCACTTGCTCCGCGTACTCCTCTTCTGTCACCAGCCCCACACAGGGCGCAGTGCAGCGATCGATCTGGTACTGCAGGCAGGGGCGTGAACGATTGCTGAAGTAACTGTCTTCACACTGGCGCACCTTGAATACTTTTTGCAGAAAATGCAGTGACTCTCTCACGGCCCCGGCGCTGGGGTAGGGTCCGAAGTACTGGCCTTTACGCCGCTTCGCGCCCCGGTGCAGGCTGATTCGCGGATAGCTGTCCTGGCTCGACAGAAAAATATAGGGGTAGGACTTATCGTCCCGCAACAGGATGTTGTAGGGCGGCTGGTGGCTCTTGATCAGGTTGTGCTCCAACAGCAACGCATCCACCTCGGTAGACGTGACCGTCACCTGAATTTCCTGAATACGCGCCACCAGGGCCATGGTTTTCTCGGTCAACCCGCTGGCCCGGAAATAACTGCCCACCCGGTTCTTGAGGTTGCGGGCCTTGCCCACATAGAGCAGCTTATGGCTGGCGTCGTACATCTGGTAAACACCCGGCCGGGTGGTCAGCGATTTCAGGAACGCCTGGTGATCGAACCCGCTCACATGGCCCTACCGTAAATCCTGGGCTCGATCTCCAACGCGATACCGAACCTGTCCTGTACAGAAGCCGCCACCTCAGCGGCGAGTGCCAACAAGGCCTCTCCACTGTGGCTGGCTTTGCCGCTCTCGTTGCCATAGTTGACCAATACCAGTGCATGGTCCGGATGGATGCCCAGGCCGTCGCGGCGATGTCCCTTCCAGCCGCAGGCCTCAATCAGCCAGGCTGCAGGAAGCTTGGTATTGCCGTCAGGCTGAGGGTATTGCGGCAGTCCGGAAAACTGGCGCAGCAACTCGCGGGCACGCTCGTTGCGCACCACCGGATTTTTGAAAAAGCTGCCGGCGTTGGGAATGTGCTGTGGATCAGGCAGTTTACTGCGGCGAATGTTAACCACCGTATCAAACACTTGTTCCGCAGAGGCCTTGTCTATTCCCTGTTTCGCCAGTACCCGAGCGAGCACCGGGTAGTCTGCCCGCACACTAGCTGCCCGCGAGAGGCGGATATCCACCGCGGTGATAATGTGCTGGTCGCGCAAACTGTGCTTGAAAATACTGTCGCGATAGCCGAACTGGCAGTCCGCGCCCTCCAGAACGTGCGTCTGGCCGCTAGCGATGTCGATACAATGCACCCGCCGTGCAAATGAGGAGAACTCTACGCCGTAGGCGCCGATATTCTGGATGGGTGCAGCACCCACCGTGCCGGGGATCAGTGCCAGATTCTCCAGACCGTAAAACCCCTGCTTTATCGACCACTCCACGAAACCGTGCCAGCGCTCACCGGCCGCCACCCGCAACAGTACCGTATCGGCGTTGTCTTCCAGTATTTCAATGCCACGGGTTTCCATGCGTAAGACCAGCGCGTCGATATCGCCGGCCAGCACGACATTACTACCCTCCCCCAGCGGCACCAGCGCCAGGCCTTCTGCGGTGGCCCAATCGATAGCTTCACGTAACCAGGGGTCACTTCCCACGTGCACCAGTGCTGTGGCGCAGGCATCCAGCGCGAGCGTGTTGTAAGGCCTCAGTGATTCAGCTCTCTGGACGTGCATCAACGATTTCTCGCAGCAGGCCCTCACTGGCCCACTCCACAAGATCGAGCACGTAGTTGAAGCCTCGGGCTCCGCCGTAGTAAGGGTCCGGCAGTTCCTTCAACTCGACATTTCCAGCAAATCCGAGCAAGAGCCCCAAATGACCGGAGAACTCCTTCGGGCGCATCGCCTGCAGTGTGGCGAGATTTTTCAAGTCCATAGCGAGGATATAATCAAAGCGGACAAAGTCCGCAGCCTGAAACTGCCGTGCGCGCAGGCCACTGAGGTCGTAACCACGCTTCGCTGCCTTGGCCGTTGACCTACGGTCTGGCGCCCCGCCCACATGCCAATCGCTGGTACCACAGGAATCGACCTCGATGACATCGGCAAGCCCGCGCTCATCCACCATTGACTGGAACACACCGTGGGCCGTGGGAGACCTACATATGTTGCCGAGGCAGACGAACAGCACACTTGTCGTGCCAGCGCGGCTCATTGGGGTGGGACTGTCAATCAGACAGTATCCAGCACTTCTACTATCGGTGCAGCTGCCACCAGAGTTGCCAGCACCTTGTTGGCCTCATTGAAGTGCGCAGATTGGCGATGGGTTTCCAGGTCGGCCTCGCAGCTGTACTGCTCCAGCACCTTGTACTCCTGCGGGTCCGATTTGCTGCGGTGCAGGATATAGAAGATGTTGCCGGGCTCGTTGGCTCGCACCTGTTCTGCCAGTGCCTGAAATGCTTCTTCAAAGGCAGCGGCCTTACCTTCCTGGATTTTCAGAGTTGCTATTACACCGATGGTCATTGTTGGTTCCTCTAGAAAATGGGTGATTGTCCGGCGCGTTTGCGGCAATGTGATTAATCCGTGAAAACTGCGCATGAACTTTCCTAACCAGATCAAGGTTCTGGTCGGGAGAGCAACGTTAACACCCGGAGCTGTGACAGTTCAATCCACCTGCGCTCAGGTACCGGTAAAGCTTGCGGGGCGTTTCTCCATGAATGCTTGCATGGCCTCACCCAGGTCGTTGGAGTTCAGTGTTGTTGCCATAGTCCACAGGCCGTTCAGCAACAGACTTTGTTCGGTAGTAAGGTCCTCGCCCTGTTGCAGGATGAACTTGGTGCCCCGCACCGCCAGGGGGGCGTTGGCGGCAATCTCTTGTGCCATAGCCAATGCCGCGGCGTATACCGCATCAGCGTCGGCATAAACGTCATTAACAAGCCCTATTTTCTCCGCACGCGCGGCGTCGATATCTTTGCCAGTATAAGCCAGCTCCGCCACCTGCCCCTTGCCCACAATGCCCGGCAGTCGCTGCAGGGTGCCGACATCTGCCACGATACCAATTTTGGTTTCGCGCACACCGAACAATGCATCTGCGGAGGCAAGGCGGATGTCACAGGCCGTCACCAGGTCTACCCCGGCACCAAGACAGTGTGAGTGGATGGCGGCGATAACAGGCACGGGGCAGTCGGCGACAGAACTAATTGCTGCCTGGAAGGCCCTGGTTACTTCCATCTGCCTCACATTTGCGATAGCACCGGAAGTTTTTCCGCTGTCGCCGACCTTGGAATTAAAACCTCCGAGGCTGGCAAGATCTATGCCCACACAGAAGCTTTTGCCACGTCCCGCGATAATCACCGCCCGCAGTTCTTCGATTTCAGCAATCGCGGCCATGGCGCGGGGCAAGTCCGCCACCAGCTCTCCCGACATTGCATTGCGCTTTTCTGGTCTGTCCAGCCAGAGAGTGGCTATAGGTCCATTGACTTCAATCGACAGAGCGGAAGATGAGAATTTCATTAGGTACTCCTCAAGGGGTAGTAGTCGGGTCACGGAGGCTACCATACCCGGTGTCAGCCAGCATAGACGCGCTGGTTTTGCCTGAGGGCGGCATGCAGATTGTCTAATGACACCTATTATGCCATTATATTGAAACTGGTTACGCGGGACATTCGAAAACCGCCAGCTTTAGACAAAGGTACAAATCCGTATGAACAAACGATTACTGTATTGGTTCATTACTGCCGCGTTACTGAGATCGTTCCTATTTAGCGGGCCAGTCTCGGCACAGGAACAGACCCAGCTCCTTTGGGGCGACACGCATTTACACACCTCCTATTCGGTAGATGCCTATATGGCGGGCAATAGAAGCGCTGACCCGGACGTGGCATATCGCTACGCAAAGGGCGAACCCGTAGTACACCCCTATAACCGTACTCGCATACAAATACTCGAGCCCCTGGACTTCCTCGCCGTGTCCGATCACGCAGAGTATCTTGGCATTATCCCCATCGTCATGAGCGGTGATTTCGAGCAACCGGAGGCCGGCTTCTTTGAACGGATCAAGTCCTGGGCCATGCTCACGATACTGGGCTATTGGATCGAAGACCCGATTGAAGGTACCAGGCGGTTTACCAGTTACCTGCCGGCGCCGGAAATCCTGTCGGGAGATAGCAGAGACCCGATAGTAGCAGCGCAGGAAGCCGGCACAGATGGCGGCCTGGGCAGCCTGGGCCTGATCAACGATAAGGCTGCGCAACGTATCAGTGCCTCACAGTGGTCCAAATCCATGGCGATCGCGGATCAGCACAACGAGCCGGGGGTCTTTACCAGCCTCGTGGGCTGGGAATGGAGCCAAACCGCCAGCGGCGCCAATCTGCATCGCATCGTGGTATCCGATATGGACGGCAGCACCGCAGCGGGTATTGACCCGATTGGTTCCGACGATGCCCCCTACCCCGAAGATTTGTGGGACAGCCTGGCCGCCGTTGCCGAGGAGACCGGTGCAGAGTTTATCGCCATCCCGCACAACTCCAATCTTTCCAAGGGATACATGTTCTCCAAAACAACCCTTAAGGGCGAGGCGATCGATGCCCGGTACGCCAGCAAGCGGCTTAAGTGGGAACCGCTGGTCGAAGCCACGCAAATAAAGGGCGACAGCGAAACGCATCCGGAGCTCACCCCCGACGACGAGTTCGCCGATTTCGAACGCTTTGATTTTTATCTGCAGGCTTTCCCCCAGGCCGAGGGATACAAAGCTCAAAAAGGTGACACGGTTCGCTCGGCGCTGAAAAGCGGCCTGGAGTTGGAACGCTCAATCGGCGTGAACCCGTTCAAATTTGGTATGATCGGGTCAACCGACGCCCACACCGGAATCGCCTCAGCAGAAGAGCCCAATTTCTGGGGCAAGGTAGCCATCGATTCCACACCGGAAACAAAGCGGCGTTATGATCCTGAAGGGTATGGTGATGGCATACAGAGTTTTAACGGATGGAATATGTCAGCTGCCGGCCTGGCAGCCGTATGGAGCGAGGACAATACTCGCGAGTCCATAGTGGCTGCTATGAAACGCAGGGAAACCTACGCTACAACGGGCCCTCGTATGCAGGTCCGCCTGTTCGGTGGCTGGAACTTTACCAAGGACGATATTGAATCGGCAGATCTGGCCAGTATTGGCTACGCTGGCGGCGTGCCCATGGGTGGCGAATTGAACGCTGCGCCCGCAGGCGCTGCGCCGGGTTTTCTGGTTCGCGCAAGCAGGGGCCCAATCGACCACAATCTGGATCGCATCCAAATCATCAAGGGTTGGACCGACGTCGCGGGCCAGGCACAAGAAAAAATATTCAATGTTGCCTGGGCCGGGGAGCGCCAGCTCACTGCTGAGGGGAGGCTGCCGCCGGTGGGCAACTCCGCAAATATTTCAACAGGTAAAACGGCCAATACCATCGGCGATGCGGAGCTGGCCACCTTCTGGATTGACCCGGAATTCGATCCCGAAAAAAGCGCTTTCTACTATGCACGTGTACTGCAAATTCCCACCGTGCGCCACTCGCAACTGGACGCCATTGCGCTGGGGGTAGAAACCCCTTTCGAGGGCCCCGCCACGCTGCAGGAAAGAGCCTATACCTCGCCGATCTGGTATACCCCCTAAACAGTCAGCTCTGGTGTAACTCGCGAATAAGCGCCGGTATTTCGCTGGGGTGAAGCAAGGTGTGGTGCGGGTTGATGCCCAATTCGGCATCCAGCGGTTGCTGGTGTTGAATCCAGACGGAAGTAATGCTGCTGTCGTGGGCGCCTGCGATATCGACCGCCAGGCTGTCTCCTACATGGATGGCTTCATGGGCTTCGCAGTTGGCGAGCTTTAGCGCTTTGTCAAAGATCGAGCGCGCCGGCTTCTGCTCCGGCTCCTGGCCACCGATGATAATGTGATCGACATAATCGGCCAGTTTTACCGCCTCAATCTTGGGGATTTGCGAAAACTCCGGCCCATTGGTAATCACCACCAGGGTGAACAGTTTGCGCGCCTCGGCAAGAAACTCCACGATGCCGGGATAGAAGTGGAAAGCCGCCAGGCGGTCGTTGTCGAAATTATCCTGCAAGGCGCGCGCACGCTCTGTACTCACCTCAGTCACACCCTGCTGCGCCAACAAGTCAGAGATTAACTGCAGGCGAAACGCGCCCTCCCCCTGTTGCTCGATAATGGGCATATAGCGCGCGCGGTGGTCGTCGCTCCAATGCCTGTAGATCCCGGCAACATAGGCATCGGCAAAGGCCTCGCCGTCGAATGCCGGGCCGTACTGCTGCTCTGTGGCCCGCGCCATTAACTGCCGGGCCTGTTCATTGGCAGCAGAGGTATCACACAGCGTTTCATCCATATCCAGAAACAGGGCTTTTAGCATCGAAAACTCCGCTGATGAGCGGGCTCAGCATGGTGGTACCCCGACCCCGTCCGCCTAAGCATTGGTAAAGCGCTCCCGCACAGTATCAAGATCAGCCTGGGTATCCACGCCGCCAGGCACTTTTTCCTGCGCCGGCGCCACGTGAATTTTAACACCGTTACACAGCGCCCGCAGTTGTTCCAGCTGTTCCAGCTGCTCCGGTGGTGCCGGCGACCAGGTGACGTATTCATGCAGGAAGGCTGTTCTGTAGGCATAAATGCCGATATGGCGGTACCAGCGCCCTTCCGCCGGCATGGCCTGCTGCCCGGATTTGAACTGCTCCCTGGGCCAGGGAATCGTTGCGCGGCTGAAATAAAGTGCCATACCGTTTTTATCAAACACGACTTTTACCACATTCGAATCCAGCAGCTCCGGCAAGGCATCAATACCCTCGCACAGCGTGGCAATTCCCGCCGTCGTTTTCTCCGCCAGATTGGCGGCAACCTGGTCTATCACCGCCGGTGGAATCATCGGTTCATCCCCCTGCACATTGACCACGATCTGCTCATCCGTCCAACCCAGCTGTGCTGCTACTTCCTGCAGACGATCGGTGCCGGAAGGGTGATCCATTGCAGTCATACAAACCCTGGCGCCGAAGCCCTCGGCGACATCAAAGATACGCCGATCATCGGTGGCAATAACCACCTCGCTGGCGGCGCTCATACGCGCCTGCTCCCAGACGCGCTGCACCATCGGCTTGCCGGCAATATCGAGCAGCGGTTTACCCGGTAGCCGCGTGGAACCGTGGCGAGCGGGGATGACAACAATATATGACATGCGTACTCCGTGTTGTGATCAGTTGCGCGCTAGCGCGAGCACAGCGCTGGTGACTGCCGCGGGAAGTTGCGCATCTATGGTGAGATACCAGGCATTATCGCCTACCAGACCCCGGCATTTTACCGCGTCCTTCTCGGTCATGATAATCGGCTTATCCTGCATCCCGACAAAATCTGACGCGCTGTAATTATGATGATCAGGAAAGCGATGTTCTGCCACCGTAAAACCCAGGCTGCGAAGGCTTGCGAAAAATTGAGCCGGTTGCCCAAGGCCCGCTACCGCGTGAACGTCCCGGACAAGTTCTGTAGGCTTTACCGGGCGCTGTTGCCCGCTGGCGAGGTTAATTAATCCGGTGCTGACATACTGCACTGCGTGGCCGGGGTCTGGTCCATTGCGATACAGCACATAGTCCACGGTTTGCAGCCGCACGGCGGACTCCCGCAATGGGCCCGCCGGCAGGCAGAAACCATTACCGGTACCGCGCTCACTGTCCAGCAGCACTATCTCCATATCGCGCTCCAGCGCGCAGTGTTGCAGGCCATCGTCGCTGATAAGAAGGTCCACTTCCTCCACCGCCAGCAGCGCCTGGGCAGCCGCCGCCCGCGATGGCGCTACCCAGCAGGGGCAGCGGGTACGCCGGTAGATCAACAGCGGTTCATCGCCACACTGTGCCGCGTTGCTATCCGCCGTAACCTGTAGGGGCGCAACAAGCCCCAGCGCGCCATAACCCCGGCTGATGACTCCCACCCGCACACCCTGTTTTTGCAGGCTCTCAACCAGGGCGATAACAACAGGTGTCTTGCCGGTCCCACCCACTGTGATATTGCCCACCACAACCACGGATACAGGCGCTCTATAAGTAGACATTAAGCCACTGCGGTAGAGGCCCCGGCGCACAGCCACAGCGCAGCGGAACACCGCCTCCACCGGTCGCAGCAACAGCAGCCACCAGGCGCCGCAATACCAGGCCCGCACGAGTGTTTCACGCAGCGGTGCCATCAATCGGCGAAGTTCTGCTGATACAGTTGCGCATACAGCCCGCCTTCTGCCAGCAATGCCTGATGGCTGCCACAGGCGACCACGCTGCCTCCGTCCATTACCACTATGCTGTCGGCATGCTCCACCGTGCTCAACCTGTGGGCAACAACCAGTGTGGTACGGTTGGCCATCACATTATCCAGCGCGCGCTGTATGCGATGCTCCGACGCATTGTCCAGCGCCGACGTGGCCTCATCCAGAACGAGAACCGGGGCGTCCTTGAGTATCGCCCGGGCAATAGCAATGCGCTGGCGCTGACCGCCGCTCAGCCCGCCGCCATCATCTCCCAGGGTGGTCTGAATACCCTGCGGTAATGCTTCAATAAACTCCCTGGCATAGGCCGACTCGACAGCCGCCAGCACCGATTTTTCGTCGGCATCTGCCAGCGAGCCGTAGGCAATATTGTTGTAGACCGTATCGTGAAACAAGGTGACAGGCTGCAACACCATCGCCAACTGCTCGCGTAAATTCGCCAGCGTGTAGCGCGAAACCGGCACATCATCCAGCAGGATTTCGCCCTGTGTTATTGGGTAAAAGCGCGCCAGCAAGCGCACCAGCGTGGTCTTGCCGCTGCCTGAACGGCCGACCAGGGCAACCGTTTTGCCCGCCGGGATATCCAGGGATACATTCTTCAGCACCAGCCTGTCGTCTGCCGGGTAGGAGAAAGACAGACCTCGAACCTTGATATCACCGCGCACCCGCGACACTGCATAGTGGCCATTATCCGCTTCGGCTTCCAGATCCAGCTGCACGAAAATATCCTCGGAAGCCGCCAGGCCGCGTTGAATATCACTTTGAATTTCACTCAGCTGCCGTATGGGTTTACCCAGTTGTGTGGCAGCAGTGAGAAACGCCACCAGAGAGCCTGCGGTAAAGCCCTGCAATATATTTGGACTGAGGGCAAACCACACCAGGGTTGCCAGGGCGATCGCCAACAGCGTCTGAATAACAGGCGTGCTCAGCCCTTCGGCGAAGGCGAGTTTCAGGTTCTGTGCGCGGTTGTACAGACTGGCCTGACGAAACCGTTCTTGCTGACTGGCCTGACCACCAAAAACCCGAATTTCCCGATAACCGCTGATACTCTCGGCGGATATCTGGGTCACATCCCCCATGGACGACTGTATGCGCCTGCTGTAGCGGCGAAAATGCTTGCCGACAAAACTGACAACCACCGCGATCACAGGAATCACGGCAACAAAAACCAGACACAGACGCCAGTTCAGATAAAGCATGTAACTGGCCAGCGCGATAACGGTGAGCCCCTCGCGCACCACAACCTTCAAGGCCTTGGTGACCGCACCGGTCACCTGCTCGACATTGAATGTGACCCGAGAGATCAGCGCGCCCTGGTTATGCGCATCGTAGTGGGCTGCCGGGGCAACAAGCATCCGATCAAACACCTCGCAGCGCAGTGTGTGTATCAAGCTGCGGGCCACGTGGTTCATACAATAGTTGCCCAGAAAAAAACCGCTTGCCCGGCCGCAGGCGATGCTCACCATCGCCACCGGTACTGCAATACGGGCAAATTGCACCCGATCCAGTTCACTTGTGTCAAACAGTGCATAGGCCACACCGGCGACAATGCCCTTACCGGTTTTCGCAGAATCATCAAGGGAGTCCAGCAAAAACTGCATCAGATCGGCGAGTAACACATTGCCACCGGCATACAACAGGTAGCCCAGCAGGCTGAGACAGAACATCTGCCAATGGGGAACGACATAGCCGAGAAGCCGGCGGTAGATCTGCCAATCGCTCATGCCGCGATCACCGGATTGGCGCTGCGGCAGGTCGCGAAATCTAGCCACCGGTATCGGATCCAGCAGGCTGCCTGGTGGTGATACTCAGGTGTACAAAACCCATCTGGCCGGCGGCGTCCATGGCGCGCACAACATACTGGTGGGTCGCGTCTGCATCGGCAGTAATGACCATCGGCAAGGTGGTATCCCCGGCGGAAATTTTGTAAATGGCCGCCTGCAGTGTGCGCATGTGGCTGTCCACCAGACCGTGCCCGTTGACCCGGTAAGTGCCCGCCTCGTCCACCAGAATCTCTATCTGCTGTTCACTGGTTTCCTTTACAGTGCCCTCCGCCTCGGGCAGGTCGATACTCAGTTGGGTCTCACGAGTGAAAGTAGTGGATACCATGAAAAAAATCAGCAGCAAGAAAACGACGTCGATCAAGGGGGTCAGGTTAATACCCACCGCCTCAGATTGTCGGCGTCGAAACTTCAAGAGCGGGCTTCCGTGTTCTCTTCGCTGTGCAGGGCGTCAACCAGTTTGATGGTTTCCTGCTCCAGCTCCACCACAATGCCATCGATCCTGCCGACAAAATACCGGTGCATCACCAGCGCCGGAATCGCCACGGCCAGTCCTGCCGCAGTAGTGATAAGTGCCTGGGATATGCCCCCCGCCAGGGCGCTGGCATTTCCCGTGCCCTGTGCCATGATTTCGGCAAATACCTTGATCATGCCGAACACCGTACCCAGCAAACCCAGCAGGGGTGTGACAGCGGCGATGGTACCCAGGGTATTGAGGTAGCGCTCCAGATCGTGCACCACGTGCCCCGCAGCCTCCTGGATACTCTCTTTCATCACGTCGCGGCCATGGTAGGCATTGCCCAACCCAGCCGCCAGAATACGCCCCAGGGGCGAGGCCTTTTTCAGATTGCGCAATCGCTCTGTGTCCAACTCCCCCGCCTTCAGCTGTTTCCACACAGTGGCGAGCAAATGCGGAGGCGCGATCTTCCTGGGGTTCAGTGTGTAGAGCCGCTCCACACAAATCGCCAGGCCAATAACTGAGCACAGCAATATCAGTACCATCACCCAGCCGCCGGTCGTTACCAATTCAAGCACAAGCACTCTCCCCCTTGCTTTTTTTGTAATCCCACCAGTATACCCACCCGGTGCAGGGGTAAGAAGAGATTACATCCAGAAACGGCGAACTTGCTGGCGCCGCTGGTGTACTTGTACCGGCAAGCCGGAAGCAAAGATAAATTCCAGCGCCCCGCCGCTGGCGGTGCCATAGACCGTGGCGCCCGCCCCCTGCAGGCGTCGCACAATATCCGGGTGCGGATGTCCAAACCGATTCGCATAGCCGCTGCTGATAACGGCGATACCCGGGCGTACGGTCTTGAGCAGGGCGAGAGAGGATGAGGTGCGGCTGCCGTGATGCGCCACCAGCAGCCAGTCAGCCGTCATTCCTTCTCTCCAGAATCGCACCATGTTTCGTTCCTGACCGCTTTCCACATCGCCCGTCAGTAACAAACGGTGGCCGGCTGCCGAGATCATCAATACGCAGGAGCTGTCATTACTGGAACGAGGCGCGTTGTCCATGGGCGCAATAAACTGGAATGTCGGGCCGTCTGACCAGCGCCAGGCCTGTCCCGCAAGACAAGGTTTCCCCCCGGCCAGGGCAGCGCCGTCGCCGCCATAAAATACCTCGTAGGTACGCATATCCGCGACAAGTGTCGCGGCGCCGGCGCTGTGGTCATTATCCGGATGGCTTATTACCAGAGTATCAATGGCTGCTATGCCCAGGTGACGCAAATAGGGCAATATCACTGCGCTGGCCATATTGGCTCCGGCGGGGTCGCCGCCCCCGGTATCGTACACCAGCGTCCGGGCGCCACTGCGCACGATCACCGCTGTACCCTGCCCTACGTCCAGCACTGTCACCTGCAGGGCTGACTCCTTGCCGTCGCCCTGCACCGGCTCAGCTACCACCACCGGCTGCGTTGGCAGCAGCAGCGGCACTAAAAGCAGCAGCGCCAGCCCCCTCCCCCACACTGGGCTTCGCACCGCGATCAATGAAACTCCTGCCAACGCCAGGGTGATATCCGACACGGTGGGAGCCAGCCGATAGTAAATCCAGCTTCCAGTGCTGGCCGCCAGCGACTCTGCCGGCGGAAGTAATTGCTCCAATGGCCAGGCCGCCAACTGCCACAGTAACATTTCGGCAACCGGGAAAAAAAACAGGGCCAGCACGGCCAACAGCGCCAGCGGCACCACCCAGAACCCTATCAGCGGCACCATAACAAGGTTCGCCAGCGCTGCCACCAGGCTGCTGCCACCAAACCACCAGGCGCCCAGGGGCAACATAACCAGCGACATAAAAACGTGGGTAGATAGCAAGCGCCAGCCAGCCCACATGCCACGCTGCCACAGGGCAAGCCACAAAAGCGCGGCCACAGCGGCAAAGGACAGCCAAAAACCGCTTCCCAGTGCAGCCAAGGGGTTCAGAGTAAGAATCACCACAGCGGCCAGCAGCAGATTGTGTGCAGACCCAGCACTGCGCCCGGCCAACGCTGCCAGCAGAAAGCACGACAACATCAGCAGTGCTCGCTGGGTGGCCACTGAAAAGCCCGCCAGTGCGGTATAAGCAAAGCAGCAAAACAGCGCCAGTAATGCGGGTAGCCACAAGGCCGAGACACCGGCGAGCAGCAGCAGGCGCTGCAGTAACTTGCCCAGTAGTAACGCGGCGGCGGCGACCAGTCCCACATGTAAACCGGAGATCACCAGCAAATGATTGACGCCAAAAGTTTGAAACAGAGCCCAGAGCGAAGCGTTAATGCCGCTCTTGTCGGCCACCGTAATGGCCGCCAGTATGGCCGTTACGGAGGGCGGCAGCGGCAGCGCGTAAATGCGCTCGGCGATGCGCTGCCGCAATCTGTTGTGAACACTGGCGGCGCCCGGGGGTCGTTGCTGTCGGACGCCGGGCCCTCCCGACACATGGCCCACCGCGTCGATGCCGGTCTGCGCGTACCACGCCTGTAAATTGTAAGAACCGGGATTTGCCAGGCCCCAGGGCCTGCTCAGCTTCGCGGGGAAGATCCAACTGTCCCCCGGCCGCACGTTTGCGGTACCGTAATAGGACAACAGAATGCGCTGCGGGCCGCTGCAGTGCCTTGGCTCAAGATTGTCAACAGCAAACTCAAAGCGCTGCCTGTGGCCACCGTCGGGAAAGTCACTGCTGCGTGGTAATGATGCCACGACACCAGCCACCACCAGTGGTTGGCCCTCACATTGTGCGCTGATACGTGCGCCCAAAAGGAACTGACCGTGCACCAGTGCGAGAGCAAAACCCATCGCCAATCCGGAACAAAACCGACACCACCCAGCGCTACACAGCAGCAAACCCAATCCGGCGGCAGTACCCAGGAGCAGTGATAGCCACATTGGGGGCAAGTCAGACAATACCAGCGCAGGCAGCACACCAAGCACCATCCCGATCATCCATGATCTCATCTAGAGTACCCGGCACTTTAAAGGCATAATGTCGCAAACCGCGGCGAACACGACGCCCATTGGGTCTGCCAGGGCACCGCAGCAAATCCAGTGGATCACAACTCATCAGGGAACGACAGAGCACATTCGGCCACTCACTACATGGCAAGAAAAACCCTCAAATCATTAATGCCCAGCGCCGCCCGGATACGTGAGATCAAATCTCTTGCCATTCTGGGCGACTGGATATATGCCACCAACTTGTGGCATCTGAATCGCTATTCCGCCTCCATGGCTTTTTTTGTGGGCTTGTTTGTCGCGTTCATGCCCATTCCCATTCAAATGGTGGTAGCGGCACTGCTGGCACTGTTGTTTCGCTGCAATCTCCCGTTGTCGGTCTGCCTGGTGTGGATTACCAACCCACTGACCATGCCGGCACTGTTTTTTATTGCCTATAAGGTTGGCGCGCTAATTATGGGCGTGCCGGTTCACACCATGGAGTTTGAGCTGAGCTATGAGTGGCTGAGCGGCCAACTGTCCTATATCTGGCGGCCATTCCTGCTGGGATGTTTTATGTGTGGACTTTTTTCCGGCAGCCTGGGTTACTTCGTGGTGAGCATGGCCTGGCGATGGCGGGTAGCCGTGCATTGGCGCGAACGCAAGACACGGCGCGCAAACCGGTTGGCGAAAAAAGCGGAGTCCAATTAGCCGGGGCAGCTTCCAGGGCAACTCTATTTGCCGGGCACCCGCTTAATTTCTGTCCTGGTTAAGAATCATCGCCGGTGCGAGGCGCGATGCCCGCAGGGCGGGGTAGAAAGCGGCCACCACACACATGGTGAACGCGACTCCACCCACCACCAGAACGTCCTGCAGCAATAAATCCACCGGCAGGAAGGAGACCGGGTACACGTCAGTGCTGAGAAAGTTAATGTCCAGTACCTCTTCCAGTTTGCTCACCAGCCGCGGCACCGCCATACTTCCGAGAGCACCCAGTGCAGCCCCGAGCCCGACCCCGACCACACCGATCATCGCGCCCTGCAGCACAAATATAATCGCGATATCCCGTGGCGCCGCGCCCAACGTGCGCAGGATCGCAATATTGCCCTGCTTGTCGAATACCACCAGTACCAGCGAGGAAACCACATTGAACGCCGCCACTGCGATAATGGAAAATAGCAACACCGTTACCAGGTCGCGCGACAGCTGTATTGCCGAATAGAGATTGCCGTGGGTCATCATCCAATTGGTGGCGTAGTAGCCGGGGGGCATATTGTTCATCAGTTCCCAGCCTATGCGCGAAACATCAAAAAGATCGGAGGTCGCTACGCGCAGGCCACTGACCGCCGTGCCCAAGCCGGCCACTCTTGAGGCCATTGCGAGCGGCACCAGAGCGGCAACCTGGTCCAACTCGGTACCCGTTTCCAGCACGGCAGCCAGCCGCACCGATTCAAACTGCGCTGCCCGGGAACCCTGCCCGAATTCCGCGGCGGGCACGATCATGGTCAACTCATCCCCCGGTGCTACACCCAGGCGCTCAGCAATGCCGACACCGAGTACCAGGCTGGCGGGGTCTCGCTGAAATTCACTGACCTCCTGTTCAGTCAGTTTGCCGAACAACCGGGCAACAACAGCAGGGTCTCTGGCATCAATACCGACCCCTCTGGCAGTCTCGATACTGCTGCCGCGCATAAACAGCGCATCAAATTCAGTGAACGGTGTGACTTCGATAACATCGGGATGCTGCAGAATTTTCTGCGCCTGGGCAGGCCAATCCTCTATCGGAATGGCTGAGTGCAACGTGATGTGGGGCACCATGCCGAGAATTCGCTCGCGCATTTCCTTGTCGAAACCGTTCATCACCGACAACACCACAATCAGCAGGCTGATGGCCAACACCAGGCCCAGCATGGAGAGCGCCGAGAGGAAGGTGGAGAGATGGCCACCTCCGAATGCGAAGGTGTAGCGCAGCGCGATTCGCAGACGATCACTGGTCTTCATGGTCGCTGCCTGAGTCTGCCTTCGTCCAGTTCGAGTGTGCGATTCATTTGCGCAGCGATCAGCGGGTCGTGAGTCACCACGACAAAAGCGGCGCTCTCCCGGCCCAGCTCATCGATCAGTTCCAGTACCTGGCTGGCGGAATGCGGGTCCAGGTTACCCGTGGGCTCATCCATAAGTACCACGTCCGGGCTCGCCACCAACGCCCTGGCGATCGCCACGCGCTGGCGCTCACCACCGGACAACTGGCCGGGACGATGGTCGAGGCGGTGCGACATGCCAACTCTGTCCAACATTTCTGCTGCTTTACGCCAGGCCTCACTGCGAGATTTACCGGCAATCAGCAGTGGCATGCCCACGTTTTCCCGGGCGTCAAACTCCGGTAACAGATGGTGAAACTGGTACACGAAACCCAGGCGCTTGTTGCGCAACTGGCACCGTGCGGCTTCATCCAGAGTGGCGAGATCCTGGCCCGCCATCAGCACTCGCCCCCGGGTGGGGTTGTCCAGCCCACCCAGCAGGTTCAGTAGTGTGGACTTGCCCGAGCCGGATGCACCAATGACCGCTATTTTCTCACCCGCGACCAGATCAAGTTCCACATCCTGCAACACGGTGACCGTTCGTCCACCATCCTCGTAGACCCGGCACAGGGACTCACAGTGCAGTACACTATCACTCATAGCGCAGCACCTCTGCGGGGGCAATCCGCGCAGCCCGCCAGGCGGGGTAAAGTGTGGCGAGCAAACTGAGCAGCAGGGATGCTATCACCACAGCGGCCACGTCTGACCACTGCAGGTCGGACGGTAACTCGCTGATAAAATATACACTGGGATCGAACAATTTAGCTCCAAAAGCGTTTTCTATAAACGCGGTAACACGCGATATATAAAGACCCAGCGCCACCCCTATCACTGCACCAATAGATATTCCCACCGCCGCCAGGCCAATTCCGTGGGCTACAAATATCACCATGATGCCGCTGGCGCGGGCCCCCATGGTTCGCAATACGGCGATATCCCGCCGTTTCTCTGCCACCGACATGACAAGCGTGGAGACTATGTTAAATGCAGCGACAGCCACCACGCTGAGCAGCAGCAGGCTCACCATCACCTTTTCCATTTTTACCGCTGTAAACAGTGAGCCCTGAGTCTGGCTCCAGTCGCTCACCTTATACTCCCCGCTGAAGGACTCGGCGAGTGATGCCATTATCGCAGGTGCCTCAAACAAGTCATTGGTTCGCACCTGTAGTCCGTCTACCTGATCACGTTGCCCCAGCAATTTTTGCCCGCTGGCCAGCGAGACGTAGGCCTGATAACCATCCGGCTGCGCCCCCACTTCGAACATCCCGGTTACCCGCAGGCGTTTACTGCGCGGAAACACACCCAGGGGAGTCACGGTCAACCGGGGTACGGTCACATCCACATAATCGCCAATTCCAAGTCGTAAAATACGCGCCAGCGAGGCACCCAGCACCACGTTGAAACCGCCGTCGTCGAGACTCTCCAGCGAGCCCGCCACCATGGCAGCTGGAATCTCTGACACTTCCTGCTCCTGCGCCGGGTCGATGGCTGTGAGCACCGCGCCGCGCATATTAGTAGAACTGGCGAGTATGACCTTGTCACTGATGTAGGGAGAGACGGCAACCACACCCTGGGCCTGTTGCAGGCGGGCACTCAAAGCCTGCCACTCCTCGATACCGGTGTCGCCACCCGTGACATAACCATGGGGCACCAGCGCCAGTATCCTGCCCCGCAGCTCACCGCCGAAGCCGTTCATTACCGATAAAACGGTTATCAGGCTGGCCACACCGATTACCATACCCAGCATGGACACCATGGCGATAACAGAGGTAAAACGATTGCGTTTGCGACTGAAGCTGTAACGCAAACCAATAAAGGGGGCGTAATGGCGGATGGAGCCACGCGAGTGCATCAGAGAAGCGGGTTTACTTGTCTGCGGAATAAAACAGCTCGGGCTTCTTGCTCTCGCCTGCCTCTGTGTCGCGGGTTTCCTCGTCGCAGCGCTGCGGGTCACCACCGCATATTTCACAGGCGGTATCAATACCGAGGGCGCCCATGCCGCCACAGGAGCCCTTGATAGGCGCTCGCCCAGTCATAACACCCACGGCCATGGCTGCCATCACCAGGCAAATGACCAGTACAGATACGAGAAATAGTGACATGTCCTGTCTCCGGAGCCCGCTGGGCTCACGTTAGTTTAATGGGTAGCAGTTTCCAGGTACCGCCCAAACGCCGGGGTGTGGCTATCGTCACACACCTCGCCCTGCCGTCGAATGAAATATACCGCTAATCCCTGCTCCTGCGCCACTGCCATAGCATCCTCATAACCGAGAACGACCAGGGCCGTGGCCCACGCGTCGGCGATCATCGCGCTGGGGTGAACGACCGTGACAGAAACCAGTTCATGAGCCACCGGGTAGCCCCTGCGCGGGTCGATACTGTGGGAAAAGCGCTGTCCGTCAATAACAAAGAAGTTGCGGTAGTCACCGGAGGTGGCAAGCCCGACATCGGTGAGACTGAGGCCCTGCTCTACCGCCCTTGTGCTGCTGTCGGGCCGTTCAATAGCGATATGCCAGGGGTCTCCTCTGCCACTCAAACCCGCAAGCCGCAGTTCACCGCCCACTTCCACCAGGTAGCGATCCACCCCCCGGGAATCCAGCCATTGGGCTATGCGATCCACTGCATAGCCCTTGGCGATAGAAGAGAAATCCAGTTCCACCGGGCTACGTTTTAACAAGCGTGGTCCATCGCCATCGAGCCTGAGATGTTCCTGACCGACCCGTTCGAGCACGTCGGTCACGATATCATCGGCAGGTGGGGCAGCCACGGGGCCTGCCGGGCCGAAGCCCCATAGATCTACCAGTGGCCCTACCGTAACATCATAGGCACCATTGCTCTGCCAACCTATGGCCAGGGCTGTTGAGAGCACGGCATAAAATTCATTGGAGATGGCGAACCATTGGTCCGTTTCAAATGCATTAAACAGGCTTATTTCCGAGTCGCTGCGGTAAGTCGACATGCTTGCATTGACATCGTCCAACACCGCCTCGATTCCCTGCTGCAGTACGGCCGCATCGGGGCTGTTCGCGCCCGGCACAACGGTAACATGCCAGCGGGTGCCCATGGTTTCGCCTGCCAGCTGTATCGAAAGATCGCGCTCGACACACCCCGCCAACAGGCACAAACAAAGCACGCCCAGAAACGTAAAAAGCCACTCTCGCGAGTGGCTTTCAAGGCGAGAGGGGTCATTAGCCACCAAAGTCGTCCAGCATAATATTCTCTGGTTCCACACCCAACTCGGTGAGCATCTGGATAACCGCCGCATTCATCATGGGCGGCCCACACATATAGTATTCGCAGTCTTCCGGCGCAGGGTGGTTCTTGAGGTATTCCTCCAACAGCACGTTGTGAATGAAGCCAGTGTAGCCCGTCCAGTTATCTTCGGGCTGCGGATCGGACAGGGCGACTTCCCAGGTAAAGTTATCGTTCTCGGCAGCCAGCTGATCGTATTCGTCCTGATAGAACATCTCGCGCATGGAACGAGCGCCATACCAGAACGATATCTTGCGTCTGGAGTGCAGGCGTTTCATCTGGTCGAACAGATGTGAGCGCATGGGCGCCATACCGGCACCACCACCAATAAATACCATTTCTGCATCAGTATCCTTGGCGAAGAAGTCACCGAATGGGCCGTACACAGTCACCTTGTCTCCGGGCTTGAGACCGAATACCCAGGACGACATCTGGCCGCAGGGAATACCCGTGCTGCCCGGAGGCGGCGTGGCGATACGGATATTGAACTTCACCAATCCCCGCTCTTCCGGGTAGTTGGCCATGGAATAAGCCCGGATAACCGTTTCTTTGACCTCCGATTCCAGCTTGAAGAAACCGAAGTGCTCCCAATCGCCGCGGTATTCGGGCTCGATATCGAAATCGGCATACTTCACGTGATGGGGCGGGCACTCGAGCTGCACGTAGCCACCGGCCCGGAAGTCGACGTTTTCACCCTCGGGCAGTTGCAGTGTCAGCTCCTTGATGAACGTGGCAACGTTGGGGTTCGATACCACCGTGCACTGCCACTGCTTGACCCCGAACACTTCCTCGGGGACCTCGATCTTCATGTCCTGTTTGACAGCGGCCTGGCAGCTGAGGCGCCAGCCCTCGGCGGCATCGCGCTTGGTAAAGTGGGCCTCCTCAGTGGGCAACATGGAACCGCCGCCCTCGCTGATAATGCACTTGCACTGTGCGCAGGTACCGCCGCCGCCACAGGCCGAGGGCAGGAACAGATCGGCCTCGGACAGGGTCTGCAGCAACTTACCGCCTGCAGGCACGGTGATGGTTCTTTCGCCGTTGATCTCGATGTTTACGTCGCCGGTGCTCACCAGCCCGGAGCGCGCCACAAGAATAATAGCCACCAGAATGAGCACCATAACGGTGAACATGCTGACACCGTATACAATTGTCATATCCATATCAGTACAGTCCTGCCTCGTGTCCGGTCACTATATATCTATGCCGCCGAAGGACATAAAGCCAAGGGACATGAGCCCCACCACCACGAATGTGATCCCCAATCCCTGCAGGCCGTCCGGCACATCCGAATACTTGAGCCGCTCGCGAATACCCGCCAGCGCGACGATGGCCAGAGCCCAGCCGACACCGGAGCCGGCGCCATACACCACGCTTTCGGCAAAGTTGTAATCGCGTTCAACCATAAATAGCGAGGCACCCAGAATGGCGCAATTCACCGTAATCAGCGGCAGAAAAACACCCAGTGCGTTGTAAAGTGCGGGCACAAACTTGTCCAGAAACATCTCCATGATCTGCACAAGTGCGGCTATGACACCGATATAGGAAAGCAGGCCGAGAAAGCTCAGGTCCACGTCCGGCAGCCCTGCCCAGGCGAGTGCACCGTCGGCCAGCAGATAGGTATAAATCAGATTGTTCACCGGCACGGTGATGGCCAGCACCACCGTCACGGCAATCCCCAGCCCCAGTGCCGCTTGGATTTTTTTCGAAATCGCCAGAAAGGTACACATACCCAGGAAGAAGGCCAGGGCCATGTTTTCAATAAAAATAGACCGGATAAACAGGCTCAGATAGTGTTCCACTTACACACCCTCCCTTGCCACGGTATGTTTCGCCAGTCTGAAGTCCGGCTCTTCTACTTGCTCTTTGCGCACGCTGCGCAGGCCCCAGATCAGCAGACCGATAAGAAAGAACGCACTGGGCGGCAGCAGCAACAGGCCGTTCGGGTTATACCAACCACCCTCGGTGACCAGCGGCAGGATTTCTATGCCAAGCAACTTCCCGGAGCCGAACAGCTCACGCACGATAGCGACGGCAATCAGTACGACGCTGTAACCCAGGCCATTACCGACTCCATCCAGAAAACTGGGGATTGGCGGATTTTTCATCGCGAAGGCCTCGGCGCGGCCCATCACGATACAGTTGGTGATGATCAGGCCCACAAACACCGATAACTGTTTGCTGATGGCATAGGCGTAGGCCTTCAGGAACTGGTCTACCACGATCACCAGGGACGCAATAATCACCATCTGTACGATAATGCGAATGCTGCCGGGAATGTGATTGCGAATGGAGGAAATCAAAAAACTGGAAAAAGCCGTGACCGCCGTAAGCGCCACACACATCACCAGGGTCACTTGCAGCGAGGAGGTAACCGCCAGGGCGGAGCAGATGCCCAGAATTTGCAGCGCGATCGGGTTATCTTTGACAATTGGCCCGGTAAGAATCTCTTTGACGGAATTCATTGTCAGGCCTCCCCGGCGTTCAGATTATTGAGAAATGGTTCAAAGCCGTTTTCACCCAACCAGAAGTGCAGCAGGTTGGTCACACCGCGTGAGGTCAGGGTCGCACCCGCCAGGCCATCCACCTGCCAGGGGGCATTTGCACTGGAAGAATCGACGGAGCCCTTGATCAGGCCAAGCGCCACGTCGCCATCGCGATACACCTGCTTACCCGGCCAGTGCGCTTTCCAGCGGGGGTTGTCAACCTCACCGCCCAGCCCTGGCGTTTCACCGTGCTCGGAAAAGCCCAGGCCGGCCACGGTATTGCCATCGGATTCCAGAGCAATATAACCATAGAGCGTGGACCAGAGGCCGTAGCCGTGAATGGGCAGAATGATTTTCTCCAACTGCCCCGCGGGTCCCTCCACCACGTACACCAGCGAGTAATTTTCGCGCCGCGATATTTTCGCCACATCCTGTTCCGCAGACAGTTTCTCCGACTCCGATGGATCTTTGGCGGCCTTGCGCTGGTCGTATTTCTGCGCGTCGATATCGTCGGTAAATTTGCCGGTGCGTAAATCCACTACGCGGGTGGACACCTGTGCGAACTGCTCGTCAACACTTTTACCTTCTTCCAGCATGCCCGCCGCCGCGAGAATACTGCGTTTGCGATCCAGTGACTTGTTCACCTCCTGCACCGGCTTCAACACCACAGCCGCGGTGGATACGAAAATCGCGCATACAATGCTAAGCGAAAATGCGACGATCAGGGTCTTTGCTTTGCTGTCGTTGCTAGACACGGGCAAGCCTCCGTTTGATATTGGCCTGAACCACAAAATGATCGATCAGGGGAGCAAATATATTGGCGAATAATATCGCCAGCATAATGCCCTCGGGAAACGCCGGATTTACCACCCTGATCAGCACTGTCATCACTCCGATCAGGATACCGAAATACCATTTGCCGGTATCCGTCATCGATGCGGACACCGGATCGGTGGCCATAAACACCATACCGAAGGCGAAACCACCGGTGACCAGATGCCAGTACCACGGCATTGCAAAGGCCAGATTACTGTCTGAACCGACCACATTGAACAGCGTCGACAACGCCACCATGCCGATCATTACACCCGCCATAATGCGCCAGGAGGCGATGCGGGTCAGCAGCAGGAGAGCGCCGCCGATAAAGATAGCCAGGGTAGAGGTTTCGCCGATGGAGCCCGGGACAGAACCAATGAAGACCTGCATCCATGACCATTGCTGCTCCAGCGCGGTCATACCCTCGGAGGCCACCACTGACAGCGCGGTGGCGCCGGTATAGCCATCGACGGCAGTCCACACCGCGTCACCGGACAGCTGTGCCGGATAGGCGAAGTACAGGAATGCGCGGCCGGTCAAAGCCGGGTTGAGGAAGTTCTTGCCGGTACCGCCAAACACTTCCTTGCCAATGACCACACCAAAACTGATACCCAGAGCCACCTGCCAGAGGGGAATATCCGGCGGGCAGGTCAGGGCAAACAGGATGGAGGTAACAAAGAAACCCTCGTTAACCTCGTGCCCACGTCGAATGGCAAACAAGATTTCCCAGGCGATCCCCACCAGAAATGTCACCGCATAGATGGGAATAAAGAACACCGCTCCGTACCAGAAGCAATCCCAGAGACTGAGAGGGTCATAAGCGCCCACCAATTCGACAAGGAAGCCATGCCACCCCTCGACGCCCTGCCCCGGCGGCATAACACTGTTGGCCTGGAAGCCGAGGTTATACATACCGTAGAACATTGCAGGGAATGCGGCGAGCCAAACGGTGATCATGATTCGCTTCAGGTCTACCCCATCGCGGACATGCGCCGTGGAGTGGGTTACCGAGTCAGGTGCGTACAGGAAGGTGTCAAGCACTTCATACACGGCAAACCATTTTTGAAAACGGCCACCTTCCTGAAAATGGTGTTCTATATTGTCCAGAATCTTACGCAATCCCACGCCTCAACCCTCCTTCTCGATTCGAGTCAGGTTGTCCCGCAGGATGGGACCATACTCGTACTTGCCCGGACACACGTAGCTGCACAGGGCCAGGTCTTCCTCTTCAAGTTCCATACATCCCAGCGCCTGTGCCGATTCGGTATCACCCACAATCAATGCCCGCAATAAATGGGTGGGCAGGATATCCAGTGGCATCACCTTCTCATAGCTCCCAACCGGGACCATTGCCCTCTCACTGCCATTGGTTGTCGTTGTCATGGCCAGCGGCTTGGTACCAAAGAAACTGGTGAAGTAAATTCCCAGACTGGAGTGCTTGTGGAAGCCAGGCGACAACCAGCCCATGAACTCCCTGTGCCGACCTTCAAGCAACACCGACACCTGGTTGTGATAGCGCCCCAGATAAGAGGTCGCACCGGAAACGAGGCGCCCTCCCAGTACGGAACCACTAATAATACGATTTTCACCGGCTTTCAGTTCACCGGCACACAGGGCCTGCAGGTCAACACCCAGCCGGGTGCGCAACAAGCGGGGGTTTTCAACCTGCGGGCCTGACAATGCTATTACGCGCTGGGTATAGAGGCGGCCATCAAGAAACAGGCGGCCAATCGCAATGACATCCTGATAACCCACTGTCCACACCATTTTTTCAACGCCGGCGCCGCCGAGGAAGTGGATATGGGTACCGGCCAGGCCGGAGGGATGTGGGCCGGCAAACTGTGCGGCTTCAATATTTGCTGCCTTACCCGGGGAAACATCCGCTCCCGCGGCGCTACACAGATACACCTTACCGCTGGTCAGTTTGGCGAGAATGTCCTGGCCAAATCTGAAAGCCTCCGCTTGCTCAGCAATGACCAATACCGGGTCGGCAGCCAGGGGGTGTGTATCAACAGCGGTGATATAGATGTCCGCGGGCTCGGCGTCAGGCGCAGGTACTTTACTGTAGGGCCGGGTGCGCAACGCAGTCCACTGGCCGCTTTCGATAAGCTGTTTGCGTATATTGGCTGCACTCAGGGAGGCCACGCCATCGGGCGTAATCGCAGGAAATCCCTCGGCCTCATCGCCGTCGATGTCTATAACAACCGATTGCAAAATGCGCTTGGCGCCGCGATTTATCGCGGCCACCACGCCACTGGCGGGGGCGGTATAACGTACGCCGGGGGTTTTCTTGTCAGTGAACAGCAATTGACCGAGTTTTACCCTGTCGCCCTCGCGCACCTCCATGGTGGGCTTCATGCCGACATAGTCGTAACCCACCACACCTACAGCGCGAGGTGCGGGTGCATCTGCTATAAGCTGTTGAGGAGCACCCTGGATGGGTATGTCCATGCCCCGCTTGATCTTGACCATACGATCTGCCTACAAAAAACTAAACAATTTTGGGTGAGCTGGCACCGTTCTGTGGGCGAACGCCCTGAGAACACGTGCATCCGTTACATGATGGAACCCAGACCGCGCGCATTATAGCGGAATGGCTCCATAAAACGCTACCGAGGGACAGCGAGTTCTTTGATTCCGGGCAAGTTTTTCCGAACTGGGTCAACCCGGGCCAACAGTCCTGGCGGCTTCAGCTCGGAAGATCTACACGCGCTACCTGATCACGCTTCCTGCGGGTATACGGCGTAATGAATACCGGCCATCCGCTCCAGAATGCGATGCACCTGGCAACTATAACCAAATTCATTGTCATACCAGAGATACAACACAGCCTGCTTGCCGTTCACGATGGTCGCCTGGGCATCAAAAATACACGCGTGCCTGGAGCCGACAAAATCCGTGGACACCACCTCTGGCGAGCCCGAGTAGTCTATTTGCTTACGCAGAGCCGAGTGCAGGGCCTGGTTACGCATAAACTCGTTCACCTCGTCTGCCGTGGTTTCCCGCTTCAGAGTGAGGTTCAGGATAGCCATGGACACGTTGGGGGTTGGCACCCGTATCGCGTTGCCCGTCAGCTTTCCGACAAATTGCGGCAACACTTTGCCCACTGCACTGGCGGCACCGGTTTCGGTTAACACCATATTCAATGGGGCGCTGCGCCCGCGCCGGGATGCCTTGTGGTAGTTGTCGGTCAGATTTTGATCGTTGGTGTAGGCGTGCACAGTTTCTACATGCCCGGAGGCGATGCCATATTCATCATCCATGGCCTTCAAAGGCGGTGCTATGGCATTAGTGGTGCATGAAGCGGCCGAAATAATGGTGTCGGAATCCTCGATGGCGTCACTGTTAATCCCGGCAACAATATTTTTCAGATCCCCTTTGCCCGGTGCAGTAAGGATAACCTTACTCGCGCCTTTGCTCTTAAGATGCTGGGACAAACCGGCCTCGTCGCGCCAGACACCTGTGTTGTCAATGATAATGGCGTTGTTGATACCATAGGCGGTGTAATCGATATTATCCGGGCTGTCGGCATAAATAACTTTCACCTCATTGCCATTGGCAATGAATGACTCGCGCTCCTGATCCACCCGGATAGTGCCGTCAAATGCGCCGTGCACGGAATCGCGGCGCAACAGGCTGACGCGCTTCACCAGGTCGTTGGGCGCCTTGCCCTTGCGCACCACAATAGCGCGCAGGCGCAGGCAGTCACCACCGTCCGTCTTCTCAATCAGCAGGCGGGCCATAAGCCGACCTATTCGGCCAAAGCCATACAACACGACGTCCTGTGGCTGCTCCAGCGGCCGCACCTTGTTGCCGATCAGCCCGGCCAGTTCGCGCTCGACAAACTGCTCCAGGCTCAGACCGGCGGCAGCCCCCTCCTCCTGAAAGCGCACAGCGAGCCGGCCGACATCAATATGTGCAGGCCCCAGGTCCAGTTCAGACAGGTGTGTAAACACGGGGTAGGTTTCAAATTCCGATAGTTCATTGCCCTCGACCTGCCGCACATAGCGATGGTCTTTCATAATCTGCAGCACGGAACGATTAACCAACGTCCTGCCGTAGATGTAACATTTGACGTTTTTCTCCCGGGAAAGGCGACCCACCAGCGGAATCATGCCCTCGGCAAGTGCTTCCCGTTCTTTCCAGTTCTTGAAGTAATCATCGGGGCGGGGGCGCTGTCGTTCATCGGTCACTGTGGGCTACCTTTAGTCAGGGGCAGGGGTTTAGGGTCGCGTATTATCGTCGGAGCACCGAAGGGGTGCAAGTTGGGATTACCCGAATTACCACCGGCCAGGGCTCTCTTCACTGGAGCTGGAAGGCAGCTTGGCGCTACAATAGCGCCGCATGTAAATCACCGCGCGCCTGCAGGGCAGCGACCGACCCCAGGATCTATGTTCTCCTCTCTGATTAAAAACACGCCATGGCCTGCTAAAAAGGCTACTCGCACCGCTCTGGGACCCTTCTCAGGTAGCGCGGATGCACGCTGCATCGCTGAACTGGCCCAGGAGGATCGCCTGTTGGTGGTGATTACTGCTGACACCAGCTCCGCCCTGACCCTGGAACGGGAGCTGCCTTTTTTTCTGATGGACGATGTAGAAATTCTGGCTTTCCCGGACTGGGAGACCCTGCCCTACGACAATTTTTCGCCACACCAGGACATTATTTCCGAACGCCTGAGTACGCTGCATCGACTGCGCCGCATGACATCGGGCATTCTGGTGGTGCCTATTCCAACCTTGATGCACCGTTTGGCCCCCACCGATTACCTCGCCGGATCCAGTCTTGTATTAGAGGCCGGTCAGCGGCTGGATATCGAGAACTTTCGGCGCGACCTGCAGCGCAATGGTTACCGCAATGTAGAGACGGTGTACGAACACGGTGAATTTGCCCTGCGGGGATCACTGTTCGATATCTTTCCCATGGGCAGTAAGCTGCCTTACCGCATAGACCTGCTGGATTCCGAGGTGGACACATTGCGCACCTTTGACCCGGAGACCCAGCGCACGGTAGACAAGGTGGAGGCTATCAATCTGCTGCCGGCTCGCGAGTACCCGCTGGACCGCAGCGCCATCACCCGCTTCCAGATGAACTGGTACGACACGTTCGAAGTGGACCCCGACCAATGCCATACTTATGTCGAGGTGAGTGCAGGACGCAGTCCCGGCGGCTGCGAATACTATCTCCCGCTGTTTTTTGAGCACACAGCCACCCTGTTCGATTACCTGCCCGACAACACCGCCATCATTACCTGTGGCAATCACCACGACAGCGCCAGCCATTTCTGGGACGATGTGAACACCCGGTTCGAGGAGTACGGCATAGACCCGCGGCGGCCCCTGCTGCCGCCGACGCGTTGTTTTACACCGGTGGAGGAGTTGTACCAGATCCTCGGCAAGCATTCAGTGCTGGAACTGCGCTATAACCCGGACGCGCCGGTTCATCAACAGACCGGCGCGCTGCCCCCGCCAAACCTGGGTGGTGACCAACGCAACCAATCGCCCACGGACCACCTCGTGCAGTTCATGGCGGAGCACGGCGCACCGGTTCTGCTGTGCGCGGAATCTGCAGGCCGACGGGAGATATTGCTGGAATCCCTGAAAGCCCACGACCTGGCCCCGCCCATAGCGCGTGACTGGCAGGACTTTATTACCTCTGGCGCGGAATTTGCCATCAGCACCGCGCCGCTGGATCGCGGCATGTATTTTGGCCCGGGCCAGCCGACCCTGGTCTGTGAAGCCCAGTTATTTGGCAACCGGGTTGCCCAAAGGCGGCGTCGCAGCAAGCAACAGGAAGAGACGGCCGTAGCCAATGTGTTCCGGGATATTAATGAGCTGCGGGAAGGGGCTCCGGTTGTTCACCTGGAACACGGTGTGGGGCGCTACATCAGGCTGCAGACGCTGTCGATAGACGACCAGGAGGCAGAGTTTCTCACTCTGGAATACGCCCAGGGTTCACTGCTGTATGTGCCTGTGGCCTCCCTGCACCTGGTGAGTCGCTACTCCGGCTCGGACCCCGACCTCGCGCCCCTGCACCGCCTGGGCTCAGACCAGTGGGAAAAAGCCCGCCGCAAGGCCAGTGAAAAAGCCAGCGATGTCGCGGCCCAGCTCCTTGATGTGTACGCCCGACGGGAGGCGCGGGAAGGCTTCGCGTTCACCGCATTCCAGCACGATTACGAACAGTTCGCTGGAGCCTTTCCCTTCGAGGAGACTCCGGACCAACAGTCCACCATTAATGCAGTCATAGACGATATGCAAAGCGCGCGAGTAATGGACCGTCTGGTGTGTGGCGATGTCGGATTCGGCAAAACAGAGGTGGCGATGCGCGCCGCGTTTCTCGCCACACGCAACGCCAAACAGGTTGCGGTACTGGTGCCGACCACGCTGCTGGCGCAGCAGCACTACGGCTCCTTCAGTGACCGCTTCGCCGACTGGGACGTCACAGTGGAAGTGATATCACGTTTCAAGTCAGCCAAAGAGCTCACCGAGGTGAGCAAGCGGGTTGCCGCGGGCAAAACCGATATTCTGATAGGCACTCACAAGCTGCTGCAAAGTGACTTTCGCTTTGCCGACCTGGGCCTGCTGATTATCGATGAGGAACATCGCTTCGGGGTCAAGCAGAAGGAAACCATCAAGGCCCTGCGCTCGGAGGTCGACGTACTGACCCTCACCGCAACCCCCATTCCCCGCACCCTCAACATGGCTATGGGCGGCATGCGCGACCTGTCTATCATTGCCACTCCGCCAGCGCGGCGATTATCGATCAAGACCTTCGTGCGCGAGCATAATATCGCGCTGATCAAGGAAGCCGTGCTGCGTGAAACCCTGCGCGGCGGTCAGGTTTACTATTTGCATAACGAAGTGAAGACCATCGAAGAAACGGCGCGCAAGTTGCGCGAGTTGTTACCCGACCTGAGCATTGCCGTCGCCCACGGCCAGATGCGTGAAAATCAACTTGAACAGGTGATGTCCGCTTTTTACCACCAGCAACATCACATCCTGTTGTGCACCACCATTATCGAAACCGGTATTGATATCCCCAACGCCAACACCATTATTATCGAGCGTGCCGACAAATTCGGCCTGGCGCAGTTGCACCAGTTGCGGGGCCGGGTTGGCCGCTCGCACCACCAGGCCTACGCGTACCTCATGTGCCCTCCCCGCTCAGCGATCACACCGGATGCGGGCAAACGGCTGGAAGCGATAGAGGCAGCGGGCGACCTGGGTGCGGGTTACCTGCTGGCCACTAACGATCTGGAAATTCGCGGTGCTGGCGAACTGCTGGGTGATGAGCAGAGCGGGCAGATACACAGCGTGGGCTTCGGCCTCTACATGGACATGTTGCACAGGGCGGTGGCTGCGCTGAAGCGCGGGGAGATTCCCGATGTGGATGCCCCTCTGGACCAGGGCTCGGAGATCAAACTGCATATGCCAGCGCTGATTCCCGAGGACTACCTGCCCGACATTAATGGCCGCCTCATTCTCTACAAGCGCATTGCCGCGGCGGCAAGCGACGGCGAGTTGCGGGATCTGCAAGTGGAGATGATCGATCGCTTCGGGCTGCTCCCCATACAGGTGAAAAACCTGTTCCAGGTGTCTGCACTGCGCATCCGGGCCCAGGCGCTGGGTATACGCGCCATTGAAGCCGGCCCACAGGGTGGTAGTATCGACTTTCACACCAACACCAGGGTACACCCACTCAGCCTCGTAAAACTCGTCCAGTCTGATCCAAGAGCCTATAAACTGGCCGGGGCTACCCGCTTGCGCTTTCAACGCGAGTTACCTGATAACACTGAACGCCAGGAGTATGTCGAACAACTTCTGGAATCTTTTGCCACCGACGCTACGGAAAATGCCGCCTGATGTCTGACACGACCCACAAACTGATACTCCCGGCCCTCGCCCTGCTCGCCTCAGTAGCAAGTCCTGCCATGCTCGCCCAGGAGGATCGCTGGTTCAGGGTGGAGTTACTGGTATTTGCCAACGAATCGTCCGAGACGCCCGGCGGAGCCGCGCTAGCCGAGCAATGGGACGCGACACCAACGCTCGCCTACCCCCTCGCATCCCGCTTTTTAATTGATACCGCTCGCGTTGTCGAGAACGCTGCGAAATATGGTGGCGACAGTGTGGTCGACGAATACGGTCGCCAGATAATCACCATTCTCTCGGCCGGTGCGGTGACGGACACGGCGGATAATAGTGACTCTGGCCTCGCAGTACCGCGGCAAACCAGCGAGGCCGCCAGGGAGACACCGAATACCAAACCGACAGCCCCTGTACCGCCCTCGCCTGTTTACCAGGATGGTCCGCCCCCGGGTGCTGCCGTCACCAGCCCGGAACCGGCCCCTGACAAACCACTCGCCCTTCCCCGTCCCTTTGTTCTGCTGCCCGGGGATTACCGGGAATTGAGTGGCAAAGCCGCACAGATGCAACGCGGAGGTCGCTATACCGTGCTGTTCCACGAAACCTGGGTTCAGCCGGTGCCATCGGAGGAACGTAGCCTGCCTATCGTGCTGGATCACAGTGGGGATACACAGCAATGGTCGCGGTTGCAGGGCACCATCAAGCTGTCCCTTTCCCGTTACCTGCATGTGCAGACAAATCTCTGGCTCAACACCTCGGGCGATTACTTTCCCGGCACATGGCAGATGCCGGCACCTCCGCTGGGGCCCCCTTCCCTGATCATCGAAGAGCAGGAGCCGGTCGATATCACCACCGCAATAGAACAACTGCCTGAACCTGTGGTACTGGGCATTGACGGTGAAAATGAAGGAGAGGGTGGCGAATCGAGTGAGGTGAATGTACCGATCTATCCCTATCGACACGCGGTATTACTGGAACAGATCCGGCGCATGCGGAGTAACGAAACGCACTACATAGACCACCCACTGCTGGGTGTGGTCATCAAATTCACACCGATTACCACCGAGGAACTGGGCGCGATCGCCGCGCAGCAGAAGCCTGTTGCCGGAGAAGACAATCAGTTGCCGTAGCGCTGCGCGAGCAATGCCTTCAGCAGGTCAGCCACAACGCTCGCTTCGCGCTGCAGGATGTCGTGCATCATAGCCAGTGAGATAGGCTCATCACCCAGCCCGGCGGCGGGGTTTACCACCATGCATATCGTCGCGTAGGCCAGGCCCAACTCCCGGGCCAGCGCAGCCTCGGGCATTCCTGTCATACCCACCACACCACATCCATCCGCGGCCATACGACGCACCTCCGCCGCAGTTTCCAATCTGGGCCCCTGGGTTACGCCATGCACCCCCGCGGCCTCGCAGGCAATTCCCGCAGCGCCAGCAACCGACACCAGCGCCTCGCGCAAATCCCGGTCGTAGGGCTCGGTAAAATCAATGTGTTGAAGCTGGCCCGAACTGCCGTCGTCAAAGGTGTGCTCCCGGCCCCAGGTGTAATCGATCAACTGATCGGGTATTACCAGGGTGCCGGGCTGCATGTCAGCGGCAATGCCGCCCACCGCATTAATTGCGACAATCTCACTGACACCCAGGGACTGCAGTGCCCAGACGTTGGCGCGATAGTTGACTTTGTGCGGCGGTATGCTTGAGCTGTCACCGTGGCGCTGCAGGAAAAAAATACGGGTCTCGCCCAGAGTGCCCTCCGACACGGCAGCGGATGGCTCGCCGTAGGGCGTGGTTGGCGCGTGTGCGGCTGTGATTCGCAGCCCGCGGAGCTCGCTGAGGCCGGTGCCCCCGATAATGCCCAGTTGTTTCATGTTGCTATACTCCAGATCCGCCTGTGACCCGACCAATTACCGTGGGCGCAAGCTTTTTTTAGACATTTTATCTATGTGAACAGATGCTGCTTAGCAGAGAACGAGTATATAAAAGCCACAGCCGGCTTAAGTCAACTCTCGATAGCCTGCGCAAGCGCTTGATCTCTTTTGAAAACATTTGGGAGCCCACTAAACGTAATTTGCACGCTGATCTATATGCCAATTTCACATAATGGACAGCCGGAACCAACGTGTTATTTTGAACTGTAAACCCTGAAAAAAAAGGCCGTTCGAAATGAAAATGCAGCACCCTATTGCGGGCAAATGGTTCAAAGACGTGCAGGTTGATGCACTGTTTGAAGTTGTCGATTGGGACCCCGACTCACTCAATATAGAAATCCAGTACCTGGATGGTGAAGTGGCAGAGCTTGACCTCGACGCCTGGCGTGAAATGATGCCCCAGCGGGCTGAAGCTCCGGAGGACTGGCGCACGGCGTTTGAGCTGGATGACGATGATATGCTGGATCCGGACCTGCCCATGCACCCCGAGGACTGGAACAGTCCGATAAACTCCATTGAGCCCGATACCATGTACGGGGTTGAGGACTTCTAGCGCAAGGCCGCTGTCCTGAGGGCCGGGACAGCACGACTTGTGCGCGGACCAATATACTGTATATAATCACAGCACCTGTATAAATAACCACGGTGCCCGTGATGGAAAAGCTCACTGCGCGACAACAACAAGTGCTGGATCTGGTTCGCCGCCATATTGACGAGACCGGCTACCCTCCAACCCGCGCTGACATCGCCCGGGAACTCGGCTTCAAATCCGCCAACGCTGCGGAAGAACACCTGAAAGCACTGGCCCGCAAGGGCGCCATTGAAATGATTGCCGGTGCATCCCGCGGTATTCGCTTGCCCGAGAGCGCAGGTATCCCGATTGTGGGTCGTGTGGCGGCCGGTGACCCAGTGCTGGCTGAGCAGAACATAGAAGACTATTGCGACCTGCCACCCACTTTCTTCAAGCCCACAGCGGACTATTTCCTGGTGGTCAAGGGTGACAGCATGATGGAGGCGGGCATTCTCGACGGTGACCTGCTGGCCGTGCACAGCACCCCCGTGGCCAATAACGGCGATATCGTGGTGGCACGCATCGAGGAAGATGTAACCGTCAAGCGTTTACACAAAACCGGTCAGAAACACCTGCTGGAACTGGTGCCGGAAAACGCGGACTACGAACCTATCAAGGTGAACTTGCGAGAGCAGGCTTTCGCCATAGAGGGGATCAGCGTCGGCATCCTGCGACGCGGTAATTAAGCCACAAGCACTATTTCCGAGCGGCCGCCGGATACAGAATCACTACAGCGAGCAGCTTGCCGACAGCTCTCGCTAGTGCAGCATGCGGGAAACCGTGGTCTCTTCGCCTGTCTCCTGTTCTCCCTGTTCGGCAATCGCAGCAGCCGCCTGAATGCCGGCCTGGATCATCGCCTTGGCGACCTCCAGCCCGTTATCCATCATATAAATGCGCGATTCGTCAGAAAAACGGATAGTTACAAGGGGTTCCGAGTCGTCGTCTGCACGTTGCAGTACGATCTCTCCATCACCCAAATCGACAATCTCCAGTAGAGATGCAGACATTCATTTGACCTCTGTTTGCTGAATGTGCGATGCCATTCTAACAGGGGCAGTCACACCCGGCCACCTCACTAAAAGGGCAGCTCTGATTAATACTCGTCCAGCGAGTCGCCCATGCGTTCAAACAGACCCTGTAGTTGTTGCAGCCAATGCTCTACCTGCTCGGTGCCACGCGCGTTTTGCGTAGATAACGCCAGATTGCCTGGTTGCCGCGTACCCGGTACGTCGACGGCCGTAATGTGTAGCATCTCGAACAGCCAACCACTGGCCTCCAATTGGCGAAACTCATTTATTTCCGGAGGATACACTCGACCTTCAGGCATCGGCGGAAGTTCCTGACAACTCTGCGGCGGGCTGTGTGGCGGTGCTTCCGTCTGGCTTACAACAAGCAGAAACCAACCATAGGCAGCCACCAGGTGGTTGCGCACCCCCGCATGGAAGGCCTGTGCCAGAGTGGCCGCCGGCACATCTTCTCTGGCCAGTTCGCGACGCCAGGCCGCAATGACAATCTTCCCCAGGTAGAGCTCATGGTTTGCCCTGGCGCGCGCACCACTCAAGCGCTTTTGGAACTCTTGGTATTGGCTTTGGCTTTGGCCTTGGTTTTCGCCTTACTTTTTGCCTTAGCCTTCGGCTTGGCTTTGCCGCCAGCGGATTGTTCCACCACCCATTTGCCGCCGTCATAGAAAGCTTTCCAGCCAGTGGGCTTACCATCCACCTCGGTCATTACGTACTGCTCTTTGGTCTTGCGACTGAATCGTACCTGGGCGCGGTTTTTGTCGGGGTCCTGCACCGGCGCGCTGAACAGGAACTCGTACTTGGGATCAATCTCGGATTTGTGCGGCAACAATTCATCGACGAAAGGTGCGCGCGTCTCACGGTTGCGCGGAAACTGGCTCGCCGCCAGAAACATGCCGGCAGCGCCATCGCGGAGTATGTAGTGATCCTCGACCTTCTGGCACTCCAGTTCGGGCATTGGTACCGGGTCCATCTTGGGCGGCGCAGCCTCGCCATTGCGCAATAATTTGCGGGTGTTCTTACAGTTCTCGGAAGTGCAGCCGAAATACTTACCGAAGCGCCCGGTTTTCAATTGCATGTCGGCGCCACATTTGTCGCACTCAATCACGGGGCCGTCGTAACCCTTGATCTTGAACTTGCCCGTTTCCACTTCATAGCCCGGGCAATCGGGACCGTTGCCGCACACATGCAGCTTACGCGTTTCGTCTATCAGGTAGCTGTCCATGGCGGTGTTACACAATTTGCAGCGATGCTTGGTGCGCAGCAGTCGTGACTCGGCTTCATCATCAGCATCTTCGCGGATAGCCTCGTCACCGGGTGTAAGATTAATGGTTTGTTTGCAGCGTTCTTTCGGCGGCAAGGCGTAGCCGGAGCAGCCGAGGAATACACCGGTGCTGGCGGTACGTATATTCATCGGCCGCCCACAATTGCTGCATTCGATATCCGTCATCGTGGGCTCATTCAGTTGCATACCTGCCGGTTCAGGCTCGCCTGCTTTCTCCAGCAACCCGGAGAATTCAGCGTAAAATTGATCCAACAGTTCACGCCAGTCGAGCTCGCCCTGTGCAACCGCATCCAGGTTTTCTTCCATCGATGCGGTGAAGCCGTAGTCCAGTAACTCGGTAAAACTTTTTTGCAGGCGATCAGTAACGATTTCGCCCATTTTTTCCGCATAGAACCGCTTGTTTTCCAGGCGCACGTAGCCACGGTCCTGAATGGTGGAAATAATCGATGCGTAGGTCGACGGACGGCCTATACCGCGCTTCTCCAGCTCCCGCACCAGACTTGCCTCGCCGTAACGGGCAGAGGGTTTGGTGAAGTGTTGGGCCGGGTCCAGTTTGTCGAGTGTGAGCGCCTCACCCTCTTTCATATCCGGCAATACGCTGTCGTCTCCCTTGCGCCCGGCGGGTATCTGCACCCGGGTGTAACCGTCAAACTTGACAATTCTACCTCTGGCGTTCAACTGGAAGTCTCCGGCAGTGACCGTGACAACAGTCGAAGTGTACTCGGCGTCAGGCATCTGGCAGGCAACAAACTGGCGCCATATCAATTCGTACAGGCGCTCAGCATCACGCTCCATACCTGAGAGGGACGCCTGTAACACGTTGACGTCGGAGGGCCGAATAGCCTCGTGCGCTTCTTGCGCTCCTTCCTTCGAGGAATAGCGACGCGCCTCTTCAGGTAAATACTTTTTGGGAAATTTCTGCCCGATATAGTCCCGGCAGGCCGCCACCGCTTCACCGCTCAGGTTGGTGGAATCGGTTCGCATATAGGTGATGTAGCCCGCCTCGTAAAGCCGCTGCGCCATCATCATGGTTTTCTTCACGCTGAAACCCAGGCGGGTACTGGCCGATTGTTGCAGGGTTGAGGTAATAAACGGCGCTGAGGGCTTTGAACGGGTAGGTTTATCCTCGCGCTGACTCACCGCATAGGGCAGTGATTCAAGCGCCGCGGTCGCCGCCATGGTGTCTTTTTCATTGTCGGGGCTGAAATTTTTGCCCTGGTGCTTGCGCAGCTGGAAACGCACTTTGTCACCCTGTTTGCTGATGAGGTCGGCATGCACCTCCCAGTATTCCTCGGGCACAAAGGCGTGGATTTCCCGTTCGCGCTCAACCAGCAAGCGCACCGCAACCGATTGCACACGCCCCGCCGAAAGACCACGCGCGACCTTGGCCCACAACAAGGGCGAGACCATGTAGCCCACTACCCGGTCCAGAAAACGCCGGGCCTGCTGGGCATTGACCCGATTCTGGTCCAGGTGTGAGGGTTGTTCGAAGGCTGCCTTGATGGCTTTTTTGGTAATTTCGTTAAACACTACCCGCTGATAACGCGAATCATCCCCGCCTATTGCCTCGCGCAGGTGCCATGCGATGGCCTCTCCCTCGCGATCAAGGTCAGTTGCGAGATAGATGGCATCGGCATTCTCAGCGAGTTTCTGCAGCTCACTGACCACTTTCTCCTTCCCGGGGAGAATCTGGTAATTGGCTTCCCAGCTGTTTTCCGGGTCGATACCCATACGTCGGATCAGCTGCTCGCGCGCCTTGGTTTTTTGGTATTCGGCTTTTTTCTCCGGCGCCATTTTACGGGTTTTTGCCGCTTGAGCCGCGCGCTGCTTGGGATCGACAGCGGTTTTACCACTGCCCGCAGTAGGCAGATCACGAATGTGACCCACACTGGATTTGACCACAAACCCCGGCCCAAGGTACTTGTTAATGGTTTTGGCCTTCGCCGGCGATTCAACAATAACTAATGATTTACCCATAATTTCCCGTGTCACGCACCCAAAAACGGGTGTGGGCCGTGCTGTTCGGCCAATGAAAAGGTGGCATATATAAGGTGCCAGCTCCCTCCGGTCAAGTTAAATCAGGGTTTCTCAGTTGCGCGCCTCTGCCGCCCAGACCTCCAAAACCTGCCGGATCAGCTCTACACTTTCAACGCCGCCCACCTCCTGCCAGTAGATCCCGCAACTGCCTTCATCCACGCTGGCCGCCAATACTTCCGCGGGTAGCGAGGCCAATCCCGCCGGCACTTGTGCCCGGCGTTCCAGTCCTACCCAACTACCATTTTCGAAGCGCCAGGCCTGCGCCTTCCAATCCCGGGTTTTTACCGGTGGCAGGCGTTTTCCGTAATATATCGTGTCCCGCCCGGCGCCATCCCGATCGCGGGCCCGCACCCTGTCACGGCCAGGCACACCCCTGAATTCGACAAACAGGCCGTGCACCGCGGCGTATTCGCGCATCAGGGCAATCTGGCGCTGCCGCTTACTGGGAATAAAATGCGACAACGGCGCCAAGGCGACCGCAATGACAAAAATGATTAGTAAATAGGTCAATATGATGATTCCTGATTCAGGTCAACGCCCCTGAGCACGACTGTATGTACACTGGCGTTGCTCGATTGCCATTCTATGCTATAAATGGCTCCATAATTACGAGCAATAACGGAGTAGGTCATGTCAGATTATGTAAAGATCCTGGTGGCAATCGATCTCAGCGAGGATTCCGGCCGGATCGTGCAACGAGCCCGCGCCGTTGCCAGCGGTGCGGCTGCGCAATTACATATCATTCACGTGATAGAGCCCCTTAGCTTTGCCTATGGTGGCGACATCCCGATGGACTTTTCCGGCATCCAGGATGAAATTTACCAACAGGCCAGCCAGCAGCTGCAGCGCTTTGCCGAGAGCAGCAGTATCGACGAGGCCCACCGACACATCGTCATGGGACGTCCAGAAGTGGAAATCCACGCCAAGGCGGAGGAACTCAGCGCGGACCTGATTGTTGTCGGCAGCCACGGCCGTCATGGCCTTGCGCTGCTCATGGGCTCTACCGCCAATGGTGTGTTGCACGGTGCCAAGCGCGATGTTCTGGCAGTCCGGGTGGGCAGCGACGAGTAGTACAGCTAAAACTCTCTAAGCGCGCACAAACGCCTCTAGCTGGGCAGCGGTAAACGGCCAGCCCAGTTCCCCACCCCGCTGGCTGCGGAGCACGGGGATTCGCATGCCATAGCGCTCGAACAGAATGTCTGAATCACTGATATCCACCTTCTCAAAAACGATATCCGGGTGCTTCTGGCACAGCGCTACCAGCATCTCTTCCGCCACTTCGCACAAATGACAAGCGGAAGTGCTGAACAAAGTGTAGGCACCCTCTCCACCCACCGGCCTCACGTCCTGTTTTCTCCCGCCGGCTGGGTGATGGCGGCCCGGCAAATGTGTCGGCTGTACGACTTGAATTCTGATCTCATGAGGCGTTACCATGCTCCGCTAAGTACAATAAATTATACCGACTTTTCTAGGTGAGATGCCTGTGAGCCAGCACCTGCAAGTCGTAACTGGAGTAATAAAGTGGCTCTATTTTCACAACCTACAGCCCGTGCACTGGCCATTCTGGACCTGTTGATGGCCAATCCTATGCAGGCCTTTGGCCTGACCGAGATGACCCGCAGGCTTAACCTCAACAAAGCAACCTGCCACGCGATTCTGACGACCATGGCAAACTACGGTTTTCTGGTGCAGCACCCCAAGACCAAGGCATATCGCCTCGGGCCGTCCATTATAGCAGCAGGTAATGCCGCATTTGCCCAATTCCCGGTACTGGAATATGCGCGCCCTGAGCTGGAGGGCCTCCAGAGTGAATTGAATATCGGCTTTGCCGTCACCGGTCGATCCAAGTTGCACCAGGTGCTACTGGCCTTGTATGGGCATGCCACCCCCCTTATCGACGCCTTTCAGTTGGGCCTGCGCCTGCCCAATACCGCGCCTATTGCCGCTTGTTTCACCGCCTTCTCCCCGGCACGCGAGCTGGAAGCCTGGCTCAGCCGTGCTCACGAGGCCAGGGGCGCTTACGATGAAAAGCTCGACCAGAAACTGCGTGTGGCAGCCATTGGCATTCGTGCCCGCGGCTATGAGGTAACGCTCAAAACCCGGGCCGAGGTTAAACTTATGGAGGAGTTGAAACGCCTGCATGAAGCCTGGAGCCTGGCTGCATTGGAGGCCACGGCCAACCAGTTCCAGCTCGATCTCTGCGATGAGTTCTACCACCTGGATCGTATCGACCCCAAAGCGCGCTATGAGGTCAGCACTATTTCGGTACCGGTATTCGTCGACAAAGATATACCCGTAATGTGTTTTGTCGGAGGGTCGATCGACAAGCCGATCAGCGGTGCACAGATAGAAGATATCGCTACGCGCATGAAAGAATCCGCCGATCGGGTCACACGGCTTGCCGCTGGCCAGGAGACCGTCTCCTGAAGGGGCTGGATATGGCTGACAGCACCGAATACCGTGAAAAGAAGGCGCATTTCAGCAAAATGCTGACAATCTATGGTCGCAAACCCGCCCTTGAGGCACTGCAGGACGCGTCCCTGCAGTGCCACACCCTGCACCTGGCAGACAATAATAAGGGCGGCGGCATAATCGCCGACGTGATTGCGCAGGCCGGCCGACGCCAGTTGGAAGTGAGGTATCACAGCCGCGCCGAACTGGCGCGCATATCCAAAAATGGCAAACAGGATCAAGGTGTAGCCCTGGACATCGCCTGCCCTCGCTTCAGTACCCTGGAAGATCTGGGCAAGGCTTTTCAAACCGGCAGGCGGCGTCGGTTCCTCGCCCTGGACGGCATCAGTAATCCCGCCAATCTCGGCATGATTATTCGCTCTGCAGCGGCCGGCGAGATCGACGGCATCATCTGGTCGCGGCGCGGCAACGCTGCGCTGGGGCCATTGGTAATCAAGGCCAGCGCGGGCACCCTGTACAGGGCTCCTCTGGTGATTTGCCCGGAATTACCGGCGGCGCTTGCAAGCTGTCGTAAACACGGCGCCAGTATTACCATCCTGGCCGCTAACGCCCCCGAGTCACTGTTTGACCACAAACCCAGCGGACACTGTGTGTATGTGCTGGGCAATGAAAGTGTCGGCGTATCGGAAGCGGTGCAGGCGATGGCAGACACCGCACTGTCCATCCCCATGGCCAACGGCGTGGAGTCACTCAATGTGGCGATTACGGCGAGCCTCATCGCCTATGCGGGCTTACTTGGGAACAGCAGCCGTTAAGTACGCCGCACTAAAGTGCGCGGCGGCCTATTTTGAAAGGTAGCTCATGCCCTCTTCCAACCCTTTCAGGGTCAGCGGATACATGTGACCTTCAAGCAGCTTGTGGGTAATCGCCACAGACTGCGTGTACTGCCATTCTTCTTCCGGTGTCGGGTTAATCCATATCACCTTGTCATAGACTTCCTGTAGCCGCCGCATCCACTGCTCGCCCGACTCCTCGTTCCAGTGTTCAACCGAGCCCCCGGGCTGCACGATCTCATAGGGCGACATGGCGGCGTCCCCGACAAATATCACTTTGTAATCATGGCTGTACTTGTGCATTACATCCAGCACGGGGGTGCGCTCATTGTGACGACGCGAATTGTTGCGCCACACGCTCTCGTAAACAAAGTTATGAAAATAGAAATTTTCCATGTGCTTGAATTCGGTGCGCGCCGCGGAAAATAGCTCTTCGCAAACCTTGACGTGTGGGTCCATTGAACCACCCACATCGAAAAACAGTAACACCTTCACCGCGTTGTGGCGTTCCGGTACCATTTTGATATCCAGAAAACCAGCATTGCGGGCGGTGGAACTGATCGTGTCATCGAGGTCCAATTCGTCTGCCGCACCGGTGCGCGCGAATTTGCGCAGGCGGCGCAAAGCGACCTTGATGTTACGCGTACCCAACTCAACAGAGTCATCCAGGTTCTTAAAATCGCGTTTATCCCAGACTTTTACTGCCTTTTTGTTGCGGCCGTTGGGTCCGACTCGCATACCTTCAGGGTGATATCCCTCCTGGCCAAAAGGTGAAGTGCCACCGGTGCCAATCCACTTATTGCCTCCCTGATGGCGTTCTTTCTGCTCCTCCAGGCGTTTCTTGAATTCCTCTATCAGTTTCTCCAGCCCGCCCAGGGACTCTATCTTCGCCTTCTCCTCTTCCGTGAGGTTTTTCATGAACTCAGAGCGCAGCCAGTCGTCCGGAATCAATGCTTCTATCACATCGTCCAGCGCTTCGAGATCCTTGAAATGCAGACCGAAAGCCCGATCGAAGCGGTCAAAGTATTTTTCGTCCTTGACCATGCAGGTGCGGCTGAAGTAATAGAACTCGTCCATGCTGCCAAAAGCAATATGCTGCTTCAGGCCTTCGATCAGATCGAGTAGTTCCCGGGGGGTAACTGGAACCCCTGCATCTTTCAGCCCATGGAAAAAATTGACCAGCATGGGCTTACCTGTTCTCCCGCCGATGCATAAAGGCCAAACGTTCAAGCAGGTGCACGTCCTGCTCATTTTTCAGCAGTGCACCGTAGAGCGGCGGAATGGCCTTGGTGTGGTCGCGGTCCTTGAGAATTTCGTCGGGTATGTCGTCCGCCATCAACAACTTCAACCAGTCGAGCAATTCCGAGGTCGATGGTTTCTTCTTCAGACCGGGGATAGATCGCACATCGAAAAAGACTTCCATGGCCTCCTGTACCAGATTTTTGGCTATATCCGGGTAGTGCACGCCAATAATCTCGCGCATGGTGTCCCGGTCCGGAAAGTTGATGAAGTGGAAAAAACAGCGCCGGAGAAAGGCGTCCGGCAATTCCTTTTCGTTATTGCTGGTGATGATAATTATGGGGCGGTGCTTCGCCTTGATCGTTTCGCCAGTCTCGTAGACAAAGAACTCCATGCGATCCAGCTCTACCAACAGGTCGTTGGGGAATTCAATATCGGCCTTGTCTACCTCGTCAATCAGCAATACCACCTGCTCATCGGAATCAAAGGCTTCCCAGAGTTTGCCGCGCTTGATGTAATTGGCAATGTTGTGGACTTTGTCACCGCCGAGCTGGGAGTCCCGCAGCCGCGAAACCGCGTCGTACTCGTAGAGCCCCTGCTGGGCTTTGGTGGTTGATTTTATGTGCCACTGGATGAGACGTTTGCCGAGGCCCAGGGCCACCTCCTCCGCGAGCATGGTCTTACCTGTTCCGGGCTCGCCCTTGATCAGCAGCGGGCGCTGCAGGGTGACCGCGGCATTTACTGCCATCCTCAGATCGTCTGTGGCAACGTATCGTTCAGTTCCTTCAAATTTCATGGTTTTGTCATCACTCTTGCGCTTCGAGAAAGCCGGACAGGGTACCTATTGGCATACCAGTTATCAATAGAATATCGACCCGGGGTCAGGCCGGGCGCGGCGGCTTATTGGCTTTCGGCCTGCGTTCATTTCCGCTGTTTCGAAAAATACTGAGCCGCAGCAGCAGGGTCAGCACGACGGCTGCCGCGCACATAAAGGCCAGCGGGCGCAGTGCATGCATGGCGCCGTCCAGGCCCTCCGTCAGCAACTGAAAAGCCGCTACAATCAAGGCCGGCGCAAGCGTTTCGACGCCCTCCCTGGGATAGGCCGGCGTCAGCAGCAAGGCGCCCGCCAACAACACGCACAGCACCACTGTACCCGGGCGCCAATGACGTGAGAGCCACCAGGCCAGATAGACCATGACAGCCAATGCCGCACCGATATAGACATACAGGCCGGTCATGTAGGAACTTTCGCTTAACACGGTACTCTCCTATTCCACCCAGTGGACAATGTGCTCGTCGAAGCCGTCGGGATGAACATATTCGTCAGAAATGGAGCGGCCGCGCACTGACACGCCGGCGCGATGCACGCTGTCGCTATCACCGCTTACCAGTGGATGCCAGTCGGGCAGTAATTCGCCCTGTGAGCGCAGACGGTAGGCGCAGGTGCTGGGCAACCAATCCAGTTCACCGACGGTGCCGGGTTCCAGACGGATGCAATTTGGCACCATCACGGATCGGTTGGGATAATCGCTGCAGCGGCAGGTTTTCTCATCGAGATGACGGCAGCGTACACGGGTGTAAAACACCTCTCCGTCGTCCTCATCCTCCAGCTTATGCAGGCAGCATTTCGCACAGCCATCGCACAGGGACTCCCACTCACCGGGGCTCAGCTCTGCCAGGCTTTTGTCATGCCACCAATCACTCACCACTCCCCTCCCTGGCCATTAGCTCGGCCATGGTGGGTGGCATCTGCAGGTAATAGCCCTGCGACGCGATTTTCTCCAGGACTTCCACGGCATTTGCCCGTGCCAGCTTGCGATCCTTGTCTAGCAACATGGTCATAACCGATTCCGCCTCACCAAACTGGGCAAGCAGGGACTCCGGCACCTCAGCCAGACCGATCTCCTTGTCTACATAGAGGTAGGCCTCTGCCTTGTGCGCCCCGCTGAATATCTCTATCAACCGCCGTTTCATACCATCTCCGCGATGCTTGCCCGCAGGGGAGAGATCACTATATCAAGACGCCAGCCACGCCAGTGGGGTGGGCTGTCGAGCTCAGCGCCGGAAGCTTCGCGCAATAGCAATTCGTAATCCCTGGCTTGCAACAGCGCCTCAGGAGCCGCAGACAGCTCGCTGGCAATACGGCGCACCTGCGCCTTGAGTTTCTTCACCTGATTGCGCTGTGCAGAGTCAAGCGGGCCGGGTAACCTCGATGGCAACTCGGCGTCAGGTACCGCGCGTTGCACCGCGAGCAGATCCAACAGTGCGTCCGCATTGCGCCGCAGGGTGCGTGAATCCATTTCAATTTTTGCCCTGAACTCCTCCAGGTTACGCGGGTTGTGTTGGGCCAGTTGCATGCAGGCCTGGTCATCGATTATCCAGCCGCGGGGCTTATCACGCTGACGGGCGGTATCCTCTCGCCAGCGACACACGGCCACCAGTGTTGCCAACTGCCGTGAATCGAGTTTCCAGGCTGTCTTCATTCTCTTCAGGTAATCGTATCCGGCCGTATTAAAGCTCTCTACGGCGTCCCGACCATCGGCCAGGACCCAATCTTCCTTGCCCTGCTCGCGGCACAGCCCCTGTAGATGGCGCCACACAGGAAGCAGCCAGGCCACATCCTGGGCCGCGTACTCGCACTGGGATTCTGTCAGCGGGCGCTGCAACCAGTCCGAGCACGTTTCACCCTTGGGTAAATCCACATCGCAAATCAGTTTTACCAACGCGCTGTAGCCGAGCCCAAAACCGAGATCCAACAAGGCCGCAGCTCGCTGCGAGTCGAAAAGAGGCTCGGGCACTACACCCAGCCACCGGCTGAACACCTCCAGATCTTCGCTGGCGGAATGCAGCACCTTGACTACCCGGGGGTCGGTCAAAAGCGCAGCCATGGGAGCGGTATCAGTGATTGCGAGAGGGTCTACCAGCAAGGCTTTATCGCCAAAACACAGCTGCACCAGCGCCACCTGGGGAAAAAAGGTATTGCGGCGCATAAACTCGGTATCCACCGCCACCACTGTACTGCCTGCCACCTCTGCAAGCGCACTCTGGAGCGCCTCATCGGACTCAATCAACTGCCACTCCATCAGCTCACCGTCCTGCGGCCAGTCATGGCATGGGCCAGAGTAGAGCCGTCGACATATTCCAACTCACCGCCCAGTGGCACCCCGTGGGCAATACGGGTAACCGTGATACCTTCGCTATGCAACATATCGGTGAGATAATACGCGGTAGCCTCCCCCTCTACCGTGGGATTGGTGGCGAGGATAACCTCCGCGATCTCCTCATCCACAACGCGCTGGTGAAACGATTCGAGACCGATCTCGGCCGGCCCGATACCATCTATCGGTGACAGATGCCCCATCAGTACGAAATAAATCCCGTTAAAACCGCCGCTTTCCTCTATGGCCAAAACATCTGCAGGTGTCTCTACGACACAAATGGTTTTGCTGTCCCGTCGCTTATCCAGACAGATCTCACAGACCTCCAGCTCGGTAAAATTACGACAGCGGCTGCAATGATCCACGCGCTCAACTGCCGTCACCAGGGCATCGGCCAGCGCTGTGGCGCCTTCCCGGTCGCGCTCCAGCAGGTGCAGGGTCATACGCTGGGCGGACTTGGGACCAACCCCAGGCAGGCAGCGCAAAGCATTGATCAGATTTTCCAGAGCGGGGCTGAACTTCATAGCATAGAACTCAAAATGGCAGCTTAAAACCACCGGGAAGGTTGAGACCGGCGGTGAGACCTGACATGGCCTCGCGGTTATGCGCCTCGACCTTGCGCACCGCGTCGTTCACTGCGGCCGCCAACAGATCCTCAAGCACTTCTTTATCCTCAGAAAACACGGCGTCATCAATCGACACGCGTTTAATGTCGTGCCTGCCTGTCATGACAACGGACACCAGGCCAGCGCCCGCCTCCCCGTGCACCTCGGCATTGGCAAGTTCCTCCTGCTTTTTCTGCATGTCGGCCTGCATTTTCTGGGCCTGCTGCATCAGGTCTGAAATATTTCCCTTCATCGACTTCCCTCAGAACTAGGGGTGGACTTGGTATCCACCGGTGTAATAGACGAGCGATCAAGCTCACCATCGAAGCGCGTGATCAGTGCCTGCAACAAAGGGTCGGCCTCTATCGTGGCCACCGCCGCCTGCTGCCGTTCCCGACGCAATCTTTCCTGGCGCTGGGCGGGTGTCTCGCCCTGTACTTTCCCCGGTTCGATTTCGACGGTCAACTCACGGCCGAAATGTTTTTCCAGGGCACTACTAATCTGTTTCACATGGCCTTTGTTGAACAGCGCGGCGTTCGCCTGATCCAATGTGAACGCCAAACGGTTGCCATCACGACGGCTCAATACGCAGTTGATGGCAATGGTATACACAATTCCACCCAGGCCCAACTCCTCCAACAACTGATGCCAGTTTGCGGTGACAAGGTCATCCAGAGAGAAAAGCCCTGCGACCTGGCTGGTCTCCTCGCCCGGGGCCTGGTGTGAAGGCTCTACACTATCCTCGGGAGATTTTACCGGCTCCGGTGCTATCGCCGCCGGAGCATCGTGGCGAGGCACAGGGACAGTCGCCTTATTCTGCCCACCCTGCGGTTTTTCAGCAGCCAATGGCGTCGGCGCACTGGGTTTATCGGGCGCCGCTGACGCCCTATGTGGCTTTTTTGTCGGGGGGTCGACCTCCCGCGCGACAGTCTGTTCGGCGGGTTGAGCAACAGGTACCAGATCACCCGGGCTGAGACTATCATCAACCACGGCCGCCGGCCGGAATGCCACCATGCGCAGCAGGGCCATCTCAAAACCAACCCGCGCCTCACTTGCCAGTGTCATATCACGCTTGCCATTGATCGCTATCTGGTAGAACAGTTGGGTGTCTTCTGCAGTAATACTGGCTGCCAGAGCTGCCACCTTCTCGGCATCGCCAAAGCTGTTGTCTACCGCGGCTGGCACCGCCTGGGCGACCGCCACACGGTGCAGCATCGAGATGAGCTCATCCAGACTGCTCTCAAAATCCGGCGCGTGCTCGGCCATATTCGCGACAATCGCCAGCAGGCCGGCTGGATCACCAGCGGCCAGTGTTTCTATCAGCTTGTAAATAAAGCTCAGCTCAACGCTGCCCAGCATGCTGCGCACATCCGCCTCGCCCAGCTTGCCGGAGCCGAATGAAATAGCCTGATCCGTCAAACTCAGCGCGTCGCGCATGGAACCTGCCGCTGCCCGGGCCAGGAGCCACAGAGACGGCTCGTCAAAGCTGATCATTTCCTGGCCCAGCACGTTGCCGAGATGCCCGACGATCTGGTCGGGTGGCATATTCTTCAGATTAAACTGCAAACAGCGCGACAGTATGGTCACCGGCAGTTTCTGGGGATCTGTCGTGGCGAGCAGGAATTTGACGTGGGGAGGCGGCTCTTCCAGGGTCTTCAACAACGCGTTGAAGCTGTGCCCGGACAACATATGGACCTCGTCGATCAGGTAGACCTTGTAGCGGGACCGGGTGGGTGCGTACTGCACGTTATCCAGCAGCTCCCGGGTATCTTCCACCTTGGTACGGGAGGCCGCATCCACCTCCAGCAGGTCCACGCTGCGCCCCTCGGCGATCTCCAGACAAGAGGAGCATTTACCACAGGGCTCTGAACTGACTCCGGTTTCGCAGTTCAGGCATTTGGCCAGAATACGCGCTATGGTGGTCTTGCCAACACCGCGGGTGCCAGTAAATAGATAGGCGTGGTGCAGGCGATCGTGGTCCAGGGCATTGATCAGGGCCTGGAGTACGTGCTCCTGACCGACCATTTCGCGAAAGCTCTTGGGTCGCCATTTGCGCGCGAGTACCTGGTAGGACATGCAGGGAGTTGCCTTAGACCGGAAAAAGAGCGCTAGGATACACCAGCGGGCGGGGAACCAAAACCGGTAACACCGGTTCGGGCTGCACGAGCGCGCAGATCTCCCAACGGACCCGATCGAGGCCCGGAAAAAACCTGGAAAACCAATTACATACTAACTCTATCAACTTGATTTTGTTGACTTAAGTACCTGGGGCTCCGGCGTGGACGAAGGCGTAGGTGTCGCGACCCTGAAAAACGCCAGATACAGTACCGGCACTACAATGAGCGTTAGTAATGTCGCAAAACTCAGGCCGAAAATAAAGGTGACTGCCATGGAGGCAAAAAACGGATCGGTCACCAGAGGTATCATACCCAATACCGTCGTCGCAGCAGCCAGCGAAACAGGGCGCATACGGCTGATCGCGCTGTCACGAACCGCATTATAGGTATCTTTCCCTGCGTCCAGTTCCACCATGACCTGATCGACGAGGACGATACCATTTTTCAGGATCATGCCTATCAGTGCGAGCATACCAAGTATTGCTGGAAAGCTCAGCGGCAGGTTCATGACAAGCAGGCCAATGGCAACACCAATCACGGACAGCGGTACCGTCAACCAGATCACCAGGGACCTGAGGATGGAGTTGAACAGTAGAACCGTGAGCACAAACATGAGCAAGAGAGCCAGGGGCAAGCTGCCGAATGCCGCCTTCAGTGAGCGTTCGGAATTCTCGAATTCGCCACCCCAGTCGAGACTGTAGCCAGCCGGCAGCACGATAGCCTCCACTCCAGGCCTGATACGCGTAAACAGCTGCTCTGCCGTCTGGCCACTGAATTTGTCATAGCTGGACATTACGGTGAGCGTGCGCTGCCGGTCCTTGCGATGAATCAGGTTGTCCCCCCAGCGAATATCCACCCGACCGACAACCTGCTGAATCGGCACGTATGCCTGCAGGGATTGGCTCCACAAGCGCAGGTTTTCAATACGATCAAAATCTACCCGCTCCTGCTCCGGCAGTCGCACCAGTATGGGCAATTTGCGTGTGCCATCGCGGTAGACGCCAACGGGCATGCCCCCGAAAGCGATTTTCAGGCTGTTCGCTATCTCCTCGTTGCTGATACCGAGGCGCCGCGCTTCAGATTCATTGACCATCGGAACCAGCTCTTTGCTGCGCTCCTGCCAATCGAGATATACGCTGCGGGCCGCGGGATCCGAGCGAATAATGTCAGCTGCCTGAGCCCCCAGTTCCCGCAGCACCTCCGGGTCGCCGCCCCGGAAGCGCACCTCAATCTCGGACCGGGTAGGCGGCCCGAATACCATCTGCTTCATCTGGTGCAGAACCTGCGGAAACTGCTCATACATCTGCGCGTCCAGCTGCTGCATGATGTCCCGCATCACCTCCAGGTTCTGGGCGCGGACCTGTATTTGACCAAAGTTCTCGTAACTCTTCTCTGGCATGTAGGTCATAAAAAAGGTTGGCGCACCCCGGCCGACGGTGGATGCCACAAACTCCACACCCTCCTGCTGGCGCACACGGGCTTCAATCTCCTCGACGGTGCGCAGAGTGCTGCGAATATCAGAGCCATAAGGCAACCAGATGTCCATGTAAAACATCGGAGTATTCGAAACGGTGAAAAACGCTTTCTTGACATGCCCCATACCGTAAAGCGAGAGCGCCAGCAGTAGCACCATGATCACAATAACGCTGTAACGAAAATGCAGCGCCATATCCAGCACTTTTTGATAGATGCGATAAGCCAGGCCCTGGTAGGGATCTCCGCCAGGTTCAACGGATATATCCACATCGCGCATCAGAATATCAACCAGAAACGGCGTGAGCGACACTGCCAGCACCCAGCTCAAAAACAGCGAATAGGTCAGCACCCAAAACATCGCCTTCATGATTTGGCCGGAGTCAGAGTCCGATAGGCCAAAGGGTGTAAACGCCAGAATAGCGATAACAGTCGAGGCCAGTAGTGGCCACCTGGTCTGGTTCACGATGGCATAACAGGCCTGCCGCTTGCTGACACCGCGAGTCACACCCACCATGGCGCCCTCCACCACGACGATGGCGTTGTCCACCAGCATACCCAGCGCAATAATCAACGCGCCCAGAGACAGCCGGTGCAATTGCCAGCCGCCGATATTCATCAGTATAAACGTGCCAAGTACCGTCAGCAGCAACGTCGCACCCACAATCAGGCCGCTGCGCCAGCCCATGGTCAACAACAGCGCTCCAATAACAATGACTACAGCGGCGCCGAGGTTAAGCAGAAAGCCGTCAATGGACTTTTCAACCTCCTGGGGTTGGTTGTACAAGCTCTCCACGGCAATACCTGCCGGGCGAAACTGCTGCTGTTGTTCCAGTCGCTCCTCTATAAGCTGGCCGACCTCGACCACGTTCACTTTTTCTGCAAAGGAAATACCCAGGGCAATCGCCGGCTTGCTATTCATTCGCATCAGGTGAGACGGTATTTCCTGGTATCCGCGGCTGATAGTCGCCACATCGGACAGCCGAATCAACTGACCGCTATCCCGGCCGTGAATCACCGGGTCAATGTCCAACTCCAGGCCGCTCAACCTCAGGAACATCATCTCGCCATTGACGGTTACCCGGCCGGCGTCCAGTACCGTGTTCTGTTGATTCAGGAAGCCAATCACCCGATGCATATCCAGGTCCAGCGCCGCGAGTTTTTTCAGCGAAATCTCCACAAAAATCTGTTCCTGCTGCTCGCCGAACAGGGTAACCTTGCCGACACCCTTTACCAGTTCCAGCTCACGCTGCAGACCTTCGACGTACTGCTTCAATTCACTGAATTCGAAATTGTCGCCGGTGACCATCAGGGTGATGCCATACACATCGCCGTAGTCATCATATATCCGTGGCACCGTAGTACCCTGTGGCAGTTGTGGTTCCACATCGGCGATCTTGCGCCGCAGCTTGTCCCACACCTGCTCTATTTTTTGCGGCTTCATCTCCTTATCCATTTCCACCACAATCTGGGACAGACCGGGCATGGATGTCGAGCGGATAGTATGGACCTCCGCCAGCTGGAGAATGGCATTTTCCAGCGGGTGGGTAAGCTCCAGCTCCACTTCCTCAGCGGTGGCCCCGGTGTACGCGGTGACAATCATCGCGTCCTTGCGAATAAACGGTGGATCTTCCAGGCGCCCCAGATCGAGAAATGACAGGGTGCCTCCCACCACTAACAGAACAAGCACCATCCAGCTGACGGTGCGATGGCGTATAGAGTACTCGGCAATGTTCATGATGAATTACTGCCCCGGGTTCTGTCGTTTGATTTCGATGGTCTGACCGGCGCGGAGGCGTGAAAGGCCGGTGGTCACAATAAAGTCACCGACTGCCAGGCCGTCACTGATCAAAGCACCGCGTTGGGTGATTAGACTCACCTCAACTGCTCGCGGGTTTACGGCGCCACCCTCGTACCGCCAGACCCGGAAATCGCCTTGCTGTGCTGCTGCCTCCAGTGCCGTCAATGGCACCAGAAGCCCAGTCTCAGTCGTAAACCCCGCCGCCTCCAGGTCGGTGGTTATGCTAACTGGCAGGCCCGGGGGAAATGGTATCCCGGTCGTCGGCATGGTGACCCAGAACTGAAAGGCCTGGGTATTCGGGTGGCGCGCGGTGGAACTTTTCAGGTACCGCATGGGGTACACATCAGGGTTGCCGGAAAAAACCGCAGTCACCTCCAATGCCTCGATATTTTTGGCCTGATGAACCTTGGCGGGCAGGATATCCGGGATATCGATCAGCACGTCGGTTCGATCATTGCGGTAGATCGTGACAACCGTCTCCCCCGACACCACTGCTTCATACAGTTCTTTGTTGGCGTCTGCCACGGTGCCATCGAACGGCGCCACTACCCGGGTATAGGACAGCCCGGCTTCTGCGAGTCTGAGATTGGCTTGAGCGAGATGAAAGCTGGCCTGCAGCTGGTCTCGCTGGGCAGACGTAAGCGCACCCTGTTGGTGCAGATTCTCCGCGCGTTCCAACTGGCGCTGACTCAACTTGTACTGGGCGCTGGCGTCAGCCAGCACCTGACGCTGGATGGAGTCTTCGATTTGCGCCAGGAGTTGGCCCTCGACCACTCGCTGCCCAGCCTGTACTTCCAGGTGGTCGATTTTACCGGGAATCCGGAAAGAGACGCGGGTAAGATCGGCGGCCACCACCCGTCCGAGAAATGTTCTTTCCCGCTGCATAATCGTCCTGCCAACCTCATAAATTTCGGCAGTGTGCAGAGGCGGCTGCGATACTTTGTTCGGCTCACAGGCTGTCAGCAGAACTGCGCTTGCGAGTATCAACTGTACGCTACGGTATCTGCTGTAGTAGAGGTACAATATCCCTATAATCACTTACAGTCCCCCCTCACGCACCCAGGGTCTCACTCTCTGCCCTTCCTGCAGGCGATCAACACCCGCAGCCACAATCTGGTCTCCTGGGCTCAAACCTGCGCGCAGCATCCCGCCGGCATCCAGTTCAACAGCCACTTTCTGTATCGTCATATTCGATGTATCAATACGCCAGACGTATGCCTTTTCACCTGAGCGATCAAACAACGCCTCCGCCGGAGGCGCCCAGCGGGCATCGGACAGGCTTGGATGGTGCAGGCGAACGCTAGCCGGCATTCCTGGTCTGGCAGAAAAGTCTGTAGGCGAGGTGACCAGCAGAGTGACCGGATAGCTATTGGTATCCGGGTCCGGCTGCATGCCCAGCTCCTTGTACTGAGCCTCGAGATTTATGCCCGGCATCAGCTCAAACATCACCGTGAACACCGCCTTGCCCTCCCCGTCCAGCAGGTGCTGAAAGCGCGGGGGCAAATTAAAGCGGATATCCAGTGTCGATGTGTTCTGTAAATTCAAAACAGCTTGTTGTGGCCCGAGTATTTCCGAGGGCATGGCGTAAGTAAAAGCAATCGCGCCGGAAAAAGGTGCTATGAGTTTGCAGAATGACAACTGTTCACGCGCCTGCTCCAGTCGCGCTTTATTGGTTGCCAGCATGGCCTGAGCGGTGTCGTGTTGATCTTCACTGATCAGCTTTTTTCTGTATAAAGCGTTTGCCCTGTCCGCCTCAAGTTTGGCCAGATCGAACTCGGCCGTTCTTGCGTCAAGATTTAGCCGATAGTCTGTCGGGTCAAGTTCCGCCAGCACATCGCCCCTGATCACCGAGTCGCCCATGCGCACCTTGAGTTCACGAAGCTGGCCGGCAACGCGGAAGCCCAGCATCGCACTGTCGCCTGCCTCAGCTCGCGCCGGAAAAGTGGGCACTTCGTCCGCCATAAAGGCGGTGAGAACCTTGACGGAAGTAAACGCTTCCGGCTGGAGCTTTGCTGATTGCGAGGGCGCTTCGTCAGCCCCCCTTGCAATACCGTAGAGCAATAGCGAGGCAGCCAGTGCCATGGCGAGCCCAGTGAGGGTGCGCCTGTTCACTTCGTCATTGCCTCGAGGTGTGCGACTGAAGCTTGCATTGGTAGCTTTAACATTGTTAAAATTTTAACATTGTTATATTTTCTAACGCAAGGTCTCATATTCAATGCCGGACGCCCGTACCCAGAACATGAGGAAGCGCCGTGAGCGCATACTGGAAGAGGCTCGCAAAACGCTGGCAGCGGGGGGGTTCGATGCCCTCAATCTGCGCGACCTGGCAGAAGTGTCCGGAATTACAGTCCCCACAATATACAATCTGATAGGCAACAAGGCAGCCGTACTCAAAGCGCTGGTAATGGGATACTTTGCGGATTATGAGGTGTTACTGGAGAAGCAACTCCCCTGCTCTACGAAACAACTTCCAGCGTTAATGGTCAGCACGTTTGCCGAGATGATTGCTCAAAATGAGGGCTATCACCGTGCGACCGCACTCGCTAGTGAGCGCATGGAATCTGAATCAGGGGAACTCAGCGATTACGGCTTCAAGCGGGCACCATTGAGAAAATTCGCCGGCAGGCTTTGCCGTTGCGCAAGAGAGGAGGGACTGCTGCGGGGTGAAATCGAGAGCGAACTGCTGGTTGAGCAAATGATCGGCAGCCACCAGATCGCCTTTCGGGACTGGGCACATCACGTCATACCCCTTGAAGATCTCGGAAGGCAATCTCTCGCCGGGTTCTACATAGCGCTGGCGGCAGATGCCGTGGATGAATTTCGTGCCGAGATAACCGAGGCGCTCACCCGTTTGTGACAGTTTGAGCGCCCAGTAGGGGGTTTAGCGACGCTGGGACAATACGATGGCGAATTATGGCAACCGGGGCTAACTCTCTGCATCGTGGAAAATGATACCCAGGGTATATCGACTGCCGCTGTGCACTTCGCTTACACCGTGTTTCACGTTCATCCGATGAAAGCCTCTGGCACCCTTCACCGGCCGGTTATTGGTGGTGAAAATTATCATTTCACCCATAGCGGGATTCAGCACCATTGCCCTGCCCTGCGCTCGGGGCGCTTGCTGGGTAAGTACAAATTCTCCACCGGTGTAGTCGGTACCGGATTTACTGAGGATCACAGCTACCTGCAGAGGGAAAAAGATTTCACCGTACAGGTCCTGGTGCAAAGCGTTAAAACCACCCGGCCCATATTTAAGTAACAGTGGCGTGGGCTTTAGCTGCCCGTGTGCATGGCACTCGGCCTGCAGATCGCGCAGGTGTTGAGGGTAGGATTTATCCATACCCAATTGCTCCATCCAGGCATTTGCAATCGGCACCAACTGCGGATAAATGGCCTCGCGCAAATTCTGCACCAGGGAAGGCAAGGGGTAATCAAAATACTTGTACTCCCCGAGACCGTATCGGTGGCGCTCCATAACCACGGTTTTGCGATAGGCAGTGGGCTTGTCGTAAAGCCCGATAAGAGACTGGCAGTCGGCTTCCGACAAAAATCCGGGAACAGTGGCGTATCCCCTGTCATTTAACTGCCTGGCGACATTCTGCCAGGGTACCTTGCCGATCGATCCCGGTGCATTATTTTTCATATTCGTCTCCCCGCCCGCTGACTACCAAGATATCATGCGCTCCCTCCCCAAACATTAGCGGGTCGCAAGGTGTGGGGGCGATGGGAATGATAAGCTTGCGATAACACATTGTTTACAGGAAACATGATATGGATTTCGAAATACCCGCAAAGATAGCCGCTTTCCTGCGGGAGGTTGACCAGTTTATCGAGGAAAAGATCAAACCTCTGGAGAACGCTGGCGATAATATCCGCTTTTTCGATCACCGCCGTGAAGATGCCCGTACAGACTGGGACAGGGACGGCCTGCCCAACGCGGAGTGGGAGGCGCTGTTGCATCAGGCCAAGCAACTGGCTGTTAATGCAGGCATTTACAATTACCCGTTTCCCGCTGAGTTTGGCGGTCGCGAGGGTGGCAATCTCGGGATGGCCATTATCAGGGAGCATCTGGCGGCGAAAGGGCTGGGACTGCACTGCGATCTGCAGAACGAACATGCTGTGGTGGGCAATAATCTCGGACTGATGCTTATGCTGCATTACGGCAGCGATGCACAGAAAGCGGAATGGCTGGATGGACTTGCCAACGCCACCGCCGGATTTGCCGTTGGTATTACCGAACCCGAACATGGCTCCGATGCCACCTATATGGAAACCAACGCCGTACGCGACGGTGATGAGTGGGTAATCAACGGGGAAAAAACCTGGAATACCGGCGTACATATTGCCAAGGCCGACCTGGTAATGGCCCGCACTTCAGGTAAACCCGGCGACGGCCTGGGTATTACCGCTTTTCTGGTACCCATGGATACGCCGGGCCTGACCGTGGAGGAGTATTTATGGACTTTCAATATGCCCTCTGACCATGCCCGTGTGTCATTCAAGGACATGCGCGTTCCCCACAGCGCCATCTTCGGCGGCGAAGGCAAGGGGCTGATGGTTATTCAACACTTTTTTAACGAAAATCGCATTCGTCAGGCGGCCTCCAGCCTGGGCGCGGCCCAGTACTGCGTGAACGAGGCGGTACAGCATGCCAATGAACGCAAACCATTCGGCAAACCGCTGTCCACAAACCAGGGCATACAGTTCCCTCTGGTAGACCTGAATACGCGTTGTGAAATGCTGCGCGCGCTCATTCACAAAACCGCCTGGCTGATGGATAAAGACGGTGCGTTCTCCGTCTCGGATAAAGTCTCCATGTGCAATTACCAGGCGAACAGGCTGTGTTGCGAGGCGGCGGATTTTGCCATGCAGGTACACGGCGGGATGGGTTACTCGCGCTACAAGCCGTTCGAGCATATTTATCGACACCACCGCCGCTATCGAATAACGGAGGGCGCGGATGAGATTCAGCTGCGCAGGGCAGCCGGCTACCTGTTCGGTTTCATGAAACAACACAAGCCCAAGGGCGTGAATTAATGACCAAGACAATCGATTTCGCCACAGCGCTCACCTCAGTACTTGCGCGTGAAGTGCCCGGGTTCCGCTCGCTGATCAGCTACAAACAGTTAACCGCCGGCGCCAGCCAGGAAACCTATCGCATTGCGGTAGACACCGCTACGGGAGAGCAGCGCTTTGCCTTGCGCCGTGCACAGCCAACCGCGGAATCAGACTCCAGCGTCGGCAGTATCAGTCTCGAAACCGAGGCCCACCTGTTCCAGGTGGCGAGCGCAGGACAAATACCGGGGCCCGCTGTTGTCCATGTGTTACGGCCTGATGACGCGCTGGGTGCCGGGTTCATCATGGAATGGCTGGAAGGGGAAACCCTGGGCCAGCGTATTGTTCGCGCAGATGAGTTGTCCGTTGTTCGCCCGAGGCTGGCCCGCGAGTGCGGCGAAATACTCGCGCGTATCCACGCACTGGACTGGCAAAGCGCAGGGCTGGGCGAGGAGCTCCCTACTATTGACCCCGCGACACTGGTAGACGAAACCTGGGGCTTATACTGCGAACTTGATGTGCCAGTACCAATGATCGACTACACCTGGCGATGGCTGAAAGACCATTTGCCCGGCAAATCCCGCAGCGCGCTGGTGCATGGTGATTTCCGCAATGGCAACCTGATGGTCACCCCCGGGGGCATCAATGCAGTATTGGACTGGGAGTTGGCCCAAATCGGCGACCCGGTAAGAGACCTGGGTTGGCTGTGCGTCAACTCCTGGCGCTTTGGCCGGCACGAATTACCGGTCGGAGGGTTTGGGGAAATCGAGGATATGCTGGCGGGATATCGCGATGTGTCCGGCATCGAGGTGTCGCGGAAAGAGCTGGCCTTCTGGCAAGTTTACGGCTCGTTCTGGTGGTCTATGACCACCTTGCAAATGGCCAGTGCCTGGCGCCGGGGAGAAACACCCAGCCTGGAACGCCCGGTGATCGGGCGGCGCTCATCGGAAGCCCAAATGGACTGTGTAAACCTGCTAATCCCCGGCGATTATGCCCTGCCGGATATGCAAAGCCCCATATCCAACGGCACACAGTTACCCATGCAGGCAGAGTTACTGGAGGGCGTGGCGGCGTTTCTGCAGGATGAGGTCGCGGAACAATTGGAATCCCATAACAGCTTCCTGGCCAGAGTGGCGGCCAACTCGCTGCGCATTGCCCAACGTGAGAGTCAGTTCGGACCCACGCTGATGGCCGCAGAGCAGGCACGCCTTGAAACCCTTCTAGGCAGGTCCGGCGACCTTGACTCGCTACGCTGGGCGCTGGTTGAAGAACTGCGGGAGAAGCGCGCGCTGGACAGCCCCGGATTAGCTGAACACCTGCGCCAGACTGTGGCCGGACAACTGGCTATCGACCAGCCCAACTACTCGGCGCTGCAACAGGGCTCGCAACACTAGCCAAGCGCCCATGTTCAGATATACTCAGACCTTCCACGCAATAAAAGACTAAGGTTGCTGACAACAAATGACTTCCTTGCACGGCATGGCGGAACGCGCCGCCAGACTGAACCCTACCGGGATGGCCACCCGTTACAACGGCAGAGAGCACTGTTGGGCAGAGTCCTGCAACCGCATGGCGCGTCTCGCGTCCGCACTGCGGGCCACGGAGCTCGCCGAGGGCGACCGTATTGCCATTCTCAGCCTTAACAGCGACCGCTACTACGAGTCGATTTTTGCAGTAAGCTGGGCCGGATTTTGCGTAGTACCCCTCAATACCCGCTGGGCCCTGGCGGAAAACCGATATGCTCTGGATGATTCAGGGACACGCGTGTTGCTATTTGATGACGATTTTGCAGAACAGGCCGCACAGTTGCTGGAAGAACTCGATACCTTGTCTGCCGCAGTATATATGGGCGAAGGCGCCTGCCCCGCCTGGGCGCAAGACTATGAAACATTGATAGCCGATAACCCGCCCGCAGTTCCCTCCCCCCGGGCAAACGGTGACATGGCGGGGATTTTTTATACCGGCGGCACCACCGGGTTTCCCAAGGGTGTTATCCAGTCGCATGGTGCGCTATGGGCCAGCGCAATAGGCTCACTGCCTGACTTTCAGATGACCCGCAACAGTATCTACCTGCACGTGGCGCCTATGTTTCATGTGGCGGATTTTGCCGGTGGCATGGGCGCCACCATGTGCTGCGCAAGCCATGTAATGCTCAAATCGTTCGACCCGGGACAGGTGTTACAGACCTTCGCCAGTGACAAGATAAGCCACACACTCATAGTGCCCTCAATGATCAAAATGACTCTGGCACACCCGGACGCCGCTGGTGCTGACGTCAGCAGTTTGCACACAGTTATGTACGGTGCATCCCCTATGCCGGCGGCAACACTGGAGCTGTTCATGAACACCTGGCCCACAGTCGGCCTGGTACAAGCCTACGGCCAGACAGAACTTGCCCCGGTAGTCACCACACTGGCGCGGGAAGATCACATAGCTGGCAGCGAGAAACTCAAGTCCGCCGGGCGCCCCACTGCAGTCAATGATGTCCGTATAGTGGATGACAATGGCAATGATGCTGCGCAGGGCAGTTCCGGCGAAATCGTCGTGCGTGGCCCACACACAATGACAGGCTACTGGAACAAGCCAGAGGAGACGGCAAAAGCCCTGCAAAACGGCTGGGTATTTACCGGAGACGCGGGGTACTTCGATGATGAGGGCTACCTGTATATAGTCGACCGGGTAAAAGACATGGTCGTCACCGGCGGTGAAAACGTGTTTACCACCGAGGTGGAAAACGCGGTAATGAGCCACGATGCAGTTCAGGATGTAGCAGTGATCGGCATACCCCATGAAGAATGGGGTGAGGCGGTTCACGCCATCGTAATCCTGCAAGCGGGAAAAGAGGTTAACGAAGCGGACCTTGTTGCCCACTGTCGCGAGCAGATCGCCGGTTATAAATTACCCAAAGGCATCACTTTCCGGGCAGACCCAATGCCCTTGTCGGGTGCTGGCAAGGTGCTGAAAACCGAGCTGCGCAAACCCTTCTGGGAAGGACAGGACCGTCAGATCAATTAATGACCAACGGTAATTTATAAAGACATTTCGCTATAAATTAAGAGTTTAACTGATTGTTTTTATTGGCTTTATCTTAATCTTAACGATATTGCCGTAGAAACTCCCTGGGAGCCAGCCCAAACGCCTGCTTGAACGTCTTACTGAAATGGCTGAGGTCCTGATAACCCCAATCGAGTGCGATCTCTGTCACCGATTTGCCGGACAGCCCCGCCTGCATAAGATCGTGCCGTGCTCGATCCATTCTTTGTACCTTGATCCATGCGGCCACGCTGCTGTCCTGCTTCTCAAAAAGCGAGTACAGGTGCCGAATACTTATCCCGAACACCTGCGCAATACCCGCCGGAGAGAGATCCGGATCGCCAAGCCGGGACACCACATACTCGCGAATTCGGCTCAGTGTGGCCTGTTGCACGGAACGATCGATGCCATATTCAGACCTGAGGGTTGTGGCGAGCAGATCAAGGGTCACATCCATGACAGAACTCAGCTGGGCGTCACTGAGTTCGTTGATTTGCAGGCCCAGCGCGCGCATGTGCGCCCCCAGTATGGCGCCCATACCGGCGTTCTGGCGAATTATGGCACCGATGTAATTGTGCGCCTGGGGGAAATGTGAAATGAGGGTCTCCTCCGGTATCAGCAGTGACACCTTCGAGATATTTTCGGGCACGCGAAAACGCATTTTCTGGGTACTGTCCCACAGTATCAGGTCACCCGCATTCAGGCTTATTTCCCGCCCCTCAGCAGTCAGCTGCTCACGGCCCTCCTGTAGATAAAGCAAGGTCAGGTACGCCTTGTCAGTACCGGCGACTTCACTCATCGAACGAAAGCCATCAACCCGGCTACAACTACATTGCGCCAGCCGATATGCTCCAAAGCTTCTGAAACTCAGCTCCGCCTGGAAATCTTCATCAAGGGTTTTACCAATCGCCCAAGGCAAGTGTGATGTGTGAAGCATTTCAGACCAGCGCTCGTGGCGATCACGCAGGCTTGGTTCCGAGGCCGAATTCCAGTGACTAGCGCTGCTTTGCGCATCGATAATTGCATCGCGATTCAACATGTTCACATTCCGCTCCCGCTGCGTCTCGACAAGAGACCGCTGATATCCTGCCCTACCATAGTGGCAATTTGCATCCCGGGCAAACAACTCCCTCACACCGGTACAAGTCCGGCTACCATTCAGGTGCTAGTATCCACTACAACAATACCACCACAAGCAGGAGTATTTTATGACTGGCACAGAAGTATCCGGAGATATCCTCGTAAAAGCCAACGACATGGGGTGGAAACCCTATACAGACGGAATTGAAGTCAAGGTATTGCGCACCTGCGACGTCAGTGGCGCATGGACCGCTCTATTTCTCTGCCAGCCAGGCAGCTCCTTTCCCCGCCACCGCCACTACGGTGCGGGTGAGTACTTTGTGGTAAGCGGAAGAATGGAGTACCGCGCCGGCGCAGCCACCACTGGAGACTATGGCTACGAACCTCTGGATGCAGTTCACGACGAAACGCTGTTCCCGGAAGAGACCGTGCTGTATTTTACCAATTTCGGCCCCGTGCTGTTTCTTGATGACGCCGACAATGTCATCGCCATTCTCGACCAGAGCCGTCTGGCAGAACTCGCTGCCTAGTCGTTCGCACGGCTATCGAACGCTAACAACGAGGAGCATTGAGAATGCAGGCAAGCCAATCACAGCAACTTGAAATGTATCGCCACATGGTGACCAGCCGCTATTACGAGGAAACCATTGCCACGATCTACATGGAGGGTAAAACGCCAAAGTTCGACATGGCAAATGGCACCATTCCAGGTGAGATGCATCTCTCGAATGGGCAGGAACCCGTGGCAGCCGGGGTGTGCGCCCATCTGGGCCCCGATGACGTGGTGACCGCCACTCACCGGCCCCACCACATCGCCATAGCCAAGGGGGTTAACCTCGATGCGATGACCGCCGAAATTTTCGGCAAAAAAACCGGGCTGTCGGGGGGACGCGGCGGCCATATGCACCTGTTTGATACCGCAGTCAACTTTGCCTGCAGCGGCATTATTGCCCAGGGCATGGGCCCCGCGGCTGGCGCAGCGCTGGCCATGAAAATGCGCGGGCAAAATGGGGTGGCAGTGGCATTTATCGGCGAGGGTGCGGCCAACCAGGGCGCATTTCATGAGGTAATGAACCTCGTTGCGTTATGGCGGCTACCGTTTGTTTGCGTGATAGAGGATAACGCCTGGGGAATCTCCGTGGCGAAGTCCGGTTCTACGTCCGTGCCACACAACGATGTTCGGGCCAGTGCATACGGTATCAGTGGTCATCGCGTAGGCAATGATCCCCTGGACATTTTTGCCATCTCCGGTGAGGCGATAGATAAGGCGCGACGCGGTGAGGGCCCCAGTCTTATTGAGGTGTCAACCCTGCGTATGGCGGGGCACTTTATTGGCGATGCCGAGGGTTATCGCGGGACGAGTGAGAAAGCGAGCCTGGCGGAGCTGGACCCCATCCCAGCATTCCGTAAAAAGCTAATGGGTGGTGACCTGGCGCTTTCTGAAGCGGAACTGGAAGCAGTTGAACAGACGGCCCGCGACCGGGTTGACCTTGCGGTAACGCGCGCGCGCGAGGCGGATGAACCGGCTCCCGAAGATGCACTGGATAGGGTATTCGCGGAGGTTAATCATGGCTGAGCAGAAGAAACGCAAACTGACCATCGCCAGGGCCGTTAGCGAAGCCATAGGCCAGGAGATGAGCGCAGACGAAAACGTCTTTGTCATGGGCGAAGACATAGGCCCTTTGGGTGGCGTATTCGGCACCACACAGGGGCTGTACGACCAGTTCGGCGCCGAGCGGGTGCGCGATACACCCATCTCGGAAACAGCGTTTATCGGCGCGGCGGTAGGTGCCGCCAGCGCTGGCATGCGGCCGGTGGTCGAAATGATGTTCGTGGACTTTTTCGGGGTCTGTATGGATGCGATCTATAACCTCGCGGCCAAGAACTGCTACTTCTCCGGCGGTACTCAGCCCGTCCCGATGGTACTGATGACATCCGTCGGCGGGGGCTACGGCGATGCCGGGCAGCACAGCCAATGCCTCTACGGTACCTTCGGGCATTTGCCCGGCATGAAGGTGGTGGTTCCGTCGAATGCATACGACGCCAAGGGCATGATGACAGCGGCAATCAGAGACCCCAATCCGGTGGTTTTCATGTGTCACAAAAATCTGCAGGGTATGGGCTGGCTGGGCACAGTGCCCTCCTCCATCGTGCATGTGCCACAGGAACAATACACTGTACCTTTGGGGCAGGCCGCCGTGACCAGAGAGGGCAGCGACCTCACCATTGTTGGCCTTGGTGCGACATTGCATATGGCCATGGCGGCAGCGGGCGAGCTCGAAAAAGACGGCATCTCCTGCGAGGTAGTCGACCTGCGCTCGGTAGTGCCGCTGGACAGGGAGACGATTATTGCCTCCGCCAGGAAAACGGGCCGATTATTGGTCGTGGATGACGATTACAAAAGCTACGGCCTGTCCGGGGAGATTATCTGCAGCGTAGTCGAGGTGGCAGCGGGTGATCTTAAAGCCGCGCCCAAACGCATCGCCCACCCGGATGTCCCGATACCTTTCAGTCGCACCATGGAACAATTCGCCTTGCCCAACAGTGACAAAATAATCCACGCCGCTCGGCAACTAATGAAGGAGAGTTGAGCAATGACACAAGTGATCGTACCTGTAGACCTCTGGGAGGAGGACATGCAAGGTGTACTGCTCACCTGGCTGTTCGACGAGGGTGACCAGGTGGACGCGGGTGACATGCTGGCCGAGGTCATGGTGGACAAGGCGCAGTTCGAAATACCCTCTCCCTCCAGTGGTACGCTTCGAATTATCAAGGCGGTAGATGACCCCGTCGACAAGGGAGAAGCTATTGGTGAAGTCGCCTGAGGCGACACCTCTCCCGGCCCTGGGAGAGGACCCTGCAGCTAACGTGGTATTGCTCGACAAGCGCCCATTCGCACTCTGGTATGACGCGCTTTGTCGCCCACCCCAAGCGCAGGTGGACACGGATAACTGGCTTATCGACAATATCGACCGTTTTCCACAGTCAGCGGTTTTGCGTATATGGTCAAACAGTCCCTGCCTTGTAGTCTCTAGGCGGGACAGCACATGGCCGGGATTCTCGGCGGCCACCCATACACTGGCGAAAGCCGGTTTCGCTATGGCCACGCGGCGCAGCGGCGGTACAGCCGTACTGCATACACCAGGCGTACTCAACTTTACTGTCTGCCACAGGTTGCCTGACCACCGGGCGTTCTCAGTTGCCGAATCCTATGCCGTGATGAATGACCCGGTCATTGCTTGTCTGGACAGACTTGGGGTTCCATCGCATGTTGGTGAGGTCGCGGGTAGCTACTGCGCCGGACGCTACGATATTGTCACGGATGGAAAAAAACTGGCTGGCACAGCGCAGCGCGTCAAACACGATGCGAGGGGCGCCATTGTGTTGAGCCATTTGTCCCTGAATGTGAGCAACTCGCCCGGGGAAGCCCATGAAGTTATTGAAAAGTTCTATCGTACTTGCCAGCGGCATATGGATATCGGGAAAGGCTTGATCACCTCGGTAAACAGCTTCCTGCCGCCTGAGAACCAGTTCGCTTCTGCCCGAGGCCTGGCTATTACGCTCTGCCATTACCTCGAGGGGCGGCTGGAGCACGGGAACAAAGCTGTGACTGCCGACGCGGCTAGTAGCTAGGCTATTTCGTGTCGCGCAAGCGCCCGCGGTACTTGGCGCGCGCCAGTTCCTGCATGTCTTCAACAGTATCGCTTTCGTCCATGATTTCCCGGCCCAGCAGTGTTTCAACTGCATCTTCAAGCGTGACGATACCGGCAGTCTGCCCATACTCATCTTCCACCAGAAACAGGTGTGCCCTGCGCCGTATGAAAAGGTCCAGCAATATTGGCACGGGCAGTTCTGTGGACACCCGGTGAATCGGGACCATGTAATCACTCAGAGGCTTGTCCTCGGCGCCATCCAGCATTGCACTCAGTATCCGCGGCCTGAGCACCAGCCCGACAACGGTATCCAGATCGGATGTGTATACTGGCATGCGGGTGAACGGAACCTCTTTCATGCGCGCCAGCGCTTCGCCCACGGTAAGGGATGCATCCAACGCGCTGACCACCGTGCGAGGCGTCAGAATACCAGCCGTGCGGACCTCCCGCAGCCGCAGAATATTCTCCAGCAATTCGCTTTCCTGCGACCCCAATGAACCGTGACGGGCCCCTAGTTTCGCCAGGGCGGAAAATTCTTCGCGATTGATCGAGCTGGAGTGCCCCCCCTTGGCAAACATATCGGTTAGACGTGCCGACAACCACACCAGCGGATAAAGCAGTTTTACCAGCCACCTGATCACCTGTGCCGAGGGCAGAGCGAGTTCTTTCCAGAAGGTGGCACCAAGTGTCTTGGGAATAATTTCTGACAGGTACAATATCGCCAGGGTAAGCAGAACTGCAATGAGCGTTTCCCAACGTGCACCAAATACCTTTGCCGCCTGCGCGCCGACACCCGCGGCACCCATAGTATGGGCAAAAGTATTGAGTATCAGGATGCTGGAAATCGATTTGTCGAGGTTATCCTTGACCTCTTTCAGCACGCGACCCCGGAGCGGCTTGGGCTCTAACTGGCTCTCAATAAAAGCCGGGGTCACCGATAAAAGCACGGCTTCAAGGACGGAGCAAAGAAAAGAGACGCCTATCGCTATGGCCAAATAAATCAGTAGTAACGTCATGGATGTAACCGGGTAAGCTGGATATTCATTCGACCCTAGTATACGCAAGCGGAACGTATCGGTCAGTCACATTTCGAACTCCCGATAAGTGATACAACATCAACACGGAACGATTCCTGTGTGCTGACCGACCAGACAACGCTGTGAATTATCGGCGCAAGGCTTCGTTTACTTAACCCATCTATCGATGCTTGACCCGGATCAATTCTTCATTACTTAGACCGCGCCTTTTCTTGAAAAGCAACTGATTGGACCACAATTCATAGTATTGTGAGAGGCATACCAGATGACATAGCGTTTGTCGTATGTCTTCAATACCACGCAGTGGCTCGGGTGATTTCTGACCATTCAGTGAGGCCAAACATCACTTCGGAATTACCTCCGACCTACCGATATTGCCAAAGAGAATATTCAAGTTCATGTAAAGGAGGATTTCATGCGCACAGCAAAAACAACGGTGGCACTCTGTCTTGGATGCCTCATGGCCGGTTCGGCATTAGCCGAGGTCTCAGCGGAAGAAGCCGCTCGTCTGGGCCAGGATCTCACCCCGATGGGGGCGGAAAGAGCTGGCAACGCTGATGGCAGCATTCCGGCCTGGAATCCTGAAGGTACGCCGATTCCCGAGAACTTCGTCGCGGGATCGGATAATTACATCGACCCCTTCCCCGATGAAAAGCCGCTCTATACTATCGATGAAAATAACTGGCAGGAGTATGCCAAGAACCTGACTGAGGGCACCAAAGCTGCATTCAAAAGGCTGGGCCCTAAAGGTTTCGCCATAAACGTCTACCCCACCAAGCGCTCTTTTCAAGCACCGGACTGGCTTTATGCCAACAATGTCAAAAACGCAACCGGGGCATCTCTGACCGCAGGCGGCCAGAAAATTGAGGGCAGCTACCCCGGTGTCCCCTTCCCGCTGCCACAGTCTGCTCTGGAAGTCTTGTGGAACCACCTGATCCGCTATCAAGAAGACTTTTCGCTGGACTACCACGTGTACTACGTCGGCTCCGATGGCAACCCCATACTGGCAACCACGGCCTCTACGTCTTCCAAGTACCCGATGTACTCAACCCCTGACGAACCCGTGGGCGAGGTCCCCTGGTTAATGTTACGGATCAACTACACGGCACCGGCACGACGGGCGGGGGAAATTCTGCTGGTGCACGAACCCGGCGCGGACTATACCGAGGGCAAGGGTCGTAAGGCCTGGCAGTACCTGACCGGACAGCGCCGCGTCCGAATGGCTCCTGCAGTCTCTTTCGACACGCCTAACCCGGCAGTGGCAGGCACGTCTACCTACGATGACTTCACCATTTTTAATGGCTCACCGGAACGCTATAACTGGACCTTGCTCGGCAAAAAAGAAATGATAGTGCCCTATTCCAACTACGACTTCCTCTTCCAGCAGAATGTGGAGGATATGCTGGGCGAGCATTTTCTGAAGCCGGATCATATCCGTTGGGAAAAACACCGGGTGTGGGTGATCGAAGCCAACCTGAAGGCGGGCCAGCGCCATCTCTACGCCAAACGTCGTTATTACATTGACGAGGACAGTTGGACCGCCTTGTCAGGTGAAGTGTACGACGGTCGCGATACCTTGTGGTGCGTGCAGTATGCTTATCCTGCCCAGCTGTATGACCGCAAGTCGATCTATGCCGCGTGCTATGGCGGATACGACCTCCTGCAGAATATTTACAACATCAATACCAAGCCCATCCCCGGCAAGTTTCACAATGGCGTAACCGAGGGTGACAAGTACTTCACACCGAAAGGCATGGCCCGCAGCGGAGTTCGGTGACTTATCGCTGAAGGGCCTACTGTTTCAACATCTGTTGCTGGCTCGCAAAGCTTGATGGGTTGACGGACTATCAGGCAGCGAGCCTGACTCTATTTACACTTACCGGCGCCTTGCCCAGCCAAGGCCAGCCAGGCTCGGGAAAATTGAGATGGATGAATTCGCACTTTCCCTGCACGGCTGATAGCTGTATCCCATTATGAGCTATTGGCGCAGTGGCCCCGGTACCGCACGCCCAGCGCGTAAAATCTGAGAAATTTATCGTTTATGGTGTTGCGAATACCGATTATGATGCAGTCCATGTCCCCTTTCAGTTCTTATTGCTGATACGGCAGAAAAATTTCATTTTGGTTTTATCAATGAGCCTTTTTCTTCTAGCTACCTGCTATATAAACATTCCGTGTGTGGAAAATAATAGGATATAAGATGTCCAAATCTATTGAGTTTTTCTTTGATCTTTCATCTCCCTGGACTTGCTTGGCGTTCTATAATATTCAGCCGCTCGCGAAAAAAACGGGTGCCACTATCGTTTGGCGACCGTTCCTGGTGGGTGGCGTTCACAATAATGTCAATGCGGCATATGTTGAAGCCCGTGCAAATAACATGGCCAGCCCCAAGTGGCAGCAATTGGGGCAGTCGCTGATGGATTGGGCAGCATTATCCTGTGTGACTATGAACTTTCCTTCAGAGCACCACCCGCTTCGATCTGTACATGTGATGCGCTTCTGTTGTGCGCTGGAGAACGACCAGGCCGCTCTGTTTCGTTTCGCCAAAGCTGGCTTCGAGGCGTACTACTCAAAGCAATTGAACCTTGATGACCCCGATGTACTAGTTGAAACTGCCAATGAGATCGGGCTAGACGGAGAAGCTTTGCGAACTCTCTCGCAGGAGCAGAGTATTAAAGATCATCTTAGGGCGAATACTAGCGAAGCAATTTCGCGTGGTGCCTTTGGCTCTCCAAGTATTTTCGTTCCCTTCGGTGACGGTCATCGTCTGTATTTTGGTAATGATCAACTGCCGCTGGTGGAGTGGGCTCTTTGCAGCTAAACCAGAACACGGAAAATAGTGCAAAAGCAAAGTTGGAAAATGTAAACCGTCGATAAGTAACAACGAATAGAGCGGCACAGATGAAGACCAGCAAATTTCCCGCAACCAGTCCCGGGGGTAGAGAGGATGAATAGCCGTGACTGCCCAAAATACCACCAGCCACAGTACAACTCCTTGTAATACAGCGTTAGATCGAAACGGCCGAATTTTCATCCAGACATCTTAATACGAAATCCGCTGTCAATGGGCCTGCAGCTGCACTGCCGCTTATTCCAGTAGTTTCATCTCGGTGTATCTCACCCTGCGACCGATTGATCTGGCGTTACACTATAGATAATAAAGGAGAACATACGCCGATAGCAGCCCGGCGATCCACAGTGCGGTGGTCCCGATCAGCCAGGAGCGGGCAAACAACCCCTCCTCCTCACTGTCGGCCGTGTGGGGCTGACCGAGATAACGCACGGCCAGGTTTTGCAGGAACCGCTGGCAGGCGCCCAGAGCTCGCTTGCGTACTCGGTCCAGCCATTGCAAGCCCAGTTCCGCCAGCCCGATAAGGGCAGGCGCAGCGCGCCGCCACAACCAATCGGTGTCGAGGCTGATGGTTTCAGTACGCTTCATCAACGGCAATAACACGAAGAACGCGAGACCGGAAAATAGCAGTAGCTGCAGATAGAACAGTACCTTGCCCGCGGTATAGGGCTGGTATTCCACTGTATAGGGCAGCAGCGGGTAGAGTAACTCCGGGAATACACCCAACACGACGCACAAGCTGGCAAATATAATCATCGCCAGGCCCATATTCCAGGGCGCGTCCTTGGGCCGCAGACCAGAGTCGCGTTGAAAGAACACGAACCACGGAAACTTGATACCGGCATGCAGAAACACACCGGCTGAGGCGGCGGTTAACAGCATGTAAACCCACACCAGATTTTCATCAATCGCCGCCTGTGATATCAGACTCTTGGTGACAAAGCCTGAAGTCAGCGGGAAACTTGATATCGCCAGAGCACCGATAATGCCACAGACCGCTGTCAGTGGCATGGTGCGGAACAGGCCACCCAGCTCAGTGCATTTGTTTTTCCCGGTGCGATAAATCACCACGCCAGCACTCATGAACAGCAACGCCTTGTAAATGATATGGGCGAAGGCATGGGCCGCCGCGCCGTTGAGCGCCATTTGCGTGCCGATACCCACTGCGCACACCATAAAACCCACCTGGTTCACAATGGAGTAAGCCAGTATTCGCCGGACATCGTTCTCCAGTAATGCATAGATAATACCGTACATCACCATAAACAGGCCGATCCCTATCAGTACCGGTTCACCGGGGAAAAGCAGTATCAGGGCCAGCACAGCGGTTTTTGTGGTGAAGGCAGACAGGAAAACAGAACCGGTAGGGCTCGATTCCGGGTAGGCATCCGATAACCAAACGGAAACGGGAGGAGCTGCCGCGTTTATCAAAATACCTATCAGTATCATCCAGCTACTGAAGTCGGTGGCCAACATAGGGGCAATTTGAATCGAGCCTGTGCCCACCACCACACCCTCGATACCGACCTTGAGTATGACACCACCCAACAGGTGCATGATGGCGTAGCGAATGCCTGCCGCCCGCGCCCCGGGAGTTCCGCCGCACCACACCACGACCGTGGAAAACAATGCCATCAGTTCCCAGTACAGGAACAGGGTAATGAGATCGCCGGCAAAACACACGCCGATTGCCCCACACGCATAGGCGTAGGCGGCAGAAAGTTCATACCAGCGTGCGACCCGGTAGGCGTACAGCCCGCCGACGAACACCATAATGGAGAAAATTGTGGCGAATAAACGCCGCAGCGGGCTGCCCTCAACGGGTTCGATATAGTACGAGAGAAACTTTACCGTACCATGAACACCGTCCGGCACCTGCCATACCGCCCAGAGGGTGAGCAAGGGGGCTATCAACACCACGGCCGTGCGGGCATGCCCCTTGAGGACACCAATCAATACAGCTGCCGGCAGTAGGATAAGCGCCGGTGACAGCATCTCAAGTCCCATCGGTGTTCTCCTGCGCTCTATTATCCGGCGTTTTTGCGTCCGGGATATCACCCGGCTCGCTGAAATATTCCTGCGGCCGTTTGAGCACGACACCTAACACTTTGGCCACCAGAACCATTAACAGGCAGCTGACAAAACCGTAGACCGCACCAAACCCGAACCAGCCGTCAACGACGAAGTACCCTTTGACAGGTATCACTGCCTGTAGCAACACAATACTCGCCAGCACCGCACTGAAAGCGTACCAGAGCTTGCGTATGGCCGCGGGACGCACCAGCCAGTGGATTGACTCGTCTTTGTCCGACATCAGTTGAGTCCTCTCACAACCTGGCTTTCCAATTCAATGACTGGGCCGTTGAACAAAAAGAACGCCAGGGTTAGTACGGCTGTAATGACAAGCGCCATAACCGCAGCAAACGGCGCCTCCCCATGCTCTTTGCCACCGCCCTCTTCACGCTCAAACCAGGCCATGTACAGAATTGGCAGGAAGTAGGCTGCGTTCAGCACTGTGCTGGCAATGATGGTAAACAGTGCGACATAGTTCTCGGCCTGAAAGGCGCCCGCCAGGATATACCACTTGGAAACAAAGCCGGCGGTGGGTGGCACGCCAATCATACTGAGTGCACCTACCGTAAATGCCCCCATCGTCCAGGGCATACGTCGGCCAATACCCTTCAGCTGGTAAATCTCGGTCTTTTTGGACGCCACATAAATTGCACCGGCCGCGAAGAACAGTGTGATCTTGCCGAAGGCATGGGCCACCATATGGATCGCAGCCCCCACCTCTGCCATCGGTTTGAGTATCGCCGCCGCCATCACCACATAGGACAGCTGGGCAATCGTCGAGTAGGCCAGCAAACGCTTGATATTGATTTGCCGCAGAGCCACCACGCTCGCCGCCACGATAGTGAATGCCGCGACATAAAAGAGCCAGCCGGAGCTCGACGAGGCAAACAGAAAATCTATACCAAACACATAGACGATAACCTTGGTTATCGTGAACACACCCGCCTTAACAACCGCCACCGCATGCAACAAGGCACTCACTGGCGTAGGAGCAACCATCGCTGCTGGCAGCCAGCGGTGCACCGGCATCACCGCGGCTTTACCGATACCAAACACGAACAGGCCCAGCAACAAACCCACCGCGGGATCGCTGAGCTTACCGGCCAGTATCCCTCCGGGGGTAAAATCTCCGGTTCCGGCAACGGCGTAAGTCCAGATGATGGCCGGTAGAAAGAGACCAATAGAGGTCGTCAGCAATACACCGAGATACACGCGAGCCGAGCGCACGGTAGCCGCATCCCCCTTGTGGGATACCAGCGGATAGGTCGACAACGTAAGCAACTCATAGAACAGGAACAGAGTGAACAGATTACCTGCGAAAGCCACCCCCATAGTGGCGGAGAGCGCCAATGCAAAGCAGACATAAAACCGCGTCTGGTTTTTTTCCCTGTTGCCGCGCATATACCCGATGGAATAGATCGAATTAACAATCAAGAGTCCGGACGCCAGTGCGGAAAAAAGCATGCCCAGCGGTTCTACCTTGAAAGCAATGTTCAGCCCAGGCATCACCTCGCTGACTTCAACACCCGGGCGGCCACCCGCCATCAATGTCGGCAGCATGCTCCAGACCAGCCAGGCCAGCACTGCGGCGGTAATAAGAGTGACAGACTCGCGCAGATTCGGACTGACCCGGCCCGCCAGGGCAATCGCCAGGGCACCGGCCAGGGGCAGGCAGATTGCCGCCAGGATAGTCGCTTCGGCAGTCATCCCGAGTACCCCATAAGCACTGCTGCAGAAGCGTTTGCCAGCGTTAGTGGCAAACCGGGAAACAGTCCGAAGCCTATGTTGAGCAGGGCCACCAGCCAGGTCACCAACAGCAATTGCGCCGGCGCCTCGGAGACCGCCACCTCACCCTGCGCAGGTGCATTGAAGTACAGCGCTTCAACAATGCGCCATATGTACACCACAGCCATCAGGGAGCTAACCAGAATAACCACCACCAGTAGCCAGCCCAGGGGGCCGCTGTCCAGCGCCGCGCTGATCAGCAGCCACTTGCTGATAAAGCCGGCGGTACCGGGAATACCAATCAGGCTGAAGCCACACACTACCATCGCGGCACTGGTCAAGGGCATGCGCGCCGCCGCACCGCCCAGTTGGTCCAGGCGCAAGTCGCGGTAGTGGTAAGCCAGGCATGCCACCGCCAGGAACAAACCACCTTTGGCCAGAGCATGATTGAACAAATGCATGGCACTGGCCGCCAGGCCGGACTCGCTGACAAAACTGGCCCCCAGGATGATGTAAGCGATTTGCGCGACGGAGGACGTTGCCAGCAATCGCTTCAGGTTCCCCTCAAACATAGCGACCGCAGAAGCAACCAGAATGCCGAGAATCGCCAGGGGCATCAGAAACAATGCAAATTGCGCGTCGTGGTCTTCAAGCCGGGCCTGAAAGACCATGTAATCAAACCGGATCAATACATAGATCGCAACCTTGGTGGCACAGGCGGCAAGAAAGACCGTCACCATGTGGGGCGCCTGGGTGTACGCGTTGGGCAACCACACATGCAGGGGAAATACAGCGGCCTTTAGCGCCAGCCCAATGGTGATGAACCCCGCCGCGACCAGTATCGGGTTGAGTTCCGTGACATCACCCAACCGCGCTTCCATGTCCGCCAGGTTGAGTGTGCCGGTCATCATATAGATCAGGCCAACCCCAATCAGGTAAAACGTGGCACCAATAGTCCCCATAATCAGGTACTTGAAAACCGCCGGCAAGGCGCGCCTATCCGGCCCGCCCGCTATCAGCACGTAGCTGGCCAGCGACGATATCTCCATAAACACAAAGATATTGAACGCGTCTGCCGAGACGACTATACCCGCCAGGCCAGCCAGGGCCAGCAACCATGCTGAGTAGAAGAAAGGCTGACGCTCGAACTCGATTTGCTGATCGATACTGGGCCTGGCCGCCAGCAATGCCCCAGCCCCTGCCCCTGTTATTACCAGCAGCACCAGCGCACTGAACTCATCCACCGCCAATTCGATACCGTAGGGCGCAGGCCAGCCACCCATGGCGTAGACTTGGGTCTGGCCGCCCAGCACCGCATAGACCAGGGCCACAGCGATGGCAAAACTTGCCAACGCAGCGGCGGTGGCACCCGCCCAGGCCAACCCGCGGGGTTGCAGCAGGACAATGAGTGGGGCCGACAGCATCGGTACAATCACCTGTAATGCCGGTAGATGTGCGAGAAAATCCATATCAGTCAGTCGGCGTCCAGAATCTCGTATTCTTCGATCGTGCCATAACGCTCATTAATGCGAACCACTATCGCCAGGCCAAGCGCGAGGGTGGAAACACCGACCACAATGGCGGTGAGTATGAGTACCTGCGGCAGGGGGTTAGAGTAGATCTGATCTTTCACCCCGGCCTGGATAATCGGCGCGGTGCCGCCTTCCACCTTATCCATGGTGATGTACATCAGAAACACCGCGGATTGGAATATGGAAAGACCGATGAGCTTTTTTATCAGATTGGCTTTGCTGATGACCGCATACAGGCCAATCACCAAGGTGATGGCAAATACCCAATAATTGTAATATCCCAGCAGTTCAAGCAGTTTCATGGCTGGCTCTCTCGTGCGGCAAACGCGTGGAAAATCGTGAGGAGCGCACCGCACACTGCCATACCCACGCCCGCCTCGATAATAATAATACCCAGCTGCTGGCCCCAGACCGGGTCGGCCGATAAGACGGAATAATCCAGGAACGCGCCGCCCATCAACATGCACACAATCCCGACAGTCCCGTACAGTAAGGCACCTCCCACCACCAGGCCGAGTAGCACAGAACGCGGTACTGCGCGCAGCGCCTCGCCCTCACCCTCCAGCAACGCATAGAGTATTACCCCCGCCGCTATAAGCGCGCCGGCCTGAAACCCGCCTCCTGGCCCATACTCGCCGTGAAACTGTGTGTAGAGGCCAAACAGCACGATAAAGGGAACCAGCAGTCTTCCCACCACCTGGGGTATCAGGTGATGGCGTAGCCCACCGCTCTCCACTGTGCGGCTGGGGGCTTGCTCGGGAGGCCGCACCCCGAGAATAAACAGCACGCCGATACAGGCGGTGAACACCACAAACACTTCACCCAGCGTGTCGTAGCCACGAAAACTGCCAAGAATCGCGGTGACCACATTGGGGATATCGATGTACTCCGGTGTTTTTTCCAGATACCAAGGTGCGACATGCTGATGCACCGGCGCTTCCGGGTCACCCAGGCGTGGCTTGTCAAATGTCGCGTAGATAATTAAAGCCGCCAGTACGCCCACCGTACACAGCGTGAGGAGCTGCCCACCGGCGCGACGCTTTTCCCGTTCTGCGGTCAGGGCCAGCGCGCTAAGGAATATCACCGTAGTGATGCCGGCTCCCACCGCCGCTTCTGTCAGCGCCACATCGGCGGCGTCCAGAATAAAAAAGTTGGCGGCCATCAACAGGCTGAAAATAGAGGTCAGCATCACCGCAACGAACAGGTTTTCTGTGCGCACTATGGCGACCGCCGTAATCACCAGCAAGCTAAGCAAAAAAAGTGCAAAAACTATGATCATCCGCGGCCATTCCCGGTTTTTTTGTCCGCCAGGGTATCGGCATCTGGCCTCAGGCCGGACAGCAATGCTGCGTTGGCAAGGGCATAGGTAGCCGTGGGCCCGGTGAGCAGCAGGAACGCCATAATTGCCAGCAGCTTCAGCGTTGCCAGAGAAAGGCCGGCTTGCAGCATCATCCCCACAAATATCAGAATAGTTGCCATGGTGTCCGTGAGGCTGGCCGCGTGAATGCGGGTATAGAAATTAGGCAGGCGCAAGGCCCCCAGGCCGCCGATTAATACGCAGGCACCGCCCAGCGTCAGCAGCACCCAACTCAGTAGGTCAATAGCAACATCAATCACTATCGGCTCCCCGGGGGTTGCGCGAGCGGTTCTGGGAGAACTCCAGTACTGCCAGAATCCCGACCATATTAATCAGCGCATAGGCCAGGGCCAGATCGAGGAAGTCAGGCCTGCCATACAGGAAGGCTATCACCGACAATAACAACACCGTCTTGGTGCCGAAGACATTCACTGCCAGCACCCGGTCGTACACGCTGGGGCCCAGCAGCGCCCTGGCCAGGGCCAGTACCATGGTCACCAGAATGGCGATTGACACTACGATATACATGCTTAACCCAACCCCAGTTCAGCGGTCCGCTGGTTGGCTTCGCCTTCTTGTAAGGCCTGCGCAGCTTCGCGGGTCAGGCAATGTACGAGCAACCTGCCCTCGTGTACATCGAGAGTCACCGTGCCGGGAGAGAGGGTAATAGCATTACCGAGAATAGCGCGGGCCACGTCGCTCCGGGTTTGTGCCTCTATCTCAACCACTACCGGGCTTATCGGCAGCGAGGGGTTGAGAATCAACTTCGCCACATCGATACTGGAGACGATAATCTCACGCAGTAACCACCACCAATAAGCAGGCAGATGCGGCAAGATCTTGAGCATGCCCTGGTGACGAAAAAAACCCATTCGCTGCGCCAGAATGACGGTGAGCACACAGGAAAACGCGCCCAAGCCAAGCAGTAGCGGCTTGTACAGCCCTGACCAGAGTACCCAGGAGAGGGCCAGCACAAGCAGTAGCAACGCCACCGCCTGCGGGCTCGATTCACCGCGCTGGCGTCGCGCCCTGTATTCCCTCATGATTCGCAGGGGTAATGCTGCTGCAGGGAGGCATACACAACCTCCATGGCACTCTCGCCCAGCCCTGCGCTACCGGCCAGGAGATGAAGGTCGGCAACGACCACATCAACCACATCTCGCAACGGCAGGGGCTCTCCCAGGCAGAAACCAGCCAACTGGGCAGCACGAAACTGCTCCGCACGGCTGGGTGCTCGCGTGCGCTTGGCACGCTCGGAAAAGCTCTCGTTGTCAGCGGGCCCTGTTTCGGCATTCAGCATCACGTTAACGTCGGTGGCGATGGCGCCGTCAATAAAGCCCTGGATATAACGAATACAATATTGCGCGTCAGCGCCGTCCGGATCAGACTTCAGCAAGACACAGTGCGATGCCAACTCCTCGGCAGACAGCACTTCCACCGCCCTGGTGGGCGGCCCTGCGAATAGCAGTATAAACGCGACCAGGCCAGCAAGCGCAGTAGTGAACGGGGCAGTTTTTGGTGCTGCGGAGTACATGGTGTGGAAAAACATCAATATAAAACCCTGAGATGGAAATACAGGACATTATCGCTGAATACCACGAAGTCTCAAGGCAATATCAAAATAGCGTGTCATTGAGGCGCTACCGAGTGGGCTTTTTTCGCCTCAAGCACTCTCAATTCGACCCAACGCCGCCAGGTTCTCTCGCCGCGGCTGCCTGACTGTGCGGGTGTAAAGAGCATTCATCGCCCGTCCGACGCTAATCGATTTTACCGCACGCATCAGGTAACCACCGACACCACCGACTATTGTGGTGCTCAACGCCACTAGTATGCCGCCATCTACCAGGCGCGGTAACATGGCGAGCGCGCCCGCCTCGTGATCGCCCAGGGCGTACAGCAATGCGTGGCGCATACCGATTACAGTCCAGATAACCGCGATACCAAAGAACAGGTTGGCACACAGACCGAGCAGTTGCTCATGGCGTAACACACTGTCGATGTCGGGCGGCGGCTCCGCCAATAAACAGTGCAGCCTGTACAGCTGCTGGAAGTAGATAATAAGAACGGCACCAAAGGGCAACAGCGAGTACTGCAGGCTCTCAATTGCCACTGCCCACAGCGTGTGGAGTTCCGGAGCGAGCCTACTGTACAGCTCACCGGTGGCGTCAACTCCCACCCAAAGTAGCGGGGCCAGCGCAAGCGCAAACCCGACAATCAGGCCCCAGACCAGACCCACCGTGAAATTCCCGCCGTTATTGTGTCCGCGCACCCTGTTCATATCCTCTGCATACATGCCAGCTCCACGACATCTAACACCCTGTTCAGATCACTGTAATGGTTCTGCGCCTGACAGGACGAGACCGGTGCGACGAGCGTCAGCAACAACATGCTACCGTGTATCAAGCGAATATATGGCCACCGCGCAATGAACTTCACCTGTTATGTCCATGGTCTGCTGATTAGAGGCCTATAGGATTGCATAGCTACTCTGAATGAAAACTGAATAAAATCGGAAGATTTCGAGGAGATTTATGCAGCCCGGAACGTTCGCTGATCGTAAACCAGGTAGTGACCGGGTTCGGGCGTAGTTTGGCTAAACCCTCCTCATCCAGGGTGGGTGCCCCCGGGAAATTAACTGATCAGGTGACAGCCATATCACCCATGCTCGGATAACTGTACTGAAGCGCATCGAGATGCACTACAGTGCAACCGGATCACCGGTCCGCAAATCAATGGCACCCGGGAGCGTGATCACAAACAATGCACCACCAAGGTCCGAGCGGTCTACCTCAAGGCTACCCCCGTAAGCACTGACAATTTCGACCACAATCGACAGGCCCAGGCCGTACCCTATATCGGCGCTGTCGGCTCGAGATCCGCGTTGCAGAATAGCCTGCTCGTAACCCGCAGGAATGCCATCCCCGTCGTCGCCAATGGTGAGTTGAAGCCATTCACACCCCGTCTCCTCCAGTGTTCCTGCGGTCACAGTTATTTGCGCGCGGCAATATTTCAGGGAATTTTCCAGTACGCTGCCAAACAGGTCCTGTAAGTCCCTCTCCTCACCGTGAAAAAATGCGTCGGCGGCGACGGCGCTGATATCAATATCGACGCTCGCCCGCCCTGGCAGTTGTTCACCCTGTTTGGGAAGTTTTCCATAGGCGGCCACGATACGCTCGAGCACCGGATGCACCAGCACAGGCTTACCCAGAATATCAGCAGCCACCCCATCCAGCCGGGCCTTGGCCAACTCACCCTCGACAACCCCCAACATGCGGGTGACCTGGTCCTGCACCAGAGCGCGAAACTCCCCCTCGTCATCGCCGTTGTTGCGGATAAGCATCAGCGGCGTTTTGAGTACATGGGTGAGCCTATCCATAGTGTTGCGCACCCGCTCACGGCGGCGCTTCTCACTGGCTAACAGAATATTGATGTTATCGGTAAGCGGAACCAGTTCATCCGGGTAGGCCCCACTCAGCTTGTCGGATCTGCCCCGCTCCAGATGTTTGATAGCAATCGCGATTCGCCGCAGTGGCAACAAGCCCCAGCGCACAATGAGAGACTGTGCCAGCAACAGTAGTATAGCTGCCCCCAACGACAACCACAGCAGATAGGCGCGATAGTTGGTGCGCGCCGCAATGACTCGAGCCTGACTCTCTACGATCAGGAAAATTGCTTCCGGGCCGTCGCTGCCCCAGGCCACACCGGTAACTTGGCAAAAAGCGCCCGTAGCCAACTCACATTCGCTATAACGATTGTCGCCGACCCGCGCCCCGCGAAGGTCCAGGGACTGCAGCATTGCACCGGTCGCGGCGACGGGATCAGGCAGGCCGCCAATCAACTCGGCCGACGGGCTCTGCCAAAGAATTTCACCCTCTCTTGAAACCACAAAAGCGTATAGCCCAGAGCCCAGTAAGCTCAGCCGCGGTTCGTCCATGCCATCGATATGCCACCCGGATTTATCCCAATCTGCTGCCTTGGCCAGCAGCAGTTGTTGCAGGCGCATATTTTCCTGCTGGGCCTCAATCTGGTAATTGCCGAATGCCCTGTCCAGTGCCCATGCCGTCAAACCCAGAAGTAGTGGCAGAATCAGCAGGGATGCGGCGAGCAGGCGCAGGCGTATCGAAGGCGGCTTCACGGTAGTGCCTGCGCGGGTGCGGTCACTCAGAGCTGTTCGCGAAACAGATAGCCGCGACCACGCACGGTCTCGATCGGCTGCAGGGTTTTATCGGGGTCAATCTTGCGCTTGATACGGCCCACCAGGCCCTCGACACTATTGGCTTTGGGGTCTGCACCCGGATCGCGCTGGTAACTGTCGGCAATCGTTTTCTTGGACTGCACACGCCCGGCGTTGCGCCACAAATGCTCCAGGATTTCGTATTCAGCACGTGTTAGCTCGACGCGTTGAAAATCACGCGTCACAAGCCGTTTGCGGGTATCCAGGCGAAGCTGGAAAAACTCGAGTAACGGCTCATCCAGTTTAGGATCCCCCAGCACCCTGCGCAGTACCGCCTCGATATGAGCGAATAATTCCTCTATATATACCGGCTTTTTCAGGTAATCGTCGGCCCCCGCCTCCATGGCCTGCACGATGCTTTCCACATCAGTGCGCGCGGTCAGGACTATCACCGGCAGCTGGTTGCCGGATTTACGCAGGCGTTTGATCAGCTCCAGGCCCGACATGCCCGGCAACCCCAGGTCCACAACCGCCAGCGCGTAGTCGACTTCCTGGGCTTCAAACAGACCCTCTTCACCATTGGCGACCCATTTCGCACTGTACCCGCGATCATTAAAGCCTCGGGATAGCTGGTCAGCCATACCGACATGATCTTCAACTATCAGAAAACGCATTCAGTTGGTGCGCCGCACACTGCCGGTTCTTACGTTGTACTCGTACCAGATAATCCGGCCACCGCGCACCTGGGCTTTGATAGCCTGCCTGTCTTCACCTGAGGGCTTGCGCTTGAGAATTTTGACACAGCCGCTCTTGCGATCCTGCTGACTACAATTTTCCAGCGCTTCAATGGCTTTCTGGGCACCGGGGGCCGCCTGTGCACAGGCGAAGGGAATCAAGCTTAGCAAGGGAACAAAAAGCAGTGCCCGCAACCAGCTGTAACGGCCAGACGGACATTTGCTTAGGCCGTGCAAAACCGGCGTATCTGGCCTACGAATAGTTAACATTCCGTTTCACCCACTCCCCGGGATCGCAATCAGGACTAGCGTAATGGACTTGCCCATTGTAGCGGCAGGCTACCTCATACTCCAACAGTTCGCGGCAGCCACTGACCACTGCTGACACCTTCGGGTCGCCGTGGAGAGCACCGCTACCGCAGGCCAAATTCATGGTTATTCTCCTCCTATAGCGCTGCACTCTCGAGACTAATCTAGCTATCGTCACTTCATACAAATACTCATCCCATTAAGTCGTCAGTATTGATACTTATTGTTTGTCACAGCTAAGCTTATGATAATAGCGATTTACACTCGTCGGAAACACATTATTTTCTGGGGTATTCTCTCGTGCAGCTTTCCAATACAGGCGCTACAAACTCTTTGAATGAGTTTGGCGTCACTAACGAAATGGTCTTGCTGAACCTGGACAGCGACTATGCGTCGCAAGTTCTCCCCCTGCTGTTTTTCGGCGGTCTGTATTACCTGATGTTAACTGCTGTGCATTTGGTGACAGGTGACGCTATCTACCAGTCTTATCTGGCAGTATTGACCGGATTCAATGCCATTTGCTGCTTTGGCGGCAGTCTACTGCTGAAGAAAAATCTCGTCAGAGATCATTATTCACACTTATTGGCCGTAATACTACTACTGGGACTTGTATTCGAAACCTATCTACAGATCTCCATCGGAGCGAGTTCACAGCCGATAGTGGATATCGTCATCGCAACCATATTCGCAGGTATAGTATTGGTATCCCGTAGGGGCTTCGTGCTGATTAGTCTCGTTCTTCTATCCGCTTTTATACTTATGCTGCGGACCAACATTGCTTTCAGTATCTATTACGAAGACCCTTATGCCTGGCTATCGATAGGCGCTACTTTTGCAGTCAGCTCGATAGCTTTTGTCCAGCGCAGGCACAGTATACTCAGGACAATCAGGCTGCGCCTGATAGACCAACAGCGCAATATTGAATTAGTACGCGCCAACGCGGCAAAAAACGAGTTCCTGTCATCTATGAGCCACGAGTTACGCACGCCTCTCAATGCAATTATGGGGTTCGCACAATTGATGGAAGTGGACAGCCCAACTCCACAGGAGAATAAAGCCTGGGCTGGCCATATAATGGACGCCAGCACACACCTGTTACATCTAGTCTCGCAGGTTTTGAATTTATCGAAGATCGAGTCTGAACAGATCGATATAAACCGCGAGCCAGCAATCGCCGAAGAACTGGTAGATTACGCTATTGCTATGACAACAGAATCCAGCGCTGACAAGACAGTAAATATTTACAAAAATATCGATCCTGAGCTGAAAGGGCTCATTTGCAATACTGACCCAAAAGTGATGCACCAGGTACTGCTCAACTTGCTAAGCAATGCAATTAAGTACAATGACGCGGATGGGACAGTTACTATATCAATCAGCAAGACCGCTGACCAAAAAGTGAGTATCAGTATTGCAGATACGGGGCTGGGTATCCCTGAGGAACATCAGGCATCTATGTTCCAGCCATTCAATCGACTGGGAAAGGAAACGTCATCGATTGCGGGAACAGGTATCGGGCTTTCCATCTCCCGTAAGTTATGTGATGCATTGGAGGTTGAACTATCGTTTGAAAGTAAAGAAGGCGTGGGCAGCACTTTTGTTCTCACCATCCCGACCCTGGCGCCCGAAGAAAACAACGCCAAAAGTGCCAGTCGTTAACTGCCGATCCTCTCAACATCGGGTTATTACTTGGATCTGCTATGCAGGTCGGACCACATTGAACCGGCTTAACCGTAGCGGCATGCCTCAGGACTTCTGCGCGTGGAGTGATATCGATTTGCGCTTGCACTGAACCAGGAACACTCCCCCTAAGGACGATTCAGCGAGAGGCTGTAAACGCAGGAGCTGTCGGTTGGCCACGCAATAGCTTTTCCACGGCTAATTGTAATTGCCTCACCCGATCGTTTTGGTATTGTAACTCAGCCTTCAATTCCTCAACTTCGGTGTCTTTCTCCATTTTTACTCCCTGTATGGCCGCCAGTGCAACGCCCCTTGTATCAATGGAGGATAGACCTTTGTCTGTCGTCCCAAGCCCGAAATAATGATAAAATTCCTGCGCCATTGCTCCAATATGACGAGACAGCGGAGCGTCTTTATAGCCCCATTCTGCTACCGGTAACTCCATAACCTTAAAAAGACGTTCGGAAACTGATCCAGGAGGTGCTGGACCACGCTTTTGCCGTCCGGAATATCAATCGGAATAATCCAGCCCGCTGGAACAAGCTTTTAAAATAGCGTCCTCCCAGGGAAACAAAAAAAGGATGAACTTCCCCGCCCTGCCCTTTTCCCTGATTAACACATTTTTGATGAAGTTCCGAACACGGCGGAACACGGCAACCCCGGTGGTAAAGTTTGTCATCCACACCGGTGCCCGCTCCGGCGAGGTATGCGGGGGGATATGGGGGGAGATCGACGACGCCGTCAAAGCGGCCTACCAGCGCGAGGATCTGCTGAAAAAGCGGCGAGCCTTGTTGGATGACTGGGCGGTGTATTGCGGTACGCCCGCCGGCCAATCTTGGGGGAATTCGCTGAAACAGGTCAGTTCTTCCGGACCAGGCGATTCGTGAGACTGCATCATGGCCATCAGTGGTTACCTTTCGTCATTTCTGAACATGGACCGATCATGACTCATTGCTTTGATACCACAAAGCTCACAAATAAAACATTTGTATATAAATGTTTTATACAAGATAATGCTTTATCAGATGTCCGTCAAGTCACATGGCTTTTATTCTGGTGCCGCGTTACGTAGGTCAACCGTGTGGAGAAAACTGGCGTACACCTATGTCCAAAAAGGATTCAATTATGATGACGAGTTTGAAATCTGCCTACGAAGGCGCCGTTGAGAACCTCATCCAACCGGGCTCGCCTTTTGAGACCGGCCGAAAATCTTATGGCGGAGTGGATACGCTAGCCTATGTGAATGCACCGAAAACACTGGTGGCGTTGCTGGCCCCGGGGCGGGCATTTGCTGACGAGGAATTTCTGGTCTATCAGGATGAGCGCTACTCTTTTGGCGAATTCTTTGATCAGTCCGACCGGCTTGCTCAACAGCTAATAGCGCAATTTGGCATACGCAAGGGAGATCGGGTGGCGATCGCTATGCGCAACTATCCTGAATGGCTGGTCTCATTCGTAGCGATCGCCTCCACGGGAGCGGTAGTGGTACCTCTCAACAGCTGGGGCCAGGCCGAGGAGTTACGCTTGAACCTGGTCGATGCACAGGTATCCCTGGTCATTTGTGACCAACAGCGACTCGTGCTGATTAACCCGGTCGCTTTGAGCATGCCCGCCATTGTGGCCCGCTCGGCAGAGCCCCTGCCAGAGAACTGCGCATCTTTCCAACAACTTCTCAACGCCGTTGACACCAACGATGACCCAGGCGCACCGCCCGCTGTCGTCATCGACGGGGAAGATCCCGCGATGATTTTGTACACCTCCGGCACTTCCGGCCGGGCCAAAGGTGCGCTGTTCAGTCATCGCAACTGCTGCCAGGCCATTGTCAACCTGGAAGCCGTTGGCGCCATGGCCTACATCCTCAACGCGGACGCTTTCAATGGACACGCGCAGTTGGGAGCTCCCGCGAAGTCTTTGCTCACGGTACCGCTATTTCACGTAGCCGGCCTCTACTCGCTGTTTTTACTCAATCTGCGCAATGGACGCGGCATTGTCATGATGCACAAGTGGGATCCGGTTACCGCCTGCCAGCTAATCGACAGGGAGAAAATAACCGTCGTGGTGGGCGCACCCTCCATGTTGCTTGACCTCATACAACGCGACGAGTTCAGCGCCGCAGATACAGGCAACCTGATCAATTTCAGCGGCGGCGGTGCAGCGACGCCCACCAGGCTTGCTGAACTGGTTCGGGAAAAAGCGCCCAATGCACTGCCGGGAGCCGGATGGGGCCTGACCGAATCAGGGTCCGCCGGGACAGCCTTCACTGGCTACCCGGTGACCGCAAAACCGGGCGCCAGTGGCTTCGTGAACCCCGTTGTTGAGTTGCGTTTTTGTGAGGAAGACGGCACCGAGGTTGCCACAGGAACCGCTGGCGAAATCTGGATAAAAAGTCCCACTCTGATCAACGGCTATATCAACGCCCCGGAGGCTAATGCCAGCGACTTCAGGGACGGCTGGTTCAAGACTGGTGACATTGGATACCTTGACGAAGATGGCTGTATGTTCATTTGTGACCGGGCCAAAGATCTGGTCATCCGTGGCGGTGAAAATATCTACCCTGTTGAAATAGAAAACTGCATTCAATCGATTCCGGGTGTACAGCGGGTGGCTGCGTTCGCGGTGCCCAGCGAGCGGCTCGGTGAAGAACTGGCGGTTGTAATTAGCTGCAGCAGTGCAGACCTGGAGCAACTGACAGCAGAAATGGTACAACAGCATTGCCAGGAAAAGCTGGCCAAGTTTAAAGTACCGAGTTTTATAAAGTTCACAGACCTTGATTTACCGATGAACGCCATGAGCAAAGTGCTCAAGAGGCAGGTAAAGGACATCTATTTCCCATTATCTGAATAGGAAGACACTCAGTGGCTGAAAGAAAACGCGTACCGAACGGAGACGGCCACCAGGCCATGAAGGCGAAGGCCACCCGAGAGCGGATTCTCAATGCGGTCGTGGCGCTGATCAATGAGTCTGGGTACGGCTCTGCCAGTTCCACAGCGATCGCAAAAAAGGCGGGTATCACCTGGGGTGCCGTTCAACACCATTTTGGCAATAAGGAAGAAATACTGCTCGCCGTCCTTGAGATGGCCAGGGACGTCTACATCCAATCGCTCCGTAATGCAGAATTAAAACAGGGATCACTGGAGAAGCGTATCGATCGCTTTGTGGACACTGTCTGGCAGCACTACAAAAGTGATCTGTATTTTGCCTTTTCTGAAATCGTCATGGCCACTCGGGGAAAAAAGGGGAACCTGCCTTTGGGTAGTGTGAGTATGAATCGGCAACTGAAGCTCCACTTTCAGACCATATTTGATATTTTTTCTGAGTATGAGGTGTCCGATTTACGAATGAAAGAATCGTTGCGGTTTGTTCACCGCTTCCTTACGGGTTTCGCAATGGACAGAGTCCTTGAGCCCAGGCTGCCGTATGAGGACATCCATATTCAACGATTGAAAGACGATCTTTTTACGCTGATTAAAGAAAAGTAGAGTGCATAGGATGACTGGTTCAGACACGCTCACATCCGTTTCGATTAATAACATCGTATATGACATTTTTGGGATGAAGTGACTGCCTGCAATCATCCGCTACCCACCGGACACCAAGGAGTACAGCTTTGACAACACCGGATAATTTCAGACTGGAAGTGCGCACCTGGCTCAAGGCCAATTGCCCCGAATCACAACGCCAACCCATTATCAAGGAAGAACAGATTTGGGGAGGCCGGAGGCGAAAATTCGCAAGCCCGGATGCCAAACTCTGGTTCGAACGCATGCGAGACAGAGGTTGGACAGCGCCCGACTGGCCGACTCAATACGGCGGCGGCGGACTGTCAGCGACACAGGCAAAAGCCCTGGAGCAGGAAATGCAGGCCCTGGGTTGCCGGCCGCCATTGTACGACATCGGCCTGTGGATGTTCGGTCCGGCGCTGCTTGAATACGGCTCGGAAGAACAAAAACAAGAACACATCCCTAAAATAGTTCGCGGTGAGATCCGCTGGTCCCAGGGCTATTCCGAGCCCGGTGCAGGCTCAGACCTGGCCAGCCTGAAAACCCGGGCCGAGGACAAGGGGAATCACTTCCTGGTGAACGGCTCCAAGATGTGGACCACCCAGGCAGACAAATCCGACTGGATTTTCTGCCTGGTCAGGACGGACCCCGATGTCCCTAAACAAGAAGGTATCAGTTTCCTGCTTATCGACATGGCCAGCGAAGGCGTGTCCACTACCCCCATCGAGTTAATCAGTGGTGAATCAGAGTTCTGCCAGACCTTTTTCCAGGACGTGTGCGTGCCGAAGGAAAACCTCGTGGGTGAACTGAATAGCGGCTGGTCAATTGCCAAACGCCTGCTCAAGCATGAACGCAAGCTCATGAGCATTATGGAGACGATGGTCGAAAAGGAGGACGAGACCATTGTTGACCTGGCTAAACGGTATGTCGACGTTGATAGCACGGGGAAACTGCGCGACAGCGAGCTGCGCACGCGTCTGACCAGCCATTTGATGAACAGCCAGGCCAACGAATGGACCAGTTATCGCTTGTTCGAGCAGCATGGCCAGGGGATCAAAGATCCCGGATTGCCACTGATCATGAAGCATGTCATCACCACTGAGTTACAACGCAAAGATGAACTCATACTATCCATTTTGGGCAACCGGGGTCTGAGCCTGGATGACGCCGAATATTCACCGAACGAGAAGCGACTGGTAAAAAATTGGGCATTCAACAAGGCACACACCATCGCTGGTGGCACGTCCGAGATTCAGCTGAATATTATCGCTAAACGCGCGCTGGGTTTGCCCGAACACTAATACCAGGCTTCTATGAGGCGTGAAGAAATCAACAAGGGATATCACCTATGACTATGATCCTGAACGAGGAGCAGCGGTTACTCAAAAAGACCGTAAACGAAATGCTCCAAAAACACGCACCCGTTGCAGCGCTGCGGGCTTTACGCAATTCCAGCGACGAGCTCGGTTACGTCGCAGACTTTTGGCAGCAGCTGGTCGAGATGGGTATACCGGCCATCGTTATGCCGGTAAGTATTGGTGGACTGGGCTTCGGCTTTACCGGACTCGGTGCCGTCATGGAGGAAATGGGGCGCACGTTGGCAGCCTCGCCATTCTTTGCCACCGTCGTGCTGGGTGGCTCAGCCCTGGAGCTGGCTGGCGGCGCGCTACAGCAGGATCTGCTGCTGGATATTACGGCAGGTAAGCTGACCCTCGCCTTGGCAGTTGATGAAAGCCATCACCATCAGCCCTTGGCCACTGCGACCAACCTGACCGTCGCTAAAGATGGGCTGATACTCGACGGACACAAGGTCTTCGTCCTGGATGGTCACTCAGCAGACAAACTGTTGGTCGTCGCCCGCAGCGCAGGTGAACCCGGGGATGAGGCCGGCCTGTCATTGGTACTGATACCGCGCGAAACACCGGGTGTAAATATACAACGCACCGTACTCATGGACGGACGCAATGCCGCAAAAATTCGTTTCAATCACGTCAAACTCAATTCTAACGCACTCATCGGCACACTTAACGAGGGCTGGCCAATTTTGCAACAGGTCCTCGACCGAGGCGCCATTTGCATCGCGGCGGAGATGTTGGGCGGGGCGCTGGAAGTCTTCAAGCGCACCATGGAATACATCAAGGAGCGAGAGCAGTTTGGTGTCAGGATCGGCTCCTTCCAGGCCCTGCAACACCGCAGCGCCGAGATGTATTGCCAGTTGGAACAATGCCGAACAGTCGTGCTCAAGGCCCTCTCCTCGCTCGACGCGGACAACGCGGATACTTCCCTGCAGGCCAGCATGGCAAAGGCGCTGACCAACCAATGTTACACACATATCAGTAACGAAGCCGTGCAGATGCACGGCGGCATGGGTATTACCGATGAACTCGATATCGGCCTCTACCTGAAGCGAGCCCGCGTCAGTACGCAGATTCTTGGCGATACCAGTTACCACCGGGACCGCTATGCACATCAGATCGGGTACTGATCTATACGACCCAATTCACAGACAGGAAGAAGCCCATGTTAAAAACCATCACTGAACGCCTCAGAAAGCCAATTACTCTGTCGGCAGATCCGGCAAAGGGCTGCTGGTCCCTAGTCAACAAGGAACTGTCCATACCATTTGCGGAACTTGCCAAACGGCCCATCGCCGTCGCACAGCATCGGTTTTTCAAAGTATTTCTTGCGGGACCAGATAATACGATCCTCTTCCATCTGCTGGCATACGTTGGCGATAATGGCATCACCGATGCCGCCGACAGGCGTTTTGCCATCCACTTTCTTCTGAATGAAGGCGTACATGGCGCGGGTGTGCTCTCTGCTTACCGGCGTAAGATTGGCTATTAGCAGGGTATCGCACAGGCCGGTAAAACGGACGAAGGTCAGGCCCGCACCAATATTGCGGTTTTCTATAGCACCTTCTATAACCCCTCTTGGCGTAGGTTGTCGTGTTTTCAACAGGCCGTATCGGGTGTGACCCGAAAACTCCATCTGCTGCACGTCGGGAATATCCTTGGTGCCGTGTACAAACTGAAAATGTACGGAGTCCACGGCGTTCTCGCCGATCTCCTGCATATGCGTGTCAATATCCCAGGTGAAAACCTTGATGTCGCCCCACTCGTCGTTTTCCAGAGCCGCCTCTTCGACAGCCTCGGGTTCAAACAGCGGATCGATCCCATCGGGGTGGTACCAGACCACGATGCCCTGGTTCACTTCACGTACATGCCAGGGCCGAATAACTTCCTCTTCACGGGCCACTTTCGGCGGCAGGTTCTTCGCATAGGGTATATGCGTGCACAGGCCTTCGCCATTGTACTGCCAACCGTGAAACGGGCACACAATGCTCTCCCCTACTACCGAAGAACCACCGCCGGCTTGGTCACGGATACCATAGCCGAGATGAGCGCCCATGTGTGGGCAATAGGCATCCAACACTTTGGCCACTCCGGATTCGGTGCGAAACGCCACCAGTTCCTGATCAAAATAGTTGAGTGGCTTCGACGCGCCCGTGGCGAGCTCGCTGGAGTACAGCACCTGAAACCATCCGAAGGGCATTGGCAGCGGCACACGCTCTGACGATTTGTCGGACGCAGTCATAACTTTCTCCTCGAAGTTGAAACGACTTCTGAACCTGGCAGAACTCTTTACAGCTTGAATACACGCACAGCATTATCGTGCAGGAATTTCGGCCACACCTCATCTTTGAATGGCACGCCGGGCATTTCCTTGAAGATACGCTCCAGCGAAAGGCCCATGGGGAAATAGCCAGCGTACATAATTTTGTCTGCTCCCCGGGTGTTGGCAAAATTGATTATATTTTCAGGGTAATGTCGCGGCGCGAACGCGCTGGTCATGTAGTACAGATTCGGGTACTTCAACATCAGCTTACAGGCCAGGTCCGTCCAGGGTTCACCGCCATGGCGTATGACCACTTTTAATTCGGGAAAGAACCAGCAGATCTCGTCAAGGTGCTCGACCTTTTGCGGTTCCATGGGAATTCTCGGACCGGGTACGCCGGCACAGGGGCAGAATGGAATACCCAGATCGATACAGGTAACAAAGATGGGATACCAGCGCTTATCAGCCAGTGACACCTGCGGACACAACCCGGACGGGAATGCGGTCACCGCCTTGATGTCATACTTTTCCTTGAGGCGACGGATCTTACGGACCTCGTCCATGCCGCCGTTCGGGTTGCACTCGTAGCTGCCGAAAAAGCGGTCTGGATGTTCCAGCACAGCCTTGTTCTGCAGCCCGTACTGGTCATCATCCACCCCTACCATGGCCCTGGTGATATTGAACTCATCCATCTTCCCAATAGTGTAGGCCAGGTAGTCATCCTGGACACCCGTGTCCGGTATGTCCTTAAACATATACTGTGCGGGCATCTGGAACATCTGCCGACTTTCTTCGTCCATCAGTAATGGCTTGATGAAGTCGTAGTAGTTGGATTTTTCGCTGGTCGGTATTGCCAACAGCAAGTCAATAATTCCGATATTTGCAGGGATGGCCAAAGTCGTGCTCCTCTGAATTACACGCAGACTGTCACAGGAAACAGCAGCTAGCGCGCAGATATCCAGATCGTATCACATAAAACATTTGCATTGGTATGTTTTATTATCAGCCATGTTGTGATCTTGCTTGAGACGCGCAATGTAGCGCGATAGGAGGGTACGGTATGCATGTACTAGTACAACAAGGCGACTCCCCGCTCTGCCGGGGAGGCACACAAAACTTGGGGACTACGAAAGTCCGAGAGTAACGCCCAAGTGTGAGCCGCCAAGGACCATACAGGGGAAAACCATGAGATATGATAGGCAACGGCTATGCCGCCGCCAACAATTCTGGTTGATATTCAGTCATGTTGTGCACTATCGCCGAGGCCGCTCTCGCCGTTTTTCTGGCCAGAGCTAACTCGCGTTGCACTGCGTAATTCACTCGCAACACGCTGTCTTTCAAGGCTGCGCCGCCCTCGTCACTACCCCGCTTCCTCGCTAGTGACGAGGGAGTAGTCGATCAGTTCGCAGGCATGGTCAATCAGCACAAGTTCCCGCTGTGTGTTCGTGCCGGGCGATCCGCAGTGGTTCCAGTGGGAACACGCGGTTTGGTTACATGGAGGAAAAAAGCGGTCGAACTGTTGTTGGCTAGGATGTTGGTTATATCTATCTTGTAGTGCTAACTTATTGTTTTTAAAACAATTTATTTTTCGTAATGGAGGCGACCCAGACAGCCACACCCCGGCACACGAGTCGATAATTACCGTTGCTCCCTTCCGGGCCTGGCGGAGTTCACTATCTATCATTGCGAGGGGACCGCCTGGATCACCATAGCATCTGTGGTAAACCGCAGAAGGCGCGTATTGTGCGTGAAACCCTCTGCGGCTGCAACCGCAGATCGAAGCCCACCTGCCCCTGATAGAGCAATTTTTCGTGACACACGGGATGGCGCCAGCCAGATACAGGCTGAAACCGCGTATTGTACTGGTTCCGATCCTTAATCGAGCCAGCTGGTGCTCAGCTCACGCTGTATCCAGAGGGCCTCAAGTCGACGATAAATGTGAGCCACCTCAGCGGGAAACGGCCGTCCCACGTTCAGCCCATCTTCCGTGTAGCAAACTGGAACCGCTGGAAGTGTTACGGAATGTTCGCTGCAAGTAACCACGGCAGTGATGCTGGCACCCTGGGAAGATGATGTACTCTCGGGTTCATTGATACGAAGTTCAATGGCCGTGATGGCGCTTTGCCGCCCTGCTGTTTCCACGAAATTGTAAAGACGATACAAAATGTCTCGCTTTAGCCGCCGCAAATCCATACTGAAGTTCGCGGCGGGATAAGAATGTGATTCAAGGTGCGAAGAGAGGCGTCTTTGAAGCATTGAAATATTGTCGGGATCTTCATCGGGGCTAATCTCCCCTGGGCCAACTATCTTAAACCGTAGCGCCGATTCCCTGGCTCGATCTGAATAATTTTCTAAGCACGCATTTTCCATAGTCGAAACCTTCCGAAGTCCATCTGGTCTAAGCCGCTCAGACACACTAATACGGCACCATCTTTGTCATTAGCATATCCCAGTACAAATTCGTTTGAATCCGTATCAATACTTAGCCGGGAGCAGGCAACGTCACCTCGTCACGCTATTTGATATAGCTGAACTCAAACTGTACAAAGTCTCCCGTTATCGACATTTGCCGTATGAGCTGGACGACCAGTTCTTCCTTGTGCCGCATCAAGACTACTTTCTGCTGGACCTTGAAGCCGGCCCGCGGCGTGATAATCGTGGACGGCTGGCCCACCGGTTTAAGCTCCGGTAACAGCAGTACCCGCGAGGGCGCAGTCCGCTCCCCCTTCTTCTGCTGCACCCGGGCACCATAGGGTTGCGCCGAAGGGCTGAGCAATTCCAACCCGACCAGGGCTTTGCTATCGTCCAGCTGGGTCATCCAGCGAATGACTGACACCGCCCATTGCTGGCCATCCAGCTCTTTAACACAGGCGATGTCGCCGATGTTCACGTCACGTGGTAACTCTTTCGTCCACTCAAGGCAGTAGCCGCCCGGGCTGGTGTCGAACACCGTGACCCTATGGGCCAGGTGTCGTTTCCGACTGGAAAGGTCGCGTTCGCGACCTTTCCCCAAAGACTCAAGCGTTTTCGTATCCGAAACCACGTCGTGTGTAAGTTTAGCGTCACCCGAAGCGTAGGATGCCCCGGTAAAATTCTCTCTCGGGTTGGCCCGCTGCCAGAGGTCGCGGCCGTGCCGGTGTTCCTGGAAAACATTTCCGGCAACACGCTCAGCGAGAGAAGGAACATATTTCTCCCCGTATAGTAGCTGCTCGAATGTTTGCTCTCCCGCCATGTGATAGTGGCAGGCGCTTAGTCCGAGACCAATCCACAGGGAACTTCCCGAGCGCTTGCGGGTAAAAAGACGGACGCTCTTCCTGCTGAAACAGCTAACCATATGATTGAGCAGTGCGGGACTGACCACAGTATCCTTGTCGAATACCACGCCTTCACCCCGGTCTTTATCCGCTAGCCGTTTTAGCTGCACTGCCAGCCGGTCAGTATTGATATAGCGTGCCCTGAGACCCGGTGGAGTGCGATGGTCGGTATACGCGGGTGGTCGATCACTATCCAAATCCACACAGAACAGATGCAGCCCGGGCTCCCTTTTGATATCCACCAGCGGGACCCACTCCTGTAGGCCCCGATGAATTGCGGCGAGGTCGTTGCGGCGCAGTTGATTCGGCTTACAGCAGCCCAGCACCAGCGCTTGCAGATACGCGGTGGTCACGGTGCCCCCCCCGGCGAATTCGTCTTTAACCTTGAGCTCGGTAAGCTGCTGTGCCTCTGCCAGTGCATAAAGCTGGTGCAATGCCAACCAGCGGTATTGAGCCACCGGCTGATAGAACTGAAAGGTTTGTAACAGCATTGCACCGGTAAACCGGAGCGCGCGATATAGCGCTTCGCAGGCCAGTTGTGCCGGGTTGATGTCGTGTATGCTTTCCCTGCGCTGAATCGCATGTACCGCCACGATGGTGTAAGCCGTGCTGGCAAGCTTGTAGAGTTCATGTGTTAGCTCCGTCATCTCGCGCAGTTCAGCTGTCAGCGCCAGCGGCTGCCGGAGAAACCGCCGGGCCATACTTGCGGCTGCAAGTAGCAGGGGTGCACGCAGCTCTTCCAGAATGCTCAGGCGTAAGCCTGGGGCCATGTCTATACGATTCAATCGAGCAATCACTACCCCCAATTGCCCCGCTACCTGGATTGAACTGGTGACTGGTAGCGCCTGAGCCCAGCTGTGTGCCGCCTCGGCCGAGAGGGGAAAGATATCGAAACCCTGCAAATCCTGTGACGGGATTCGCAGTTTTACCGGCGCATCAGCTCTCACCTATTGTCAGCCCTGGCTTGTCTTCCCCAGACCGATCCGGAAGGTTTTCGAGGCGTAGAATAATCATTTCCGACAGCTCCTGAGGCGCACGTGACAAAGGGTCTGCGACAGCGCAACACCCTGATGCGTAAGATAAATCAGAGTGCAGTCGATTGAATCCGTATCACTACCTACTCTCGCGTACGTAGTTATACGAATAGTTCGACAGCACAAAGAGCGTAGCCTAGTCTTCGGCGGCTCAGTTCTATCCGGGCATCAGAGCATACGGTTCTGGTTGTATCGGTCTACTTCCCAGCAGGCGCCAGCGACCTAGAGGCTGGGAGAATGTCAGTCAGAGGAAAAGATGAATAGTCCTGTACAACTTTTGAGTGATGTCAATCCCAGCGAACCCTCGAATGCAGCAGATTCGTCCAGATCGAGCATCCTAATCGTCGATGATAACATCGCGAATCTGGCCGCTATCGAAAAATCTCTGCGGAAACTTGAGGCTACCATCGTCACGGTTGAAAGTGGCAAAGAAGCGCTGGCGTTATGCCTGCGCACGCGATTTTCCGTCATTCTCATGGCTGTGCAAATGCACACCATGGACGGGATCGAAACCGCCGAGGCACTGGCCCAGAATGAAGATACACGCGAAATACCTGTCATTTTCCTTACTGCGGCATCCAAGGATGAGCATCACTATTTCAAGGGCTACCAATCGGATACTGTCGACTACATCAGCAAGCCTGTCAATCCAGACATTCTGGCAGCCAAAGTAAGCGTATTTTTAAAGCTGGACAAACAGCGCCTCGAAATAAATCGTATGGCCGAAGAACTAAAAGCGGTGAACGTCCGTAACAACCTGATGCTAAACGGCGCAGCTATGGGTATCCTCGGTATCGACGGCAGCGGCAAGATCAACTTCGTCAACCCGACTGCGCAGAATTTGTTGCAGGGTAGCTCCGACCTCATCGGCCTTTCATTACTTCCGTTCCTGGACGGAAAGCAGGATTTTCCAACTGACTGGGGGCGGCACGCTATTCACCGTAGTTGCTGCGAGCAGACGGAGCTTAATTGCACTGATACTGTTATGTATGACACCAACGGTAATTCCTTCGCAGCGGAGTATATGTTCTCGCCGGTGCCGGCCGACACCGGTGTTTCTGGGGGTGTGCTGATCTTCCAGAATGTTTCTCAGCGGAAAACAGCCGCCGAGGAGCTGCAGAAAAGCGAGGAAAAATTTCGTGGCTTTCTGGAGAATTCCTCTGACGGCATTCTTATATTGAATGAAAAAGGCGATATAACAGTTGCAAACAGTTCAGTCGAACAGCTCACAGGCTACCAGCAAGATGATCTAGTTGGTCACTCGATGAAAGGGTTGATACCCGCGCGTTTCGTGCGTCAAATTATGCGCCGATGGGAAGCCTATGTGGCCAGCACGAAAAGATTGCAGGGCGTACAAGTGGGAGAGGGGTTAGAACTTTCCATTCTACACCGGGACGGAAATGAAATGTCCGTTAAAGTAAGACTCAGCTCCATAGAAACAGGTGATGGCCTGGTTCTATGCGCAATCATTATGGACCGCACTGCAGAAAACCTGATGAACGAAGCGCTGCGCAGGTCACAGCGCATGGATGCCATCGGCGAGTTCACTGGTGGTGTAGCCCATGACTTCAACAACATCCTGGCTATCATACTGGGCAACATCGAACTGCTGGAATATGAGGATTTCAACGAAGAAAAGGTGCGCGCTCGGCTCTCGGTTATCGAAAAATCGACGCAACGTGCCTCGCAGCTAACCTCGCAGCTTTTGCGATTTTCCAATCGCAAAGCCACGACGTCTGTTACCACGAATATGAACGACATTTCTTCCCAGATAGATCAAATCGTCGCTGGCACGCTTACCCCGAAGGTGACGTTTACTCACACCACCTGCGATGACCTCTGGTCGACCTGTATCGACCCCGGGGACTTCCAGGATGCCTTGCTCAACCTGGTAATCAATGCCCGCGACGCAATGCCCAACGGCGGTCAATTAAAGCTCAAGACAGCCAACGTAAAACTCAGTGCCAACTACTGCCGACAAAATCCCGACGCGAAACCGGGCGACTATGTGCAACTGTCAGTGACTGACACGGGGCAAGGCATTTCAGCTGACGTAATGCCCTACATCTTCGAACCCTTTTTCTCCACCAAGGAGGAAATAAAGGGCACCGGGCTGGGTCTGTCCATGGTTTACGGCTTCATCAGACGCTCCGGCGGCCATATCAAAGTGTCCACGACACTGGGTGTAGGCACGACCGCACGGCTCTATCTGCCCAGGGATCGAAGGGAACCCGAGCAAACGGCGCTGGCGGAGCCAACAGAGGCTACAACGCAGGAAATGCATCGGGGCAACGAAACGGTACTACTTGTAGATGATGAAACAGACTTGCTGGAAGTCGCCAGGTCCTCTCTGGAGTCTCTTGGATATCGCGTGTTGACTGCCACGGATGGCCCAGAGGCGGCCGAGCAACTCGCCGCAGAGCCCCTTATCTCCATGTTGATCAGCGACGTGGTCATGCCGGGAGGCATTAGCGGTTACCAGGTGGCCGCCCTCGCAATGTCCACTCACCCGGGGATATCTGTTCTGCTCACATCTGGCTATACCTACGAGGGGGTCAACGTGGACGACCCGGTACACGACAATATTGTGCTGCTACCGAAACCCTATACCAAGTTCCAGTTAGGCGCATTAGTCCGAGAACAACTCGACCTGGCTTCTTCACCTGCTGCAGCCGCGGCCGACAATGCGTCACAGGCTTCATGAGCATGACCACACGGCCGAGGTTGTGAAGTGAACACCGCCGCTATCAGTGGGCTACCGGGCCAAACAACGGTTTACGTGCTTGATGACGAACCCGATATGTTAGCCTTGCTGAGCAGTATAGTCAGGTTGAGCGGCCTCGAAGTTCATGGTTTTGAGCTGGCCTGCAGCCTGTTCAATCAAGTGTCTGACTTCACGGATGGCTCGCTGCTGATATTGGACCTCCAGATGCCGGATATGGATGGCGTAGAGGTAATAAGGCACATCGGTCAGTTGGATAACCGGCCTTCGCTGGTTCTGGTCAGTGGCCAGGATAAGAGCGTCCTGCTCGCCGCAGAAAAACTGGCCAGAGCTCATCATATCGAAGTGCTTGGATCACTCCAGAAGCCACTGTCTATCGGCCATCTCAGAAGCTTACTGGAACAATACGCACCGGTGTCGCGGGCACCCCAAAATGCCTCAATCGTTCGAGACAGCCCCGAGTTGACAGCCCGAGAGCTGAGGCAAGCTCTCGACGAAGATCAACTCGTGATGCACTACCAACCCCAGGTGGAGCTCGTTCAGGGTACCGACAGCCGGCACGAGGTCGAGTCTCTGGTGCGCTGGCAACACCCACAACGGGGGCTCATATACCCGGACCAGTTCTTACCTCTGGCGGCGCGACACGGCTGGATGGGGGACGTCACCTCTTCCGTACTGGGCAAGGTTATGCAACAACAGCGTCGCTGGCTGGACCAGGGCTTGCGGATACATACTTCTGTGAACGTCGCAGCGAGCGATGTCACCAGCCTGGTGCTGCCGGAATACATCACCGAACTGCTCCAGACCAATAGACTGGAGACCAAAATGCTGACGCTCGAGGTGACCGAAACCGAGCTGATAGACGAACTCACCACCTCCCTCGATGTGCTCACCCGTCTGCGCTTGAAGGGGATAGGCCTGTCTGTTGACGATTTCGGAACCGGCTATTCGTCACTTTCGCAACTATACCGCCTACCCTTTACCGAATTAAAGATTGACCGTAGTTTTGTCACCAAAATGTGCGTAGACGCCGAAGCACTGGCCATTGTCCGGGCTTGCATTATGCTGGGTGAGCAATTTGGTATGCGGGTAATAGCCGAGGGTGTGGAGGATCAGCAGACCTGGGACCAGCTGCAGCAACTCGGCTGTGATTCAGCTCAGGGGTACTTCATTGCCCGGCCCATGGCGGCCAGTGAACTGCCCCGATGGCTGACTAAGAGCGCAAATGAAAATGGCCGTACTATACAGCGCTTAGGCTAACAAGCTCTCTGCACGAATCTCCTATTTGCGGATTGCAAGATCCATCTTGACCAAATCGGCAATGGAACTCGCTTGCATTTTAGCAATGATATTCCTGCGGTGAATTTCCACCGTGCGGCTACTTATACCGAGAAGCCGGGCGATCATTTTGTTGGCTTTTCCCTCGACAATCCAGGACATGACCTCACTCTCGCGAGCCGTCAGTTGCTCGAATCGTTGATTGATTTGCATCGCCTCAAGACGTTCATAACGGCGCTTCAAATCGAGATCCAGCCCTCGCCTTATACAGCTCAACAGGTTTGCCATCACCACGGGCTTTTCAATGAAATCCATGGCGCCCGCCTTTAATGCATCGACGGCATTCCCCACTGTACCAGCCCCGGTAAGAAAAATGACCGGGGTTTGATTCCCAAGACCATCAAGCGCCTGCAGCAATTCCAGGCCATCCATGTCGGGCATATTCATATCGAGTAGAAGGCAGCCGTGATTGTCCGGGCTGTAGGTGGGCAAGAACTCGGACGCCGACGCGAACGTTTTTACTTTAAGACCCGCTGTCGCAAATATTTCCCGCAACAGCTCGCGGATATCTGGTTCGTCATCGACGACATAAACGGTTGACTCCGACACGGGCGCATTTCCCCCTTTTCTGATCTCTGTCGAGTATACCCCCTATCCCCGAAAAACGTGGATAAAAATCGGTGTTTCTGTCTGGAACTGCGGACATCTACGCAGAATTTCCTATTCACGGTTAGGTATTTATACGAATAGTAAACAATCTGTATAAGCGTAACTTCAACGCACGGTGCAGAGGCTACAAAGGAATAAATAGTGGATAAATCGAACTGTATCGGGAATGTCGAACTTCCCGGTGATTTTGAGCAGGAGGTGCTACCCAGGCCAGCCATTCTTATAGTAGACGATCGGATGGAAAATCTGGTGGCTGCAAAAAAAACCCTGGCCAAACTGGACGCGGATATTGTCACCGTTCTTAGTGGTAGCGAGGCTCTCGCCTGCTGCCTGCGCCAACGCTTCGCGGTGATCCTGATGGACGTGCAAATGCCCGTCATGGATGGCTTTGAAACCGCGGAACTATTGGCCCAAAACGACGAAACAAGTGGTATGCCTATTATTTTTGTGACGGCTATCTCAAAAGAGGAACAGCACATACATCCGGGCTATACCTCGGGTGCTGTTGACTATATCGCCAAGCCATTTAACCCTGATATTCTGATCTCAAAAGTGAGGGTATTCCTGACGCTGGAAAACCAGCGTATGGCAACGGCGCGGCTTGCCCACAGTTTCAATCAACTCAATTTTCGCAACAGCCTGATTCTCGATGGCGCGACTATGGGTATTTTGGGTATTGACGGAAATGGGAATATCAATTTTATAAATCGCGCCGGCCAGGTATTGCTTGGCGAGAGCGGGGACATCGTGGGCAGACCACTCATCCCGATGCTGGACGGGCCAGATGCTGAAATCAGCAGCTGGGATACCCACCCTCTTCGAACGTCGTGCGTGCAGCAAACCAAAATTCACCAACCTGATACGCAGATGTACCAACCCACCGGCGGCAGCTTTGCCGCCGAATACACCTTCTCGCCCATCCCTGCCGAAACTGGGGTCTGCGGCGGGGTTTTGATATTCCAGAACATCACCGCCCGCAAAGCGATAGCGGATGAAATGAACAAAATGGCAAAGTACGATGACCTGACCGGCGTGGCAAATCGGCGCTTGTTTCGCGACATTCTTGAAAAACGTCTCACCGGCTCAAGGCGACATGGCCGTAATGTTGGCTTGCTGTATATCGACATGGACAATTTCAAACAGGTAAACGATACCCAGGGACATCATGTCGGCGATACCCTTCTGCAGATGTTTTGTGAACGTCTACTTCAGGAGGTTCGCCATGACGATACGGTGGGCAGATTGGGTGGCGACGAGTTCGCCGTAATGGTTGACGACTGCTCAGATACAATTGGCATGTTCGCTATGGCAAAGAAGCTTGTGAGTATTTGCTCGGCGCCCTACCTGATTGAAGGGCGCCCTGTAAGCGTTGGAATCAGTATCGGTATTGCTCTATTTCCCGAACAGGCGGATAACATAGATTCCTTGTTCAGGGCTGCTGGCCGCGCCATGTACAGCGTCAAGAGTGGCACCAGGAACAGCTTCGCTCTATTCAATACTAACATGCAGGCCTGAACGGAATCTGGTGTTCAAGCGCAATGCAGACTTATGCGGCTGACACTGGCCGTGACCATCTACACTGGAACAATTAATGTACTTACCCTCGCTTTCAGCCTTCGGTAAGATCCTGGCCAGCGAACTGCGTTTGACGTTCTGTGGTGACGTCGTCCAACATTCATTGGCGGTAATGATAGGCCATCTCGATGCGCTGATGGGCACCTTCTATGTAAGCGGTTAACGAACGACGGGGTAGCTCGTTAGATCCTGATATGCTCAGCA
>CAXBNX010000016.1:0-108931 GCA_963977275.1 uncultured Haliea sp. | reverse complement strand
ATTTGAGCGCTAATTATATGATATTTATGGATAATTTCCAAAGTTGATGACATTGATATCTCCCCTGCATCTCGTTCCGCAGTTAACTGGGCCTGGAGAAAGCATGCGCCCTATAAGCCGGATGTGGTTGCAGAAGGTGGCAATCGGCTGCTCTCGCCAGATGCAACCGAAGTTTCAAACGCTGACGTTATTTCGTTACTGACCACATCCGGAAGAACTACAGGCCAGTTATTTGAGACAAATGCCGATACCAGCGCTGCGTGTGCCTTGGTTTCGAGGCAGGCTGCCATACTCATGGCTGAATATCCGGAATATTGGCCTGAATCCATTCGTGCACTGATAACTCATTCAGCCGAGTGGACACCGAAAATGTGGGAACGCTTCGGGCTTCTGCATCGGCAACACAGCCCAAAGCTGTCCAAGGAAACCATGCTCCGATGTGTCGGCTACGGGGTGCCGGACATCGAGCGCGCTAGATACAGTGCCAATCATGCCTTGACGCTCATTGCTCAGGACAGTTTGCAGCCCTTTGCCAAAGATGCAGATGCTTCGAACTCAGGCGATCCCAAGTTGAATGAGATGCAGCTTTATCAGTTGCCATGGCCTATTCAGGTGTTGCAGCAATTGCCACCGGAGTTGGAAGTTAAACTCCGGGTAACCTTGTCTTACTTTATTGAACCCAACCCGGGGCGCCGAGGATACCGGCGACGTTACAGTTACCAATCTCATGGACTTCGCTTCGAGGTTATTCGTCCTGGCCAGTCGCTGGAGAATTTCCGGGCGTCAATCAATCAAAAGGCAAATGAAGAAACCGATGATTATAGTGGCCCCGAAGGTGACAGTGATGGCTGGCGACTCGGGCCGCAATTGCGAACGAGGGGTTCGCTTCACTCCGATATTTGGACAGGCGCAGCTGCTGATTTAGCCGATATGCACACAATAGCGGTGTATCCAGTAGGAGGTTGGTGGAAATATCGGACTGCTCAGGATCGGTGGAATAACTCTGTGCGCTACAGTCTGGTTGTTAGCATTGACGTGCCCGATGAGAGTATTGATATATATTCAGTGGTTGAGAACTTGGTCGAGACTCGAGTTGAAATCAGCACAGAGGTCTAGTCGGTTACCCTCGTCAGACACCACTAGCGACTTGACCCCCATCCGGTGCTCATTAACTGCGTAAAATCTCTCCGCGACAGCACTTCAGCACAATCTCTCCAGTCCTTGTCGGAGGGCTGCATGGTCGTGGTGTAGCGCAGATCAAACCCTGTCGCTTGCTTCTGGGCATCGATAAATTCGTCCATTTTTTCGCCCAAGGTTTCGATGTCGTCGATCCATTCATCCTTGATGGTATCAGGGAGCGAGCCGAACAGGTTGTAGCGATCACGCATTCGTTCGGAAAGTCGTTCGTACACTTTTTCGTCGACTGTTTGTTCATTGACCAGGTTGAGCATGTCGACCTTCTCCCGCACCTGGCCAAAACGCTTGATACGACCAATGCGCTGTTCCAGGCGTGTGGGGTTCCACGGTAAATCGATATTGATCAATGTTCCCAGTGTTTGCAGGTTGAGTCCTTCACAGGCGGCGTCCGTTGCCACCATGATACGAATCTCATGCTCCGCGACCATCTTTTTCAGTACTTCACGTTCGCTGAACACGCTGTCCCCCTTCTGATAGAGGCGGCTGCGTCCGGCGCCGGCATATAAGCCGATTGCTTCATCTGGGTAACGGTCCGCGAGTGCGTCGGCGATCCACCTGGAGGTGTCATAGTACTGGCTGAAGATGATGACGCCGTGGTCAAGCCACTTTTCGCGCTCCAGGTAATGCATCACAGCACTGACTTTAGGGTCGCTATCGATACGCTCCAGGCGATCAATGAGGCGTTGCAGCACTGAATGTTCTTCTCCCGTTTCCAGGGCCAGGTCGACCTCCTGTTCGTCTTCCTCTTCATGTACAGTGCGGCCTTCCAACAGCATGCGTGCAGTACTGAGCCCGGCGGCTATACTGGAGCAAATGCGCTGCTCCATTAGGTTTTTCATAAAGCCGCCACCTTTACCGCGTTTCGCCAAAGCCTTGCCGAAGTTGCGCGCCTCTATATAGGCCTGACGAAAGTCTTCGCTAGTACGCAGGGCCTTGCCCTCGAACAACGCATTGAACTGATGGATGTCCTTGGCCAGATTTGAGTCCGGATGAACGTCCACACCTACCTTGGCTAGCAAGCCCGCATCTTCCAGAGTGGTTCGCTTGCGCAGCACGATATGGCGCACGAATGGATTTTCCCGTTGGAAAAAGGCCGCACCTGCTATCTTGCGATGCAGTTCATCTTCCAATACTTCGCGAGCATCTTCAGTCAAATCAGTAAAGGGCTTTGTTGTCTGCCAATCATTACCGGCGAGCCCAAGATCCTGGCGGATGGCGCTGTATAGGCGACGCGCCCGCGACTCCTGGGTTGAGTCCACGACTGGCAGTGGTGAGCGAAGAAGTTCCCAGGCAAAGGATGGCTGACTGACCTCCTGATCGCCGGCCAGTATCGGTAGTACCTCCTGCGGGCGGTGCCATTTGGCGAAATCGCTACCCAGAACAAACTGGCCTTTTCCTTGATGGAGAATGCCCATAAGGTCCCACAAGTCCTCTGAGCGAGTCTGAATCGGCGTGGCTGTACCTAAAAGAACGTGATCAGCCCGTGCAGAAATCTCTCGCATAAATGCGAGTAGCTCGTTAGGAGTGCCCGCGTCGCGGCCAAAGCCTTGTCGGCTGCGGGCCTTATGCGCTTCGTCAAGGATGACCAAGCCGTAACGCAAACCCAGCAAATACTGCTTTTCAAGGGAATCACGCATCATTAAACCGGTAGAAACAATCCCGATGCGCAGCGGGCATTTAGCGATCTGTTCTCTGCCTGGGGCCGAAATGCCACGGCTGTCGTGATCCAGCCAGACTTTTTTCTGGGTATCCCAGCGAGCGCAGGGGATGCCAAGCTTATCGATCATCTCCGTCTGCCACTGCTCACAGAGCGTTGCTGGCGCGAAGATAACCACAGGTTGGCGAGTCCTGTTTTCCTTGTCATTTAGCAGGCACAGCGTCAGTGCTGCAGTACCCAGAGACAGCGTCTTGCCCAGGCCTACTTCGTCTGCCAGCAGCAGGCGCACGATGCTGTGATTGTGATAGTGGCGCAGGCACTCGGTTATAAAACCTTGCTGCCAGGGCTGAAGGGACATACCCTCCCGGTAGAGCGGGGACTCCACCAGCGCTGCTGGTGCGAGATCGTCATCATCATCGATTTCATCGAACACGACTTCCCGGCGGTAGCCGCGCCTGCGCACTTCGCGGATCACCGCGTCGGGTAGTGGACGAGCCGCATTCCACAGAAAATCAAATTCTTCCTCGATCCAGGCTACCCCCTCGGCGGATTCATCCTCCCAGAAAATCTCATAGTGACGCTGCCACCCGCTGCGGGTTTCGTTCATGGAACCAATAAAACCGAGCTTGCGTCCGTCAGCCAGTTCTATGACACCGGCCTTGCCGTGCAAAAAACCGCAAACGCTATCCGGGGCCACACGTACCGCCTGGCCGTGCCGGACCAGGAAGGCATCCAGGCGACGGTAGCGCTCGCGATTAAGCAGGGCTTCCGCCTCCAGCCCTTGGGCGTTCCAACGACCTATCATCTTGGATTCACGCAACTGGGCGACTTTGAGATCGTCTGGATGAATATCCACATTGCAGACAATCTTGACCTCAGGGATAGCCTCCAACAGCTCATTGGCAACTTCAAACAGGGAGCTGGTGAAGTAGCCGGCAATGCGTTTATAGCTGCGCGCACCCTGAAGGTGTTCCAGCAGAAACGAGCTGTCCAGCCGGTGGGTGCGGGATGAAAAACGGCGTATCGTCATTATTTAATATCTATCCGTAAGCATCATTGCCCCAAGGCCCTCAAGTTCTTAAGCCGTGCGCCGAGTACTTCGGCGGCTTCACGTACCGGCGCTTCTGGCGCTTTTTTCTCCATAAACAGGAGCAGGTCTATTAACAATGGCCTTACTTCCATAAAGTCTGGTAAATCTTGCTGGAGCTGCTGGATTACCACCTGGGGCTCTACTTCCTGTAATAGCTGTTGCAAACCGATGATCAGATTGCCCAGCCAGGTGGGGCCAATTTCTGTGCTATCTGTAAGTTCTCTCGAGGTGAATTCGGTCACGCGCTTGAGGCGGGCGGCGTTGGCTTTCATGTCACCCATCACTTTGGCGTAATCCTCGACACGGAAGGCCTTGGCGAAGTTCTGGTAGTTATCCAGCTTGCTGGCGCCGGTGGTTTCCATGTCCATCATGCGCAGATAGAAGCGCTGAATGCCGGACAGGCGCGCCCAGGTTTCGGCACCAAGCCCCTCAGGAACCAGCAGGCTGTTGGCCGCCTCAGCGGCCTGCTGCACGATTTCATCGACCACTGTCACCTCACCCTTGGTGCGCGGGCGCAGAGCAAAGCTGGTAACGTCCTCACCACCGATGGTGGTGTAGGCTGTCAGGACCTTGAGCGCAGCTGCGTAACCCGCCATCTGTAAATCAGAGTCGTTAAACACTGGCTCACCGTGTTTATCCTTAATCTCGTCATTGAGATGCATCATGGACTCGATCTGGTGCTGCACCTCGGCGCGCACGGCGGGCAGGATTCGCTGCTTAAAACCGGCTCGGTCGCCTTCTGAACGTTTTCTTAGCATCAGAATTACCGTACCCTGGACATAACCACCTTTTTTCAGCTCGGAAGTGGTTTCGGTGGCGATATACCAGGCAGCTATTACCTGAAGGCCGGCTGCCCAGAAGATGCTGACCATGTCGGACCAGACGCCGGTATCCTGATGGGTGAACATCACGCACTGCATGCCATTGTCCGGCATGTGCTCGGCCATGGCCTTGTAGGCATCTACCATGCCGCGGCGGAAATCATCGCCTGAACCTTTGATCGCTAAAGCGCGCCTCGAGTCCCAGACCCATTCGTTGAATGGCGCAGGAGGGTTTTGACGAAGCCATGCGATGAAAAACTCGGTGATCTCATGATAGTTTACAGCATCAGCATAGGGCGGATCGGTAATCCAAAGCTCGCATTCCTGCTGTATACCGTCTGCAGGAATGTTCTCTATGTCTATTGCGCGTCCTTGCACGGTAGCAATTGACGGGATTTCTGTGAGATATCCCCGAGAGAAGCCAAAGGATCGGACGCCGTAGTTCAGGAAAGTGTTAAACGCCTGATTGTAAAGAGTTTGTGCAATTGACTCTCGCGCCGCTCCGGTTCCATAACGGCAGAGTTTTGAGTTCCAGTCCAAGAGCTTTGCGAAAAGAATATCAGACTCAGGTGATCGCCGATCAATTCGGTTTGCATATGCACAAAACAGGAGCTGTCGCGCGCTGAAGAGATGATGCCAATATGTCCACCCCCTCTCTCGACGTGGCTGATCTGTATTGTACCCTGGCTCTATTGGCATGTTGGGGATCCGTCCTTCAGCCTGCCAAACTGCAAGGTTATCTCGGACTAATTCTTCAACTTTTCTTTCTCTAACTAAATCGTCCTCTGTCGTTGCCGCAAAGAAGGTTTCTTGACGCGGATTGTCGAGCGTATCGCGGGTTATCCATTGAATTGCGTAAAGACGCTCTTGGAAGGTGTCGTCGGGGCGAGGGATGAAATCATGGGCTTCCCATTGACGAAGTCTGTTTCTCGTAGTTCCGTCGGTGTCTCGATAGTCACCACGAAGCGTCTTAATGGGCGTACGATACGTGCGGCCGTCCAGCTCATAGACTAGCGCGCCGTCTTGCGCTGTTCCTTTATCAGCTTCGCGAAGCTCTTCGGCTGATGCGTTTTCAACAAGCTCTATGTCGAAACGCTTGCGCTCATGATCAGGCTCCAATCGTGCAGTAATCCGACGTGTCTTCGAGACTATCCAACTGGGGCAGAGAGGGACCATCCAGCCAGTTTCTGGGCACCGCGTCTCGACGCAGTACAAGTATGCCTTTGCTCGATTGCCGTTTTCATCATGCTCGATGCCAAGATTTGTGATTTCCTCGTCTACTGCCTCAGCAAGCTCCCACTGCCTCTTGGCGATAGCTTTTCGGCTTTCTTCAGTCGCGCCGACAATATTGAGCGCACCCCAAGTCAGCATGCAGGCGACGGGGTTCAGATCTGAGGCATAGACATCAGAGCCTAGGCGCGCGGCTTCGAAGGGGATCGAGCCGCCGCCGCTGAATGTATCCCCCGTCCTGGGGCGATGGCCGTAGCGCAGGATTCCTAGTTGTTCGACGAGCTCTGCATGGCAGTGCACCCTAATCCCGAGATCCGCGTAGTGTTTGTTCACTTGCTTCCAGACCGGGGCATACAGCCACTTCTGATCGACCTCTTCGGGGCGTCTGCAGATGTCGGATTTCTCTTCGTAACTATCGAGCGAAGCGATGACCTTGCGATAGACCTCGAGCTTTTCGTCGTCGCCAAGACCGCGCCGCCACGTCAGACCAATCCCCTCGGCATCTGCATTGATCGGGAACGCCCATGGCCGGATATCACCACCGGTTAGTCCGGAGTTGCGAAGTGATGCCTTGAAGTAGTGCCATGGGTTTTTCAGCTCGACCCTAGCGGCGATTTCCTTTGGCTTCAAGGCGCCTAGAGCTAACGCGCGGCGGGCGAGGCCCTCGTCATCAAAAGCCATCAACTTTTCAAAGATATCCAAGTCGGCTTCGGCATTTCCGGTTTGCGGTAGCAAGCTGCCCAGCACAATCGCGCGCACCAAAATCAGTGGTTTCCGACCTTTCCAATAGGAGCCAAGCCCGGTAAGCGTTTGGCTCTGAACGGCCTTCCTTTCAGATTGGGCCTCATACGAGACTTTTTGTGCGGGAAACACAGCTTCAATCAGAGCCGGGGCATCTTTAAGTGATAATGGTGTCAAGCTCGTGAGTGCTGTTTCTGTCGCTACTTCCGTCATGGATTACTCGCTATCGAACAGGTCGGGCATGGGCAAGTTCAGCCCTTGCCGAGAAAGTTGTTTACGGGCCTGGGGTTGGAGCAGCTCGCTTTGGGCGACGTCTCCCAAAGCATGGCGTAATGCCAGCCGCCAGCCCTTGTTGCCGTCTTTGACGCTCCCCGTGCTCATGGCGGTCATACCGAATAACCACCAGCGCTCTTCCGGCCGCAAGGCGAGCCAGTTGCGCACTGCCACGGGAATCTTGTCCATATCCATACCTTCGATGGCCCAGGCCAACACGCAGAGCTCCTTGCCCAGCAGACGGTCCACCGGATTGTCACCTACTTTCCAGGTGGATGTTTTGAGGTTGTGGGCTTTAAGGCGGGCGTTGAAAGCGCGCTGCACTTCGGCGCGGATGGCAGTCCAGCGGGGGCGTTCCAGCAGCACACGGTCAATCACCGACAGATCCGCACTCTGGGTTTGCACGCCCAGGTATTCGCTGATCTGTACCCGACCGGTGTTGGCTTTGGGGATGATGATCTTGAAATGGTGTGGATCAGAGGTTGCAGGCACGCCGAAACCCAGCGTCCGGGGTGACCCCTGACGCTGGGTTGGGTTGTTGCTGTCCTTCTTGCCGGTCGTTTTGCGAGTGGCGCGCGCTGCGGGCACCATGCTACTCCTCCTGGGCGACATCGCCCGGTCGCAGTTCCAGGCCGGCAATCTTGGCAAATTCCTTGGCCTCGAAGCCGCTTTCGAACTGGATGCCATCCGAAACGGTGATGGCCACCGGTGCCTGGGTCTCCTGCAATACCTCTCTCAGGCTGTTGACGGTGCCTTCGATCATGGCCGCTGTGATTTCCCGCTCCTGGAAGCGCACAGTCACGGTATTTTCACCTTCCCCGATCTCGATTCTTACCCCTTTGAAGCGGGTACCGGTTTGGTCCCGGAAGCGATTGATAACGCCATAGACCCGGTCGGTGGTGTCCAGTGCAACACGTTTGCCGCTGCCAATGCGTGCCGGTTTGGTGTCGTCGATCTGGACCCGCTTGTCGCCGCTGGCAGGAATCTGGAAATCGGCATTTTTGGTGGCTTCGCCGGCTTTGGCGTGCACCAGCAGTCGCACTGCCTCGGGACCGATATCAAAAGGTCCCTCGTAAAGCTTGCCATCCTTCGGGTTGGAGCCATCCAGAGTGTAGTGCATCTCGGCGCTGGGGGTACACTGCAGGGTGACAGTGCGCTTGTCGCCAGCGGGGGTGATCTGATGGCGAACTTTCAAATCAGCCAGCCAGCGTGCTGGCGTGCCGACCTCGTATTTGCCGGTGGGGTCTTTGACCTGGAAGTAGAGCGTGCCCTCCGCCGTGTGGAAGTTTTCCAGGTCATCCACTTGAGGATCGTTCGCGGTAATATCGGGCTTGGTGGAGTAGTACACCACCGGACTTTCACCTGCATGGCGCGGCGTCAGGCTTAGGATGGATTCCCCTGTCTCGGGGTGAGCGCCCACCAGGGAGACGTTGATGCTGGTTTTCTCTTTCGGGAAGGGGCCTTTCTCTATGTAGCCATCCTCACCCAGTCGCCAGCGGCCTTGCTTGAGTGCCTCCGCCTTGAGGGTGTCCATACCACTTGCACCTGGCATCCAGGGCCAGGCAGGGTTGCTTTTCGCCCGCGAGACTACGTCTTTCCAGGGTGTGCGACGGTTTTCCTTGCCGGCAGGCCAAAGATATTCCTCAGCCATGGCAAAGTACTGGCTAAAATCTTCGGACAGGTCCATCGCCAGCTTGTAGTTGGCTCGGGGGTTGGCCAGCAGGGCCTCAATCTGTGCTTCGGCAGACTGGTCGCCTTCGCCCAACTTCAAGCCGTTATCAATGGTGACCGGAGCCAGAAACTCACGACCATCGATGTCGTCGACACTGGGGAAATAAACGCGATTGTAGGCTGCCGAGAGCGCCTTATTGAATCGATCCTCGGCTTCCTCCATGCGATCACGGGCTTCTTCGTACAGGGTGTCTCCCGCTTTGAGTCGTTTGTTGATCTGCTCAATGGCGTAGAGCTCACGCAGGCGGTCTTCGACTGCATCGGTAAGATGGCTATCCTGCCCGGTCAGTACCAGCAGGTTGTTTTTCTCCTGTTGGTAGTCGAAGAAGTTCTGCAGCTCACTGGGCGGCACTTTGCCGTCAGGCTTGATGACAATCAGTACTCGGGGGCCGCTTAGCTTCAGGTCATCCAGCCGCGGTAGCACCTGCACATCCTGATAGGCGTTTTTGCGAACAGGTTGCAGAATGCCAGTCAACCGATTGATCAGGGCCTGATCAATCTTGGGTTGAGGAACTTCCTTGGCGTTGCGTTCGATCTGGCGCGACAGGTTTTCTGTTTCTTTGACAAATAGTCGCTGGTCCTCTCGGTGCAGGTACCAGGACTGTTCACGTAGTCGCTGTAGAGCATCGAGAAAGGCGTCCGCTTTGCGGTTTGGGGCGGCCAGAAACTCAATGACCTCGCTTTCGGACAGGCCGATGCGTCCGCCTACGGCGCGGGACAGGGACGCTGCCAGCAACAAGGTCATGACTTGCTGAGCGGCATCTTCACCAAGGTCATTGTCAATCATCTCTGCAATCGAGTCGCCATCATCGGCAATGTCGTGGGTGATCGCAGGTATCAGGTTGGGAGCGATGCGCTCGATTTCATCTTTGACTTGGGCGTCGTTGAAATCAAGGTGCTGGGTGCCCACCAGGAAGACATCGTCAGTGTCACGCTGCTCAACGCTTTTGAGAAGTCGCGCGGTAAACTGCATCAGGCCACGGGTTTGGCGGAACCCTTCATTTTCCTTGAACAATGCGACCAGGTGCTTGAATGAGGGATGGAAGGGGTAAGTCTCGCGCACTTGCTCGGCGATTTGCTCAATGCTGGCCGCTACGATGTAGCCGCCATCCTCGGCTTTCTTGACTTGTTGGGCATATTCTTCGGCAATGTCTGCAATGGTGCCTTCATCGGGTAGCTCGTCGATCAGACGTTTCTTCAGGATCTCGTAGATTTCATTGCCTGCCAGTTGCACCGGTGTGATGGTCATGGCCTGGCGGCGCGCTTCCTGCTGTAGATTGTCTACGGCTTCGGCCAGCGCTTTGGTCTGGGCCTTGTAGCTGCCTGAGAGGTTGGCGATGACGATACAGCAGTTGGGCAACTCGAGGGCGGCACTCATCAGCGCACTCAAGCTGTAAACGGCCATATCTGCGAGGGTGCCGTTGCCAAACATCTGGGTTGAGGCGTTCTGTAGGTAGGGAGGAAGTTCATCCAGTAGGATTAATGTAGGTTGATCCCCAATGATTTCTTTCCACTTGCGCTGATCCACGGCTTTGGGGCCATTGACCCAGTAGGGTTTGATCGCTTCGTCCGCACTCAGTTGGGATGCAATCTCTCCCCAGATGTAATTATCCGGGTTGTTGCGGCCGTTGAAGGCGGCGATGCGTGCATTGCCAAAATCGACACGCTCGTGCAGCTCTGTCGGCAGAACCTCTGGGCGCAAGTGCGCATGCCTTGCCAGCAAGCCGAGGGCGACCATCATGTGGGTTTTACCACCACCCATGGCCTGGGTAAGTTCGAATACCGCTTGATCCGATTTGCCTGAGAGACGAAGCATGCCCTCGCGGAACAGTTGCTCCATGCCGTGGGTAACAAAGTTCCTGGAAAAGAAATCCCGACCATCTCCAGCGTCGCTAATCAGATCCGCCAGATTCTCGATTCCGGAACTCATCCGGTAGTCCTGAATGACTGGATTGAATCGGCAGGCCTGTTTAACTGTCTTGATCATGCTGAATGCTCCCCGCTTTTGTTGGTCTCTCCTGGGCCCTCAATGGCAATGCCGTGCTGCTCGCAGTAATCTCGGATCAGTACTTCCACCATATTGGCGATAGAGCGGTGTTCCTGGTGAGCAGCAGCGCGCAACGCCTCTTTAAGACCTGGATCTATTCGAAATGTGAGCGTTGCGGTTTTGGTGGTGGCCATATCCCTCTCCAGAACCCCTGCAAATGTACTGCAATATACAGTGTTGTCGGTGCCCACTCAACCAGGAAGTCGACCCTGGCTCACTATGCTGCCATTATTAGATGGCTGACTTGGTTGTTATTTGATCAGTAGGGCTCGTTGGATAAAGAACGGACTGTCAATAGACGAAGGTAGAAAGGCAATTGCGGGCATGAGTTTTCTGAATTTGGGAGAGAAAGACGAGTACGGCAAGCAGATACGCATTGAGCACCGGGGTAAATACCTCCGGGCCAGCCGTACCGGTGGTGTGTCGCTTCGAGCTCAAACCAGGGCTACCGGGCTGAACCTGACCGCAAACAGCAGTCATGGGTTCCGCGTATCAAGGGCTGTGGGCAAGAATACCCAGATGGCGATGCAGAATGGTCGATTTGTGCTGCGCGGACGGTATGGCAGCGGGCCTACCAAGCTCAACCTGTCCAAGACCGGCATGACTGTGTCCACTCGCAACGAACTGGGCACCTTCAACTGGATCAAGCCCAATCGTTCCTCCGCCAAATTGTTTGGAGTGCAAGTTCGGGGCAAGAATGCCGTCTACGCCCAGACGGCCTACCTGGTTATGACTGGAGTAACTGCCCTTGCTCAGATATTGATCGCTTTTATATTGATCCTGGTCCGATGGACATGGCAGATACTACAAGTCATCTGGCGACTGGTGTTGGCGACACCCTATGGATTGGAGGTGCTCCGGCGCCGATTCAGGAATCGGCAAATCCGGGAGGCGCAAGCGGAGCTCAGTCCGGATGAGACGGACACATTAGAAGGCTGGTCGGAAAACCAGGTTATCGCTGCCACAGCTCTGGCGTTTGTAGCCTGGGGGCGTGGACGGGATGCCCGCGCTGAGTTGCCCTGGTTGAAATTGGCGGTGAGTTCGTCCACTGAGGCGGATGTGTTGCAGCGGTGCGTGGCCTGCCTGGCTGATGTGGCTGGCCCTATGAGCCAATGGTGCAGTGTTACTGAGTTGGATGATCCGATGCCAGTGCTGGTTCGAACCGCCACAATGGCAGAAATAGCCGCGAGAAAAGTGCCATCAGATCAGCTTCCCATCATGCTTTTGAGCATTGATGACGTTGTGTTGCAACAGGGACCCAAAACCCGGTTGCAGGAGGAAATGTTGGCGGTGTTCTGCGACTTTGCTGGGATGCTGCTGGAGGAGGCGGCTCCCCACCATCTATAGCAGATTGGCTTCAGCAGAGGCGTCCGCGACCGGTCGCCCTTAATGAACCAGCTGGGTCGGTGGACAACGCCCTGGTTAGATGACTAGAGCGACAGTAATGGTGCGTTTTGGGGAGTGTTCTTTCTTTGTGACGTGAATCGAAAATATAGGAGTTAACTTTGGGAGACGCACTGCGACGAATTAGAAGCAGAAAAGAAGCCCTTCGCCGGTTACGAGACATTGACGATAGAAAGGACCATGTCCTTGTCGTGCATTATTCGTGTGAAAGCTTTTACGATCGGCCGGATGGTTCGACCCCACGGGTCACGTCAATTGCAGCTCGGAATCTGGGCTCTGGCCAGACAGAGTCTTTTTCAATTCACAAGATTGCTGAACTGAAAAAGATCCCTCTGTGTCAAATAGCAGGTCACTATGACGAGCTAGAAAAAGAAATGCTCGATGAATTTGGCGACTTCCTGCAGCGAAACAGCCATTGTACCTGGGTTCACTGGAACATGAGAGATATAAACTATGGCTTTCAGGCTATCGAGCATCGCCATAAGGTACTTGGCGGCCAGCCTCCCTCCCGGCTTCCTGAAGAGAGGAAAGTTGATTTAGCGCGTGCGCTTATTAGTATTTACGGGGTTAGATACGCCGGTCATCCCCGTCTTGAGAGTATTGTTGATATCAACAAGATTACCGATAAAGGCTTTCTCGTTGGAAAAGACGAAGCAGCAGCATTTGAAGCCGGTGAGTTCGTGAAGCTGCACCAGTCGACACTCAGAAAGGTTGATGTTTTGGCAAATCTCTTTGGTCGAACGCTGGATGGCAGTTTGAAGACAAATGCGACGTGGTGGGAATCGAGAGGCTATCACCCACAAGCCGTAGCTGAGTTGATCACTGAGCATTGGGGCTGGGCTCTTTTCGCCGCCGCTGCGTCAATTGCTAGCATCATTGGCCTGTTAGTGGTATTCGCGTGATGAGGGTGACGATGCTAAGCTCAGTTTGACAGGGGTCCCATTTTTGCTGGAACTACCGTGTACCGGGCGTAGCCTGTCCTGAGGCTGAGTTGACTGTTCACGCAGGGAGCATCTGGATGTTAGCCCTTAGGTAGGTGAAACGATGAAAGCAACACCGACGATCAAGATAAGCGAATGCGCGGGCCGCTGGCTGGGTCGTGTATGGCTGGGTGTTGTTGCTCGCGAGAAGCAAGCAGTCCATTGGCTGGTAGGAAAAGGCATGCCGGTAGTTGTGGCACGGGCTACTCTTTTGATCATTGAACTCGGTTTGTTCTGCGTGCTGCTATATGCAGCTTTTTGGGTGGCAGTGCTGCTTTTGTTCGCGGTAGCGGTCGCATGGGTCGGGCACAGTTTGCTTTACTTGGATGACGACAATAAGCAGGAGTGGCGCGAAGGGCATTCCGGCTTCGGCTTGTATGACAAAACAGAGTGGCGTCACGACATGGGTGACGATGAGCCGTGATAGCTACAGCTGAAGGTGGATTCGTTACTTTGCAGCACCTTTAGAGCCAGCCGCCAAAGCAAGACGAGAACCGCTACCTCCCGCAGCCTTTGCATCTCCGCTTGCGACTGTAAGACCTGTAAGAATATTACCGGCACGAACCCCTGCCCATGATAAAGCCATAACCCAAAATGCAGGCAGCACGATAAACATCATCGCCATCACAAAATTCAGCAGCATATCCCCAAACGCATTGTTCAGCCCCAGCAACGGGTTGAAGTTGCTGTGGGGGGAATGCCAGCCGTAGAGCGCGTTGAGGATGGTCGAGTCCACCCAGCGGGCGAGCTGGAACCAGAAATCCACGAAGAACAAGGCAAACTGCACTGCCGTGACTGTCACCACGGTCTTCAGGTCGTAGGTCCCGAAGATCAGCAGCAACGGGATGCAGATGACCATGGCCATCTTCAGGAACGAAAGCACGATTGGCAACGCCTGGCGCACCACGTCCATGGCCGGGAAGAAGCCGAGCGACCCCACCGTTAACCCCAGGTCTGATGCCCCGCGGGTCACCGCGTTGGGCAGTGTCATGCCGATCTGGCCGCCGTAGTCGGTGTAGACCTGGCCCTGATTCATGACCTGGTGTTGTGGTGAGGCGATGGCCCGGATCACCGAGTCGTCGACCTGTGCCTGGCTCAGAAAGCCCGCCCACTGGCCAAACCGGGTCAGCAAATTGGGGTCAACTTGGGCGAGCAAGCGTTCTCGCAGCCCTACACTGCCGTCCAGCCACCAGTCTCTGCAGCTAGGGTAGCCCCCGCCGCTGGTCACTTCTGCCAGCCCGGCATCCCGGCTGTCGTTGTAGGGCCAGGCATCGCGGGGAGCTTGTGAGCGGTAGGTGTCGTAGAAGCCGGCGGTGTCCAGGAAGTAGCGTGAGCCGATCCAGGTGACGTCGTTCATCTCCTCGTCGCTCAGTGCCGGGCGGCTCATAAACAGCCTGGCGCGCGCCGGCCCGTAGCAGTCGCGGGTAAAATCCGCCACTTCCTGGGCCAGCGAGGGGTCGGCGATGCGGGTGCTGTCGATGTCCATACGCATCTGTCGCAGATCGGTGCCACAGGGTATGGCGGCCACCGCAGCGCCAGTGACGGCCTTGGACAGGCTGTGCATAAAGAACCACCACACCGGCACCAGGGCGCTCTGGTCGTTGATGGTCGTGAAGGAAGTCGACCAGGTGGTGTCCGAGGGATCCGGTACGTTGACCTGGCACTGCTCCGAACGGGTACGGTCAAATTGAATGGTGCTGAGGTCGACGGGAATGAACGGAATGCCTGTGAACAGGATGACCACGATGGCCACCCAAACGCGGTTCTCGATACGCATCGAAGAGAGCACACCCTTGTTGCCTTCGTCGGCTCCTTCGGCCCGGGCTTTCAGCCATTCCTGAACGACGATGGCCAGAAACGGCACGGCGAAGATGCCGCTGGCCACCAGCACATCCCAAATGCCGTTGTGGATGATCCAGCCCACCAGTGTCAGGTAGTACTCGAGGTAGTCGGAGGTATAGAGCGTCATGGCGGGCTCCGGCTATCGGCATCAAGTCAGCAGAACGCTGGTTTCCAGCAGGATGATGGCTGCGACGGCCCCGACCTCTGCCCGAACCAGCCGCTGGCGAGCCGTCTGGTTTTCGGCATCTCGGTATAGGCGACGACGCATTCGCAGCCATCCGTAAATCGTTACGCTGTACAGACACAGTCGCCAGATCAGGAAGTGGCTGGTGTGCGCGTCCAGCCACTGGCTCCAGCGGGAGAGGTTGCCCAACACGGTAATGCCAGCCAGATTGACGGCCAGAGCGATTCCCAGGATGAGCGTGACCCAGGCAAGCGCTTTTGCCAGCGGGTGAGTCAATACACGCCTGAAGCCTGTCATTGGGGATTGCCTGGCGTGGGCGCCTGCTGAATGGCATCGAGGCGGTTGCGCTCGGTATCGCCCTGGTAAATACCCCGCGAAACCGCACTGCGATTACTGTGCCGCTGGATGATGGCCATGGGCGAGTTGGCGGCCAGTTCGCGACGCAGTGCCAGCTCGGTTTTGAGGTTGTTGATCTCCTGGGCCAACAGGTCGCTTTCGCGAGCGACCGCATCCTGAGCGAGTTGATTGGCCGCGATGTTGGGTTCCTTGCGTCCGGCCAGCAGGGTGCGCTGCAGCAGCAATGCTTTCTCCAGCACGCTGGCCAGAGCGATTTCGGAGGCCAGGCGGCGAGCGAGAATGTCCTGGTCCGGCTCGTCCCGCAGCGCCTCGATCACGCCGCGGGTAACGGGCAGGGATACACTGCCCGCCTGTTCAAGATTCTCGAAGGTGGTGGGCATGGTGCCAGCCAGCAGATCCCGCAAGGCCTCGACCCTGTCCTCGAACTCCTCTTGAATCAGCGGCGTCAGACCCACGCCGGGCGTGGTGCGGGTCTTGGTGCAGCTGTCGCAGGTGCGCTGCTCTTGCTCGCCGAGCACCCGGGTCGCCCAGGTGGCTGCCGCCTCCGGCGATGACCAGGTTTGACAGCTCAGCCGGTGGCCACAGGTCAGGCTGTCTATGGACGAGGTGTCGGTGGCCGAGCGACCGTTGAGGAGGTTGTAACCGGCGCGGGTGACATCCCCCACCACGCGAATGGGTGCCTGCCCTGAGCCGCCGGCATTGTCCCCGCCGACCCAGGGCACGCCGTCATTGCCACGACTGGTTTCCGCCTGTTCGATGGCCGACACCGCATCGGTACTGCCTACCGCCTGCTTGAGTACCATGCCTTCCGCCAGTTGATCCCAGCCCAATTGTCCGCCTGCTGTATCCGCCATGCGTTCAGCGATGGCGCGGCAGGTGAGCTTCGAGCGATCGAAATCCAGGCGAGCCTGCAGAATGCCGTTGGTCAGCAGGTTGTAAAGGCCCGGGTCGGCCCGTTGAATGATGAGTGCCGGCAGAGAGGCGACCGCCGCGGTGGCGTTCTGGATCACGTTGCTCATGATCGTCTGGAAGCCGTTGGTGATGCCGTTGAGCTGGTTCTGCAAGGTGGTGGTGATGCTCATGTCGCCGCAGATCAGATTGCTGTTCCAGCCAACACCGACGCCGAGGGTTTGCATCGGCCCGACCGGTCCCATGGAAACCGCCCGGCCACCACCGATGGTGTAGAGAACGTCGTCACCGATGACGCTGCCCCTGTGGTGAAAGCCGTAGTCGTTGAGGCTGGTCTGAGCTGACACCGCAGTGCTGCCAAGGGTCAGAACCAAACCGGCGGTCAACAGTGTATTTTTGATGGGTGTGCGCATCCGTCCGCCCTCAGTTGAAATCCACACTGCCCAGAAACACCTGGCCCTGCCGTTGACAGCAGGCATAGGGTCGCCACAGCGCCCAGGCGTAGTCGCCCCGTTGGGCCTGGACCTTGGGTCCGCTGTGGGGGAACACGGCACAGCTGTTTCTGAGCGTCGGGGTGAGCTCCTGCCATTTACCGGTAGAGGCGTCGGTTTCCATCAATGCGCCCGCCGGCCAGTAACCGCTGCGGGCACTGGCCAGCAATGGCTGATAGACATGAGGCTGCCCTCGGCGGGTGACGATGTCGCCGGCGCGTTGCGCAACGACGGCGGCAGACTTATGGTCATCGACCTGATGCAGGAAGCCGCCCCGGGGGTAGACATTGCCCCACAGGTTCAATCCCCAGCGGGTGCCGATTTCTCGCATACCGGGTACCAGCGCTTCCGGATACAGGGCTTCGGGGATGTTATAGCGCCAGGCGACGGTATCCAGAGTGCTCAGCAGGTAGGGCATGAACGCCGTGCCGGCACCTGCGCAGGAATATCCCCATTGGCTGACGAACGAGCTGAAAACAGTCGCCCCGGGATGGCCGATGACATCGGCGCTCTTGAACTTGGCCAGGTTGTTCTCGTGTTCTTCGTTGGTGGTGCCGTCACCGCCGCCCTGAGCGCTCGGGTTCGGCAGGCTCATGGCGCGCACTTCCACCCAGGGATTCTCGCCCGTGTTGGCGTAGCTGGAGACCACGGCATCGGGCACGTAGTGCTCAACCTTGACGGACGTTTCTACCGAGCAGCTATATAGCGTGCACAGCAGCCAATAGCAGATGCCGCGTACCCGGTAGCTGATGCAATCTGGTGACAGGGTTGATCCGGCAATGGTGGCGGTATCGAGGGCAAGTGCAGATGAAGACACACCCAGAAGGATGGCGGCAATAGCGGAGTGGAGTCTCTTCCGAACCGGCATCATGGCCGGACTCTCCGAAAAGTCGCAATGTCGATCAGCGCCCGTGACACATCCGGGTCGCCGTAGACGACATACTGCCTGTCGACCACAACGGCCGGAATCTGGGTGACACCAAGACTCCAGGCATCAACGAGGCCCTGGTAGGCAATTGCCAGACGTTTTTGCAGGTCTGCCCCGCCATCCTGCAGACGTTGCTGGGCCACGGTGGCGGCCTGCGTGGAGTCCTTGGGCAGATCGGCGCTCAACCGGGCTTTAAGGTGATGTGCCGCATCCAGATGGACGATGCGCACGCCAGTGGGCGCGATCACGGGGTGATGGCGGTCAGTAAACACGACAACGTTTGCATTCAGGGCGTGGGTAGGCGTAGCCAGCATGACGATGATCAGCACAGCAGCGACTGTAGTCAGGCAAGCCTGAACCGGGTGTAGTGATTTGGTGGGGGTGAGTGAAGACATAGCGTCTCCCGGCATGAATCGACAAGCCCTGATCATCGAACGCGGCGGTCAGCACGGCCATCACAAAAGCGCACAGGCGCGTAACCGTTTTGTTTCCCGGTGGTTTGAAATATGAGGTGCCCGAAGGCACCTCAGGGATTACAGCAGTCCAGCCTCGGCAAACGAAAAGGGAACGCCTTCGCCAACGATGAAGTGATCCAGTACCCGCACGTCTATCAGCTCAAGTGCCGATTTCAGGCGAGTGGTGATGGCCTGGTCGGCCTGGCTGGGGTCAGTCACACCCGAGGGGTGGTTGTGGGCAAGAATAACAGCCGCGCTGTTGTACTCGATCGCGCGCTTGACCACTACGCGTGGATACACCGTCGCGCCGTCGATGGTGCCTTTGAACATGGGCTCGTAGGCAATGACGCGATGGCGTGTATCCAGAAAGACGACGGAGAATACCTCCATTGCCTCGCCGGCGAGCTTGAGTCGCAGGTATTCGCGTACTGCAGCCGGGCTGGTCAGTGCCTCACCGCGTTTGAAAATCCGCTCTTCCAGCACGCCGATAGCCTGGCTTATCAGTGGATCGTCCTGGATGCTGGCATAGTCAACGAGTGAGCAGGTGGTGCCGTCGGTGACGGTTTCGGAAAGACTCATGGGAACCTCCTGGGTAAAATTGGAGGCACCTGTCCCGTGGGGCAAGGCCCCCTGGGGACAATGGCCCGAAGCGGGCCGGATTGATGGGGCATCCTCCATCACGGGTGATGGGCGTTCGCGCGAGGGATGCGGAGCGAACCGATCGATCAGCGTGGTCGAAACCACACCGTAGCCTTGAAGATCGTGGCTACCTGGGCATGTCGCCGACATCGTCGGCAGGCATTTCGGGATTTGTGTCGAAACTCTCTGGTGACAAGGGTTCGATACCGCGCGCCCGGTCGATCTTTTCCGCCACCTTGAAGGCGGCATCCAGCTCGCTGATGCCGTGCTCGCGCATCAACTGGTGGCGCTCGGCTTTCTCCTCGGGTTCGGTCATCGCCATGGCGAGATAGAGGCTCGGCGGCACGGCGCGGAACAACACTTCCATCGACTTCGACAGGATCACGCCTTCGCTGAACTTGCTGGACTCCTTGCGTGCCGAGCGCATCAGCGCCTTCTGCGCGGGATTGAGCTCCCGAAAACGGGCGACCTTCTCCACCTCGTCCGGGGGCATGGACAGGCAGATCCACCATTCGATCATCGACAGCATGGGCTCGGCGGCCTTGGGCAGGTCGTTCAGGTTTTGCGTCGCCAGCCAGAACCAGGCCCCCAGCTTGCGCCACATCTTGGTGATCTTGACCACGTAAGGGGCGAGCAAGGGGTTCTTGGTGATAATGTGCCCCTCGTCGGTGACGTTGATGATGGGCCGCCCCAGAAACTGGTCGCGCTCGGCAATGTTGTTGACCGTGTTGATCAGGGAGATATAGGCGATGGACAGCTGGGCGTTGTAGCCCTCGCGGGCAAAGGTGGCCAGATCGACGATGGTGATGTCAGCCTCGGGCCAGGGGGTGCCGGGTCGGTTGAACATCTGGCCATCGAGGCCCTGGCAGAACATATCCATGGCATCGGCCATTTCCAGCAGGCGGGCGCGCCGCACGTCGGGCAGCGTGGTATCGCTACTGCGCTGGCGCAGGGCGTCGCGCACGTCCTCGGTCAACACGGTGCGCTCGTTCCGTACACAACAGCGGGCCGCATCGAGGATGCACTGGCGAATCAGGCTGCGATCGGCGCGGGTCATTCGCGCCTCTTCCTTGTCCTCCCCGCCGGTGATCATCAGCCGGGCGGTGATTTCCAGCTCTCCCAGGACGTCGCGTTGCTCCAGGTCTTCCGGGCTGGTTTCCAGAGGACTGTCATCATCCAGCGCGTCGGCATCCAGGGTGAATACCTCGCTGGGGTTGTCGACCAAACGCCGGGCATCGCTGAACGGAGCCAGACTAACATTAGCGCCTGGCGCCAGCTTGACCCGATGGACGGTGAGCCCCAGTCGCTTGGCAAAGTCCCCGAACAGGCCGAAGGAGTTGCCCGCCTCGACGATAAACAGCCGCGGCCGGTAGATGGCCACCACCTGATTGAGGATGTAGTTCAGGGTGGCGGACTTGCCGGAGCCGGTCGGCCCGAACAGAAACAGGTGGGCATTCATCTGTCGGTCTTGCCGGTTCAGTGGGTCAAAGGTGATGGTGCCGCCGCCACGATTGAAGAAGGTGATGCCCGGGTGGCCGGTGCCCTGGTTGCGACCCCACAGGGGCGAAAGGTTGGCCGCATGCTGGGCAAACATCAGTTGGGTGTACCACTGGCGCCGGTCTTTGGCCGGATCAAACACGCAGGGCAGCCAGCGCAGATAGCTGTTGAGGGGCGCGACCTCATCCTCCTCACGCACCGGCTGCAGGCCGGCGTTGAGCATCACGTTGGCTAGCTGCAAGCCGCGGGCATCCAGTTCGGCCAGGTCGCGTCCGCGGATATAAAAGGCCAGGGCGCCGCGATAGAGTTTGTGGGCGCTGCCGATCAGCGAGCGGGCCTCCTGCGCATCGTGGCGAGCCTGCTCGGAGGCCAGCGTATCGCCAAGGGCTTTTCGGCCCAGGTAGTTCAGGTGCGCTTCCAGTACATCCTGGGGCGTGGCCACCAGGGTGAGGCACATCACCGTGTCATCGGGCATCTGATCGAACAGGGCGTTGAAGGCATCACCGCCCTTGCGGGTCTCCCCGGTGATATGGCCGGTGGTAGGCGGTGTGCGCAGCCGGTCGAGCACCATGACCCGGTGCGGCATGCCATCGAAATACCACACCCCCTGCTCGACATCGGAGCGAGGCTCGCCGAAGAACAGTCGCTGCGCGAAATCCGTACCACTGGCCAGTTCGACTTCTCCTGGTTCCGACTCTTCGGGGTAAGCGGTCAACTGGTAGAAGCGCTCGCGGTCCGCTGCGGTTGTCCCGAGTAACGTGGGGTTCGGGTTGAACCAGCGCAACAACCAGGCGTGGATGTCTGCGGCCTGAAGGCGACGGGCCTTGATGCCGGCGTTGGCCAGCCCGCCCAGCAATCGGTCACAGACCGCGGACAGGGCGTGTTCCGGAGTGTGTCCCCGACGCCGGGATACCCCGGGGGCACGGCGATAGATGACCAGCCGCACGCGCCGGGATTGACCGCGCCACGGCAGGCGGGTGACGGTGCTGTCTTCGAACAAGCCACCGGGCTTGGCGATGGCGCGCAGGTGGTGGGCCAAAAAGCGCTGGTAATACGCGCTGAAGGCACTGCCCTGGGCGCGGGGCTGGATGTAGTCGCGCAGGGTATTCAGGTAGCTGGACCAGTCGGTTTCATCCTGAACGTAAAGCTGCACCACCCAGGGCTGACCGTCCAGCTCATCGAAGCTGTCCTGCAGGGCGTTTTCCAGCGCGTCGCGGGCCTGCAGCAGCCATTGGGCTTCCCGCCCCTCGGTACCGATGGGGGTGAGCTCAAAGAACGCCGCCACCGATTCGCCGTCGTCCAGCAGCAGGCTTTCGGTATCCGGCAGGTATTCCACCCAGGGCAGCAAGTCGACGAACGATGGCTTGACGTCGGACAGGCGCTGTTCATCCGACGTTGTGGCGGACGAGCGTCCCCCATCACGCAGGCTGCCCGGCGTGGGAATGCCCTGGTCGTGCAGGGTCTCGAGGTGACGTTCCCAGGTGTTGGATGCTTCAGTGGGAACACGGTTGTCCTCAGTAGAGCGGCAGGGTGCCCGCCATGGCCAGCGCAATGATTTGGCCATCAGTAGTCCTCCACCCGCTCGCCGGGCAGGGCGTATTGCACCCGTTGGTACAGGGGAAACACGGTGCTGTACCCTGGCACCGGTACTGGGTCGGTGCCCGCCAGGTGCGGGAACACGTACATCACCAGGTCGGGATTGGGCAGGCGTTTGAATTGGCTGTAGATCTCGTTTTGCGCCGTGCGGCTGTAGCGAGCCTGGTCAGCCGTAGCCCCGTCGATCTCCTCTGAAGTCAACGGGCGACGCAACGATTGGCGTGCATCCAGGAGTTCACGGGCGACGCGGCCACCACCGGTGCCACCCCCCGCTTCACGGCTCCAGATGTCGTGCATGGTCTGGCCGTCGTGGGTGAGCAGCTCGTCCTTGGTGGTGGCGCAACCGGTCAACAGCAGTGCGCTCAAAATGAACGCGGTGCCCTTGACGCCCAGCGTGCTAATCGAGATCCGAACCATGGGAGCCTCCGAGTCGGTGATCGACCCGGCGCCCGGTGGCGTCGTAGTCGATGGTGAGGGATTGCTCGATGTGCACGGCCACCTGAGCGCCCGGCTGCACATAGACCGCCGCGAAGGCCTGGCCGTAGAGCTTGTTGACCCACTGGGACATGTCTTGCACACCACCGGCGAGGATTTGTCCCATGGCTTCGTTGGCGGAGATGCCGACGGTGCCCAGCGAGCCATCGCTGCCGATGTAGGACATCCGTCCGCTGTCGGAGTCGATCAGCGAAGCGGCACCGGCGCCCGCGGCGGTGATCAGTGCCTGGGTGCCCAGGTATTGCTGGGCATTGCTGCGCCGTTGACCGCTGACACAGGGAATGCCGTGGGGATCGCTGATCCAGCCCAGACCATCCAGAATGTCGTTATTGCTGCGGCTACTGCTGGTGTTCCGCCCGTCCTCTTCCGGCAATGTGCGGATGGTGCCGTCCTGAAACACAAAGGTAATCGAGCGAATCTGGCCGCGCACACAGGACAGCGTCCAGTCCCCCGAGGCGGTACCGCTGACCACGGCGCCCGCCACGTCCGGGATGTCGATGCCGTTGGCGGTGAGGTTGTCGGGGCCGATCACCACCTTGAACGGGTAGGGGTCGTTGACTGTGCCATCAACAGGCACCCGGCCAACAAGGGCGGTCATGGCCACCGAGCCCATCAAGGTGGCGTTGGCAGGCACGGTGTAGACGGCTTTCAGCGAAGACGCGCCCACCTGACCGTCGCTGGCCCGCCCCAGCGTCTCGTTGGCCGAGTCGATCGCACCCCGGGCAGGCCCAAAAGCGTTGGGAAAGGCGAAACTGCCGCGTTGGTTGCTGCGATCCTCTGCGGGCTGGGCGTCGTCCGGCTCGATCCAGCGTACCCCAGCGCCGAAGCTTTCGCCGTCACCGGCCTCAAGCCCCAAACCGACGGGCAGGTCTGCAGGGTCACCTTGACCGGACATTGCCTGGAACTGGCGTTGCAAGTCCTGTAACAGACTCTGGGCCTGTTGACGTTCACTGGCGACCTGCTCACGGTCCTGGCGCAGCTGGGCACGCTCGGTATCCAGGGCGGTCTGGATGCGCTGCTCAATGGACCGCTCGCGCTGACGCAAGCGGTCGTTCTCCGCCCGCTGGGTGCGGTTGTCGGACAGGGATGATTGCAGCTCATTACGCAACTGCCGCACCTGGGCGACCAGAGTGGCCACCGTATCGTGGGGGGTATCGCCCTCGATGCCGAGGGCGCGCTTCTCCTCCGGGGTCAGTGCCAGGCCGGCATCTGGAGGCATGCCACTGGTACCTGGGTCACCGGAAAACAGCCGGATACCAGCGAACACCAGCAGCGCCAACACCGGCAGCATCAGCCACTTGAGCAGACCGTTACTGTGCATGGCCCGCTCCCTCCGCATCACCAGAGGCAGCCGATGCGGGTAGATTGATCGTGACATCAATGGGGCTGATGGCCGGCAGCAGCGCTTGCGCCAGGCCATGGTCGCGGGTGACCAAGTACACCACCGTGGTGTCCCGTGAATCCCCGGCAGGCCCCAGGTTGGGGTGCTGGAAGGTCGCGGCGACAAAATCACCCTGCAGGGCCCTCGGGTCGAGTGCAATCCACCGGGTGGCGGTATTGGTCAGGCGCACGGCGGTGACCCAGTGATCCTCCAGACGCCAGGTGGCCAGTGCCCTGGCACTGACCGGCAATGTGGGTAGTAGTGTGTCCAGCGCCAGATGAAGGCGAAGGTTCCCGCGCGAGAGACCGTTCACGGGCTCGACGGTACGCAGCGGTGCGTAGAGGCTTTGCGCTGCATAGCGCGTCAGAATCACCGGAACCGGCGTCTCCCGCGCGGGATTCGGGGTGGTGGCATTCGGCACCTCTGAGTTTTGTGGTGCCGTGCCGCCATAACGGGGGCTGATGGTCTTGCCTTCGACAATGCGCACCGGTTCGAGCGGTGCATCACCGGCGCTCGCCGCGATATCAATCAGAATCAGGGTGCCGTCATCGGCGTCCTGCAGTTGCAGGCGGGTGGGTTCGATAGTGTCCTGGGCCAACAGGTAGAGGGCACCACCGGCGCTCTGGACCCGCAGGCGGTTGCCGATCGATGCCGGTACTCCCACGCGCACGTTGCGGTCGATGAACACCACGCGCTCATGGCCGACCACCAACGGTACGACCAGCGGCAGCCGTTCCCACTTGAGGATTTCCACCGCGTGGCTGCTGGCCATCCAGCCAAGGGACAGCGCGCAGCAAAACAACGTGGCGATTAAGCGGTTCATGGCAACTCCTTTACCGGGTCACCGGAGCGATAGTGGGTGAAGAGGGTTCCGCCTCAATGCGCTGCGGTGTGCCGTCGTAGCAATCCAGCGCGAGGCCAAAGGGATTGCGCTCCGGATCGACATCCAGACGCACGACCTTCAATGGGTAGCGCACCAGGGCGCGTTTGACCTGCTCGGTGCCGTGGTACTCATCAGCGGCGATATCGAGCGTGACCACCCAGTCCCGGTGGGATACCACCCGCACACGCTGGGTTGGATCGTCACCGAAGCCGCGGCCCGGAATCTCGTAGATGCCTCGAACCCGCTGACGCAGCTCGCCCGTACGCTGTCGTTGCTCGTAGTCGAGCTTGAGAAAGTGCCCGCAGGCGGGCGTCAGGTAGGGTGACAGCGCATGGATATTGCGCGCGTAGTCTTCCTCGCCGTTGGTGGGCCAGCGGTTGAGCTGCTGGAAAATGTAAAAGGCAAAGGCATAGACCGACTCCGGTGGCACGTCCCACCAGGGGCGCACGCTGCCGGAGCGCAAGTCCGGAGGCACATGGATGGTGAGGTCGCGGGGCGCATTCCACCAGCCCACCCCCAGTACCAGAGCTATCGCCAGCAATGCGAGTGCACCCAGGCGCAGGGTCTTGATGTGGGCCTGAAGATGGGTGATCTCATTTTTGAACCGGCTCATGGCGATGACCTCCGGGTCGTCCAGTACCCCGAGCGTGTGACCAAGTCGGCACCGCCAATCAGGGAACCAAAGCCCCTATACCGCCGGGCCAGACGCCACTGAAGCTGCCGGTACAGCCAGGTATCCGGTCGCCCTCGCTTGTGGCGGCGCAACGTATTGCCACCAACAAAGACGCCGAGGGCGACCGTAATCACGATGACCGTGGGCATCAACGCTATGGTTGCGGTCAGCCAGGCCAGCACCAGACCGATGAGCAGCCCGGCGCTACCGCACAGGCCAACACAGATCCACAGCTCATCGGCCGTCAGCCCGCGCACCACCACCGGCTGCCGATTGAGCCGGTGTGGCAGGAAGGTCACTGCGTCGTCGTGCTGGCGATCCACAAGGTCCGTCATGTCGCGCGGCCCTTACAGAATGCCGGTGGCTTCAGTGAGCAGCCAGATGCCGACCACCAACAGAATCGCGCCAACTGCCACGGTCAGGCCGAACTGGCCCCAGGTCTTGCGACCGGTATGGATTTCTGAATAGGTGCTGTAGGCGTGGTAGCAGATACCGACAAACATCGAGGCGACCACCAACAAGGCCACCAGCAGCACAATGTCGTAACCGTAATTGCGCAAGGTTTCCATGATGCCGCTGCCGGCACCTCGGGAGGGGTCTTCCAGGGTGGGCAGCCCCTGGGCGTGAACCAGCGGAGCCAGGCTGAAGGTGAGCAAGGCTGCGCTAAACCGGTGAGCGTTTTGGATCAGGTGGCGGTAGTGAGAAGTCATATCACTGAACATGGTGAAGTCCTCAGGAGGTCAAGACAGCAGGAAGAAAGTCAGCACCACGTACATCGCCACGAACCGCACAGCGACACCCAGGAACTGACGTTGAGAAATGCGTGCTTCGGCCCAGCCGACATAGGCCGTGCGCAGCGCCCAGGCACCCCAAAGCAGCAGCACGGCAAACACCAGACTGACGAGCACCACGGACACATCCGCTGCCGTAAAGCCGGAATTCGCCTGAAAGGCGGTTGCCTGGGCGGGATTCACTGATACGCCTCTGAGGTTTGGCGATACTGGCCAAGCAGCTCGACCGGATCACGGGGTTGAGCACGTTCGGGAACCAGGTAATCACGGACCCCCTGGCGAATGCGCTCAATGTCCTTGTGCAGGCGCTCGTAGTCGAAGTAGTAGCGGCTGCCGTCCTGGCGAGGCAGGCTGGCGCTGTGCTCGGCCAGGCGGTCGATCATGTCGAGCTGGCGGATCAGCGCCGCCAGTTGGGCATGCTCGGTGGCACCGTCCCCAGCCAGTACGGGCTCGATAGTCAGGGCAGAGACGGCCAGCAGCACGGCGATAGCGCGGTGCCATAGGATGTTGCGGCTGCTGTGGTGTGCCATCGTGCCATTCCTCGTGGAGCGAATGGCACGATGCTGGGGTATGCGGTCAGATTGCGCCGCAATGAATAGGAACAGAGTGACTACCGGATTTTACATGCCGGTGATATGAGATTAGGGAGCTCTGGTGGCAATTTCAGGCTGGTCAATGAAATGCGATAATCAGTAACCTCGAATTTGTGTAAGGCCTGGCGGGCACCAAAGCGTTATGACTGATTTACATGAGCTGGTGAAAGGGATTATTGAAGACATTAGGAAGCATCAGGGGACTTCGCCATCGTCTAGATGTGAGGGCGATAATTTTCCTCGGATAATCGGTACGGGTGATGGAGGGCAAATTCATGTGTCACGAAAAGTAGACGAGTTAATTGCCGATGTTTCACGAAAGATTATGGCGCGTGACACCACCCTGAAATCACGCTTTTCTGTTAAGGATTTTACGGCGATGGTTCGCAGGGACTTCGGTCCAGCATTGGCAACCATAGACTGGGATCAAGATATAGTTCAGAGCACCATTCGAGTCTCGAGTGATGTTGAAGAGGCAGTGGCGAGAGACATAGACTGGACGTTGAAGAAAGGAGAGCTTGAATATGCGTTCGGATGCACATTATTCAGTTATGACGATATTCCTCCGTTTGAAATCGGCCCAGTTCGATTTGAACCCAGAGTTGATTGGCTAGATCGTAAGGCGTCAGATGATCGGTGGGCCCGTGTGGGACCCGGTGGCCGCATAGAACGGTTTTCCGAAAAAATTGCGGATGGGATGATCTCAAAAATAACACACCGGCGCATTTTACGAACATGGAAAGGCGAAAAATTGAAGAGACGAATGCCTTCTGCTGACGCTCATGATGAAAAAGTTATCCTTGAGGCGATTGGGGATTGCCAATATGTCTGCTCCGTCAATGTTCCGGGGTTCGGTGGAGATACAGGTCAACATAAAGCGGTACTTGCAGCACGGCTCGCGCAGGCAACGGTCTCCTTGATCTGGGAAAACTCCTCAATGGCACTGGATGGAATCAGTTTGCTTGCAGAAAGGAAAAGGCCGTACGGAAGAACACTTGCTTTCACAACTGAAGGGCTAATGTTGGCAAATGGTTTGGGAGCAAAGCGACTACATGCGCCGTGGGTTGATAAGGAGGAACTAGCTGAAATCATTAATGACTTTTCTGGTTGTTTCACTGTGGCAGGAGAGGCGATCGCGGCTTACCTTGATCCAGATGGGGGTAGTGAACGACCGGCATTGATGAATGCTATTGTCCATGCGTTGCTTTGGTTTTATGAGGGATGCCGTGAAACCGTTGATCAAATAGCTATTGTCAAATTCTCGTCAGCCATGGAGGTGCTAACCGAGGGATTTGTATGGAAGGCAGGGAACGGAAAAAAGCAAAAGGGAGGGCAGCCGGCGATTCGTGAACTGCTCAAGATCAACCTTGGAATAGATGAAGATAATGTCATTACCCGGGACGGGAAGACTGCGAAGGAAGTTGTTGAATTGATCTACAGTGCGGGGCGCAATCGGATGATCCATGGCGAGAATAAAGCGCTTGGTAATGATTGGTCGATAGAGAGAGCTATCGCTGAAAAACTGTCCAGGTACAGCCTTGTAACCCATCTAGGTAGGGTCTCTGAAAACCCTTTGTTTGATAATCCAAAACAACTCTGGCAGAAAGATGGCGGATAATTTTGTACAGCGCAACAGCCTCACAGATACTTCTTGAAGCTCCCCGCTGTGATATCCACCGCCACCCCCAGCAACATGGCACTGGGTAGCAGGATCAACAACGGACTCACGCTGACCGGCAGCGTCAGATAGGTCACCCAGGGCAGCACCAGCAGCGGCATCAAAGCGGCCTTCGCCCGGTGGTAGACGAAGCCGGATTCCCGTCCCGCACCGAACCGACGGATGTCCCGGCGTACGAGCCCATCTACCAGCCCCACAAAGGCGGCCATGCAGAACAAGGGGAGCATCAGGCACAGCACCAGCAGGCGCACCAGGAAGACCAGCAGGGTATAGGCCGCGGTGATCAGGTAGCTTTCCAGGTGAACGTAGACCACGCCCAGGTAATAGCGGAAATCCCGGGTGGCATTGTCAGCCCCTGCGCGGGCTTGGGTGGCGGCACCCTGCATCCAGTCCATCAGCCCGGTTTTGACGAAAACCCACTCATGGGCTCCGTCGATCAGTCGATGGGCTGTGCGCCCTGGCTCCTGTACCACCACGCTGCGAGTGAAGTGGGTCGAGAGTTGATCGAGTTCGTAATGCAGCATGGCCTGAGCATGGCGCCATCCCTGTTCTGGCCAGAACAGGTGCATGCCGACCCACTCAATCAGGATGCACAGCAATAGCGAGCCGCAGAGCACACCGAAGAAGCGAAAGGGCAGCGAGACCACTGAACCCACCAGGTTGCGCTGCCGTGTCTGTTGTCGCTGCGCAGTGGCTGCGGGGTCGCTCATGTTGTGTCGGTTCCGGCGGTCTCGGCACCGGTCATCTGTTTGAAGCCATCCAGCAGGTCATCCGGCAGGCTCTCATTCTGCAGCTCGGGGTTGCCCTGGTTTTCCCACCATTCGCCTGCATCTGAGTAGTGCTGACGCATGTAACCGGCCAGCGCCTGCAGGTCCTTCGGCATGGCCTCGTCGGGGTCGGGGGCCGGCAGCGGCATGCGCAACTTCCACAGGTTGCCGCCTTCGAGCAGTGCGAAGGCCTGGCCTTTGGGGAGGTTCACCACATGAGCCGGTTCGATCAGCGGTACGCTGGTCGAGGTAATGCGATCCTGGGTGTTGGAGGTGAAGGCGGTGTGCCCTTGGGGGTCGGAGGTGTCTGTTGCCCCGCTGACGATGGAGGTGGTGTGCACCTCAACCTTGGGCAGCTGCCGGGTCAATAGCTCGGCAGTGGCCGTCTCGCGCACCCGCAGCATGAACAGGTTGTTGAAGTTGCCCACAACCTGTCCCGCCTTGGCCCGGTTGCCGATCCGGGCCTCGATATCGCTCAGGGTCTGGGTGTAGGCCGTGACCTGAATTCCGGCCCCACCGCCCTTGTTGACCATGGGGATGAACTCGTCACCCATCAGCTCATTGAACTCGTCGGCATGGACGTTGATGGCGACTTTTCCAGGGGGGCTGGTCGACCCTCCGGGCAATCCATCGTCAATGCCAAACTTGTAGATGTGCCCGGCCACCGACACCAGGTCGGAGAACATGGAATTGCCCACCGCCGCCGCGACTTCGGCATCCGACAGGGCATCCAGCCCCACGTAGACCACGGCTCGCTTGCGGATGATCTGCATCCAGTCGAAGATTGGCCGCGGATCGTGCAGGTCGGCATAGTCCGGCGCCAGCAGTTGTGAGATCTTGCCGGTGGTCAGCTTCTCCAGCAGCGGCAGCAGGGAGGCGACAATTTTGTCGAAGTAGGTCCTGTCGTAGCGTACTGCTGAGCGCAGTCCGTCGAGTACTGGATCGTAGACCCGCACCTGGGACAGGTATTGCTCAATAGCCACGACACGCTTTTCCCGGCCGACCATGTGGCGGGGAATGTTTTTGTCGTTCAGCCGGCCTTCGAGCTGCACGATCACTTCCCAGGCCTTCGGCTCGGTTCTGGAAAAAAAGTGCTGGGCGTACTCGATGAACAGTGCATCGATGTTGACGACGTGGCGCTGGATCTGCAAATAGTCGGGGCGTCGCCCCAGCTCCACCAGGGCGCGAGCGATGATATTGACGAAGCGCCAGGCGAATTCGCGAAAGGCGGCGCTGTTGCCCTCACCGGAGAGCTGGCCTGCGATGCGCGTGGCCACCTCCGAGATACGTCCGAAGCGGCCCACGGCGTTGTAGCGGGCGGAGATGTCCGGCCAGCCGAGATGGAACACGTAGAACTCGCCCTCGCGTCCGGCGCGCCGGGCTTCCACGTACATGCGCTTGAGCAGGTCGGCATCGCCCTTGGGATCGAAGACGATCACCACCTCGTGCTCCCCGTTGACCCTGCGGCGAATATCCTGAGTGATGCACAACTCGGCCAGCCGGGTTTTGCCGACCCGGGTGGTGCCGAGCACCAGAGTATGGCCGACCCGTTCACCCAGTGGCAGGGAGACGTCCGTCTCCATGGGCTCGATACCGTGCAGCCGCGGCAGCCCGCCCACCGGTGGCAGGGGGCGAAGTGGATTCAGGGGATGATCCCAGGCGGTCACCCGGTCAAGGTATGGCAACGGAAATGGCGCAAATTCCAGTCGTTCCTCCAGGCGACGGACGAATCGATAGGCCGGCGTGGGCTCGACGTAGCGGCGAAACTCAGGACGGTAGGTCTGCATCAGCCGGTGGGTATGGCGCTGATCCCAGCGAAAACCCCGGCCAACAAACAGCCGTTGCTGACTCACCGGCACGTTCCGGCTGGCCATTACGTAGCGTGGGATACGCCTGATGTTGCGGCGATAGTGAAGGATTGCCCGCGCGTCGCGAAAGCGGATGGCGGCAAAGGTCAGAAAGCCCAGAGCTGCACCCAGCCCCAGTAGCGGGGTGAGAGCCAACGACCACGGCGCAAATAGGCACAGTAGAGCCGCACCGACACTGACTGCAACGCTGTACAGTTCGACGGCGGGTCGCAGCATGACCTCCACGGCATGGGGCTGGGCCATGTCACTGCTCGAGTCCGGTGGCGGTGATCAGCACCGGGTAGTGCCGGATCTCAAGGCGCTGTGCCAGGTCGTCGCCAGAGGCAGGTGCCAGGGTCAAGCCGGGTGCCAGGTCTCGCAAGTCGGCCAGTCCTTCGGCAGTGTCGACATTGACCACCAGACCTACGGCACCAAGCGTCCGCAAGCTGGCCGCTCGGTGTTGCAGCCAGGTGCGGGAAAGTTCGTCGTCGCCCACCAGGAACAGGGGGCGAAATCCTGCAGCGTCCATAGGCCGGCGTTCCACCTTGCCCGGCGATAGCAGCGCCGATCGTACTGGCAGCATTTCCGCCTCTCTGATGGGCTGGTTTAGGGCTGTTGGCACCTCCCCCTGTTCGGGTAGGGCTATGGGTGTGCCTATGGGCGGTAAATCCATGGACTGGTAATACGGCAGCGCTGAAGCGCCACCCCGGTCCTGAACGACAATGAGTGGGGTGTCATCGGCAGAGGCTGAAAGGCTCATTATTCCCAACAGCCAACACAGGGCACGAAAACGAGCTTTCAAGGCAGGTCCTCCTCAGATGCGGTCAGAGCTGCAGATCCACGGTGAATGCGTGACAAGTGTTGGTGGATGCTGCGCCGGTAACGCTTGGCTGGCTTGCCACCGGCTGGGCGGTGATAGCGACCAACCGCATACAGCCAGCCTTCATCGGTCTTGTACTGTTCGCGCAATATAGCGGCGGCGATAGCCAGGTTTTGATACGGGTCGAGGAGGTCGCAGGGATGAGTCACCCGATGGGCGTGGTAACCGACATTGATCTGCCCAAGCCCTACGTCGATACGGCGAGCGGGAGTAGTTTCAAGGGCGGTTGTTAGCTCGGCACAGGCCCCATCCCGGGTGGCGAGCCGCCGAGGTTGACCGGCGACATTCAGTGTCCATGGCCAGGGAACCTGCCTGCCCCGTATGCCTGTGCCACTCTCCTGCAAAGCAATGGCATAGAGCAGTGCCGAAGGCACCCCGGCCTCGTGGGCGGCCAACTGATAAGCCGGTGGCGGGAGTACGGTATCTGCTGTGCTTGGCAAAACGACCAGCCAACCCAGGCAGATGACCGCCCAATGAGGGGAGGTCACAGACGTTGCCATTGTCCGCCCACCTCACGGACCACGGCGGGCAACTCACCCTGCACGCCGATAGCTAGCCAGCGCCCATTATCATGGTTCAAGGTGATGGCGCGGTCGCGAACCTTGTCCGGCTCAATGCCCACACGCTCAGCCCATTGGCGTACACGGGCATCCTCCTGGCGGCTGTCGACCAGATACAGATCGAACTCCGCACCCTCCGTCTGCAGTTGTCGGACGCGCCGCTCACAGGCTGGGCAGTTTTCCTTCACGAACACGGCCAGCCGGGTGGGCTGGAGGCTGCTTTGAGGCAGGCCACTCGAGGCTCTCATGTCAACACGCAGAAGGTTCGGATAGAGTCGCTGCCACGCTGCATCATAGGCGCGTTGATAGGTCAGCAGTTTCTCGACGCGGCGAGCTTCGGCCTGTACCTGGAGCTCTGCATAACGGCGGCGCTCCTCCTCGTCACGCGCCTCAATGCCCAGCACCGTGAGCGGGTCCAGGTTGGGTGAGTAAATGCCCAGTGGCCCCTGCATTAGTTGCTGATAGCGCGTCCACTCCTCGGGTTTGAGTCCCCAGTCCTTTGCCAGGCGTTCGTCGAGTGCTGTGTCGTTTGTCATGCGCTCCTGGCTGGACACGATGCGAAAACCAGTGGCAGGGGCGGTCTGGGCAAGAGCCAGAACTGGAGCCAGGGCAATCAGCGCCGCCAGAACGGGAGTTATGTGGGATCTCACGGTAGCCACCTGTAACAACTGGCCAGGACAGAATCGCATCCAGTCTGGGTTCTCACGGTAATGCCTCCAGACGGGGTGTGAAGCACACTTGTCGTGCTCGATCATCCACCTGCAACTCCCAGGCTGGCCCGGCCAAAGTCAGCAGTGCATCATGGAGAAACACAGGCCCAAGCCGCAGATGGGCCGCCGGTAGGGATAGATCGTAGAGCGGTGCCGAGTTCGGGTCGTCGTCACACAGGGAATAGCCGGAACTCTGCAGTACATGGCGCAGGCCATCTTCCACCGATAGTGGCGGCGTTCCCGGGATGGACACATCGACCACTTGCAGCAGGAGATTTTGCTGGGCCGCCTGGGGCGTCAGTTCCACCAGTGTGTACCGACCGTAGCGGACGATTGGTATCCAGTCGCTTGGTAGCGGGACTAAAGCGGCTTCAGTCCCCGGGAGATTGGGAGTAGGGGCAACGGTCGACGTGGCACAGCCAGTGCCTAGGATGGCTTGGATAACGGCTGCGAAGAGAACGAGGCTCCTAGAAGGGACATACAGGCGGATCGCTGGCATGTGGTGGTATTCCTAAAAATGTGCACTCCCAGGATCTCAGGGGAAAGCTGGTGAATCCGCAGAAAATCGGCATCAGCGGATGACCGGATTCTGATCTAGTTAAACGCATTGCCAGAATTTCCGGATTAGATACTGGCCCGGCTGATTGAGAAACATGAGCCGTGGGGCGATAGGAAAATACGGGGTTTACCCCGTGTTGATATGGGGGCTTTTCCGGGTTAGTATTCGGCATGCGCTATACACAGGGTCAGATTCGTGAACTACTATCCATCTCGGTGGATGCGTTTCGCACATGGCGGGATACGATCCCGGCGCTGGCTATGCATAAAGGGCATGCCCCCACATTCACTCCTGGGGATGTTGTTGCTATGGCGATTGTGGCCGAACTCGTCCGTGATTTTGGCATCCGCGTTGGAACAGTCGGCGCACGTATGGATCAACTTTTTCGTGAGTGCAGGGGAAAATCCTGGCTTTCACTTGAGAGCTGTGTCGCCATAATTGAAGCTGACGGTATACGCCTCGTTAATCCGGCCATTCAGTACAACCGAGTATCTGAAACGTCGGCTATCTGTGTCCCTTGCGCACCGATCATATTGCGTCTTCGCTCCGAGCTCACTGCGAGCGAAGCAGAACAAATTCAAGGCGCTCTCCAGTTTCCTCCAAACTCCGTCAGTACGCAGCTTGAGCGGCGTGGGAAGCGAGCATGACTACGACTGAAAAATCCCAATTAGGGTCGGAGTGGAAAGAGCGGTTAGGCCTAACACATCGGCGATCCCCCGAGCTTTATGAGTCGGCCGAGGCGGTCAGGGATGTTCCCCATGCGCCTGCAATTCGCGCGGCGCTCACTGAGATGGGTCTTTCCGCGATCTTTTGTGTTCAAGGAGTTCCCACTGTCGCGATCCTTGCCGCCGAGCAGTATGATCGTGCTTCCGTTATCGACCTGCATGGCATGCTTTGGAATCAGGGCTTGGCGAGCTTGTTACTTGTTATCGCTGACGACACGCTGAGAGTTTTCTCCCTTGCCCGTACTCCTCTCAACGAACCGGGAGATATTTTTGAATCTCGCTGTCTGATTGATAGCCTCAGCCTTACAGCTAAAGCCTTGCGGTTTCGCAATCTTATCTATGGTGCGGAATCGGGACGTCTTTGGCGGGACTACAGCGACTACTTCCAGTCGAAGGAGCGCATCGATCAGGTTCTTCTCGATAATCTGAAAACCTCACATGGCCTACTACAGGCTGCTGAGCTCACTCCCGATGCGGCCCAGGCGTTGCTCATTCAGACAATGTTTATCGCCTATCTTGAAGATCGAGGTATGGTGAGCTCGGACTATTTCAAGGCGATTTCCAAGAAGCGTGCTGAGAGTTTTTCGGCGCTTCTAGAAACCGCTGATATCAACCTGTTCCGTTCTTTTTTCCGCACTTTGCACGAAGATTTCAATGGAGATCTCTTCGTTGCTCCGTGCTCCTTCGAGCCGGAGGCCGAGGCGCCGGAGATCAACCCCGCTCATCTAGCAATATTGGCGCGATTCAGATCTGGTCGTGAAGAAATGGCGCATTCAGGCCAGCAGCGATTCTGGGGGTATGACTTTCGCTACATTCCAATCGAATTGGTCAGCGCGGTCTATGATCGCTTTCTCGGCGACCGTGAAGCTGAACGTCGCGCGAATGGTGCCTATTACACACCTATGTTTCTTGCGGATACTGTAGTATCCCAAGTTTGGGATCTGTTGCCCTCTGAGACAAGGGCGAGCGGGAGATTTCTTGATCCTGCTTGTGGTTCAGGCGTGTTTTTAGTTCGCTCGTTTCAACGGCTCTGCGAGTATTGGCGATCGAAACACAAGAAACAGACCATACCCTGGAGCAGTTTGTTATCGCTGCTAAGTCAAATTCACGGTTGGGATTTGAATGGCGGTGCCGTTCGCGTAGCGGTATTTTCACTCTACGTAGCACTGTTAGAAGAAGTGTCGCCTCGCGATATCCGCAAACTCATTAACAGAGGCAAGTTTCTACCAACACTATGGGGGAATACGCTCGTTTGCCACGATTTTTTCGATGTGCTGCCGGATACAGCTCAATACGAAGTTATCATCGGAAATCCGCCGTGGACTAGCCGTCGTGGGCCTGACCGCTCATCCGTGCAGTGGAGCAAGAAAACCAAACAGCCGATGCCAGGCCGCGAAGATGCTTGGGCATTTAGCTGGAAGGCGCTCGCGCACCTTTGTGACGGCGGGCTAATCGCATTTTTGTTACCATCAATGGGATTTTTGCACAATCACGCCCAAAATGCGGTGGATGCGCGTGATGCATTTTTCAAGAAGTCCCAGGTCCGTAGGATAATCAATTTCGCGGATCTTCGCTTTCAGCTTTTCGAAAAGGCCCATCGTCCAACAGCATTGATAATCTACAGCAGAGGTGAGGTTGGCGACTTTCCTTATAATTTCGATTACTGGGCGCCGAAAGCCGATCTGAATCTTCGCATCAAGCGTGTTATCACATTGAGTAGTGCTGATAAGACAGTGCTCAGCGTAGGTTCCGTCCTGGATAACCCGCTAATTTTCAAGCAACGACTTTGGATGCGTGAGCCCGATGCTAAATTATTCGGCTACTTGGATCGGCTCCCGAAGCTGGGCGCATTCATTAAGGATTTTGGTAGTCTAAGCCGCCGACGCGAAGCGCCTAATGGCCAATGGGTCATTGGGCAGGGCTATCAGCCGTTCAATGCGGACCGAGAAAATAGCAATGCGCCTCTTTTAAGCAGCGAATATGTCGGTCGCTTGGCGGATCTATCTATCGCCGCCTTCTCGCGTATTGCCCAGGTGGCGAATGGTCTAAAGCCAGCTGCTTCTTCAGCTGTGCGTCGACGCGGTTTCGAGGCTGGATTCGGTGGTACCCGTATCCTTATTCCTCGCGGAGTCGAGACCTCGCAGAATCGCTTGCGGGCTGCTTACTGTGATGAGCCGCTGACCTTTCAGCATATATTTCAAGCGATCACTGTGCCAGAGGGGCACAGTGACCGTGCAAAAATTCTAACAGCGATTCTTAATAGCCGCATCGCGGTTTGGTATGCGTTTCACGGAACGGCGTCTTTTGGCTCAGACCGACCGGAAGTGCAGCAGGCTGATCTGCTTCGGTTGCCTTTTCCTTCACTTGCGGATGTGCCTGATAAGGACGCAGCCACTCATGCTGCTCATAAACTTATTGCTATTGTCGATGAAGCAATGCTGCGGTCTAAAGAAGCGTTTCCAACTCAAGTTGATGAACTAGAGACTCTCCGCGCGATTGACCAGCTGACATATCAATACTTTGGCCTCTCACCTGATGAAATTGCGCTCATTGACGATACGATTGAGTCTATTTTGCCTGCGCTTCAACCTCATGATGGACATTTTCCCAAACTGTGGGGCGAGCCGGACCAGCTCCAACGCAAGAGTTATGCAGACACGCTAGCCATCAGCCTCGGGGAATGGTTCCGTGGGCAAAGAGTCGGGGCTTGTCTTGTGGCGCGGAGCGCCGACCTCGCGATTCTCCGTTTGCGTTTAGGGGGGCAGGAGGAATATGCCGAAGAGCCAGTGGGAGAAATAGGACCCGTTCTAGAAGAGCTTTCCGTCCACATTAACCATCCGCTTGAGGGTAATTTTCAGCTTATGCCAGATCTGCGAGTTTTCGTGGATGACTGCCTCTACCTTATCAAGCCCATGCAGATGCGTTTCTGGTTGCGCTCTACCGCGCTTGCAGATGCGGACGGAATCGCACTCGATCTTCAGCAGGCCTCCACCACCAAGGAAGGGGGCATGGATGCTGGTTGGCGATAGCCAGACGTGGACCGACAGTTTCATTTCGTTCGATGATCGCTTTCTGGAGCGAATTGCGGTCGTGTGGCCAGAGTGTGTGTCAGTTCTTTCGGAGCAGCCTGGGGAAGATGATATCACCATCAACTTAGTTGACCGCCTAGCCAAGGATGCTATCGTACGCCGACTTTGTCATTGGGTGGAGTACCAATATGAGCCATTCGGTTTGGCAACGGATGGATCGAAGTATAGCAAGGGGATAATTGATATTGCTGTGCTTTTTGACTGGGAGCGCGAGCACTACCTAGCCTATGAATGTAAGCGCTTGAATATAAAAAATTCAGGCAGTCGCAGCTCCCTGGCCACTGTTTACGTTACCCAAGGAATGATGCGCTTCATGACTGAACAGTATGCTGAGCATCTGCCTGTTGGTTGCATGTTGGGTTATGTGCTCGATGGCGACATTTCTTTTGCAAAGGGAAGATTAACACGGGCTATTACCAGCCATACTCCTCTTGCTCTCCTTGATGGGCCAACGTCGTTCAATACGATTGACACAATTAAACGCTTTAGAACGCGCCATACACGTACAGCAGGTTCAGAGATCGAGATTCGACATGCATTGTTACCGTGGGTATCGATGAAGACGTAGATGGTTATCTGTGACAAGCTTCCATGAACAACAAGACCGCATGGGAAGAATCTGCTGAATCAGAGGGTACGACCGAGTCCGAACGTATCCTCACTCGACTCGCTCGTAAGGCCTTCCTCAGCCTTTGGAGTTACCCGAATGTCTATAGCGATGAGGGTAGACGCAATGGAAAAGGCGACGGCAAGGAACTCGTTGACCTTTTGGTCGTCTTTGGCGACGATGTGCTGCTGTTTTCAGATAAAAGCTGCGAATTTCAGTCTCATGTAGATGTAAGCGTTGCTTGGTGCCGATGGTATCGGCGAGCCATCGAAAAATCTGCAAGACAGTTATCAGGCGCTGAGAATTTCATTGAGAGGTTCCCTGAGCGTGTGTATCTCGATAAATCCTGTACTATCCAGCTGCCTCTCACCATCCCCAATCCGCGAGCAGCTCGATACCACCTCATTGCGGTGACTCGTGGTAGTCATATTGCCGCAAAGCAGTACTTCGGTGGTGGGAGTTCGGGCAGTCTGATGCTATCGACCCATCTGCGGGGCAGAGCTGACCATGAGAAGATGCCATTCCATATTGGGCAACCGCTAGAGAATGGTCGATTCATCCATGTCTTCGACGAAATTACGGTTAACTTGTTGCTTGACGAGTTAGATACTGTGCCAGATTTCATCGCCTATCTGAGGAAGAAAGAGAAATTCCTTGACCAAACTGGAGTTATCGTGTCAGTTCCGGGCGAGGAAGACTTGCTGGCTCGATACATGGCAACCATTCGTAATGATGAGCACGCATTTCCTGCAGTGGCTCAGGGTGTGGATTATGTTGCCCTTCCAGAAGGCGATTGGGAAGTCTATCTCAAGAGCCCACAACGGGCAGCCAAAAAGCAGGCTGACCAAATCAGCTATATGTGGGATGCGCTTATTGAACATCATAGTACGTTTATTCGGTCAGGTGAGGCTATTTCCAGTCCTTACCTACCATCTGACAATTCCGTGGATCACGAACGAATTGTACGTGCTCTCGCCGAACAGCCCCGTTTGGCGAGACGGGGTTTAGCATCGGACCTACGCTATGCAATGCAGCAGAGCGACCCAGGCCGTATGTTTGCACGCGTAAAAATGACGGGGCGACCTGTTAAACAAGTATTTATATTTCTGACAATTCCAAAGACCTCAGGAGAGGATTATGCAACGACTTACCGAGAGCGGCGAATGCATGCTCTTACGGTGTACTGCCATGCTGTGAAAGAGAATATGCAAACGCTTGAGGAGGCTATCGGGATTGCTTGTGAACCGTTTTCAGAAGGCGAAGCTTCGTACGATTTTATGTATGTAGAACTCGCACAGCTGTCCTCCGAGGAGATTGGATTCTGGCGAGCGCAGGCCGACGAACTTGAAATTCTGCGACCGAAAACTGAAATGATGCTTTTTCGAGACTCTGAACGTGAATTTCCTGCCCCGTATAGGTTTGTAAACTCTCCTGCTATGCACATTGGACCTGACGGTATACCTATGAATCGGGCTGAACGTCGTCGAGCGGACCGTGAGGCCCGGAAGCGGACCAAGAAGGCTAAGAAGCGTTGACATTTCCAACTGTGTAAAAAGGCGGCCCCCGAGGGGGCCGCCAGAGATCAATCGCTACTCAACTCACCAACTGCCGCGCCAGCGCCACCTCCACCGAGTCGCCATCCTGATTCAGAACTTCCAATCCGGATTCCGGCACGTCTCCCGACGTGCTTTGTGACACGGTGATCTTCTTGGCCATCAACCCCAGGCAGGTCATCTGCCAGGTGGCCGAATAGCCCAGGTAGATCACCCTGACGGGCTGCCTCTGGCCAATTCGCCAGGAACGGCGAGCCGCCTGTTGCAGCGAGTAGACGTTGTAACCCGACTGCATGAACACAATGGTCGGGAACTCCAGCAGATCCAGGCCGGTTTTCACAAGCTCGGGATTGGTGATGAGCACGTCGATGCCGCGATCCAGCTGCTCGGCGATCCAGTCTTCCCGGCGGGAGGCATCCACGCTGGCGCGCAGTACCGCCACCTTAAAGCCTTCCTGCTCCAACAGCACTTTCAACCGTGACGTGGTATCCCGTGTCCCGGTGTACACGCTGTAGACCAAGGTCTTGCGACCCGCTGCCTTCTCTTCACGACAGATATCGATCAACTCCCGCTCCTTCGGCATGATCTCCATATCAGAGAACAGAGAAGGAGTGAACGCCAGCAGGTTGCGGCTTCGCGGGTGCGTGACCGTCTCTGCACGGAAGCAGGTGTCCGGCCAGGCCAGCAGCACGTTGAGTACCACGCCGAGAAGCGTTGTGTCTCGCCGCGCCAGGGCCTGCTTCAGCTCAACGGTCAACTGCCCCGCCAGGCGTGAGTAAGCCTGGGATTGCTCATCGGCCATCGCCACTTCCCGGAACTCCTCGTCGTAAGGTGGCAGCACATTACCGCCGATCTCCTTCAACTTGAGGAACACCGTGAACGGCAACACACAACGCAGCACACCTTTGGGACCAAAACCCGGGGCCTTGACGGTTCGCACCGTGATCTTGCTGCCCTTGGCGGTCTTGTGGGCCGATCCGTTGCTCTCGGAGTAAATGTCCTTGAGTACGCCGTGATCACGCATAAACGCCATCGCGGCCGGTGTCAGACTGCCCTGCTTGCTGGGTCGATAGCCGTCTTCGATCATTCTCGACGGCAGCGCTCGAAACAGCAGGTAGAACAAGTCATCGCCGTAACCACCCATCAGCGTACCGGTGAGCAGTAAGGTCTTGCGCACCTTGGAAGCCAGAACACCCATCGCTTGTCCCTGGGCAGAGCCCGCATTCTTGTACTCATGCGCCTCGTCGGCGATGAGCAGGTCGAACGTGCCTTGCGGCAGGTAGCGCTTGATGAACTCTGATGGCTGGTAGCCGCCTTCACCGAAGCCGAACTCCATCGAGGCCATGGCGCGCTCCATGCGCTGGGCCTGGCGGTCTGAAAACACCAGCTCACCGTTATCGTCCATCAGGTTGATGAACTCGTACAGGTTGTCGCCCAGCATGGAGGCCAGGAATGACTCGCCGAACTTCTTCATCAACTTCTGGGCGGTGACTTCACCGATGGTGGGAATACGCTTGAGCGCCTTGAGCACAGCCTGGGACTGATCGTTGGTTGATAGCCGACGGGGGCGAACCAGCGTCCACAGCGCCGAAGCACAGCGGTTGCATTTGCGACGTGATTCCGCCGCTTCCAGTTCGATCGGATTGACCGGCTCACCGTCGAGATCGGTGATGACTTGCCCACAGTGTGGGCAACTGCCGACCTCGCCGTGCCGGGTCCGCCGACGCACGAATACGGGCTTCCAGTGGAAACCCATGCGCATACGCACGCGACCGAGAACGAAGAACTCCGGTCCTTGGGACGGCACGCCCAACTGCTCACGCAGTTTGATGAGCTTGACCAGAGTATCCGGGCCATTGAGTACCCAGACCTTGGCGTTGGCCACGGTCTCCTGGATTTCCCGCCGCCACTTGTACACCAGGTGGGGTGGCGAGAGCACCAGCGTACGGCGATAACCTTCGGCTTCGAGTACGGCGGCCGTCGCGATACCTACAGTGGTCTTGCCACAGCCCATCTCGCCGTTGACGATGGCGGCGCGTTCGCCGCGATCGACCAACAACTCGGTGACGGCATGCACTACCTCAGCCTGAGCCGGAAACAACTGCCGTTTCAGATTCGCCAGTAGGGTCTGGCGGTATGCCCGTGCCTGGCCGGTATACACCGGAGGATTGGCGCGATTGAGGGAGTCGAGCAACTCGTCGCCAAACTCGGACACAAAGTCCTGCAGGCTGATGTCGAGCGGGGATGAAGGCTTGTCCAGCAGGTCGCCCTGCACAGTGGTGTCGGATGAAAGGTTTTCAGAACAAGTATCGAGGGACATGATGATGCTCCAGATAGAAGCGGGGCATGCACCTCCCCCAGTGGGGCGATGGCATGCCCCAGGGTTGGGAAAAAAGGATCAGTACTCCTCAGGGAGCAGCAGCGTCGTAACACTGCGGTCGCATTCGGTGATGATCCAGAGTTTTAGAGTCGCTGTGATGGGATAGGACGACATCAGCCGATCGCCGTGTTTCAGCGCGGCTTCGTTGGTAGCACGATCCTCTTCACAGAGGTCTCCCCAGTCGCCACGCAAATGGCGCAATAGGTACTGCCTGGGATTGATGACACCCCGTTGGACGACGTCGTTGACGCCTTGGGTCATAACCACTTGACCCGGGTTGAAGCGAACGTGTGATAGTGTTGCCAGTGCCATGATGAATACCTCCTGAAGGTCATGTGAGGGGTCACGGCACCCCACGGGGCGACTGGACCCCAGTGGGTGAATAAACGGCATGGATGAGCGGGCGGCGAGCCGCCTGTGAGTATCGATCAGCGAATGGTCAGGACCTGGCCCAGTGTTGGGGAGCCGGGGGTCATGTCCCACGCGCGGATCACGGGTACGAAGCGATCAGTGAGGATGCGGGTCTCGGCGACCGAGCCGTCATCCCGTTCCTGGTACTCCGTGGTCAAGGATTTCTCCTTGTGAGTATCGCCCTTGACCACCAACACCTTGCCGGTTCTGGAGGTCACCACACCGGACACTGCACCGGCTGCGAGCGCCAGGGCGAGATGCCAGTGCGACAGAGCGCGCGCCGGAGGCCGTGGCGAATGGTGCACGGCGCCCAGATGCGTTTCGAGCGACGGCCACAGCCCTTGCAGGCGCTGCACTTCGTCGGCGAATTGCGCCGGTTCGAGCGTGACACGATAAAAGTGCTCCGGCTCGGCGGGCGATGCTGGAACACAGTAGGGCTGGAACGGCCATACGTCGGGCAACTCCTCGGCTTCGAGGTCACCAAGACCGATTTGCAGCATGAGCTCCCGTGCAGCTCTGGCATCGCCGGGATTCTGCTCGCGTTGCCGAATACGGCGACCAAAGATCACCACCTGCTTGAACTGCGTATCCACCGCACGGTAGAGCCGCAAATCCGCAAAGTGACGGGTCAGCCAACCGACCAGTTCGGCATCCAGCACATAGCCCGGGATGATGAACACCAGCACGCCGTCGTACTGCAGCAGCGGCAAGGTGCGCTGATAGAACAGCTTTTCCAGCCGGGCGCGTCCCTGACCCTGGTAGCCGATGTTGCCATCGACGCCACGCTCAAGGTCGCCATAGGGCGGGTTGAGCCACAACAGCCCGAAGGACTGTCGTGAGATCAGGGTGTCCATCAGATCAGCGTGCAGACACCGGTCGACCAGTTGACGTGCATGGGTCGCGCGCTCGCTGTCGTACTCAACGGCAAACGCCCTCACCTGTTCACGCCCAAGAGCATGGGCGGCTTCAGCGATGGCCACGCCTTCGCCGGCGCAGGGATCGAGGATGGACATTGACCCCCTGGCCGGAGCCAGTGCAGACAGTGCTCGTTCGAGTGTGGGCTCGTCCGTTGGAAAGTAGCCGTTCTTGATAAAGTTGCGGGCAAGCCGCGGAAACATGAGAGCCATGGGTATCTCCTTTGAAATGAAGGAAAGGCATAGTGGGAGAAGACTCGGGCATGCTTGTGCATGCCCGGCATGGAAGCGGTTCAGGCCACCCGCCGTAGCGGTTTGCCAGCGTCCGGCTCGTCCTGTGCAACACCCAGGGTGCCGCAACGGATCAGATCACCCAGTGCTGTGGTCAGCGCCGGGACGTCCAGGCTCAATCGGTGGCCTTCCAGCCGCCCGAGAGCGAAGGGCAGTCGGGTCAGCATTTCCCGGGACTGCAACAGAGCCAGTACCTCGTCGCGCCAATGATCCAGCAAGGGCAATGGACAGGTCTCCCGCACCAGCGCCCACAGGCGTTCGGTATGGTCGAGTCCGTCCCTTGGCAGCAAGGCCAGTGCGCTGGCGTTGGCCTTGTCAGGCTTCACGCAGCGGGTATCGAACAGCCACAGATGCACAATGGAACCGAACAGGGTTCGGCGGAAGGTGCGCGTGGAGCGTTTCTCCAGATGATCCACATTGCCAATGCAGACGGGCACCGAAGCACCCTGATCTGTGATGAGGTGAAATCGATCCAGTCCCTGGTCCGTTCGACCGAGTGTCAGGCGGGCCAGAAACTCCTGAACGGCGGTGTCGCGCGCCCAAAGGGAGAGAAAGATCAGAGTACCGCTGTCGTCAGAGACACAGCCATCGGCCATAAGGTCGGGGCATTCGTCGATGCGATACAGCGGTTGCGGGGATGAAGTGGGCATTGGGATGTCCTCGTGTTTGGAAGAGGCACCCGCGCCCGTTGGGGCGAGCGAGTGCCCCTGGGGGTTGATGATGCTTGGATGACGGTCAGCCGGTCATGGCCACTGACTTTCTGGCATTGCGCCGTGCGTGATGAGCACGTACGCCATCGCGCCAGTCTCGACATTGCTCGGGAGCCATGTCGAGATAGCGCAAGGGGCAGGAGTAGTAGTACGGGTGCATGGCTTCTTCCAGAGGCTTGTGGCCCCAGTCGTTGCCAGACCCCTGCAGCAAGTCGCAGCGGATAAAGGCTGTAGATTCACCGGCATCGAGACCGAAGATACCGGCGACTTTGGCGGTGATGCGCACCACGGACCAGAGCACGTTGCCACGCAGGGCGTGGGCAATGACCTGGTAGTGAGCGCGTTCGCCCTCTTGCGGTTGGATCAGTTCCTGGATCAGTTGAGCGCGGGTTTGCCGCGAGTAGTACCAGCCCATGGCAGGTCTCCTGTGAAAAATGCCGGAGCCCTGCCCATCGGGGCAGTACCCCGGCGGGTGGTGGGAAGTCGCGTCAGCGACGGTGGATCAGGCCGTGAGGCGGTGCCAGTCCTGGGACAGGGGAGCGAACTCGTATCCCATGGCGCCGAGGCGGTCACGTTGCTGGCGCAGCAGTCGACGATCGACCGTGGCATCCAGCTTGACCACATCACCCAGCGGCCAAAGCGCACCGAAGAGTGCGACATCCGCGTTCTCGGTAGCCGCTGTGTCGGGCACGGCGCTGCCGAACGGTGTGGTATCGATCAGCGGGTTGCTGGCCTGGCTGTCTTCTTCTGCTTCGGGGGAAACCGTGGCAGCGGGGACAGGGGCTTGTGCTTCCTCGTCGATCGGGTCGACTTCCTGCGGACTCAGCCGTTTGGCGTCATCACTGCTCAGAGGGTCGATGCTGGACAGGGTCATCCCGCCCAGGTGGGCGCGAATCTCGATCACCATGCGACCACTGGTGTTGTACGTGGAAGGCCGAATCTCGGTAATGACAAATTCGCCGTCGTACTTGCCTTCGCGGTACTGATCCAGCTCGGCGTTCTTGATAACAAATTCGCCGATGGAGGTGGCAAGGCGGCCCACATTGAAGTCACCGTTTCTGCCGTGGATGGTTCGGATGGCCAACTGGCCGGAGAGTGTGATCATGGTTCAGTTCCTCGTGCTGAAGTGTGGGATCAGAAAGCAAAGTCCTGGTCAGGGCCTTGTGGCTGTCAACAAAGCGACTCTCAACAAAGTGACTCTGCTGGCACAGTGTCGTCGGCGTCGATATCCGTCGTTACCCCGTCGGATGCCGGGGCATCGTCCACAGGAGCCGGAGTCATCGCAGGCGGTGTGCTGTCATGGGGCACCTCGTCGGTGGCCCTGGGTTCAGCCTTGTACACGAGCTGGCCGTCAACCTTGATCCAGCTGACAAAGAGCAGCCGAGCTTTCAGGCTGACACCCTGTTCGCCGGCACGCTTCCCCTTGGTATAAGTGAAGGTGTCGGTCCACAGATCGCCCAGGCGAAAGCCGATGAGCACCTTGCGCTCGGACTCGACGGCCTGTTGGCAGCGGCGAATCAGATGCTGGGCTTCGCTGCCGGAAACGCGCACGTCGAAACGGCGGTATTCCGGTGAGTCGCTGGGACCGTTCAGGGCGGCAATGTCGCAGGCGAGGAAGGCATCACCCTTGCGGGGCGTCACTTGGCGAATGCGATTGAGATAACCCAGGCCAGTGATGTGCAGGTCAAAATAGGACTTGTCAGATGAAGGGTTCATGGTGAATCTCCAGATGTAAATAACGTACAAGCGGAGACACACCCACCCTGACGGGGAGGCATAACCCCCGCGCGGGTTGATGGATCGAATGATCCTGGTAGTGCTGTGCATCCACCATCCCGAGAGATGGTCGTTCGCGCTGGGGATGCGATGCGAACTGGTTGGGTCACGCGGTCGGAACCGCGCCGTAGCCTTGGAAACCCTGGCTACCTGGGCATGTCGCTGACGCATCAGCGGGACATGTGGGCAGGGTGGCACCGTGTCGTAGGCATCGGCGACATCCAATAGGAATCCGGGGGTATCCCATTATTCGAGAAAAGGAGTCCCTTGCGGGACTCGGTGATCAATCATCGACAGTAGGCAAACCTTCCAGAACAGGCGCATCGGGATCGAAAATCAGGATGCGCACGTCGGCCAAGGCGGCAAGGTGCATGACAGCCACCAGGGGCTCCGAAACTCCGGCCTCTCGCTGGAGCGCGTGCAATACCGCCGTACTGCTTCCATCGATGAACCCGAGATTCGCATCGGTCCAAGGGGTAGCGATCAGTTTCACACCCACCGCATGACTGCCGGGGATACGAAAGGCCTCAAACAACAAGCCCGTGGCTACACATGCCTCCGCCTGCTGTTCCAGATACAGCAGGGCATGCATCGGCAGATGGTTGGTGCTGATTTCCCAGCAGCGGCTGTAGTGACCTGTCTCAAAAGTCAGTCGCTTGATGACTTCCAGGGCGGCTTCGTGGCTGTAGGTGTCGCCCACGTGCACGGGTGAGCCACCTTCGTCGGCCATGACCGCATGGACGACGGTCTGTACGACACCCAGTGCCGTGCAACAGTCTTCGAGTTCAGCACTGATTTCCTGTCCCTCCGTGATCAGGGCAAAATCGTCGCAAAAGACGCAGGGGAAGCGATGAATCTGCTCATCAGGAAGATGCGCTTGGGAAGGATGGAGCGGCAGGTAAGTCAGTGGGCAATCGTCTTCGTATCGAATTGCCAGCAGTCGTTGAATGGAAAGGCGTTGATAGCCTCTGATAAAGGGATTGTTGATGGGGATCATGGAGGTACTCCAGTAGAGGAAAGGTGGGGCCAATCCCCCACTGGGGTACAGACCCCAGGGGTTGAAGAGAATGTGCTGTTACCAGCCGGTGTAGTAAAGGATCAGATCGGCAATGACCTCGCGCCGGTCCAGATCCAGGCCGCCCAGATCGGACAAGCCGTGGACGCCGACTCGTTTGAGCAGCGCACCGCCAATCTCGGCGTTGTAGAAGCTGACCAGGGTGGCCAGAAAAACACGCTCGCCGGAGCTCATCACATCGATGGCCTGGTCGATGGTTTCCAGGTTTGGGCACAGCTCCCACTTGTCCTGGGCCTGATCGATCTGGGCTTGGGTGCCCAGGCCGAACAAGGCGGGACTGAGCAATCGAACGCCGCGTTTCCAGGCGCGAAAGAAGGCGTCGGGCGCTTGCGCAAAATGACGATCATTGCGGGCAATCTGTTCCAGCATTGCCTGGTTGTTCAGGGTGTTCATGGTGCTCATGAGGAAGATACTCCCGATGGTTGAGGATCATGGATGTGTCCGTGGATAGTCGAAGCATCGTCGCCCTGATCAGGCGATCGTCCGCGAGGTGATGCGTGGCGGACTGGTTCGGTCGTCCCGGCATCGCCAGGATGCAGCCTTGATGACCGAAGCTGCCTGGGCATGGTGCTGACCGGGGTCAGCGACGCATGGGGCAAGACTCCAATGTCCTGTGGCTGTTGGCGACGGTAAATCTGTAATGGGATGCACCCTGTTTTGGCGGGTGAGCAGGTGGCGTGGGCGTGAAAGCGAGAAAATTCGCCGAAGGCCGGAACCTTCGGCACAGAGGACGTTGCCACCGGTGGGCTTTGCAGGGCCGGGGCGTCGTCGGAACCTGGCACTGCGTCAGCATGCACACCCGGCCCGTGTCGTGGCTGGGGCCGGAATCCTCTGGCACACATCCGCGCACAAAAGGAGCCCGTTGTTTCACCGGTGGGCGCCGGTACCGAATACCGCTGGCCCCGCGGGGTTTCCTGGCGGCTCGCAGACCTCATTACCGAAGTGGAAGCCGTCAGGAAACCCCGCGTGAGCAGCACATACCGATAGGGATGACCGCCCGGTTGGCGTGATCAAGGATGAGGAGCCTTCTCGCTGGTGATGCTCTCACCGAGCGCGCATGCCGGAATAGAAGGTCGGGCATGCTGGGGCACCGCACGGGGTGCTGGGGTTTGAGTAAAACCTCGTGACGCAAAAAGCCGCTCACAACGTGAGGGTGGATGATCGCCTGGCCCTGCGTCCGCGACTCTTGGGCTTGGGCTTGGGCTTGGTCTGCTGCAGCGGCAGACTGCCCTTGCAGTCCGGGTATTGGCGACAAGACCAGAAAACACCGTTTTTGCCGCGCCGTGGGTGCGTGGCCGCACCGCACTGCGGGCAGGCTGGACCTTCCGGCTGTGTGATCGTCAGGGCGACGCTTCGATACTGCTGCACCAGTTGAGCCACCCAGGTGGATTGCTTGTCGATGAAATCCTCCAGTGTCATCTGGCCTGATTCGATCATATCCAGCGCCTGCTCCCAGACGGCGGTGGTGCCGGGGTCGGCAATCGCGCTGGGCACGGCATCAATCAAGGTGAAAGCCGCCTCGGTCGCCCGAATCGCCTTGCCTTTGCGGGCGATATAGCCGCGAGTCAGCAGGCCGTTGATGATGCCAGCGCGGGTGGCTTCGGTGCCGATGCCGGTGGTCTCCTTGAGCGTTTGCCTGAGCCGCGGGTCGGTCACCAGCCTGGCAACACCTTTCATGGCCTTGATCAGTTCGCCCTGGGTGTAGGGTCGGGGCGGCTGCGTCTTGAGCGCCTTCAGCTCGACTTGTTCCAGTGTGCAAAGCTTGCCAGTTTCAAGCGGAGGTAGTCGCTGGTCCTGCGCATCGTCCTGTTCCGTCTCCCGTTCATGGCACGGCATCACCCGGTGCCAGCCGGATTCGATCACCTGCTTGCCCACGGCTCGCAGCGATTGGCCGGCGGCCGTGAGCTGGGCATGGGTGCGGTCGAACTCGTGGTGTGGCAGGAACTGGGCCAGATAATGCGCCCGGATGAGCCGGTAAACGGCCAGCTCCTTATCCGACAGGGCACTGAGCTTGACGGGTTCCAGTGTCGGGATGATGCCGTGGTGCGCTGTGACTTTGCCGTCGTTCCAGGCACGTGAACGGAGCTGGCTGTCCAGTCCGTCGACTAGGGGACGCAACGCCGGATCGGAGACCGCCAGAGCCTCAAGAACAATAGGGACTTCCGCCCGCATACTCTCGGGCAGGTAGCCGCAATCACTGCGCGGATAAGTCGTCGCCTTGTGTGTCTCGTAGAGTGCCTGGGCGATATCCAGGGTCTCCTGAACATCCAGCCCCAATAACCGGGAGCAGACTTCCTGCAGCGTGCCCAGGTCAAACGGCAGGGGTGGCGCTTCGCGTACACGTTCCGTTTCCACCAGGGTCACAGTGGCTTCACGGGTCTGGCGCAGGGCTTTGGCGGCGGTTTGTGCCACGGATTCCTGCAAGCACCGGCCTGCTTCATCGGTGCTGTCGTCAGGCGCTAACCAGCTCGCCTTGAATGAATGCCCGCTCTGGGCAAGCGTGGTCTCGATAGTCCAGTAGGGTACAGCGACAAAACGCTCAATTGACCGATCGCGGTCGACCACCAATTTCAGCGTGGGCGTCTGCACCCGCCCCACCGAGAGCACGCCGCCGTAGCCCGCCTGCTGGCCGAGTAATGTGAACAGTCGGCTCAGGTTCATGCCAATCAGCCAGTCCGCCCGGGAGCGCGCCAGGGCCGAGTGGTACAGCGGCAGGGTCTCCGTTCCCGGCTTGAGAGTATCCAGCGCTTTGCGGATGGAGGCGTCGTTCAGCGCCGACAACCAGAGCCGCCATATCGGGCCTCGGTAGCCGCACAGGTCGAGGATCTCGCGGGCAATCATTTCACCTTCGCGGTCGGCGTCGGTGGCGATCACCAGTTCGCTGGCCTGGCCGATAATCCGCTTCACGATCTGGAATTGTGCCTTGGTCGAGGCTTTGACCTCGATGCGCCAGCGCTCTGGAATAATGGGCAACTGCTCAATGGACCAGCGCCGGTATTGCTCGCCGTAGGCTTCCGGGGGCGCGATTTCGAGCAAATGACCGATGCACCAGGTTACCGTGATGCCTGATCCAGTGTAGCAACCGTTACCGCGCTGCCGGGCACCCAGCACGCGAGCGATGTCCTTACCCTGGGACGGTTTCTCGCACAGATAGACGCGCACACTGCAGCTCCTTGGGTGTCATGGGTGGGCCCGGTGACTCAATTGGCCACAGGATGGCGATTGGTCAGCGATTTTGCTGTACACAACCCGATGCGCGAATGCTCCGGGTTTTCGGACGCGACGGGAGGATGGGGCGAATGGCCTCAGGTGGACGTCTATGGTTCTATGCCACTGGCATAATGGCGGGTTGGCGCACGGTGAGCGACTGACTGTTGGTGCAGTCGCTCAGGGTTCGCTTCAACCCTCCACAGGCTGTTCGGCAGTACGTTCCTTGGGAACCAGGGCTACGCGCTCGACGCGATACGGCAGAATACCCACTCGGCGCGCCTCGATCTTGAAGGTCACGCGCTCGTTCTCCTCGGCATCCTCCCATTCGTCGCGCACGGCCCGACCTTCCACCAGAACACGCACGCCCCTCTGGTACAGCGTTTGCCAATGTTCGGCATCGCGGTGCCACAGCTCCACCGGTGCCCAAAACCCGCCCCGGTCCTCGTAACCGTCTTTGGTGGGTACAGGATTATCGAAGTAAACGTTCAGCCGTAGCAAGCGACGGGGTTCGTCGTTCCCGTTGTTGAACTCCCGGTACTCTGGCGCAGAGCCGATATTGCCTTCGCCTAAAAAGCGTGTGCTCATGGTGTCATCTCCTGGGTCAAAACGTGTTGCCGAATGCGGCGGTGGTAGTCGGTTTCGGCCCGCTGCATTTTGGCTGCGCAGTCCATGGCCTGACGGGCGATGCTGTGGGTGAGACTGATCTGCATGTTCAGTACGATCCGCTGCAGCTCCATGTCGTAGAGGTCGTCGATCAGCGAGGCCGGGGTGGCTGGATCTGCGATCAGTTCCTCCCATAGGGCGACACCCATGGAGGATCGGTCAAGATTGCGCCAGCGCAGGAAAGTAGTGCCGGCTCCCGTGGTTTGCTGGGCCAGCTGGACACCGAGCAGGCTGAACGGAGGGCGGCGGGCCTGGGTGAGCACCTGTCGCTGAGCCAGGTCGATCAAACCATCTCGCAGGGCGATGCATTGGTTGGCCCAGGCCTCCAGACTCCCCTTACCCTTAAAAGGTTTTAAAAGGCCTTTTAGGTAGGCTGCGTGTTCCAGTTGTTGGAAGGCCGGCTGTCCCAAGGGGATGAAACGACGGGTTGACGTGCTGAGGGGCGGTGTCGTCATGCCGAGGCCTCTTCGTCGGGAGATTCATCTGTAGGGGCATCAGGTGTATCTTCGGTCAAACCTGCTGGCTCATTGGCACCGGGATTCTCCGAGACTGGCGCTTGACGTGGCGATCGACGACTGATTGGCGGCGCGAAGCGCGAACGGCGTGTACCTTCGAGCACGTCCTGGGGCAGCTCACCGAACTTTTCCCTGGCCGCCCGAGCCGCCGCGTTGTTGGCCGCGAAATCGTCGCGGCAGGCGCCGGAGTAGCGGTACTGCTGGGCCAGGGAAAACAGGCTGCGCAGCGCATGGCCCCCATCGTTGAGCCAGCGCTCCAGGGTGCTGCGGTCAATCAGCGCGGTGTGATGTGCCAGGATCAGGCGGCGTGCCAGATCGTCGTAGTCGGCCAGTAGATAGACCGCCATGAAGCCCAGCTGGGCATTGACGAACAGCGGCAGCTTGACGGGCTGCACGTTGAGATTTTCTCCCAGGCTGAGGGCTGCGGGCACGTCTGCCAGCGCTTGATCCACCTGTTCGCGCAGGGTCTGTAGGCGTGTCCGGGTATCGTTGATCTTGTCCTCGATGCGCAGCATCCACCAGTCCGAGTAGGGGTCGTCCTGCTCTGAGCCGCGCTTGAGTTTGTTCATGATCGACAGGAAGCCGTTGAGCCCGATGATGCCTGGCTTGCCGTCCGACGCAGCACGACCGTGCCAGATGCGGGAGGCGTGATGGGTGTGCAGTGTCAGCGCCATCGCGCTGCGCAGCGATCCGAGGTTGAGTTGCAGAGATTCGTTGGCCATGTGAGCGACTCGCTGTGGAAGATCGAGTCGTCAGCATCGACAAAGGCGGGAAGGCTGTCAGTAAAGAAACCGCACCCATTCGCCGCCTGTTTGAAATGCCGGGTGCGGTTGAGGCAGTGATCAGCTGGGGTAGGTGAGGAAGGCTGCGTGTTCCCGGTTATGCCACTGGCATAATTCCTGTCAGGCTTTGTTGAAGATCGACTGCAGGCAGACGAGGTGTGTCCTTGGTTGCTCAGGGGCTGTGGTCGGATTTGAAGGCCGTGTGTTCCATTATGCCACTGGTATAATCGGTATCAGCTTTTTTGGAAGATTGCCTGTAAGCGAGCGATATGGGCTTTCACCTGCTCAGGGTCCGAGGGCTGGGTGGGCCGCACAGTCTTGCTGTCGATGTGTGGCACCGATCGCTCCGCTTTTAACTCCTTGATGGGATCGACGCCTGCCCAGGCATGGAACTCGCCACGAATGGCTCTCTGGATCAGGCCAAACAGGTAATTGGCCGGTTTCTTGATGTAGTTGTCGCAGCAGCGAACGTTCCACTCATCGATCACCGCCTGTTGCAGGTCTCTGTTGACCTTCCTCAATGCGAGCAATGCGCCAGCTTTCTGCTCATCGTCGAGACGATCAAACCGCGGTGGCAGATTCAGGTGTTCCAACTCGGTCAGTACTGTACGTACATTAATATTTTTAATACTTCTTTTACGTACAGTACTACTGTTCTTCGGAATCGGAAGAATGCCGTCAGACGGGCCTTTGCGGCCCGATTCCGATTTCGAAGAGGGTTCGTCGTAATCCCGAAGAAGGGCCTGAGCGCTTTCTTCGGTTTTAGAGTTATCCACAGGCCCTGGCTTGGTGGCGTCGCCGTGCCAATTTTGCCCCGCCAGGCGCTCCGCCATGACCTGCAGGCGCGAGGGCAGCGTCCGGCCGCTGATCAATGGGTCTTCGGTGATTTCTCTGAGTGCGTTGACGCCAACGATCCGCACAGCCTTGGCGGCATGGGTCAGCGCTTGGCTGACCAGTCCCAGGTACTCGGTATCGAGTTGCATGGCCTCGAAGGGTGACAGGGGTTCGTCATGGAGCACATAGAGGTTGCCCAGCAGGCGTCCAGATCCGGGGTCGCGTCGTCGTCGGACCAGGCTGAGCCAGCGGGTCAAGCGTAATTGGGTCAGCGCTCTGGCGACGGTTTCGTGGGAAGCTTTGGCTGTGCACGGCATGGATGCCAGGTAGGGTCGCAGGCGCTCATAGGTGGGGAAGGCGGTCACGCCGTCGTCGTTCAGCAGCAGACGAAAGACCTGCCAGGCATTGCGCTCCAGGGGGGTCAAGCGGCGATCGAGAAACAAGGCTCTGGGCACGCTTTCGTGGCGGTTGCCGCTGAACAGGAAGCCGTCTTGCGCGGTGAATGTGGCCGGGCACGTGTCTAAGCGCTGAGCTGCGTCATCCAGAAGTGTGGTCAGCGCAGTGGGGCCACTGCCGCGGCCGGGTGTTTCGCTGGCCATGGGTCACACCAGACCCTGGTCGATCCAGGCATTGATCGTTGACCACAGGACGGAAGCGGGTAAATTGAGATCTTCAGCAAGATCCAGAGTAAGGTCGAGTAAGGCCATGGGGTCATCCAGGGCGATACCGCGCTGTTTGACCTCGGGGTCCCATCGCCGCCACAGCTCGGTGTCCTGTTCCTCGCTCAATCCGGGATGGCGGCCTTTACGCTTGGGTAAGCCGAGAATGTCACGGCGCAAGGCGACCTCCTGATGCGTCAGGCCGTAGAATTTGCTCACCATCTCGGTACTGGCGCCCAGGCGCAACATGCGATCAACCGCGGCGATTTCTTTCTCAACGTCCGCTACCTGGCGCAACAGGCGCTGCAGCACTTCGCGGTTGACGGTGACGGAACACCAGGGCACGGAGGCATTGATCAGTACGCTGACCAGGGCGGGGTGCTTCAATGCGCCCAGTTCCTGTTCGCCGAACCCCATGGCTTTGCAGCGCCGCAGCTGGCCGTTGCGCAGATCATGCAGTGCCTGCGCAATCACAGCCTGGTTGAGTGGGTGGGGTGCCGACATGCTGCCTCCTGGAACGCTATGAACCCCCGGGGGGTGTGAGTTCGGTGCCAGTACCCGACTCCAGCTCCACCAATCGACGTGACAGCCGCAGCAGGCGGAACAACTTGACCAGACCGTTATCGCTCAGCCGCGATAGTGAATCGTGATGGGTGCCTTGACGCCCCTGCAGCAGAGGCCCCAGCAAGTCCAGTAGCCGCAGATTGTCGATGCCACCGGTGGGCGGGCTTGATGAATGGAAGCCTGCACTCAGCGCATGCAGCAGGGTAAGGACTGCGCGCCCCATCAGCGGCATCACGTGACCATCAATGGAAAGTGCCTGCAAATCGCAGTGGAAGCCGATCCCCGTATCGGTTGGCTGTATGTGGTGGGCTTGTCCTGTCTCATGGGCCATTTCGGTGGCGAACTGGGCAATATGCACACGCAGGCTGTCGGGTACGTCCAGACCGGGCTCGATGTACCAAACGTCCGTGATGGGGTAGAGCCCTCCAGCCTGGACTGGGATCGCCTGCAGAACGGTCGACTCGAAGTCCGGCTGTGTGTTGCCTGTTTGGTCCGCCAGCAGGCGCTGGATGTCCTGGAGTCGGTCGGTGGTTGTCGCTGGCGTGACCACATGGGCCTGAAGTCGCTCGTTGTCGGGCGCAGCCAACACAGGACTGCCGATATCGTTGGCCGATGAATCAGGACGTTCCGGAGGTGGAGACTCCTTTACGTTGGCCGGTTTAGGTGTTGTAGGTGCTGTGTCAGTCCCTTGTTCGCCTGCCGGGGGCGCCGGGGGTTGTGGCTGTGATTTACCTGGGCTCTGCTCGATGGAGCGAGGGGCAGGATCGTCTGCGGCAGGGCGTTGTTTGAGGGCTGCACCGGCTGACGTCAGGCGGTTGCGACCATCAGATTCCGTGATATCCAGGGTCAGGGTGTCGTAGTCGACCTGCAGGAGTTCGGCCATCTGTCCAATCAATTCGTCCTGGATGCGCCTGACCGAGAAACCCTCCGCGTCGCTGTCGAAAGTGGCGAGCACATCGTGGAACACGCTGGAAAATTCCATCTCCACGCCGCGGCTCATACTCAGCGCTTCCCATGTCCTCTCGCTGGACTTGCGCAAGGCCGTTAGCCGCTCGATCTGTGGCCGTCCCAAACCGCTATAGAGCACGGTGGGGATGGCGGGAAGCAGATAGAGCACGGCATCCTGCATGCGACTGATGTGGGGTTGGGTGATGGGATAACCGTCCGCAGAAAGGCGCCGGGCCAGTTCGGTTTGTGTCAGTGTGATGCCCGATTCGACCTCGTATAGCTCACGGGCTTTCTCGATACCCAGAGCGCGCTCAATGAAGGTCAGTCCCCCGTGCAACTCGTTCTCGGCCAAGTGCCCAGTGAGGGCGACAATTTCACCGCGCTCCGGCCAGGGGCGGAACAGACACTGGATGCGAAAGAATGTCTCGTCTTTCGTCTCAGTCCACAGCTCATTCAGGATGGCCAGCCGCGTATTGCCGCCGTTGCGGATAATGTAGTGGCTTTCGCCGGGCCGGCGGGTGATGGCCGGTGGCGTATCAAGCCCGCGCTTTCGTATGGATTCCTTGAGCTCTTCGTAGCGGGGGTTGCGAGTGACTCGCGGGTTTAGGTCATACGGCAGCAGTTGTTCCAGGGTCACGGTCATAGAGGTGTCGGCGATGGGATCGCTCAACGCCTCTGCTTCAGGGCCACTGCGTCGGAACTGGTCGGCCAGTAATTTGCTGGCCATGTCTTTGGAGGTGAGGTCAATCATTGTGGTCACACTCCTCGGCAAAGCGGGTTTCTCGCCGCAAGCGTGCCAGTGCGTTGCGGGTGGCACGATGGTCGCTCGACGTTGAGCCGGTGTAGATCGGTGGCAGTCCGGGTTTGGTGAGTTTCAAGTGACCACTACTGGTGCGCTCTACGTGCCAGCCTTCGGCCTGGGCAAATTCGATCAGTGGCTTGAGGCGCTTGTAGCCACGGGAGGGAATCGGCAAGCGGGTCATGAGGCAGTCCTCCGGTGGGCTCCAGCTTGCAGTCGGCGAAATGCCGGTTGCCAGGCAGGCAGCAGCTCGCAGGCCAGCGCGCGCATGGTGTCGAAGGCCGCAGGCGTGATTCGTCCCTTGGGTCGATGGTATTCCACCCGGTGAACGGGCAGTGCCTGGGTCGAGGCGCGTGGGTAGGCTTCAATGGCCGGGATACTGGTATCGAGCGCAACGATGCCAGGTTCGTTGGCAAACAGGTCGCGCAGTGCCTGCTGGATTACCCGTGCATTACTGGAGACCGGATGAACCCGGTTGATAAGCAGGTGCAGGGGTGGCGGTTCGATGCCGAGGCGCTGGTAGGGGGCGATATCCTGCATCAGCTGCAAGGTGCCGCGACGAAATTCCCGTGCCGCCAGAATCTCTGGCGTGACCGGTGAGAGGGCAATATCGGAGGCCAGTACCGCCATCTCCAGCAGAACACTCCTCGCGCCCTGGGTATCGATCAGCAGCAAATCATAATGAGGACGGAACACCGGTAGCAGATTGCGCAGGCGCAGCCGTCCATCGGGCGCGTGAAGCAGCAGGGTGTTCAACTGACCCTTGTCGTCATTGGACAGGACCAGGTCCAGGCCGTCGATAGCGGTGTGGGATACCAGGTGAGAACGATCCTGTTCATTGAAGGCCAGCAGCTCATAGATGCCGCCCGGCGCATGAGACCGTAAGCTGAAATAGCTGGACAGGGTTGGCTGGACATCCAGGTCAAGCAGCAGAACCCGCAGTCCCGCATCAGCCGCGATGCCGCCGAGATTGGCGGCCGTGGTGGTTTTGCCCACCCCGCCCTTGGTTGAAATAATGGAAACGACCTGCATGACGGTCCTCCTCACAGGGTTACGTTCGAGAAGGCAGGGTCAGGTACGGTCGTTGAGGCGCTCTTCGATCCACTGGTCGATCTCGGCGGCATCCCAGCCAACGGCGCGGACGCCGAGGCGAAGTGCCTTCGGGAACTTGCCGGCTTTCATCAGGTTGTAGATATGCGCGCGCTTGAAACCAGTCTTGGCCTCGACTTCCGGACGGCGGAGGATGCGGCGTTCAGTGCGAAAGGCCTGGGTCATCTGTGTAGACATGGTAAGCACTCCTGTACGCTCAATAGCGCGGTGAAGAATGTGCTACCCATTCAATGCCAGCTGGACGGGATATACACTGCAACTGCAGGCCCAGGACTGCAGTTGCAGTCAGTCAGCTTCGTCGCCGACGTGCCGTTTGGCGGCACTGAACTTTTCCCAGAGTGTCCGTTCACTGATGCCGGGGTGCCCGGGAAAATAGGCCAGCAGTGCGCTGATGATGGATGTGGTGGTGTCGAAGGAGGAGTAGCGCTTTCCGCTCGGGGACTTACCCAGCAGCAGGGTCAGCAGCCCGCCGATAACGCTCAGGTAAGTAGACTCGCCACGGGGCGAGAGGGCCTTGTCCTGTCCCGCCCCATAGTCCGCTTTTTCACTGAGCAAGCGGTGCTGATCCTGTAGTGCTTTGAAGGACTGCTCCAATTCCGTGAGTCGCAGCTTGAGCGCCTCGCGATCAATCAGCAGGGCCTGCAAGTTGTCCAGGTTGATGGCGGAATGCAGGTGGCGCTCGATGCCTTCGAACAGGAATTCTGGCTTTTGGTCTGGGTAGTAATGAGTCATCCAGGCTTTCAGATCCACATGCCTGACGGTGAGGTCGGGCTGTGTCAGCAACGTTGGATCATCGCAGGTGATGCCGGACTTCCCGTAAGGTAGCTCACCGTTGCGGAAGGCGTCGTAAAGTCGCTCCAGGTTCAGCCTCAGCATTGGCCAGCGGGGAAAATCACTCACATCCGGAATGATCTTGTCACCCAGGGTGTTGAGTATGCGGGCCTCGAATCGTACGAGACCGCTCCAGCGGATTGCCGCCTCAATGGGGCGATAGAATACTTTTGAGTGCTGCGTTTGGTTGGACTTCCCCATGTCTCATCCCAGCCACTTGGCCTCCTGGCGTTAGCTCAACAGGTCACCTGCCCACAGGCTTTCCGGCTCTGACTGGCTGGGCGGTGATGCAACGCTGGGGAGTGTGACGCGAGTGAGAGCTACAGATAACGGTGTATATGGACTGCTGCACCGCCTCATTGTTGTCAATCAACGTATGCCGCCGAGACAACGGCTTCCCCATCGTTGGTCACGAGTTTTCGAAGCGATCAGGCGGCTGTAAAGACCTGATAGGTCAGCGGTGTTGTTCGAGGGGAAAAAGCAACCTTCTAGATCAGCGGTGTCTGGCGGGTGACTGGCCTGTGATCAGAAAAATTGCAGGCTGTGTCACAGAATCTTGGTGGTGGTCTCGAGTCTTGTCATAGCGTCGATGCTTTTCGTATCTTGAAGTAGATAAAAAAAGAATGGCAGTGGGTGCAGCGGATTTAATTGCTGACGTAATTGACCCGTCGGATAAAGTTTCTCAATTGCTTCGATGGCTCATTGTCTGGTCGCAGCAAGTAGGTCGTCAATATAAAAGTGTTGTCAGCCAGGGGTCTCGTAACGACGTCTTTGTGGTGTGAGACTTCTGCGTGTGCCGTCGTGGAAAAGCCCACTCCATATCCGGCGGCGACCAGTGTAAGCATCAGGTCATGGGTAGATACTCGCTCGGCAACGACAGGGCTCTCATTGCTCGATCGGATCACTTTGTCCAGTTGTTGGCTGCATCCTTCGCAATTCTGTGGATCACACAGAACCAGGGGATATCTCATTACTTCCTGGAGAGGCACGTGTTTGTGCGTCAGCAAAGGGTGTCTGGCCGGCATGGTAACCACGAGAGGGTCGTGCCAGACAGGCTCGGCGAGAATCCCGTCGTCTACTTCATCGGCGAGCGCCAGCCCTGCGTCGTACAAGTCATTACGCAGCCCCAGCAGTTGCTGTGAGAAGGGCATCTCTGACAAACGAATCTCGACTTCGGGTTCTTCTTCTCGACAGCGGGCGAGTAGCATGGTCAAACGACTGCGTGCGATGCCATCGGAGAGCGCAATGCGCAGCTTGCCGCGATAGCCGGAGGCCGCAGCTTTGGCATTGGCTTTCGCCTGATCCAGGCAAATCAGGACTCGGCGAGCATCTTCAAGGAAGACCTCGCCGGCCCAAGTCAGTCGTGCTCCACGTGATGTTCGCTCAAGCAGCAGCACGCCGAGCTCGGTTTCCAGGTTCTTGATGGTCCGAGAGAGAGGTGACTGCTCGATATGAAGGCGCTCGGCCGCACGACTGAAATGCAGCTCTTCGGCGACGGCAATGAAATAGCGTAGATGGCGTAACTCCATGTCAAACATCCTCCCTGTACGACGCCACCATAATGCGATCCTTGGGCCAGACCGGCTAAACGCTGCCTGGCGGATCGACTTGTCGTGTCGGTTCCTCCCCCTGGCCGAAGCTGGCGCCTGGTAGCGGCGTCAGCTGGCGGTGAAAGCAGTCAAGAGGACAGCGGTCCTCTATGCGTCTGAAGCCCGCGACGGGTTGTCCACTGTGAATCGCCTTTGCCTTGTCGCGCCCAGTGATGTCATTGTGCTGACGTGTTAAGTATTGACTTAATTAAGCTTTTTCAACAATATCACAGAATGAACAGTTTTTCTGCCATTGCCGACCCTACGCGTCGAAGAATCATGGAGTCTCTGGCGCAGGGTCCGCTTTCGTCGGGAGAAATCGCAGGGTTGTTCCAGATATCGGCCCCAGCAGTATCCCAGCATTTGAAAATTTTGCGCGAGGCGGGGTTGGTTCAGGTGCGTATTGAAGCTCAGTGGCGAATCTATGAGTTGGACAGGGAGGGGGTTGATAAGCTGGTTGCGTGGGTGAGCACGCTGGGCTCCTCGGAAATGGCTAGTTGCGAGATTCACCGGGGCATCCTTGATAAGGCGCCTGGATAGTTGAAGCGCCAACTCTCTAGTGTGTGCGGTTGCTAGACGACAAACGGGGCCGCCGTGTTAGAATAGATTGTTTTTTTGAGTTCGTGCGCAGAGGTCTGCGCACGGCTTTTAGGCTAACTTGAGTAAGGTCTGCCATGACCCGTACCGCTTCGATTACAGTTGCTTTGTGGTGGCGCTTCCAATAGGGAGCGGCTCGTCGTTGCGGTTTCGGCCGCGCCTTGCCGCCGAACCGGCGGTCAAGGTATAGCAGATGACTCTCCGGCACGGCGGCTCCAAGACCTAAGGAGATTGCCCGGTGCCACTTACATTACTTGTCCTTTATCAGAGCATGCGGCGTGTAGCTGGGTTGCATCAGACGGTTGTGCCCGCCATTGGCTTTAGATCCTGGGTTACCAGTACTGTGTTTTGCTTGCAGAGTGCAGTTCGCCGTCTGTACTTCGGGGCGGCCTGCAAGGTGATTTCCGGGTATTGTCTGCGGGAATCCAAAGTCAATGTGTATAATGGAGTGTATAATGAGATGGCAATATCTCCTATAAAATCAATTAAATCAAGGAGTTATAATGCCTAAAATTCTGATGATCGATAACTACGATTCCTTTACCTACAACGTGGTGCAATATCTTGGCGAGTTGGGTGTCGAAGTAAAGGTCGTCCGCAATGATGAAATAGTTGTAGCCGACATCGAGGCGCTGGCACCCGCACACATTGTGATCTCCCCGGGGCCCTGCACCCCAAACGAGGCCGGCATATCCATGGCGGTGATTGAAGCCTACGCCGGGGTGGTACCTATTCTCGGTATTTGCCTGGGCCACCAGAGCCTGGGTCAGGTTTTTGGCGGCAAAGTGGTGCGGGCGAGACAGGTTATGCACGGCAAGACGTCACCTATTCATCACCGTGGCGAAGGCGTTTTCCGCGGCTTGAGCGAGCCCTTCGAGGCCACCCGGTATCATTCGCTGATAGTGGAGAAAGAAAGCCTTCCCGATTGTCTGGAAATTACTGCCTGGACGCAGACAGAAGCGGGTGAAGTGGATGAAATAATGGGGCTGCGCCACCGCGAGTTGGCGCTTGAAGGGGTGCAGTTTCATCCCGAATCTATCCTGACCGCGCACGGGCACGACCTGCTGCGCAATTTCCTGGAGCAAGGATTATGAATATACAGGAGGCCCTCGCCCGGGTTGCGGCGGGTGCGAATCTGGAACAGGCGGAAATGTCGTCCGTAATGTACCAATTGATGTCAGGTGATGCTACCGATGCGCAGATTGGCGGCCTGCTGGTTGCACTGCGTATGAAGGGAGAGACCCCCGCGGAAATTGCCGGCGCCGCACAGGTTATGCGCGAACTTGCCACACCCGTGATGGTGACTGACGAGAACCTGGTGGACCTTGTGGGCACTGGCGGCGATGGTGCCAACCTGTTTAATGTTTCCACTGCATCCAGCTTTGTCGCGGCAGCGGCCGGCGCCCGAGTTGCCAAACACGGCAATCGCTCGGTCTCCAGCACCTGTGGCAGCTCGGACGTACTGGAGCACCTGGGGGTGCCGTTGGATCTCAACCCCGAGCAAGTAGCGCGGGCTGTCGATGCGGTAGGGGTTGGCTTTATGTTTGCCCCTGCTCACCACAGCGCCATGCGTCACGCCGTGGGCCCGCGCCGTGAGCTGGGTATGCGTACCCTGTTCAATATTCTTGGGCCCCTGACCAATCCCGCCCACGTAAAGCGGCAGGTTATCGGCGTGTTCTCGCCAGACTTATGCCAACCCATGGCCGAGGTGCTAAAGGTATTGGGTTCGGTGCACGCGATGATTGTGCACTCGGATGATGGCCTGGACGAGATATCGATTGCCGCCGGCACCCGGGTGGCGGAGTTGCGCGACGGCAGCATCAGTAGCTATCACATCACGCCAGAAGAATTCCGGCTGGAACGTCAGAGCCTGGACGGGCTGGCTGTTACCAGTGCTGCCGCCTCGGCCGATTTGATTCGCAGGGCTCTGGCCGGTAAAGATGACGTTGATGCACGTAAAGCGGCCGCTATGCTGGCGCTGAACGGTGGCGCCACGATCTATGTCAGTGGTGTGGCGGCAACGCTGGCAGACGGTATCGAATTGGCGGAAGATGTATTGGCCAGTGGCCAGGCGGCAGAAAAAATGCAGCAGTTTATTGATTTTACCCGCCTCATGCGCGGGAAGGCGGATTGAGCCAATGTCTGGGAACACATCTACAATTCTGCGTGACATTCTTGCGCGCAAGCACGAGGAAGTGGTCGTCCGAAGACAGCGGGAGCCCATCGCCACACTCGAACAACGTATTGCCGCTCAGTCCCCGGTGCGAGGCTTCGCCAGGACCATGCAACAGCAGGTGGAGGCTGCTGCACCCGCGGTGATCGCCGAGGTAAAAAAGGCCTCACCCAGCAAGGGTGTGATCCGTGCGGACTTTCAGCCTGCGCAGATCGCCGCGAGTTACCAGAGCGGTGGCGCCAGTTGTTTGTCGGTACTTACCGATGTCGATTTTTTCCAGGGTGCGGACCGTTATCTGCAAGAGGCGCGGGCCGCTTGTGACCTGCCGGTATTGCGCAAGGATTTTACCGTGGATCCCTACCAGGTCATCGAAGCCCGGGCCATCGGCGCAGATGCCGTACTGTTGATCGTCGCTGCGCTGGAGGACGGCCAGATGCAGGAGCTGGCACGCACGGCCGCGGATCTGGGGTTGGATATACTGGTGGAAGTGCACGACAGGGCGGAGCTGGATCGCGCGCTGGAGCTGGGCACCTCACTGATCGGAATCAATAACCGCGACCTGCACACGTTTGAGACCCGTCTGGAAACCACCCTGGAGTTACTGCCCTACGTGCCTGCAGATCACGTGGTCGTGACCGAGAGTGGTATTCATACAGCGGAAGACGTTGCGCTGATGCGCAATCACCAGGTGTATGGATTCCTGGTGGGAGAGGCATTTATGCGAGCAACCGAGCCCGGAGAGAAATTGCGGGAGATGTTCTTCTCCCAGAGTTGAGCCCTGATCTACCGGGTGCCGTATACCACCATGGTTTTGCCCGCCACGGATACCAGGCCATTTTCTTCCAGCGTCTTGAGCACCCGCCCCGCCATTTCCCTGGAGCAACCCACGATCTTGCCCAGTTCCTGCCGGGTGATCTTGATCTGCATCCCGTCGGGGTGAGTCATGGCATCGGGTTCCTTGCACAGGTCCAGCAGGGTGTGAGCGATTCGGCCCGACACATCCACGAAAGCGAGGTCTGTCAGTTTGCGTGTAGTAGTGCGCAGTCGGGTGCTGATCTGGCGCGAGATAGAGTAGAGAATATCCGGAAACTGGCCGCGAATCTGATGGAAGCGTTCGTAGGAAATCTCCGCGACTTCACACTGGGTTTTGGCCACTACCATGGCGCTGCGTACCTGTGTCTCGTCATCGAACAGGCCCATTTCTCCAACGAAGTCCCCCGGGTTGAGGTAGGCCACTACCATCAAGTGGCCCGGGTCTGACTCGTCCTCGACCATTACCGACACCGAGCCCTCAAGGATCAGGTAGAGGGAATCGCTTAGCTCGCCCTGTTTCAGTACGTTACTTTTGGCCTTGTAGTCTTGCCTTTGGCAGTGGCGCAGGAAGTTCTCTACGTTGGGCAAGGCTTTTATTATCTGCGGTTTTACCACCCTAATACTCCATTACTGGCTGGTTGTTTGGACAGGAGTGTAGCCCACTCGGCGCGCAAGTAAAACCAGGCCGGGGCATGTTAATACTATTTGAATAGGTTGTGCCTCAAAAAAGTGTTAGCTGACCGTGCGCGTATTGCCGAAGGTGAAGTGCAAACAATCCAGCTGCACTGACACAGGGCACTTATGGTAAGCTGCGCGGCTGATTTTTATGGGAGTCCGGCGCAGATGAAAACGACAGTGAAATGGACTGATGGCGCCATGTTTATAGGCGAGTCCGGCAGTGGTCACAGCGTGGTGATGGATGGTCCTGAGGACCTGGGTGGTCGTAATCTCGGCCCGCGTCCCATGGAAATGCTGTTATTGGGTACGGGCGGCTGTGCGACTTTTGATGTCATGAGTATGCTCAAGAAGTCGCGCCAGAAAGTGGTGGATTGCCGGGTGGAGCTGGATGCTGAACGAGCCGATGCTGTGCCCGCGGTGTTCACTCGTATTGCCATGCATTTTGTGGTGACCGGAGTCGGGCTGAAGGAGAGTCAGGTCAAGCGCGCGGTGGACCTGTCAGCACAAAAATACTGTTCGGCGTCGATTATGCTGGCGGCGGCGGGAGTTGAGATCCGTCACAGCTACGAAGTTGTTGAGTTCGAGCCGGGGAAGTAAGCTGAATCTTCGGTGACCGTTATACCCGGTAGCTGGTGTGAGTCATCACTTTCGAAATAGCCGTCATCGTATCTTTGACGGGTTGCGGAAAGTCGGTGCCACCAGCTTCCAGTGCCTTGTCGCCGTGCCGCTGTTCGTCCTCCAGCATTGTCTGCACTATCAGGCGGGATTTACGGTCGTCTTCTGGCAGGGATTTCAGGTGGTCGCGCAGATGATTGCAGACTCTCTCTTCGGTGGCGGCGACGAAGCCCAGGCTAACCTTGTCACTGATGGCGCCGGCTACGGCCCCCAGGGCAAAAGACAGGCCGTACCAGGCCGGGTTGAGTACGCTGGGCTGACTGTCCAATTCCCGTAAACGCTGTTCACACCACACCAGGTGATCGATTTCTTCGGCCGCCGCCTGCTGCATTTCGTCGCGCACTGTCGGCAGTTTTGCGGTAAGTGCCTGGCCCTGATAAAGGGCCTGGGCGCAGACCTCTCCGGTATGGTTGACCCGCATCAGGCCCGCCACGTGGCGGCGCTCTTTTTCTGAAAGCTCAGAGTCGGAGTGGCCCTCGGAGGGGGAGGGGCGCGCCGCAGTGCGACCGCTGTTGGTAATGGTGCGCAGCACCGAATCTGTCTCGGTGATCAAACGGTCAATAAATGACAGGCGGCGCTGACGCATCGTGTTTATCCTTGGCTAGTCGCCTTGACTATAGCGCGCGATCGCCCGCCAGCCAATATCACGGCGCAAGATCATGCCGTCCCAACGGATAGCTTCCGCTGCGCTATAGCAGTCGCGCTGAGCAGCGGCTATGTCCGGCCCCAGGGCAGTGACACACAGTACACGGCCACCGCTGGTGACAACCCGTCCGTGTTCATCAATATTGGTGCCCGCATGAAATACCTTGATGTTGTCCGCCTGCTCGGCATCCAGTCCCTGAATGGGCAGGCCCTTGTTGTAAGTGCCCGGATATCCTCCCGCTGCCAACACCACGCCGATGGCGCAGCGCGAGTCCCACTCGGCTGAGGCCATGTCAAGTTCGCCGTCCAGGGCAGCGATGCATAGCACGACCAGGTCGGACTGCAGACGCACCATGATGGGCTGGGTCTCTGGGTCGCCAAAGCGACAGTTGTACTCGATAACTTTTGGTTCGCCGGCAGGCGATATCATCAGACCGGCATACAGAAAGCCGGTGTAGTCGTTACCCTCTGCGGCCATGCCTGCAACCGTTGGCAGAATGACATCGCTCATGATTCGGTTGTACACGGCGGCATCAACTACCGGTGCGGGAGAGTAGGCACCCATGCCGCCGGTGTTGGGGCCGGTGTCGCCTTCGCCAATACGCTTGTGGTCCTGGCTGGTGGCCATGGGCAATACGTTGCTGCCATCAACCATCACAATAAAGCTGGCTTCCTCACCCGGCAGGAACTCCTCAATCACTACACGGCATCCCGCCTCGCCGAAGGCATTGCCGGACAACATATCGGTGACGGCTGCCTCGGCCTCCGCCAGTGTTTCGGCGACGATCACACCTTTGCCCGCTGCCAGCCCGTCGGCTTTCACCACGATGGGCGCACCCTGCGCGCGCAGATACGCGAGGGCGGGTTCAAGCTCGGTGAAGTTGCCGTAGATACCGGAGGGGATATTGTGACGCGCGAGAAAATCCTTGGTGAAGGCCTTGGAGCCCTCTAGCTGTGCGGCCCCGGCGCGGGGTCCGAAGCAGCGCAGCCCACGCTCCTCAAAGTAATCTACCACACCGCCTACCAGCGGTGCCTCGGGCCCGACGATGGTCAGGCCCACGCTATGTTCTTCTGCGAAGTCGGTAAGGCCTGGAAAATCCATGGTGTCGATGGCCACATTGGAAATACCGGGCTCTGCTGCGGTACCGGCATTTCCCGGCGCTACAAATACGGTGTCCACTTGTGGCGACTGCGCAACTTTCCATGCCAGCGCATGCTCGCGCCCGCCACTGCCGATTATCAATACATTCATCTGTTTTAATGCCTGAAATGGCGCATGCCGGTGAATACCATGGCCATCCCGTGCTCATCAGCCGCGGCGATCACCTCCTCGTCGCGAATCGAACCGCCGGGCTGAATTACCGCCGCAATTCCTGCTTCACCGGCATTATCAATACCATCGCGGAAGGGGAAGAAGGCGTCGGAAGCCATCACTGAACCTTTGACCGCCAAACCGGCATGCTCGGCCTTGATGGCGGCAATGCGGGCGGAGTTAATGCGGCTCATCTGTCCCGCGCCCACACCTACGGTCTGACCGTTGGCAGCGTAGATGATGGCGTTTGATTTCACGTATTTGGCGACCTTCCAGGCGAACAGCAGGTCGTTCAGTTGCTGCTCGCTGGGCTGCAGCTTACTGACTATTTTGAGGTCAGCTGCGGTGATCATACCCAGATCGCGGTCCTGCACCAGCAAGCCACCGTTCACGCGCTTGTAGTCGAGAGCCGGGCCCTGTGCAGACCATTTCCCGCACACCAGCAGACGCACATTCTTTTTGTCTGCCACCGCCACCGCGGCTTCAGCGCTGACGCTGGGCGCAATAATCACCTCGACGAACTGGCTGTCCACAATCGCCTGGGCGGTAGCTGCATCCAGCTCCCGGTTGAAGGCGATAATGCCACCGAAAGCGGATTCCGGGTCAGTGGCGAAGGCCAGTTCATAGGCCTTGCCGATGTTGTCGGCGACGGCAACGCCGCAGGGGTTGGCATGCTTCACTATCACGCAGGCCGGCTGGTCAAAATTCTTGACGCACTCCAGCGCGGCGTCGGTATCGGCCACGTTGTTATAGGACAGTTCCTTGCCCTGTATCTGCTTGGCGGTGGCAATGCCGGCTTCTGCAGGGTTGGCCTCCACATAGAAGGCCGCCTGTTGATGCGGGTTCTCGCCGTAACGCATCTCCTGCACCTTGTGGAACTGGGTGTTAAAGGTTCTGGGAAAGGCGGGTGAGCCGCCGGGCACCAGCGAGCCAAAATGATTGGCGATGGCACCGTCGTAGGCCGCGGTATGTTCGTAAGCCTTAATGGCCAGATTGAAGCGGGTTGCCAGGGCGGTGGCACCGTCGTTGGCTTCCAGTTCAGCCAGAATGGCGGGGTAATCTGAAGCGTTCACCACGATGTTGACGAAGCGGTGATTCTTTGCGGCAGCCCTGACCATTGTCGGGCCACCGATATCGATATTCTCGACAGCGTCCTCCAGGCTGCAATCAGGTTTGGCCACTGTAGCCTCGAAGGGGTAGAGGTTGACCACTACCATATCGATGGCCTCGATACCGTGCTCGGCCATCACTGCGTCATCCTGTCCCCTGCGGGCGAGGATGCCACCGTGGACTTTCGGGTGCAGGGTTTTCACGCGGCCGTCCATCATTTCGGGGAAGCCGGTGTAGTCAGCTACCTCGGTGACCTCCAGCCCGTGCTCCTGCAGCAGGCGATAGGTGCCACCAGTGGACAGCAGTTTGATGTTGCGGGCTCGCAGCCCCTGGGCAAATTCGACGATGCCGGCTTTATCTGACACGCTGATCAGGGCTCGCTGGACTTTGACAAGATTTGTGTCAGTCATAGGTGTACTAGTCCTTGTTCGAGATCAGGTTGTATTGCTTCAGCTTTTTTCGCAGGGTGCCGCGATTGAGCCCCAGCATTATGGAGGCCTTGGTCTGGTTGTTGCGGGTGTAGGCCATGATTTCGGTGAGCAGCGGCGCTTCGATTTCCGCCAGCACCATCTGGTAAACATCAGCGGTAATCTGGCCGTCCAACTCGTTCAGGTAATGGCGAACAGCGACCGTAACCGATTCGCGCAGGCTCTGGGTTGGGGCTGATTCGCAGTCGTCATCGTTGGCTGCGACTTCCGGTTTTGTGGTTGGCTGTAGGGGTTCCGCCCTGGTCATGCTGCTTTTTCCTTATACATGGTGTTTTGATCGGGATAGGTTTCCGTCATCTGCTGTAGATAGTCTAGCTGCTCATCGGCCTGCTCGAGTTGGTTGAATGCTCGGCGATGCTGCAGTTGGTCGGGGTTATCCTGCAGGTACCAGCTCACATGTTTGCGGGCGATGCGCAGGCCCATGTGCTCGCCGTAGAAATCGTGCAGTGCCATAACGTGATCCTGCATGATGGCAAGTTGCTCCAGCAGCGAGGGAGCGGGCGGCGTGATGCCGGTGTCGAGATACGCCGCAATCTGGCCACACAGCCAGGGCTTGCCCTGGGCTGCCCGGCCAATCATTACTCCTGCTGCCCCGGTCTGGGCGATGACCGCCGCAGCGCTGGCCGGGGAGTCAATATCGCCATTGGCGAATACGGGGAAGCGGGTGGCGGCCACGATCTCGGCAATGGTGTTGTATTCCACCTCGCCTCTGAATGCGCAGGCCCGGCTGCGGCCGTGGACGGCGAGCGCGGCTATGCCCGCGTCCTCAGCAATACGCGCGATAATCACACCGTTTCTGGAGGAGGGTGCGGGGCCAGTGCGAATTTTCAGGGTTACCGGAACGTCCACGGCCTTTACCACGGCGGCGAGAATGTCTTTTACCAGTTGTTCGTCTGCCAGCAGGGCAGATCCAGCGGCTTTGCGGCACACTTTTTTTGCCGGGCAGCCCATGTTGATATCGATGATTTGGGCACCCTGGGCCACGTTGAATTGCGCTGCCTGGGCCATGGTGGCCGGCTCATTGCCGGCAATCTGGACTGAGCGAGGCTGTATTTCGCCATCGTGCCGGCTGCGCCACAGGGTTTTGCGCGAGTTCCTGAGCAGGGGGTTGCTACTGATCATTTCTGCCACTACCAGGCCGGCACCCATACGTGCACACAGGCGGCGAAATGGCAGGTCTGTTACTCCGGCCATAGGTGCCAGCGCTACGCGATTGGGGAGCTTGTAGGGTCCGATCTGCAGCATATGAAAAGGAGGATGGCCAGGGAGTCGAAAAGAGGCGGTATGATACTCGGATGGTTTGGAGCGGGAAAGATTTTCTGGGCAAAAAATCGCCAGCGGCGGTCACGCAGCGTCCCTTTTGCGCTCAGTCTGGCCTGTTTCCTCGCAGGCATACCCAGCCGTCTCTTTCGCTGGCCACGCGCAGCTCGACGCGTCCAGCATAGGCGCTGCACAGCATACGGGCCTGGTTTTCCAGCAGGCCGGACAGCAGCAGGGCGCCGCCGGGCTTGAGGAATTCCAGCAAAGTATCCGACAATTCGACCAGGGGGCCCGCCAGGATATTGGCGATGACCACACTGGCCTGGCCGCGCCAGGCAGCCCTGTCGAAACCATTGGGTAAGGCGACTTCAAGCGCAGCTGGCAGAATACTGTTGCGATTGGCGTTGTCGCGGGTGGCTACCAGAGCCTGGGGATCATTGTCCACGCCCAGAGCCGAATGGGCGCCCAGTTTCAGCGCCGCCACGGCAAGAATACCCGAGCCACAGCCGTAGTCGACAACGCGCCGGTTATCCAGCGACATACCGTCGAGCTCTGCAAGACACAGGGCGGTGGTGGGATGGGTGCCGGTGCCGAAGGCCAGGCCGGGGTCAAGCAGCAGGTTGACAGCATCGGGCTCTGGCGGCTCCAGCCAGCTGGGGCAGACCCACAGTCGGCGGCCGAAAGGCATGGGTTGATAGTGCTGCATCCACTCCCGTTCCCAGTCCTTGTCCTCGAGAATTTCGATGCGCTGATTCGCCTGTCGCAACGTTTCCTCGGAAAAAGCCGCCAGTACGCCGGTCATTTCCGTATCTGCCGCGTACAGGCCGGTCAGCCGCGTTTGGCCCCACAGGGGGGTCTCGCCCACTCCCGGTTCCAGCACCGGCTGGTCGGCATTGTCTTCCATGGTGACCGCCACTGCACCGGTAGCCAGCATCAGGTCTTCCAGCGCATCAACCTGGTTCGGGTGCGTATCTAACCGCAGTTGCAGCCAGGTCATGGGTACAGGGCTCCTGCCGGGAGGGTGGGGGCCGGCGTATTGTCAGTTGGCATAGCGGCGACCTGGATGCTGCTTGGGGTCAATCTTCGAGTTTGCTTTCGAGGTAGTGGATGCTGACGCCGCCGCTGGCGAACGCCTTATCGCGCACCAGATCCTGGTGCAGGGCAGTGTTGGTGCGAATGCCCTCAACAACCATTTCCTCCAGAGCCTGACGCATCCTGCGCAGGGCGACGTCCCGGTTTTCGCCAAAACTGATAATTTTTCCAATCAGTGAGTCATAGTAGGGCGGTACGGTGTAACCGTCATAAAGGTGTGAATCCACGCGTATGCCGGGTCCGCCGGGCGGGTGAAAGGTGGTTACCTTGCCCGGGGAGGGCAGGAATGTCTTGGGGTCTTCGGCATTGATCCGGCACTCGAAGGCGTGGCCGAAAAACTTCACTTCACTCTGGGTAAAGGACAGTGGCAGGCCGGCTGCTATACGCAGTTGCTCCTTGACGATATCGATACCGGTGATCATCTCGGTGACGGGGTGCTCTACCTGCACCCGGGTATTCATTTCGATAAAGTAGAAGCCGCCGTCCTCATACAGGAATTCGAACGTGCCGGCGCCGCGATAGCCTATATCGATACAGGCTTTGACGCAGGACTCTGCCACGGCAGCACGAATATCGTCCGGAATACCCGGGGCGGGTGCCTCTTCCAGCACTTTCTGGTGGCGCCTTTGCAGCGAACAGTCTCTGTCGCCCAGGTGTACTGCGTTGCCCTGGCCGTCAGCCAGCACCTGGATTTCCACGTGTCGCGGTTTCTGCAGGAATTTTTCCAGATAGACCACATCGGAGCCAAAGGCAGCTGCCGCCTCGGACTGGGTGACCTGTATGGAGTTGAGCAGTGCTGCTTCGTTGTGTACCACCCGCATGCCACGACCACCGCCGCCCGCGGATGCCTTGACAATTACCGGATAGCCAATGCCTCGCGCTATCTCCAGGGTTCGCTGTGTGTCCTCGGTGAGGGGGCCGTCGGAGCCGGGTACGGTCGGTACACCCGCGACCTTCATCGCCTGGATAGCCGATACCTTGTCGCCCATCAGGCGGATGGTGTCCGCTGTAGGGCCAATAAAAACAAAGCCGCTCTTTTCCACCTGGTCGGCGAAATCGGCATTTTCTGCCAGGAAGCCATAACCGGGGTGGATGGCGGTGGCATTGGACACTTCGGCTGCGCTGATGATGGCTGGCACATTGAGATAGCTGTCCTTGGACGGCGCCGGGCCAATACAGATCGACTCATCTGCGAGACGAACATGCATGAGTTCCGTATCGGCGCTGGAGTGGACAGCGATGGTGCGGATATCCAGCTCCTTGCAGGCGCGAAGAATGCGCAACGCGATCTCTCCGCGATTGGCGATGAGCACCTTTTCCAGGATGGGCATGTCGATTTCCTCTGGTGAGCGCGGGGCAGGGCGCCCGTTAGGAGATGGAGAACAGTGGCTGGTCGAACTCTACCGGCTCGCCGTTTTCTACCAGTATCGCCTCAATGGTACCGGCCTTGTCGGCCTCGATCTGGTTCATCATTTTCATGGCCTCAACAATACAGATTACATCGCCCACTTTGACTGTCTGGCCCACTTCCACAAATGCAGGTGAGGTCGGGGACGGGGAGTTGTAGAAGGTGCCGACCATTGGTGAGCGCACCACATGTCCTGCCGGGGCCGCAACAACAGCCGGGGCCGGCTCTGCTGCTGCCGGGGCCGCAGTGGGCGGTGGTGGTGGCGGGGCGTACTGTGGCAGATACTGGGGCGCGGCAGCGGCCTGGGCGCCATTTCTGCTGATGCGCACGGACTCCTCCCCCTCCTTTATCTCTATCTCGTCAATATTGGACTCTTCCAGCAACTCGATCAGTTTCTTTACCTTGCGAATGTCCATAATTCAGTCTCTTGCTGTTGTGTTTGTTTGTTCTAACTGCTGCAGGGCGGCCAGCAGCCCCAATTCGTACCCCTGTGCTCCCAGGCCGGAAATTACACCCCGGGCGAGATCCGAGAAGTAGGAGATCTGGCGAAATTCCTCGCGAGCGTGAACATTTGACAGGTGAATCTCGATAAATGGGATATCCACCGCACTGAGGGCGTCGCGCAGCGCCACGCTGGTGTGGGTAAATGCAGCCGGGTTGATCAGTATGAAATTGACGCCTTCCTGCCGCGCTTCCTGCACCCGCTCAATCAATTCGTATTCCGCGTTGCTTTGCATGTGCAACAGGTGGTGGCCCCGTTTCCGGGCGAGCCGCTCCAGCCCCAGGTTGATGTCCTCCAGGGTGCTGCTGCCATAGATACCGGGCTCGCGCGTACCGAGCAGGTTCAGGTTGGGTCCGTGTAATACCAGGATGGTCGCCATGGCGCTAGCAGTTCCACTGTGGGCGTAGTTTGAAGCAAGTGTGGATCAATTTTTGGATGCTGTCTACGATATTTGCGGTCTAACCTAATTTTGTCGGCATTTAACGGCTTTATTGAAGAAGTTAGACGGATTTTTGCGCAATAAAGTGTTCGGTGGACACATTTAACAACCGCCTCGGTGTGGCGGCCAATAGCAGTGTAAGTGCTGCCAATTGCCGTTTAGTTGACCGCTATTGCCGGCTTTATGGGTGCAACGGCGCGAAGCGCGTCGATCACCGTACTACGAGTCAGAAGTTGGGGCAGCAGCAGCGGTTCCCCATTTGGCTCGCCGGGGTACATCAGGTATAGCGGAATGCCGTTGCGCCGGTGTTGGCGCAGGAACGCGGCGATGTCGGCATCGTAGTTAGTCCAGTCGGCCACCATGTATACCACGCCGTGGGCGGCGAAGGCCTTTTCCATCTCGTCGGTGAACAGCACTGCGGATTCATTGGCGAGACAGGTAATACACCAGTCCGCAGTAACATCCACAAACACCGGTGTGCCGGCGGCGCGCAGCTCCGCGAGATTTTGCTCCGACCAGGCCACTCTGTCATTTGCAAGTCCCGCAGTGCGAATACCGTTTTCGTCCAGTGTTCGCCATGAACCGAGGCTCGCCGCTGCCAGCACACAAGCCAGGGCGACGGCCTTGCCCCAGTTGCCGTAGCGCCAAAGCCAAAGACCCAGCGCGAGTATCAGCGCGCCCGCCAGCGCTGCGGTCATGGTGTTTACCCCGGTTTGGCGACCGGCTACCCACAGCAGCCAGATGGCGGTAGCGTACAGCGGAAACGCGAGGAACTGCTTGAGCGTTTCCATCCAGGCGCCAGGCTTAGGCATGAGCTTGCGTGCCAGGCCGCTGTAACCCAGCAGCAATAGTGGTGCCGCCATGCCTGCCCCCAATGCGGCAAACACCAGCAGTGCAACATACGGGGGTTGGCTGATAGCAAAACCCAGCGCAGTGCCCATGAAAGGTGCAGTACAGGGGCTGGCAACCACGACGGCCAGTACACCGGTGAAAAAACTGCCGGTGCGCCCGCCCCGGTCCGCGAGCCCTCTGCCGGTATTCATCAGGTTGCCGCCAAAATCCACCAGGCCAGAGAGTGACAGGCCCATGGCGATAAACAAATAGGCCAGTGCAATGACAAAACCGGGCGATTGCAGCTGGAAACCCCAGCCGATCGCTTGACCGGCCTGTTGCAGGGCGATGAGAGAGGCTGCCACCAGTACGAAGCTGGCAACCACGCCCGCGCTGTACAGCCAGCTGTGCAGGTGCCTGTCGTGGTCGGAACTGCGAGCGAAACTCAATACTTTCAGTGACAGAATAGGGAACACACAGGGCATCAGGTTGAGGATGGCGCCACCGACGAAAGCCAGTAGCAGCATGTAGAGCAGGGTGCCGCCGCCGGTTTCCCCGGCACCGCTATCGGCGATGTTAGTTTCCGCCAGTTTGGTGCGGACCGGTGCGTCGATGGCGCTGACGTTGCCACTGGAAAAATCGATGCTGAAATACTGGGTCTGTGGTGGATAGCACAGACCGGCATCGGCACAGCCCTGGGAGCCCAGAGCCAGGGTAGCCTTTCCCTCCGCCCGCGCGGGCTGAAGGAGGAGGTCGACATAGTTGTAATACACCTCCACTTCGCCGAAGTACTCATCTTCCCGCTGCAGGCCCTCCGGGAGCTCCGCGGTCAGCGGCACATCTCCCTGTGCGTCCGTCAGGCTGAAGTTAAAACGGTGCTGGTAGAGGTAGTAGGTCTCGGCGATGACCCAGTACACACGCAGGGTTTTGTCCTCCTGTATTTCGACCTCAACCTGGTAGGCTTCTTCAACTGGCAGGAATTGCACGACAGTGGGTGAGGTGCCAAAAGGTGAGGGCGCTGTGAAGCCTGCCGTCTGAGCGAAGGCCAGGCCAGTGGCCAGGAGTAAGATGCTTGCAAACAATGCCCGCATGAATAACCTCATTGAAAAACGGATGTAAAGAGGGCGAATTGTACCAGTGTCGCGTTCTCTCCCCAATCTGACGCCAGTTGGCGGCTGTAGGATGGTATAATAATCGGACGCTCAAAGAGGCGACAGGTTCCAGTCGGAGTACTAAATTGAAGAATTACTTGAGCACACTGCTGCTTTGCGGCCTTGTATCACAGGTGGTTTTTGCCAGCGAAGAGGGCTCACTCAGCCTGACCGAGGCCTGGGTGCGGGCCCTGCCACCCGGCCAGCCAAATACTGCGGCCTACGTGACAGCTACCAACAAGGGCAGTGACGCGTTGAGCGTGGTCGGCGGACGCACGGATATCGCTGATACCTTAGAGATTCATACCACGCGGGAAGTCGACGGACTTCAACGTATGGAGCAACTTGACACGGTCACGGTGGCGCCCGGCGAGAGCGCGGTATTCGCTCCCGGTGGTATGCACCTTATGCTGCTTGGCCTCAAGCGCATGCCGGCAGCCTCAGAAGAGGTTATTCTGTGTCTTACTCTGGCGAGCGGCGCGGAGGCCTGCACTACCGCCCCGGTGCGTAAAAGTGCCGGCGGCGCACAATCACACAAGCACCACTAACGGACTCTGGACATGAATGACTTGAACTCAAACGATAGCGCGTGGCGAGACAAACTGGATGACCTGTTGCCTGGTGGGCGCTTGCTCAGTGTGTTGCTGACAGCGCTGTGCGTGTATTTACTGATCTGTGTAGTGATGGGTATTTACTGGAGCATCACCCCCGCGCACTTTGATGTGCGCGAGCGCGCCGCGACCTACGCAGCGGAGGATGGCGGCACGGTGGTAACCGGGTCTGTCACCACTGCAGCCCTGATCGGCGTAATGGACACCCTGCTCAACAAACCGGGTGGCTACACCCACAATGATGTTTTCCCACCCGGTGTGTGGCTGGACAATATGCCGAACTGGGAATACGGGGTGCTGATCCAATCCCGGGACCTGGCGCGGGCCCTGCGGGAGAATTTCAGCCGCTCACAGTCGCAGTCCACAGAGGACGTGGACCTGGTGATGGCCGAGCCGCGCTTTAACTTCGATTCCGACAGCTGGGCGCTGCCGGCCTCGGAATCCGAATACCGGGATGGTGTGAAGTATGTGCGCCGGTATTTTGACCGGCTGTCTGATCCCTCTGCTTCCGAGGCCCAGTTTTACGCCCGGGCCGACAACCTGCGCAATTGGCTGTCCACGGTAAACACTCGTCTCGGAAGCCTGTCGCAGCGGCTGAGTGCCAGTGTTGGCAAGCGTCGGATCAATACCGACCTGGCGGGAGAGGAAAGTGCCAGCCAGTCCACTAACGCACCCCAGGAGCTCGATGTGACCACGCCCTGGTTGGAAATAGACGATGTCTTTTACGAGGCCCGCGGTACCGCCTGGGCGTTGATCGAGTTTCTGGAGGCGGTGGAGGTCGACTTTGCCGATGTACTGCGCAAGAAGAATGCCCAGGTGAGCCTACAGCAGATTATTCGCGAACTGGAGGGTACCCAGGAAACAGTTTGGAGCCCGATGGTTCTAAACGGCAGTGGTTTTGGTATGTTGGCGAATCACTCGCTGGTGATGGCGTCTTATATCAGTCGCGCCAACGCGGCCATTATCGACCTCAGAGACCTGCTGTCGCAGGGTTAGCCTTTATTATAGCGCAGACGGGTACCGGTATTGAGCGACAGCCGAATCTCCTCCGCACTCAGCGCCTCTGGGAAATAGGTGCCGGACAGCTTGGCATCCAGCAGGCTGGCCCCTTCCAGATTGGTATTGCGAAAATCAATGCCGCTGAGGTCCGAGTTGCGAAAGTAGGAGTTGCTGAAGTCCAGGCCGCTGGCATTCATATTGCGCAGATCCCGTCCTCGGTAGTCGCCGTTCTTCAACTCGCCGGTATTGAGCTTGTCGCGCTGCTCGTTGAAGCCCTTGATGTCTTCGGTGCGCAGTAGCTGGTATAAGGGATCTTGCTTGATAACGGGCTTGTCCATTCGCTTACCTTTTAAATTATGCCTTCGGTTGACGGGATCTCCACGAGGGGTGGACAGCTTAAGCCACAGCGGGACGCAAGCCCAGCCCCATCGACTGATATGTGCTCCTCACTCAGGACAACAGGTTTGACAGTACAGACCTTCCAGGGTTTTCTCCTTACACGCAACTGGCGCGATACCCCCGGTGGTGTTGAGCTGGAATTCTGGTTTGCCACCGACAGTGGCCCGCTGTGCGCCATCATCCGTGGTGAGCGCAGTGTGTTTTTTCTGGAGCGGGCGCAACTTGAGCAGGCGGGCAGTGTTCTGGACACCGAAGTGGGGGTGGAGATCAAGCCGGTTAACTTGCGCAGTTTTGGCCTGCAGTCAGTGATGGCTGTTTACTGTCCCGCCTATCGGCAGGCGAGGCGTCTGGCGGATACCCTGCGGAGGCTTGGTCTCGACCCCCTCGAAGCGGACATCAATCCCGCGGATCGTTTCCTCATGGAACGTTTTGTGATGGGCTCTGCCACATTGCAGGGCCAGGCGCGCCAACTTAGCCGTCACCTGCTACTGGAAAATCCGGCGATCAAGGCCTGCGACTATCGGCCGGACCTGAAAGTGGTCTCCTTCGATATAGAAACGGCAATGGAAGGGATTCAGCTGTACTCCATTGGAGTGCATGGCGTAGCCGCGGGACAGCACAGCCGCCGGGTATTCATGGTGGGAGAGGGCGCTCAGCAGGATTTTGTCCAGGTTTGTGCCAATCAGGAGGACGCGCTGCAGTGTTTTCTGGACTGGCTGGCTGAGTATGACCCGGACGTGCTGATAGGCTGGAACGTGGTGAACTTTGATACCTGGTATCTGCAGCGCCTGGCTGACAAGTTGGGGCGGCGCCTGTTGTTGGGGCGGGATCGTCGCAGCGTGCACTGGCGGGAACTTGATGATGATGGAGACCGACGAACAGTCCAGTGTCCCGGTCGGGTAATTCTCGACGGCATTGAGTTGTTGCGAGCCGCCTTCTACCGATTCGAGAGTTTCGCCCTGGATAATGTAGCGCAGGAGCTGCTCGGCGAAGGCAAATTGTTACACGGCAGTGGCCGGGGTGGGGAGATTACCCAGCTATTTCAGCAGGACAAGACGCGCCTGGCAGACTACAACCTAAAGGACTGCGAGCTGGTATCGGACATTTTCGCACATACTTCGATGCTGGATTTTGCGATCGCCCGTACTGTCATGACGGGACTCAATCTTGATCGCATGGGCGGTTCGGTGGCGTCCTTTGACAACCTTTATCTCCCCAGGCTGCACCGTCGCGGTTTTGTCGCACCCAATGCCAGCGCGGATCACAGCGCCAGCCCGGGCGGCTTCGTGCTGGATTCCAGCCCAGGGCTTTACGATCATGTGCTGGTGCTAGATTTCAAAAGCCTGTATCCCAGCATCATCCGTACATTTTTTATCGATCCTCTGGGTCTGGCTCTGGGGCTGGGTGACGATCTGGGGGAAGCAGAGACGGTGCCGGGTTTCCTGGAGGCGCATTTTGCGCGAGAGGGGCACGTGCTGCCCGAGTTGATTCAGCAATTGTGGCGGCAACGCGATGAGGCCAAGCGGTTGGGCGATGGGCCCCTGTCCCAGGCAATCAAGATTATTATGAACAGTTTTTACGGTGTGCTGGGCACACCGGGCTGCCGCTTTTTCGATACTCGACTGGCCAGTTCCATCACCCGGCGCGGTCACCAGATACTCAATCGTACGCGAGATCGAATAGAGGAATTAGGTCACCGCGTTATTTACGGTGATACCGATTCAGTTTTTGTATGGATCCAGGAAGCGCAAAATGATGCCCAGGCTCAGGCTGCGGGCCGCATGCTGCAGGATGACCTCAACGGCTATTGGCACCGGTTTTTGCGCGAGGAGTTCGATCTGGAGAGCGTGCTGGAATTGGAGTTCGAGACCCACTACAAACGCTTCCTGATGCCCACCATTCGCGGCTCGGATAAAGGTAGCAAAAAACGCTACGCCGGCGTTGTTGCCGCAAAAGAAGGTGATCGGCTGGTTTTCAAGGGCCTGGAAAATGTGCGCACGGACTGGACCCGGGTTGCCCGGGAATTTCAGGAAGAGCTGTACCGGCGCATTTTTATGCATGAACCCTATGAAAACTATGTGCGCGAAGTAGCCGCCGAGGTGCGGGCGGGCCTGCGGGACGAGCAACTGGTCTACCGCAAACGTCTGCGGCGCAAGCTGGCGGATTACCAGCGCAATGTGCCACCCCATGTGCAGGCAGCGCGATTGTGCGAAGAGCGCGCGCTGCCGGTACCGTCCCGTGGTTCCTGGGTGGAATACGTCATGACCACTCGCGGTGCCGAACCCGTGGCGAGACCGCTGGCACCACTGGACTACCAGTACTATGTGGATCGCCAGTTGGAACCGGTGGCGGACGGCATTCTCGGTTTCGTGGGTGTATCCTTTCGTGGGCTCGTCGATAAACAGATAGGGCTCTTCTGATATGGCAGGGCGACAGAGGTTACTTGCCAGCAGCCAGTGTGGACTGCCAATGTCAGTCATACCTTAATTTCTGACCTGTACGTGGCAAAAACACAAAAGCGTCTTTGGCAAGCCACATCAGATACCATGGAAGCGGGTGGTAGAAGTCAGGTGCTGGGTGACGCCACTGACGCCCTGATAGGGAACCTGAAAGAACAAGATCTGCTTGAGTGAGCTGGCATAGCCCGACTGGGCGCCGAACTACCGCTGAAACCGATTCTAATAAAGGAAAATAATATGACTTCCATCCTCTCGAGAACGACGCTAACGCTTTTGGCATGCCTACTGGCTGTCAGTGCCGTGGTGGCCGAGCCGCTGGCAAAACCTGAAATCGAAGCGGCCCTGAACGCGGCCTATGCGAAATACAAAACCCTGCAGGAAGGGGCCAATGCCGACTATATTCCGGCCCTGGCGGCGGTGGACCCGAATATATACGGCATAGCATTGGTCACTCCAGAGGGCCAGATCTTTACCGCGGGAGACGTGAAATCAGAGGTTTCAATCCAGTCTATCTCCAAGGTGTTTACCATGGCCCTGGTCATGGATCAAAAAGGCCCGGAGTCTATTTCCAACAATATGGGGGTGGACGCGACGGGCCAGGTTTTCAATTCCATCGTCGCCATTGAGCAGTACAAGGGTGCCGAAATGAATCCGCTGGTCAATGCTGGCGCCATCACGGCTACCAGCATGGTTAAGGGTGATTCGCGAGAGGAGATCTGGAGCAGCATTCTGCATTACTACAACGCGTTTGCGGGGCGCGAACTGTCAGTGAACAAGGAGGTTTTCGCGTCCGAGGCGGCCACCAATCAGCGTAATCAGGCCATCGCCAGCCTCATGTATGCCTATGGGCACATCAAGAGCGATCCCGCGCAGGCCACGGACATTTATACCGAGCAGTGCTCAGTCAATGTCAATGCACGTGACCTGGCGATCATGGCAGCCACGCTGGCCAACGGCGGCCGCAACCCCCTTTCCGGCAAGCAGGTGATGCGCAACGAAAACGTGCCTGAGGTGCTTGCGGTAATGGCGACTGCCGGTCTGTACGATGATTCCGGCCAGTGGTTATATCTGACGGGTCTGCCCGGCAAAAGCGGCGTTGGTGGCGGCATTATTGCCGTTTCTCCCGGGCGATTCGGTATTGCTGTCATCTCCCCTCCACTGGATACCGCCGGGAACAGTGTGCGCGCCCAGAGAGCTATCGCCGATATTTCCAATGCGCTAGGTGGCAACCCTTACGCAGTCGTACCTGCCAGGTAGGCGTGAATATCGACGGCAATATCGGGTCAGACTATCGCATCAGTTTACCGTGAAAGTGGATTTTGATACCGGGGACCTGATCCAGAATAATTGATCCGGGACTGTTGGAGAATCAGTCCCCGAAAAACTCTGTTCTCAGCGCAGGGTAGTCGGCGGCCGCCAGGCGCGGCCCATATTGGGAAACAATCCTACCCGCCGTCAGGCTGGCAAAGCGTCCGGCGGTGGCAAAATTCTCGCCCCGGGTGATCGCGTACAAAAAAGCGCCAGCAAACATATCGCCGGCACCATTGCTGTCTACCGCCTGCACCTTGTGCGCAGCGATATCGACCTGTTCGTCGCCGTCAAAGGTAATCGCACCCTCGGCACCGCGCGTAATGACAAAACTTCTGGCAACACGCTTCAATTTCTCTATGGCCACCGCCAGATCGTTTGTCTCACCCCAGCCCATGGCCTCGGCCTCATTGCAGAAAATCAGGTCCAGACCCTCGCCCACGATGGCAGACATGCCTTCCCGGAAAAACTCCACCATGCCCGGGTCGGAAAAACTGAGAGCCGTCTTTACACCTGCGGACTGGGCCAGTTTGCGGGCCTCTACAGCGGCCGCAAGGCCGGTTGGGGAGGTCACGAGATAGCCTTCGATATACAGATATTCGGAGGCGGCAATGGCCTCGGCGTTCAGTTGTGCCGGTGACAAGGTTTCACTGATACCCAGAAATGTATTCATGCTGCGCTCGGCATCGGCAGTGATCATAACCAGGCATTTCCCGGTGGTGCCGTGCTCGCGTTCATCGCTGAGGCAGTGCTCGACGCCAGCTCTCTCCAGGTCCCCCAGGTAGATGTCGCCATCGATATCCGCCGCCACTTTGCAGGACATAAAGGTAGGGCCGCCAAACTGGGCTGTGGCAATCATGGAGTTCCCCGCGCTGCCACCACTGGCGTGCACCGCCTTGACCAGATGCCCCTGCAGATGTCCCAGCAGCTCCTCCTGTCGATTCTCGTCAACCAGCGTCATCAGGCCCTTCTCAACATTCATCTGCGCCAGTTCTGCGTCTGTCACCTGGATTTCTGTATCCACCAGCGCTGCGCCGATGCCGTAAGCTGCGTATTTCTTCATGCATTTCTTCCGTTATGCGATCAGCGGGCTATTATCCTGATCCCGAGCGCGATTTAAAGCACCGCTCTATAACTAAGAACTGAAATTAAGTGGCAGCCCGCTCGCAGGCAGTCTTTGGTGCAATAACAAACAATTTTCAGCTAAAGCAATTTACTCGACCAAGCCGATTTTCGCTCCATTTCGAGCTAGCGGCTGGTGTACACTCGCACCCCATGATTCGTACCCGCCACATCCTCCTGAAACTGTTCATTACCGCCCTGGTAGCCGGCTGTCTGTTGCTGATCTACCTGGACGCCAAAATCACCTCTACCTTCGTCGATAAAATGTGGGAAGTGCCCGCCAAGGTATACGCGCGGCCCCTGGAGCTGTTTTCAGGCGCGCGGCTTGGCGCGGACGATCTGGCTTACGAGCTGGAAGTTCTGGGGTACCGCAAGGTGACGCAAACCACAGGGCCGGGGCAAGTGGCCCGCAATCGGGATCGGTTTGAAATCTATACGCGTGGCTTTACCTTCCCCGGAGAGAGAGAGGCTGCCAGGCGGGTGCTAGTGGAGCTGCGCGGTCAGCGCGTGCAGGCCATATCCGCTGGCAATCAGGGCATCGACCTGATGCGGCTTGACCCGGTACAGATCGGGGGTATTTATCCCCTCCACGGTGAGGACCGAGTGCTGGTCCGGCTGGAGGACGTGCCGGCCACGCTGCGGGACGGCCTGCTGGCAACCGAGGATCACCGCTTCTATGATCACTGGGGTATATCGTTAATCGGTATAGCCCGTGCGGCCTGGAGCAACCTGCGATCGGGCCAGGTGGTGGCGGGTGGCAGTACGATTACCCAGCAGTTGGTGAAAAACTACTACCTCACGCCAGAGCGCACCATCGTGCGCAAAGTCACCGAGGTGCTGATGGCGATCCTGCTGGATTTGCACTACGAAAAAGACCAGATTCTCGAAAGCTATATCAACGAAGTCTATCTCGGCCAGGAAGGCCGTCGATCAGTTCATGGCTTTGCCCTGGCAGCTCGGCATTATTTCGACACTCCCCTGGGCCAACTGGATCTGCCGCAGCAGGCACTGTTGATCGGCATGATCAAAGGGCCCTCGCTGTATAACCCGAAGCGCAATCCTGAGCGCGCACTGCAGCGACGAAATGTGGTGCTGGGGGAAATGGCCCAGCTGGGCGTGATCACCGAGGCGCAGGCGCAGGCGGCGAAGGCGAAACCGCTGGGCCTCAACAGTAAGCACCAGATTCAGGGAACCTTCCCCGCCTATCTGGACCTGGTGCGCCGGCAACTGCGGCAGGAATATCGGGATGAGGATCTCACCACTCTGGGGCTCAGCATCTTCACACCCTTCGATCCACTACTGCAACGCCAGATAGAGCGCAGCACCACCACAGTGCTGGACCAGCTGAACAAGGGGGGCGAGTTGGAAAGTGCCTCAGTGGTCACCCGTTTCGACTCCGGCGAGGTGGCAGCACTGGTGGGCGGGCGCCAGGTTCGCTACGCCGGTTTCAATCGGGCTCTGGACGCTCGCCGGCCCGCCGGTTCCCTGTTGAAGCCTGCTGTTTACCTGGCGGCACTGGAGCAGCCCCGGAAATATTCGCTTGCGACCGTACTGGCAGATGCACCAATGAAGGTGGCCGGTCCCGGCGGAACGACCTGGGAGCCGCGCAACTACGACCGCAAGGTGCACGGCGACGTGCTGTTATACCGGGCGCTGGCAAATTCCTACAACCTCGCCACCGCCCGCCTGGGTATGGACTTGGGGTTGGGCTCCATCGTCGATATGTTGCACAGGCTGGGGATTGAGGGTTACATCCCGGAGGTGCCCGCCCTGACACTGGGCGCGGGTGAGTACTCGCCAATGGATATGACGGCCATGTACCAGACTATTGCGGCGGGGGGATTCCGCATCCCTCTGCGCAGCATTCGTGAAGTGGTGGATGCCCAGGGCAGTGCGCTAAAACGCTACCCGCTGGAATACGATCGCACAGTGAGTCTGCAGGCAACGAATTTGCTCACCTATGCACTGCGCTCGGTGGTCCGGGAGGGTACGGGCCGAGGCGCTTACCGCTATCTGCCGGCGGGCTTCGATGTCGCGGGTAAAACCGGCACTACCAACGACGGCAGGGATTCCTGGTTTGCGGGTTTTTCCGGTGATCTGCTGGCAGTCACCTGGATTGGCCGCGACGATAACGGCAGTACCGGGCTGACCGGTAGCAGCGGTGCGCTGAAAGTTTGGGCGCACTTTATGGCGGCGGCCAGTGAGCGCCCGCTGGGATATCGCATGCCGGACGGGATGGAGACAGCCTGGATAGAGGAGCACACGGGTTACCGCACGGGTAAGGGTTGTCCCGATTCACGTCTGTTACCCTTTGTCATCGGATCAGAGCCACGCAAGAGTACGAATTGCGCGGCACGTTCCACCGGCATCAAGGATTGGTTCCAGTCACTGTTTGGAGGGGATGATGAGTAGAGGCAGGGTTCTTATAAGCCTGGCCTTTGGCGCGATGCTGGTTGGGTGCTCTGCGATGTCTACCACAGACAACAAATCTGCGCCGGTAGTAAAGGCGCCAGCGACCAGTCCTGCGCCGCCGGTTATGCCACCGCGGCCTCCGGCTCAACCGCCGGAGCCCTCGACTTCCGGTGCGTGGCAACCCCTGCTTAAAAAAGCGGAGCAGTCCGCCGCCCGTGGCGACTACGAACAGGCGCTGGCATTGTTGGAGCGGGCGCAACGCATTGCGCCCACCGCCGGTGTGATCTACCTGCAACAGGCGCAGGTACACTGGGCCAGGGGCGATATGGCCCAGGCCCGGAGTACGGCTGAACGCGGCTTGTTGTACTGTGACGGTTCGCAACAGTGTGATGCTCTGCGTTCAATCAGTCGTTAACGCTATGAACTCATGTTGTTAAGTAGCCGCATCTTCGAGTTCTGACTGCCTCCTCGGTTGTAATCCCAGGCCCTCGGGAGGCAGCCAGAACCCGAAGGTGCTACCATCCTGTTAGCAATCCGCGTCTAAAAGTCAAATTGATATTGATGCGAATGTCAGTTGGGTATTGTCGGGTTTATCGCGCGATGGAGCTGTCTGTAATGTAAAGCCCGCTGAAGGGCGTGGGGTTTCAACCGCCAGTGGGCTTTACATTGCAGGCCGCGGCAAACCAGAGAAAGCAATTGAAGATAATATCCGTGGTCAATAACCGGGGTCTGTCCCAGGTTAATAATAATTAGGGAGATTGGGCAAATGCCGCGACTTTTATCAGGCGCATGTATTATCTGCCTTGCGCTGGCAGGGCTCGCCGGATGCGGAGGCGATGAACAGGCGGCACCGGAACGAGTGAGTCGTCCCGTCAAGATTTTCGTCGTCGAAGGCGACGAGGTTGACGCAGTGCGCAGCTTCCCCGGGAAAGTCGATGCCTCGCAGCGGGCGGAGCTGGCGTTCCGGGTGTCGGGAAAGCTGCAGGAATTGCTGGTCAAAGAGGGCGACCTGGTTGAAGAAGATCAGGTGCTTGCACGCCTGGATCCCGCCGACTACCAGTTGGTGTTGGAAGACCGGCAGGCGAAGTTTGATAACAGTGACAGCAACTACAAGCGGGCAAAGGAACTGGTTGCCGACGGTAATATCTCGCGCCTGGACTTTGATCGCATGGAGGCAGATTACCGCAGCGCCAGCGCGGCCCTGTCTCAGGCGAAAAAGGATCTTGAGTATACCGTGATGCGCTCACCGTTTCGCGGGCGTATCGCCCAGCGCGACGTGGAGAACTTTGAGGAGGTAACGGCCAAGCAAACCGTTATATGGCTACAGAATATCGACCAACTGGATATTACCATCAACCTGCCTGAGTCCGTGGTGCGCAGCGTGCGGGGTGGGGTAAGCAAGGAAACAGTGGGTGGTAATGGTCATACTGACCCGGCAGTGCGCGCCACGGCCCAGTTTGAAGGCCGCGCCGACCAGACCTTCGAGCTTGCGCCCAAAGAGATCGCCACCAAGGCGGACGCCCAAACCCAAACCTATCGGGCCACGTTTACCATGCCCGCGCCAACCAACTTTACTGTGTTACCTGGCATGACAGCGACGGTAGCCCTGGATCTCAGCGAGCTGGTCACATACGAGAAAGTGAAGTGGGTTCCGGCGCGTTCGGTGCAGGCGGACAGCGGGCTCAAGCCCCGTATCTGGGTACTGGATCCGGAGACCATGACTGTATTTGCGCAGGATGTGTCCATTGGGCGCATGTCCGGGAGCATGATCGAAATTACCGATGGCCTGTCCGGGGGGGAGGAGATTGTCTCCGTGGGGGCGCCCTATCTCGCCGAGGGAATGCAGGTCACGCGTATGGCTGTCACCGAGCAGGCGTCGCCGCGTGCCGGCGATCCTTCCTGAATCATAGCAATTATTCCGGGGTGTCGCGGGCATGAATATTGGTGAGTATTCGGTAAGGAACAAGGTTATTTCCTGGTTGCTGATCGTCATTATGGTCGGGGGAGGCCTAATCGCCTTCGAGCAAATGGGCAAGCTGGAAGACCCGGCATTTACCATCAAATCTGCCAAGATCATCACCCTTTACCCGGGTGCAACGGCGCGGGAGGTGCAGGACGAGCTCACCTATCACCTGGAAGACGCCATCCAGAAAATGCCCCAGGTGAAGCGGATAAAGATGTCGGTTTCCCGCCCGGGTCTTTCGGACATCCTCGTTGAGTTTAAGGATCAATACAAATCAGCAGACTTGCCCAATATCTTTGACGAGTTGCGTCGCAAGATAGCCGATGTCAAACCCTCGTTGCCGCCGGGTGCCAGTGCCCCCATCGTCTTGGACGACTTTGGGGACGTCTACGGAATCTACCTGATGCTGACTGGCGACGGCTACAGTTGGCGCGATCTCTACGACACAGCAGATGCTGTTAAAAAACAGTTAGTGCTGGTAAACGGTGTGCGCAAGGTAGTCATAGACGGTGAGCAGCGCGAAGTGGCTTACCTGGATATCTCCCGTAGCAAAATCGCGGAGATGGGGCTGGACCTCAGCCAGATCGGGTCGGTGCTGGGTTCACAGAACGTGGTAGTCGATGCCGGCAATGTACGGGTCGGGGATGATTATATTCGTTTCAGCCCTACGGGTGATTTTCAGTCCGTGCAGGAAATTGGGGAGGTACTGATCAGTTCCAGTGAGCGCAAACTGATTCGCCTGAAGGATTTCGCCACCATCAACCGCGCCTATGAAGAAGTCCCAGGTAAAATGTACTACGTCAACGGCAAGCCCGCCCTGAGTCTCGGTATTTCCATGGCGGCGGGCCAGAACGTGGTTGAGGTAGGCCGTAACGTAGATCGTATGCTGGAGTCGTTGCTGCCGGTGATCCCCATCGGTATGGCGCTGGAAACTGTCTATAACCAGCCTGAGGAAGTTGAAAAGTCGGTCGGTGGCTTCATCGTCAGCGTCGGCCAGGCGGTGGCCATCGTGTTGCTTGTGCTGCTGGCCTTTATGGGTATGCGCACGGGTATCGTGATTGGGGCGGTGCTGCTGATCACCGTGGCTGGCACGTTGTTCCTGATGAATATGTTTGGCATTGAGCTGCAGCGGATTTCCCTGGGAGCATTGGTTATTGCGCTCGGCATGCTGGTAGATAACGCCATCGTAGTGGCCGAGGGTATGCAGATACGGATGGAGTCCGGAATGAAAGCGTTGTCCGCCGCCAGGGAGGCGGTCGGCAAGACCGTCTGGGCGCTGTTGGGTGGCACTGTTATCGGTATCCTCGCCTTTTCGGCGATTGGCCTGTCGCCTGACAACACGGGTGAATTTGCCAGTTCCCTGTTCTATGTCATCCTGATTTCACTGTCTCTGAGCTGGGTGACGGCCATCAGCACCACACCGCTGTTGTGCGCTCTGCTGCTAAAGACTGGCAGCGACACCGGAGAGGAGCAGGCAGATCCGTATGCCGGCAAGCTTTATCGGGTATACCGGGGTGTCGTGGCTGCGGCGATAGACCATCGCCGGATTACGCTGACGGTCGTGTTTGGAATGTTTGTGTTGGCGGTAATCGGTTTTGGTTCGGTTAAGAGCGGATTTTTCCCGGACTCCAGTACACCCATATTTTTTGTGGATGTGTGGGAGCCGGAGGGTGCCGATATCCGTGCCACGCGTGATGACACTCTCCGGGTGAGTCAATTCATCCGGGAGCAGCCGGGTGTGGTGCAAACGGCATCAGTTATCGGCGGACCGCACCAGCGCTTCACGCTGGTATATGATGCCAAAGAGCCCGCCCGTGTCTATGCCCAGATTATTGTGCGCACTGAAACGCGGGAGCAGCTGCCGGCCGTTGCTGCCGCCACCCGGGAGTATCTGCGGCAGCAAATGCCCTGGACCGACCCCATCATAAAGCCGTTGCGTATAGGCCCCGGCCGCGACTCCAGGATAGAGGCACGTTTTTCCGGGCCTGACGAAGAGATACTGCGCGAGTTGGCCGAGCAAGCTGAAGCCATTATGCGGGCCGATCCCAATGCCGTGGACGTTCGCAACGACTGGCGTTCGCCGGTGAAAGTATCCACGCCGGTCTTCAACGAACAGGTCGCCCGCCAACTGGGCGTCGACCGCGAGGAACTCGGGGATGCTCTGCGGTATGCCTTCGACGGCTATAACGTGGGCCAATATCGGGACGGGAATCGCCTGTTGCCTATCCGCATACGGGCGCCGCTGGAAGAACGTGGCAACATCGATGAGGTGCGTGATATTCAGGTGTGGAGCCCGGTACTGCGACGCTCAGTGCCGGTGTCGCAGGTGGTGACGGACTATGAAACTCGCTGGGAGAACTCGGTGATACGCGGGCGCAACCGCATCCAGACCATTATTGCCTCCTGTAATCCCGAGGATGGCATGACCGGTCCATTGCTGGAGCGCCTCTGGCCACAGATAGAGGCCATGGAGTTGCCGGCGGGCTACAAGCTGGAGTGGGGGGGCGAGTACGAGGACTCCCGCAATGCACAGGCGGGCCTTGGCGCGTCCTTACCGGTGGGTTTCCTGTTGATGATACTTACCAGCATCTTCCTGTTCGGCAAGCTGCGCCAGCCGCTTATCATCTGGCTGACAGTGCCACTTGCCATCGTCGGCATTACCGTGGGACTACTTGCCACCGACGGCGCGTTTGATTTCATGTCCCTGCTGGGGGCCCTGTCCCTGATTGGCCTGCTGATCAAGAACGCGATTGTGCTGATTGAGGAGATTGATCAACAGATTGCCAGCGGCAGGGAACCCTACCCGGCATTGCTCGATTCCTGTGTGAGCCGGATGCGCCCGGTGATGCTGGCGGCTGCCACTACCATTCTCGGCCTGATACCGCTGTTATCCGACGTGTTCTTTGTAAACATGTCGGTCACTATCATGGCCGGCCTGGGTTTTGCTTCGATACTGACCCTTATTGTTGTACCCACGTTGTACGCAGTGTTGTTCAATATCCGCAAATCGGGTGAGACTGGCAATCCCGGGTAATCGCCAGAAGTATCGTTAGTGTATGGCCGCGCATCCGGGTGCTGGCCGCCTCCGGAGGGGCGTGGGGTTCCAACCGCCAGTGGGCTTACCATTGCGGGCAGCGGGAGACCCGAGAAACCCACCCAGGCAATAGCACACGCGTTACAAGATTGCGAGACAGGACACCATCAGCTGCGGCAAACAACCTCAAAGCCATCCTCGTGCGGCTCAAAAACCAGGTGCTGATTGATGCAGGACGGTACTTCGCCCGCCGAATGGCTGACGAAAATAATCCGGGTGTCGCTGTTGGCGGCGATGTGATCGATGGCTCGCAGCATCAACCTGCGGTGATGCCCGTCCAGTCCGAGGGTCGGTTCGTCCAATAACAGGATAATAGGGGATTTCACCATCGCCCGGGCCAGCAGCACCATGCGCTGCAGGCCGAAGGACAGTGCGTCAAAGCTCTCCCGGCTGTAGTCTGCGAGGCCGAGAGCGGCCAGCCACTGGTCGGCGATGTCGCGCTGTTGGTCTCCCCAGTCATCGTACAGACCGATAGTATCGAAGAAACCAGACACCGCGACCTCCACCACACGCATACCGCGTACATAGTTGAGGTGCAGTTGGGTATCGAGCTTGCCGTACTTCTGTTTTATGTCCCACACACTCTCGCCGCTGCCCCGGCGAATGCCGAACAGGGTGATGTCCTGGCCGTAGGCCTTGTGATTGTCGCCGGTGATCAGACTCAGCAAGGTGGTTTTACCACAGCCGTTGGGGCCGGAGACGCAACAGTGCGTATCGCGACCGAAAATCCAGTTTACTTGCCGTAACACTGTCAGTTCGCCATAGCTGACCCCAACATCTTGCAATGCCACCAGCGGTCCGCTGGCGGGCAGCTCGTAGGGGCGGGGGGAGGGCGGCGGTAGATGGTCCAGGTCCGCTGCAGGCGGGTTCATCAGCGCGATTACCCGAGGATCTGTGAGGGTGTCGGCTCGACTGCCGGCCGTGAGCACTTGCCCCCGATCAAGCACGAGAACGTGGCTGATGGCCGCGGGAATATCCTCCGGTTGTCGGCACAGCATCAGCACGCTTATCTGCGTCAGCAGCAGCTCATCGATAATTTGTCGCATATCCGCCTGGCTGGCCAGGTCCAGGCCGTCCAGCGGGCTATCGAGTATCAGCAGCGCTGGGTTGCTGAGAATGGCCCGAATCAGCAAGGTTTTTCGCATCTCGCCGGTCGAGATAAAGCGTAGGCCGCGGCGCAGGATATGGCCTATATGTAGCCGTTCAACCCAGTGCTGAAAGTCGGAGTCGGCAGGACGACCGCCGAGAATGGCCGCCTGTACATCGGTGCCCGGGTCACTGGCATCGGCGCGAAACTCCGAGTCGTCGAGTTTTCTGTCGCGCTCACACAGGGCCTTGGCCTGCTCAAAGCAGACGTAGGACACACCCCTGTCGAGCAGCAGCTGTGATCGGCTGAACTCACCGGAGAAATGCGTTGCCTGGGCGCTTAGCACCCGTGCCAGGCTGGTTTTGCCTGCGCTATTGGGCCCCAGGCAGGCCCATTGCTGGCCCTGTAGCGGAGTCCAGTTGATATCGCGCAGGGCGGGCAGTGCCCGGTATACCAGATTGAGCTTCTGCAACTCGAGTAGTGGGGGGGTAGTCATGCTGTCCTTCTATTTGCAACTTGTGTCTCGTGCTCTCAGCTGGCTAAATCGAGCAAACCCTTACGGATTGTCTGCTTGTGCCTGTACAGCTTTTGCAACTAATCGAAACACGCCTCTCTGATCACAAACCTGGCAAGAAAGTGTGGCGGCGGCTGATGAAACGCTCGGCCGTGGCCATGATCCTGCAGGTGCGCCAGGGCGAACTCCATATTCTAATGATTAAGCGCGCAGAAAGGGAGGGGGATCCGTGGTCCGGTCATATGGCGTTTCCGGGCGGACGCATGGATAAGGTCGATGCTCACGGGTTTGCCGTTGCTGTGCGAGAAACGGAAGAGGAGGTGGGCCTGACACTGGGGGAGGGCGACCAATGTATCGGCCGGCTGTCGGATATTGTCACGCGACCCAAGCGGGGGCCCTTCGGTATGGCCGTGACGCCTTTCGTGTTTCGTCTGGAGCGGGAGGTAGTATTTACTCCAAACGAAGAAGTGGCTGAGGTGGTCTGGGTGCCACTTGAGTTTCTGCTGGACAGTGACAATCGGGAGAGAATGCACTGGAAGTACAAGGGGGTGACGATGCCTTTGCCCTGCTATATGTACGAGGGGCGGCGTATCTGGGGTTTATCGTTGATGATGCTGGATGAGATGATGGACCTGGTGGAGGGGAAAAACCCGCGGCGGCTGCGCTGGAATCGATGACGGCTATCAATCTCCCTCCCGCAGGAAGGCCTTGGTGTCGAGCATCAGCTCCCGTACTGCCGGATCTTCCTTGCTGGCCTCGGCCAGTGTCCTGGCATCCACCTTGCCCGCGATAAAGTCAGCCACCAGCTCCAGCAGTACAGGCGTCATTTTTGGTTCGCGCACCCACCTTGGAGCCTGCACAAGGTTACCCGTCACCCAGTTGCCGTCCCGGGCGAGCCAGTAGCCGCCGCAACTGGAGAGAAAGTAATCACCCACGCGGCCGTAGCTGATATTCGGCGTGTGGGGATTGAAGCCGCCTGCCACATCTTCCCTGATTCTGAAAAGCGCCATGACCCACTCGCTGCCGCTTGGGAACGCGGCCGGCTCCGGGCGGCAGTAATCGCCGGTTTTCAGCCAGATACGTATATCCGGGTGAGTCGTTTCGCCCCGCAACAGGCGATCAATGCCGAGGTCGAGAGAGTTTCCCTTTACGCTGTTAATTCTGCCGCTGACAACCAGATCAGCAGTGGCCTCCACATCGGTAAACGATCCCTGCCACAGGCAATCGCACTCGGCTCTTGCAATGTCGCCAGCAAATACACACAGTAGCAGACATGTCAGTACGCGATAGCGCATGGTACGAGCTACTGCAGCGCTCTGGCGGCAGCAACAGCAAAATACGTCAGAATGCCGTCGCATCCCGCGCGCTTGAACGCCATCAGTGATTCCAGCATAACCGGCTCCTGCTGCAACCAGCCCTTCTCAAAGGCGGCCATATGCATCGCATACTCGCCGCTGACCTGGTAGGCGAATGTGGGTGCCTTCAACTCGTCCTTAACGCGCCGCACAATGTCCAGGTAGGGCATACCCGGCTTGACCATGATCATGTCTGCGCCTTCATTCAGGTCAAGGGCGCATTCGTGCAAGGCCTCGTCGCTATTGGCCGGATCCATCTGGTAACTGAATTTGTTGCCCCCCTTGATATTGCCGGAGGAGCCCACCGCATCCCTGAAGGGGCCGTAGTAGGATGACGCGTATTTGGCAGAGTAGGCCATGATCAGGGTGTTGTGGAAACTCTCGGCTTCCAGCTGCTGGCGAATGGCAGCTATGCGCCCATCCATCATATCCGACGGCGCCACCACGTCAGCGCCCGCGGCGGCGTGTGACAAGGCCTGTTTAACCAGTATCTCACTGGTAACATCGTTCAGGACGTAACCAGCATCGTCGATAATACCGTCCTGGCCATGGGTGGTGAAGGGGTCCAGTGCCACGTCAGTGATGACTCCCAGCTCAGGGACGGCGTCTTTTAGTGCCATCACCGCCCGCTGTACCAGGCCATCGGCATTGAAGGCCTCTTCCGCCAGCAGGCTTTTGCGATCCGCCGCAACTACCGGGAACAGGGCGACTGCGGGAACACCGAGCTGTTCGAGTTCGCGGGCCTGTTGCACCAGCAAGTCGATGCTGAGGCGATCAATACCCGGCATCGACGGGATTGCCTCCCGCTGCTCACGGCCCTCAAGTACGAATACCGGGTAAATAAAATCCGCTGGCGTCAGCCCGGATTCGCGCACCAGCGCCCGCGAAAAGCGGTTGGCACGAAGTCGCCGCATGCGTGTGTGAGGAAAGGGGCCGCGCTGTGAAGTGAATCCCATATGCTACTCCTTACGATTAAAGCCCGGACATGGCGGTGGCTGCAGCTGCGATGGTGTCTGCTATGTCCTGTTCGCTGTGTGCGCTGGACATGAAGCCTGCCTCATAGGAGGCAGGCGCAAGATACACACCCAGCTCCAGCATGCGGTGGAAAAATTGGTTGAATGCCGGGCCGTTGCAGGCCATCACCCCGGCGTAATTGCTTACGTGTTTATCCTGGGTGAAGAAACCGCCGAACATGGTGCCTGCATGATTGGTTGTGAATGGCACACCGGCTGTGGCGGCCGCTTTACGCAGGCCGCTGCATAATTGCGCCGTTCGATCAAACAGAGGCTGGTAAAACCCGGGCTGGGAAATAATGTCCAGGGTGGCCAGGCCGGCGGCCATGGCGATTGGGTTACCGGAGAGCGTGCCGGCCTGATATACCGGGCCCAGAGGGGCGATCTGCGACATGATCTCTGCCTTGCCGCCAAAAGCGCCCACCGGCATTCCGCCGCCGATGACCTTGCCCAGCGTGGTCAGGTCTGCTTCAACATCGTAAAAGCCCTGCGCGCCATGCAGGCCAAAGCGGAATCCCGTCATAACCTCGTCCAGGATCAGTACCGCGCCGCTGGCGGTACACACCTCGCGCAGTGTCTGCAGGAAGCCCGGTGCGGGGGGGATGCAGTTCATATTGCCCGCCACCGGCTCCACAATCACGCAGGCAATCCGATCGCCATACGCGGCAAAGGCGGCACGCACGCCGTCGGGATCGTTATAGGTCAGGGTGAGGGTCAGGTCAGCCAGGGCCGCTGGCACTCCGGGCGAACTCGGCACACCCAGGGTGAGGGCGCCAGAGCCGGCCTTTACCAACAGCGAATCAGAATGGCCGTGGTAGCAGCCCTCAAATTTGACGATGGTGTCGCGGCCGGTGTAGCCCCGGGCCAGCCGGATAGCGCTCATGGTGGCTTCGGTGCCGGAATTGACCATGCGCACCATATCCATTCCCGGCATGATCTCGCAGATCCTGTCGGCCAGCTGGATTTCCAGTTCTGTCGGTGCGCCAAAGCTCAGGCCCTTTTCACTCTGCCGGATCACCGCTTCGCGCACCTGCGGGTGGTTATGACCCATAATCATGGGTCCCCAGGACAAAACGTAGTCGATATAGCGCTTGCCGTCGCAGTCGAATACACAGGCACCCTCGCTACGATCAATGAAGACGGGGGTGCCCCCCACGGCCTTGAAGGCCCGTACTGGCGAATTGACGCCGCCGGGAATATGTTTCTGCGCGCGCGCAAACAGCTGTTCAGAAGTGCTCATGGTGGTCCTGTTTCATTGCCGGAGACAAATTATCGGGGCTGGCGCCGGGAATATCCAGCGCCAAGGTCAGCGCGCCGCGCACGCGAGTGCAGCGATGGGCGCTATTTGTTCTGCGTGCCCACATTTTCCAGCCAGAAAAGTGTGTCCACATAGGACACAAAGCGGGCCAGGTAGCCGGGGGAAATCTCGCGCATGGACAGCATTGAGCGAATGATGAGTTTCTGCGGATTCAGTGGTCCTGACTCCTCGGGGGCTTCCTTCAGCGCTCGCGCAACCCGGTCTTGCGCCGTGCGTTGCTGGCGCAGTTCACGGAAGTATCGAGCGGATTTCAATTCTCCGGCAGGCGGGGCTGCTGCATGGCAAGAGTCCGCGGCGATTAATTCGAGTACGGCGTTTTCCTGCTCCTGCAATTGTGCACTGGCGGGGCCCTCGCTGGGTCTCCCCTCCCCTTGTTGCGATAGCGGCTCCAGGCTCTTGAGAAGCGTGGCCAGAAGTGTGCTGGTGGCGCGTCGATCGAGGCGAGCGGCCAGTCGTTTTGCAGCTGAAAGCTGGTTGGTATTGAACAGTTCCTGCAGTTCGGGCGCAGCCTCAGGGTGCCGTGCGCCGACCTCCCCGATCAGCTTTTCCATGCTCTGGCGCTCGTGGTCAAGGGTCAACTGGTAAGTTTTCAGAGCGGCCAGCGCTTTGTTCGCCACAATGTCCGCTACCGGTCCCGTGCTTGCGCCGGCTTTTTTCGCCATCGCTTCCAGATAACAAAACTGTACGGCATCAAAGTGATCGCCATCTGCCGCCTGCAAGGCGATCAACCCCTTTTCCAGAGTAGCCACTGTGTTTTGGCGTTCGCGGCTGGTCATTTCAGTTCCGGTTGATCTTGCGCTTTGGCGTTCGCGGTACGGGTGCCATCTCTACCCTGCGATTTTGCGATCGTCCGTCATCGTCGGCGTTCGGTGCCACCGGATGCTGGGCTCCGAAAGCCGCAGCGAATACTGCATCGGGAGGCATACCCTCCTGGATGAGGGCCCGGGTGACCGTGAGGGAGCGCTGGGCGGATAATTCCCAGTTGTCCGCGAATAGGTTATTCCCTTTCTGTATGGGCAGGTCGTCGGTGAAGCCACTGACCATCAGCAGTTCATCACGTTCTCCCAGAAATACTTCAAGCGGCCCAACGAGCGTCTTCAGCAGGGCGCGCCCTTCGGGTTGCAATTGGTCGGAGTTCAATGCAAACAGCACGTTGCCACTGATGCCGATACGACCGTCCTGCAAGCTGATACGCCCGGTTGCCAGCGGGTCCGCCAGAGCCTCTTCCAGTGCCATGCGCCGTTGCTCCTCCGCCTGACGTTTGCCCACCTCTTCCCGGAGTGATTGCGCGAGTTCCAGTTGGTAGCCCATTACCCAGACCAGGATCAGTACAAAGACCCCCACCACGCCGGCCATCAGGTCACCGAAAATAGCCCAGACGGGTGTTTCCCCGGCCTCATCGTACTGCAACTCTTCCATCAGAGCGTCTCGGCCACGAGTGATGTGTCCCCGCAGCTCATCTGGCGCAGGTCCTCGACGATTTCTCGTTGGGATAGCATACTTTGGTCGATGATTTCCCGAGCCTGGGCGACATAGTAGGCCATCTGCTCGTCGCTGCGAGTGCTGGAGCTGTCCATGGTTTCACCAATGCGGCTCAGGTGTTCAATCATGCTGTCGTTGGAACTATTGAATAGCTGGACAGCGTGAGCAAAGGCTTCGCCCAGGCTGGCCAACTCAGTGGCGCTGCCCGCGATGTGCGTGCTGGCTTCGGAAATATTGGACATTCCTGCCCCCAGCTTGTCTCCGAAGCCGCTGCTGAGCTCCTCCAACCGGCTAGCAGCTGAACTCACCAATGCTTCCACGGCTTCGCGCTGTGCGGATGTCGAGCGCTCCAGGGAGCTTGCCAGCTTTGTCAGTTCCCGCATTGTCTGCTGGCGCTCCACCAGCAACTGGTTGTCGCGCTCGATGTTGTTGCCGATCTCTGTCCGCAGTTGCCCAATGACTTCGGCCGCGGCTTTGGGCGTTTCCGAGGCGATCTCTATGAGGCGTGTGAGAGGCTCTTCGAGGCCCTGACCAAGCTGCGTCAGATGGCCTGTTACCGTGACCTCCAGTGCTGCCAGGCGCTCGCCCGCGGCCAGTTGGTGTTGGTGTTCCTGCTCCCGTAATTTGTCCAGACCTGTGGTTAACGCTGCGGCGATCTGGTCGATGTGCCGTTTCTGGTCATCCAGCAGGGCTGCCTCGGAGTTGGTGCGGGCCTCGAGTAGTTGCTCGGAGGATTGCAGCAAGCCGCCAATTTCTGTGAGCAGTTTGTCCGATGTCATCAGTGAATTTTGGGCCATCTCGCTCGCGGAGTCGGACATGGACTTTTGTATTGTCTCCTGCAGGGCCTGGGACTGTTCAACCCAGGTGGAAGAGGCCCGCTCAAAGCTTGCCAGCATGGCGGTATTTGCCGCTTCAAATTGATTGCCAAACGCACCCAACTGGCCCTGGGCATTGGTGACAAGTTGCTGTTGTGTCTCCAGGACGGAAGCCCCAATGTCTGCCATGGCCTCGGCGATAACGGGTTTGATGCTTTCCCCTGCGGCCCGCCCACTGGCAGCCAGACTTTCACGCAGTGACTGGTCCACGGAGTCTGCCAGCGCGGTATATTGTGCCTGGACGGAATTATGGAACTCGCCCTGCCGGACCAGCATCTGCTCGCTGAGTTTGTTACCCATGGATTCAAGCTGCCCGGCCACTGTCTCTAGCTGCCTGGCTACCGCAGGCAGTGCAGCCGACTGGGACTGTAACGCTGTAAACGCTTCCTGCCGTTGATGCGTGAGGGAGAGCTCCCGCAGGGCGGTGGCAATTTTGCTGTCCAGATGTCGTGTTGCCAGCATGCGCTCGCGCCGCACCATGGTGGAGATAAATCCCAGCATCGCCGAAGCCGCGACACCTGCTACTGAGGTGCCAAAAGCCACACCCAGCCCCCGGATAGGCGCCGCGAGGCCAGACCTGATGGCTTCAAGCTCAGTGCTGCCCTCGAGTGCGAGCACCGCGCCATTCAGTGTGTCAACCATGCCAACGAATGTGCCCAACAGCCCGAGCATGACAAGCAGGCCAACAAGGTAGGGAGTGAAAACCGGCGCAGGCAACCCCACTCGCTCACCCTCTATGCGCGATCTCACCGCGTTTTGCAGGGAGGGATCGAGCTGGTCCAGCCAGTTGCCCAGCCATTGTCGGGTCTGTTCCGTTTCGGGGGTGAGATTGCCAAGAGCGTTTGTGAGTGTGGCAGTCGCATGCCGGAATTGCAGCAACTCGAAGATGCCGATCAGATACACACCCCCAATGACAGCGGTGACAGCAAATGCCAGCGTGTTCGTGCCAGCAAAGCCCAGGCTCATCCAGATTATGGCGGAGGCACCCAGCAGGAATGCGATAAGGAAAAGTGCTTTTTTCATAGTGTCATCTTTGTGTGTGTTCTTCGAGGGCCTCAATCAGGCCGAGCGTCGGGAGTAGCCGGGTTTCAATCTCAGCGAGCGCCAGGCTCTGCATGTCGTCGCGCAAATTGGACAGTGATTGCGCCCAGAGATCCGGCTGGTGTTGCTCCTGTGGGACAGTTTGCCGATATTCAGCAAGCAGAAACTCAAAACGATTTTGCAACAGCTTCGGAATGGCGCCGAACAAACGCCGGTGGTTTGCCGCTATCGGGGCGGTGAGAGCGCTGTCGAGGGCGCATAGTTGCGCCAGAGTGGGCGAAAAGCCCGCCACTGAATCGCGCACAGCGGCCTGCAGGTTCCTGGCCCTGAAATCAATGTCCCGCTGCAATGCTATGTAAAACGCCAGATAGGGCTCGGGGTCTGTGGCCTCATCGACCGGCGCAGAGGCGTTTTCCAGCGGAAACCGGATACGTGTATGCCCCGAGCCGGGAGTAAAGGAGCGTAGCGCGGCTCGGATCAATGCTGTCCGGCCGCGAAAGAATTCATCCCTGACCTCATCAATGGACAGCCTTCCCGCCTCAAAGCTCGCGGCTGAAACGCTCGCATGGGCGGAAGAAATTCTGATCGAGTCTGGCAGGTCAAACAACTGCCCCAGCCGCTCCGCGAACCCCCTTGTTGCGATGGCCACATCACCTTCGACCCACTCATTGAGCAAGCGCACCAGCCGCGAGGCATCTGCCGAAGCGGGGAGGGGAAGCTGGGTCATAACTGTCGGTGACACGCGGGCAGCTGCCTTATAGGTAATTGATTTTAAATGTAAATATGGATTGGCGCAGAGGGTCAAAAAAAACAGGGTCGCCTCAAAACCAACGTCCAGGCGCGGTGCCGAGCAATCACAACCGTCTTGTGCCCGGCAGCAACAGCGCCTGCATTATCGCTATTTTGTACCAACATTCAAGGCTGCTGGCAGCTGTCCACCAACCGGGCTAGAACGGCTTTAGTACAACCAACAGTACGATGCCAAACAGGAAGAGAACCGGGACCTCGTTGAAGAACCGGTAAAACACGTGCGTATGCTGGTCCGTGCTTTCATTGATGGCGTGCACATATCGGCCGCATTGCGCGTGGTAGACAACAAGAAAGGTGACACCTGCCAGCTTCAGCCACATCCATTTGGCGTGCAAGTAGTAATCGAGGTTTAAAGCGATCATGACCATACCCAGTGCGATGGCGATGAACATGAAGGGCGTGACGAAGCGGTACAGCTTACGGGCCATGATCGCCAGCTGTTGCCGGGTTTCGGCGTGTTCGCTTGCCGCGTAGTAGACAAAAATTCGCGGCAAGTAGAACAAACCGGCGAACCAGCAGACAACGAAGATGATATGGAACGCTTTTAGCCAGAGCATTATTGTCCCTATAGGTCAGAGCCGGTCGAGGGTGAATTTTTCGATACTTTCACGTGTCACCACACCGTGCAGTATGCGTTTCCCTGTGGCCCTGCTGCGCTCGTAGACGCAAACTGCCTCAACCGTGCTCGCCCGTATAGTGTCCATTGCCTGGCGCAGGCTGGCCTGCAGCGGTACCGGCGCAATAGTCCAGCGCCGGATCGTCGCATCCGCAAGGTCCGCAGACTCGCTATCGGCAAGGGCTTCGCGCAACCACTGCAGCAGTTCGCTGCCCTGTACCAGGTAGAGGTCCTGGCCGTCGCGCTCTACCAGGCACCAGGTGGGGGTGAACTCCAGTAGCGGCTCCAGATCATCTGTGTCCAGTAAGATCGGGACGCGCACCACTCTCACATCCATAGTGGCGATGACATCGGTGCGATGCAGTAACTGGTTCAGGGGGTCGCTGGGTACTACCCTTTGCAACTGGCGCAAAACCACCTCGTAGGCCGAGCGCTGGCGAAAAATGCTGGTGTTGGTCAGGTTCGCTGCGACAATGGCCAACAGGGCGGGCATGGCAATACTGATGGTCTGGGTCAACTCAATGACGGCCAGTATCGCCGCCAGCGGCGCATTGAGGACAGCCGCCATTGTTGCGGCCATGCCAATGGCAATGTACAGGGGGATGTCCGAAGCCAACTCGGGCTGAAGTATGTGAGCCAGGCCCCCCAGTGCACCGCCTATACAGGCCCCTATTAACAGGGCTGGCCCGATAAGACCTACCGGCAAACCTGCGCCGCAGCTTACGGCGGTAGCCAGTATTTTGCACGCCGCGAGTACCAGTAAGGCGTTGAACATGAGATGGCCGTCGAGGATTTGCCCCAGGGAGTCATAGCCCAACCCTAATGTCTCCGGCACGGCAAGAGCGATAGCGCCGGTCAGGCAGCCTGCCAGCGTGAAGCGGACTGCTACTGGCCAGTGGGAATATGTGCTGGTGATGCGCATTATGCGGATAAACATAGCTGTTGCTATGCCGCACACCAGGCCCAGCAGCAGAATATAGGGAATTTCCAGCAAAGAGTTCAGCTCCACTCCGGGAATTTCCAGCAATGCCTCGCCACCCGACAGGTTCAGGCTTACTGCAGACGCAGCCACCGAAGCCAGTATGACCGGTATAAATCCGGCTACCGAGTACTCCATCACAATGACTTCCATGGCAAAAATGACGCCAGCCAGCGGCGTATGGAAGGCTGCCGCTATACCTCCGGCTGTGCCGCAGGCTATCAGCATGCGCAGACTGTTGTTGGGCAGGCCCAGTCTTTGCCCGAAGAGGCTGTTGACCGCACCGCCGAGGTGGACTCCTGGCCCCTCCCGACCACCAGACTGTCCGGTTCCCAGTGCGAATGCGCCTGCGACAAATTGCAGCAGGGCGTTTCTCAGTGGCAGGACACCATAGTGAGAGTGCATACGGCTCATCACGTGAACAATGCCGGTCTCTCTGTCTGCGGGCTTCAGCAGGGTATAAATCAGGCCCAGCACTGCGGCGCCGCCGGCTGGCAGGGCAAAGGCCATCCACTGGGGCAAATCCTCAAAGGCTTCTCCACCATTGCCCACACCGAACAGTTTGGCCACCTCCGAAATCGCCATCTCGAATGCCAGCACGATCAGGCCAGAGGCCACACCGCCGACCACACCCAGAACGGAGTAGGGCAGCATCGCGTCGTAGTTGGTGAGATAGCGGCGGTATTTTTTTAGAATTTCTCGCACTTGTGTCCCGTTAGCTTAACTCACACTGGCACCGCGACCGCAGCATACACCAGCACAGGGAGCAGTCCGCGAGCAAACAGTGTCTGCTAATTGCAAAAAAGACAATATTACCAGTTATCTCGCCTGTTATTGCTTTTATACTGACCACCCGCTGGGCTGGCGTCGCCAGATGCCCGTTCAGCGGGGCTTTGCTGTAGGGGATAGGGTAGTGACATGGTAAAAATAGGAATCGTCGGCGGTACCGGTTATACCGGGGTCGAACTGTTGCGTCTGCTGGCCTCTCACGAAGAGGCTGACGTTGTGGCTATCACCTCCCGAGCGGAAGCTGGCCGCCGTGTGGATGACCTGTTCCCCAATCTCCGCGGTCATTATGATCTGTCTTTTTCTGAGCCGAATGTCGCCCGGCTTGCAGCCTGTGATGTCGTCTTCTTTGCCACACCGCACAATGTGGCGATGAACATGGTGCCAGAACTGCTGGCAGCCGGTACTCGGGCGATCGATTTATCTGCGGATTATCGTATTCGCGACGCAGAACTCTGGTCGCAATGGTATGGCGAGCCGCATGCCAGCCCCGAGTGCCTGGCTGATGCCGTATATGGCTTGCCGGAAACAAACAGGGCCGCGATTGCTGGCGCCAGGCTGGTGGCCTGTCCCGGATGTTATCCAACCGCGGTCCAACTGGGTCTTATCCCCCTGCTGGAACGCGATCTTGTGGATCCGGCCCACTTGATCGCCAGTGCTGCCTCCGGGGTGAGTGGTGCGGGGCGTCAGGCCAAAATAGACAATTTGTTGAGCGAGACCGCCGATAGTTTCAAGGCCTATGCCGTGGCGGGGCATCGTCACCTGCCGGAAATCGAGCAGGGTCTGATGGACGTGGCAGGTGAGCCGGTAGCGGTGACTTTCGTCCCCCACCTGCTGCCAATGATAAGAGGAATTCACGCCACTTTGTTCAGCCAACTGCATGCCGACCCTGGCGATTTACAAGCGCTCTTCGAAGAGCGGTACGCCAGCGAACCGTTCGTTGATGTCCTGCCGCAGGGAATGTTTCCACAGACCCGCACCGTGCGAGGTGCAAACCGCTGCCAGATTGCCGTGATGGTGCCCCAGCAGAGGGATACGGTCGTTGTCATGTCAGTGATCGACAATCTGGTCAAAGGCGCTTCCGGTCAGGCACTGCAGAACATGAACATTATGCTGGATCTGCCGGAATCGATGGGCTTGCGCCAGGTTGGGTTGTTGCCGTGATTGGGCCGCAATAAGCGCATGGATTTGACTGGCCAGTTAAGGCGGAGCAGGCGGCCGGTTGTTATTCTGGTTGCGATACTGGTAGTGGCGCTGGCAGTCGAGGCGGGGTTCTACCTCGGCCAGCATTCAGCCTTCAATGGTCTTGGGTCTGACCCGGAGACCTACCATGAAATGCAGGCCGAGCTGATTTCCATGAAGAATGCGCTGCGCTCGCGGAATGCGGAGTTGGAAATAGTCAGTACCCGGCGTGAGGTGGACCAGCAGGCGCTGGAGCTGGTGCGCAAGGAGTTGGCTGGACAGAAAGAGGAAATTGCAGCGCTGGAGGAGGGGCTGGCCTTTTATCGTGGCCTGATGTCACCGGGGGAAATTGCCCCAGGTTTGAATCTTCACGTTTTAGAACTGATGGCAGGGGAGTTGCCGCGACAGTACTTCTTTCGCATTGTGTTGCAACAAGAGGCCCGCAAACACGCTCTACTCAAGGGCAGCCTGGAGGCCGTGATAAGTGGTGTTAAGGGTGGCGAGGTGGTGGAGTATTCCCTGGCGGAGCTTAGTGACGATCTTGAGGCAGAACGAATAGCACTGCAGTTCCGCTATTTTCAGTCCATTGAGGGGGGACTGGTACTGCCTGAAGGGTTCGAGCCCGTGGAGATTCGGGTGCAGGCCAGTACCCGAAAACCTAACAACTTTGAGATCAGCGAGAGTTACCCCTGGCATCTAGAGGAGCGATTTAGCCATGTTGGGAAGTAAGAAATCCAGTATGAATGTATCTGGCAAGACCACCCTCGTGTCCACTGAAACGGTAATTGTGGGGGATGTCCACTTTAGCGGTGTGCTCGATGTTGAGGGGCTGGTAAAGGGCAATATTGTGGCGGAGCCTGGCAAGGATGCTCTGGTGCGGATTGTGGACAAGGGGCGTGTGGAAGGTGAAATACGCGCCCCGTCAGTGGTCATCAATGGCGCAGTTGAGGGTGATGTCTACGCCACAGTGCACCTGGAGCTCGCCTCCAGAGCGCGGGTCCTGGGGGATGTGTATTATGCCCTGGTCGAAATGGCGGCAGGCGCAGAGGTGAACGGCAACCTGGCCCATATGGCAGATACCGATGCGGAGAAGTCCGTCAGAGACAAGGCTTCTGGTCCCGAAAGCGATGTCGCGGGGCAGGCTCCCGGGCTGGCGGTAGTTTCCGCTAAACTTGACTAAAATACTGGGACTTCACATAATGTCGGGTGATAGTGCATCATGTTAGTGATGCCTGACCCTGGGAAAAACTGATGTCTGTAGCCGAGTCCTTCAATCCGACGAGTATCAACCTGTCCGCACGTGCGGTGCAGAAGGTACAACAGTTGGTCGCGGAGGAGGAAAATCAGGAACTGAAACTCCGTGTGTACATTACCGGCGGAGGTTGCTCCGGGTTTCAGTACGGATTCAGCTTCGAAGACCAGGCCGCGGAAGATGATGCGGCGATCGAGCGGGATGGTGTAACACTCCTGGTGGACCCCATGAGCTTTCAGTATTTGGCTGGCTCCGAGGTGGATTACACCGAAGGGTTGGAAGGCTCACGCTTTGTCGTCAACAACCCCAATGCCGCCACTACCTGTGGTTGTGGCGCTTCCTTCTCTATCTAGTTTGACCGGTTTGCCGCGAGCGGCGAGCCTGCTGTTTCTGGCGAGTGTACTTTGGGCGGTGTCGGCCACGGCCCAGGAGCCTGAGCGAAGTAGCGCGCGCTATGTTGCCGATATAGAGCTACAGGACGCTCAGCAGTTGAGCGAATTGCTGGAGCGTGCGGGCCAGTTATTGCTCGATGGTCTCGCCACCCAGAACGGAGTTCCCAAGGTCTCCTTTGTGCTGCACGGCCCGGTCATCAGAGACCTGCTCAGGCAGAACTATGGGGGTAACATTCAGCTGGTGAATCTCGCAGCCAGTCTGTCAGCACTGCAGGTGGTTGAGATCAAGGCCTGTCGGACCTGGATGGGGGTGAATGCGGTAGACGCAGCTGAATTGCAACCCTTTGTGATCCCGGTGGACCTGGCAGCAAGTGAGGTCGAGCGACTGCGAGGGAAAAAGAGCTACCTCGATTTTTAGCCCGGGTAAATCCCACCCAGTACCCTTGGTCCGCTGGCGCCTGTCACCGCCGGTGCATTGCCCGGGAATCCCTCCAGAGTCCTATGTGCCAGCCATGCAAAGGTCACGGCTTCCACCCAATCAGGTTCCACCCCGATGGCGGCAGTCGTCGCCAGCGTAGCGGGGGCCAGCTGCTGTTCCAGTCTGCGCATCAGGTCCGGGTTGTGGGCGCCGCCGCCACAAACGTAGATTTCCGTCACAGCTGCTCCGCTGCCTGCCACGGCATTTGTGATAGTGGTGGCTGTCAGTTCTGCGAGGGTGGCCTGTATATCTGTGGGGTTGAGGTCGGGGTGCATTTTGAGGCAATCGTCCAGCCAGACGAGATTGAAATCCTCCTTGCCCGAACTGCGGGGCCCGGTCAGCGCAAGATAGGGGTGTTGCAACAGATCTGACAACAAAGCCGCTACCACGTGACCTGCTGCGGACCAACTGCCGTCGCGGTCGAAGGTCTTGCCATGGTGGCGGTGTATCCAGTGATCCAGCAAGGTGTTGCCCGGGCCGGTGTCAAACCCCATCAGTAGCTGATCGCCCTGCAAAATACTGGCGTTGGCAATGCCTCCTATGTTGACCACTGCCCTGTTTGTACTATTGCATGCAAAGGCTGCGGCGTGAAAGGCGGGGGCCAGCGGTGCGCCCTCGCCACCAGCGGCGATATCCCTGCGTCGAAAATCAGCGATCGTCATAATGCCGGTGATTTCGGCAATGGTGTTCGGGTCGCCCAACTGGAGGGTAAAACTGTTTGTGCCGGAGCCGCCTGACGGAGGCCGGTGCCTCACTGTCTGGCCGTGGCTGCCGATTGCCCTGACCTGCTGCGGGCGTTTGCCGGCCTTATCCACCACGGCGAGAGCGGCGGCACCAAACTGCCGTCCCAACTCACGATCCAGTGGGCCCAGCCGTTCGATTTCATCGGGCCCGGAGTGGCTCAGCATGGCAATGCACTCTCTGGTGGCACCCGGGATGTCGTGTTGGTGGGTGGCGAGAACTCGCACCTGATCATCGGCACAACTGACGAGGGCAGTGTCGATGGCATCTACACTGGTGCCTGACATCAAGCCGATGTACAGGAAGTCATCCATAGTGTTAATTAATTGGCAGCAGAATCGGGATGAGAGGAGTTGTGCATGGCCAACTGATTATCTGAACGCAGTGAGGCAAGTTGCAGCGAGCTTTCGTTGATTGCCTGTCGGAATGCTGGAATTTCGTCTCCGGGCAGGGTTTTGGCCTTGGGTAGCGACTTGTGGATGCTGCGTGGGTCGCGATGAGTGCCATTTACCAGAAACTCGTAGTGCAGGTGAGGCCCGGTTGCTGCACCGGTCGAGCCAACAGTGCCTATAACCTGGCTTTGTGTAACTCGCTGCCCTGCTTTGACATTGCGTTTGTGCAGATGCAGGTAGTGCGTAACATACTGATCGCCGTGCTGGATAAAAACATAGTTGCCATTGGCGCGACTGTAGCCGGCTTTAGTGACACGCCCGTCACCCGCTGCGTACACGGGGGTGCCGGTAGCGGCGGCATAATCGGTGCCGCGATGGGGGCGCGTTGTTTTGTAGATGGGGTGCAGGCGTTTCATGTTGAAATTGGAGCTGATGCGCGTGAAATCCAGGGGTGCCAACAGAAAAGCCTTGCGCATACTCACTCCGGCCTCGTTGTAGTAATTCGACTCGCCGCTGGCGTCAACGTAGCGGAAGGCGTTGTAGGTTTTACCCTGGTTTGTAAATGAAGCAGCAACTATAGCGCCATCACTGTACTTCTCATTATCAATATAAAGCTCTTCGTAGACGATGTGGATGGTATCCCCCTGGCGTGGGTCCAGCACAAAATCGATAACACCGCCGTAAATCGCGGCGAGTTCCATTATGGTCGAGTAGGACAGGCCGGCCTGTTTGCCTGCCATGAACAAAGAGGAGGTTATCTCTGCCGTGGCCCAGGACTCTCTTACTTCCGGTGTGCGAGTGACAACTTCGCTGCTGAATCCGGAGCCGCTGTTGCGATAGACAATGGTTTCCAGTGGTGATTTGACGATTCGCACTGCGGCGAGCTTTCCTGCGGTGTCTGACTGGAATGCTACAACTTGCCCAGGATATATTTTAGCCAGGGATTTGCCATGCTTGGACTCACTGACTACCTGGTGCACGTCGCGCTTATTAAAGCCTGCTCTTTGGAATATGAGTGACAGGTTGTCGCCGCTCTTGACCACCTGTTCGACCCAGGGCCGTTCCACGGGCCTGCCATTTTCCCAGTGAGGGCCCGCTTGTGCAGCTGTGGTATCGGATACTCCTGGAGCTGTAATTAGCCACAGGTCACTGTATGGGAGGACATCCTCGAGGGCAATTTCAGGAGAAAGCGCGTGTTGGGGGATTGTAGCGTTGTTGTCACTGGATTGAAAAACCAGCAGGGTTGCGAAACAGGCCAGTAATGCAACGCCAGCCATGGCTTTCTTCCCCGGCAGTGGTAAGCCTTGCGATGGTGTTTTTCCCCTGCGACTAGCTGTCGCTCCCCGCGGTTTTTTTGCTACTGCGAGCATGCCCCGATGATCCTTATTATCTGTCAGGGCTCGAGTATAGTAAAAATCGGTTAAATACCATAGTCAAAACATGACTTTAGCTCGACTGTTGTTGTATCGTTTGCGCCCCGAAAATGCAGCATCCACCTGCCCAAGAGAGTGTTTTGATGAGCAGCGCCCTACTCGATGACCTTCGCGAACGCGGATTAATTTTTCAGATTGCCGGGGAGTCCGACCTTCCTGCATGGCTTGATGGCGGGGTTCGCGCGCTCTATTGCGGGTTCGACCCCACCGCAGACAGCCTGCACATAGGCTCGTTGGTGCCGTTGTTGATGCTACGCCGATTCCAGCTTGCAGGTCACAAGCCGCTGGCATTGCTCGGTGGGGCAACCGGGTTGATTGGTGATCCCAGCTTCAAGGCTCAGGAGCGTCAGCTGAATACCCGAGAGGTAGTGGACGGTTGGGTTGAAAAATTGCGAACCCAGGTGTCGCGGTTTATAGAGTTTGATCTCGGACAGTGTTCTGCCGAAGTTGTAAACAACCTGGACTGGACAGCCGATATGGATGTGCTGAGCTTCCTGCGAGACGTCGGTAAGCACTTTTCTATCAATGCCATGATCCAGAAAGAGTCGGTGAAGCAGCGTATCGAGCGGGAAGGCTCCGGCATCAGCTACACTGAATTTACCTACATGATTCTGCAGTCGTTTGATTTTGCGGAACTTAATAAGCGCTATAACTGCTCCCTGCAGATCGGCGGTTCTGATCAGTGGGGCAATATCACCGGTGGAATTGACCTGACGCGCCGCCTCCATGGCAATCAGGTGTATGGGCTGACCATGCCACTTATAACCAAGGCGGATGGCACCAAGTTTGGCAAGACGGAATCTGGAACGATATGGCTGGACCCTCTGCGCACCTCGCCCTATGCCTTCTATCAGTTTTGGCTGGGAACTGCCGATGTGGATGTTTACAAGTTCTTGAAATACTTTACTTTTCTGGATGTCTCAGAGATTGATTCACTGCAGGTTGCAGATGCCCAGAGGCAGGGGAGGCCTGAAGCTCAGGCGGTGTTGGCGCGAGAGGTGACCGGCATTGTTCACGGCGAGGGCGGCTTGGCCGCTGCGGAGCGAATTTCCGAGGCCTTGTTCAGTGGCTCCATAGACGCATTGTCCGAGGATGACGTGCTGCAGCTGCGGCAGGACGGTTTGCCCGCGTCCACCATTGCGCGCGCTTCCTTACCGGGTACGCTTACACAGCTACTGGTCGACGCAGGCATGGCGGGATCTGGCAAGCAGGTCAAAGATGCGCTGGGGCGCGATGCAGTAACGATAAACAACCAGGCGGTAGGTTGGGTGCAGAACAGTGATGTGTCTGCTTGCTTTGAGCGCCAGGCGGCGCTTTTCAGTCGCTTCTATATCGTCCGTCTCGGCAAGAAAAAGGTCCATCTATTTGAGATGGAGTGATCGAAGTGGAGGGGGGCTAGTTTGAGCAAGATGCCGTATTTTCGGAAATTTCCATCAAAGGCCTTGCTCTTCCCCGGCTCGCTGCGTATAGTTCGCGTCCCTTCGAGGTAGCGGTTCCCCAAAGGCCTGGTTTGATCGGCCTAAAACCCTATCACTTTCAAGTGATTAGGGTAAAAAGTTGGGGTGGATCTTGAGGGAAAAATGGCGATGGAGTTTTTAATTTACCCCTTGCCAAAGCGATGGCGATCGGTATAATACGCGTCCGAACTTCGGGGCAAGCCCCGGATTATATCCTGCCCCTGGCGGTCAGGCGTTATTTAACAACCAAATGAAGACAGATGTGT
>CAXBNX010000015.1:0-112245 GCA_963977275.1 uncultured Haliea sp. | reverse complement strand
CAAACTCTGGGTGCCTCCCCGGCAGAGCCGGGGGGTCTCCCTTTTGTACTAGTTGGTGATAAAGAGCACTATTTGGATAACGGTATGGACGATTACCTTGCCAAACCGATTATTTTCAATAATTTGAAAGCTGTGATGGAACAGGCCGCCAATAAGATTGGTGGACGTAAGCGAGTAAATGTTTAGCCGGTGAACGACAGCGTACCTCAGGGAGGATAGTACTGCCCCACCACAACCTGGATAACTGTTCATATATACAGTATTGTTGATGCAATGAAACTGTATATCGCCGAAAAACCCAGCCTGGGCCGCGCCATTGCCGATGTGCTGCCCAAACCGCACCGCAAGGCCGAGGGCTGTATTTATGTCGGCGATGGTGACTGTGTCAGCTGGTGTGTAGGGCACCTGCTGGAGCAGGCGGAGCCCGATGCCTATGACACTCGCTTCAAGCAGTGGCGCCTGGAGCACCTGCCAATTGTCCCCGGGGAGTGGCAGCTCAAGCCCAAAACCAATAGCCGCAAACAACTGGCCGTATTGCGCCATCTGGTAAAAATCGCCGACCAACTCATCCATGCCGGCGATCCGGATCGTGAGGGGCAGCTGCTGGTCGATCAGGTGATCGCGTATCTCAAGGTTCGCGGCAACAAGCGGGACACTATAAAACGCTGCCTGATCAATGACCTGAATCCCGCGGCAGTGACTCGGGCCCTTGGGCAAGTGCGGGACAACAGGGAGTTCGTGCCCCTCTCCACCTCGGCCCTGGCCCGCTCCCGGGCGGACTGGTTATACGGTATCAATATGACCCGGGCCTACACCCTGATGGGGCGCAAAGTGGGCTACCAGGGCGTGCTGTCAGTCGGCAGGGTGCAGACGCCTCTACTGGGGCTGGTGGTGAGGCGTGATGAGGAGATTGATCGCTTCGTGGCCAAACCCTTCTATCAGCTTATCGCGCATATTGTCACGCAGCAGGGCGACCACTTTACGGCCAGGTGGCAACCCAGTGAAGCTTGCCTGCCATGGCGGGATGAAGAGGGCCGGGTACTGTCCAGGGACCTGGCAGAGAACGTGCAGTCACGCATCCAGCAACAACCGGCCCTGGTGACAGCCAGTAGCCGCAAACTCAGGAAACAACTCCCGCCCCTGCCCTATAACCTGTCGTCCCTGCAAATCGATGCGGCCCGGCGCTTCTCGATGAGCGCGAAGCAGGTGCTGGATACCTGCCAGGTGCTCTACGAACGCCACAAACTGCTCACGTACCCTCGCTCCGATTGTCGGCACTTACCACTTGAGCATTTCGCCGACCGCAATGCCGTCATTAACGCCGTAGGCAACAACTGCCAGCCACTGAGTGACGCTGCCCGGGAAGCCGACCGAGATCTGAAAAGCGCCGCCTGGAATAACAAGAAGGTGGAGGCACACCACGCGATCACTCCCACCGCGAGGAAAACGGATACCAGCAAACTGAGCCTGGCAGAGCGGAATGTGTACGAGTTAGTGGCACGCCAGTACCTGGCACAGTTTTATCCGGCCCATGAGTACAGCGATTGTCAGGTTGACCTGGAAATCGCCGGTGGTTGCTTCATTGCCAGGGCCAGGACACCCCTGAAGCCAGGCTGGAAGCCGTTGTTCCCGGCCCGGAATGAAGCGCATAAAGGTGAGCCTGCGTTAAATGCATCACTGCCAGGCCTGAAAAAAGGGGATCGTTGTTTCTGCGAGAAGGGGGAAGTGCTGGAGAAGCAAACCACCGCCCCGAAACACTTTGATGATGCCAGCCTATTGGCCGCAATGACGGGTATTGCCCGCTATGTTCAAGACTCGGACCTGCGCAAGGTCCTGAAAGAGACTGATGGCCTGGGCACCGAGGCAACACGGGCCGGCATTATCGAACTGTTGTTTACACGCGAATTTCTTATGCGCAACGGCAAAAAAATTCGCGCAACCTCCGCGGGCAAAGGCCTGATCCACAGCCTGCCTGAAATAGCCTCCCACCCGGATATGACAGCCCGCTGGGAAACCGAGCTCAACGCCATCAGTCAACGCAAGGCTAGCTATAGCGGATTCATGGAGCCGCTGGTGGCCTCGCTCCATGAGCTGACAGCCAAAAGCCAGGCCGTGCTGCCAGAGGGCTTGAAAGATATCAACGTGACAAGGGTACCCCGGAAAAAGCGCCGCTCGAGTAAAGCATCAAAAAAGACCGGGGCCACCCGGGGCAGGCAACGCAAGGCCCGTCCGGGAGTCCCTGCTTAATTCGTTTCGTCACGCTATCATAGGCATTACACACTATCGGGAGAACACATTGAACGTCACTCTTACACCCATCGAGGTGAGAATCCTGGGCTGCCTCATTGAGAAGGAAGCCGCCACTCCGGATATATACCCACTCACTCTTAACAGCCTGTTAACGGCCTGCAACCAGAAGACCAGCCGAGACCCGGTGATGGAGCTTGGCTCCGACGACCTGATCACTGCACTGAACAGTCTCATTGAGAAGACGCTGGTCTCCACCTGGAAATCCGACCACAACCGGATGGCCAAGTACCAGCATAAACTACGCCATCGAGTATCCGATAAATTCAACTTCTCCCTACCTGAGTTAGCAGTGCTCTGCGTATTGTTCCTGCGTGGGCCCCAGACCGTGGGTGAAATCCGCACCCGCTGCTCGCGTATTCACGTATTCACGTATTCGATAATCTCGATGCCATTGCCGGTGTGTTGAAGGCTTTGGAAGACAAACCCGATGGCCCCTACGTCACAATGCTGGCACGGCAAGAGGGTCGCAAAGAATCTCGCTACTCCCATCTGTTTTCTGGGGAACCGGACGAGAGCGTTATGCCGAGCACCCGGTTTCAACGAGCCGCCAGCGGAGACAGTTCGCGCATAGAGGCACTGGAGTTACAGGTCAACGAGCTGAAATTGGCGCTACAGGAACTGGAACAGCGCCTTGAGACGTTTATGAAACAATTTGAGTAATACTCGCTATCCTACCAATTATGGCCTGTTAACTTGTCAGCACCCTATAAACGCTTTAACTTTCGGCACATACAACACATTCCCCCGGAAGGCACGCCAATGATTAACGCCCCTGAACTCGCCCAAATCATTTCCCTGGCCGTTGCGCCGGTGTTTCTGCTCGCGGGCATAGCAGGGTTTCTCAATGTGATGTCGGGGCGCCTGGGCCGCATCATCGATCGCGCCCGGGTTGTCGGAGCACAGTGTTCCCGCTTACATGCTCCAGAGCAGCAAGACATAGCGAGGCGCGAACTGCGTATCCTGTGGCGCCGGGTGTCAGTAACTCACCAATCAATCGCGCTGTGTACCTGTTCGGCCCTGCTGGTTTGCACAGTCATCGTCGGGCTATTTATAGAAGGCTTCTGGACACTGGATATCGGTACTTTTATCGTGGCCCTGTTCGTTATGGCTCTGGTGCTGCTCATCGTGTCTTTGCTACTTTTCCTGGCTGAAATCCAGCTTGCAACCCGCACGCTGCGGATGGGCCGGGAGACTACAATTGAGTAAGCGCCCGCTAATTAATAGCGCCCAACGCTGCCCTGTCGGTTATTCATGCTTTTTCAGCCAGTCTAACGGCTTGAGAAGGCTCTGAAATCAGGGTTCATAGATATTCCGGTTGCCAATTTCAAACCACTTTTTGTGCAGCTCCACAAACAGACCTGTTTTTTCAAAAGCCAACAAGTAGTTCCGCAGCAGATTTTCAAACTGTTCATCACCTCTGGCAATTACCACACCCAGGGGCTCGGTAGCCAGTGGCGGTGTTATCAGCTGCAAGTCAGAATCGCGGTGTCGCTGTTTGGTCAACGCTAGAATGGGCATGTCGGCGACCATGCCGTCCGCTTTTCCCGCCAACAACATTTGCACACCTTCGTCGTAGTTAGTAACTGCTGTGAGCGAGGCTTTGGGGAGTTTCTGCTGAACGAAACTTTCACTCGTTGACCCTTTAAGCGCTACCAGTTTGACTTCGGGATTATTCAAACCCGCAATGTTTTTAGTCTTGGTCTTTTTCATGAGTTTGGCTGTAGCAAGTAGAGACTTTCCTGAAAGCATGTAGGGTCCAACAAAACTAACCTTTCGTGTCCGCTGCGCAGTGATCGTCATTCCCGAGATCACCATGTCTGCCCTGCCCTGCTCTACAGCATCAATCAACTCATCGAATGGCATTCGCATGACTTCCAACTGGACCTTCATGCTGCTTGCCAGCGCTTCGGCCAGATCTACGTCGAAGCCAATCACAGATTTACTTTTGCCAAAGATAAAGTTGAAGGGCTGTTGATCCCCTGACATCGCGACCCGCAACACGCCTTGCTCAACCACTCGATCCAACACCGGGCCGGCCCCAAAGCTAAGACTTGACAGACACAGGAGCAGACTTGCGGTCGCGGCTCTGGACAATTTTTTTAGAAAGCATGGAAGTTTTTGCATAATTGGAATCCTTCTTTCAGAGTTTTACTCGTAACTGCTTCTATGATCGAATCTGGGCTCTCACTCGCGCTCCCGGCGAACATATCACCAAATTATGCCATTAAAGCCGGAGAGTTAGTGTATGCACATTACAACAATGGCAATTCGGCTAACAGTTACCATTGTCGCAAAAATCGACACTACATCGCGCCGCATAGGGGACTCAGCCTCTTTCGTCGGTAATAACCCGGCGTACAGTACTGATAAGGTAATCCGGCACTGTCGGTAGAAAGCAATGGACATACGATGAGTTTATACGTATCAATGTAGTAACTAGATGAAAATACTACATTTTCTGTATAAATTACTGAGATTAGTTTATGGCTCGTCTGGTTATCAGTAATCTGAGATTACTAATGCACGACGTTTAAATTGAGCACTTGCTGTGAACCTCACTGAATAGCACCCTGTCTGGCAAAAACACAGTAAGAGACGCATAACGGCTTGAAGACTACTGATTCGGTACCGCTATCTAGGTACATCAGGGCAGGCGGCCAAAGCGGCAGCGGCGGCCTCGTGATGACAACCAAAATGGGCGCTACGGCATTGCTACTGGGGTCTCTGTTGGGATTTTGGCTGGGCACGTCCAGCGAACCCGTGGCGTTGGACAAGGCAGCGATCATCGCTCTGGGCGCTAGGATCGCCGCGCTGGCGGGCTACCTGTGGAAACAGTGCTCAAACTTTCGCAATCGCAAGCTCAAGTACACTCAAGCGCTAACTGAAAACCTGTACTTCAAACTTCTGGATAACAGCGCCGGGGCAGGTCGCCGGAAATACCCGTGGTAGTCTTCACGAGTGAGGTAAAGGTAGGAAGAACGGACTAGGGCGCAGGTTCAATGCTGACCCGAGCTCTTCCCTGATCTTCGAATCCAAGCCCCTGGGCAGCCCGCCGGGTAACGTCAAGAATGTTGCTGTTCTGCCGCGCTATTCGGTCGTTAACAGTAAGCACGACACTGTTGTTATTCTCGAGGTTCGTCACCCGAATTCTGGTGCCGAAGCGAAGTGTTTTATGCGCTGCCGTCATGCCGCTCTGATCGAATATTTCTCTACTTGCCGTTGGCTGCCCCTGAAATACGTCGCTGTAGAATACCGTCCACCCTTCCTCGGGCAGCGCCACCTCGGGCCCGAAAATTCCGAGGAACGCAGAGCTCAGGATCTCCGTAGCCCGTGTATTTCTCATGGTAAAAATTCTCCGTGCTTCTCCGCTTACCGATATCACGATGCTTGCCTCCAAAATATTGTGCCGCCTTCGTTGAAGGCCGTTCATGATGTGAGCTTCGAACCTCGTTAATTCAGACCTCGGTTCAGGCTAACTCTGACGTGCAGTTGGGACAGCGAATAGCTTTGATGGGAACCTCGGAAAAGCAAAACACGCACGCTTTCGTAACTGGCTCTGCCGGCTCCTCAACTTCCTCCGCCTTCATCTTATTGAGGGAACGTATCATCAGAAAAACGGCAAAGGCCACGATGACGAAACTGAGTACCGCGTTGAAGAACAGGCCATAGCTGATGGTCACAGCGCCGGCTTCCTGTGCCGCAGCTAATGTGGCATAGGGACCCGCTGCCGCCCCCTCTTTCAGAGTGATGAACAAGTCGCTGAAATCGACACCGCCGATCAACAGCCCTATGGGAGGCATAATGACATCTGACACCAGGCTTTTGACAATTGTGCCGAACGCCCCGCCGATAATAATGCCGACAGCCATATCAACCACATTGCCGCGCATTGCAAAGTCTTTGAATTCCTTTAACATTGTATTTCCCTATTAGTTCGTATTTCTATTTACTTGAAAAGCGATAGCCTAAACACTCATCGCGCGTATTGGCATGTGGCATTACTCTTTCCCTGGCAGTACAGCCGAGGTATCTTCTGATGTACGTACCGCTGCGGTATCACTAATACTCGTCTGCAACGAATCCGATGCCGAGAAGCCTGCCGGGTCGTCCATTCCGAAAGAACCCAGCAACAGCATGGCAGCACACACAAGCGCCAGTCCGCTGTAGTAAAGGTCATCCACAAATTTCACAAACTCTGCCTTATCAATTAGTAGTGTATAGCCCGATCAGTCTTTTCGGCCGGCAGTAGCGCCACCCTTGGTAAGCAATTGCTCTTGTGTGCCGATGCCACAATCTTTCAGCTTCTCCGCGTAAGATGCACCGATACCTTCTATATCAGATAGTTTTGTCATGTTGATTGCCACCCTGTCAAAACAGTATTTCCGGAAAAAAACGCCAGGAGAACTCATAGCGTTTGACATGGGAAAATGATGACGGATATCGACACGATTCGCCATGGCAATCTGTAAAAGGATTGTAAAATCGAAAATCGCGGCGCTACGCGTATAAATCAGTCGCCTCGCGCGGAACACTGAGGATGAAGCGAGCACCAACGGGCACGCTATTCTTTACGGAGACCGAGCCAGCATGACTTTTGCTGACCGCGGATACAAAGCGCAGGCCAAGACCGACACCTATGCTGGCGCTAGCACCTTGCTCAAAGCCTCCGAATATACGCTCTATATCGCTTGCAGGAATACCCTCTCCCTGGTCGGATACGCAAAAGTTTGCGCAGTCACTGTCTGCGTCCAGCGCGACGGTTACCACGTCCCCTTCGCGACTGTGTTTCAAGGCATTGTCGATCAAGTTAATCAGTGCTCGTTCCATCAGGCTGCGATCGCACTTCAGCCAGACCGCCTCCTCACAGTAGGATATTCTCAGGTCGATGCCTCGCTTCTTGGCAGTATGGAAAAGTTGGGCAACCGCGTTATCGATCAGTGAAGTCGCGTCACAGGCATCAAAATGCAGTGAATCGTCGTGCTCCAGCTTCGCCAACTGAATAAAGTTTTCGGCATAGGACAGATTTTTTTCAATATTCTCTTCGATCTGACCAAGTAGCTTCTCATCGTACTCATCGGTTTGCTCTGCTTTGGCACCCTCGATAAGGGCAAGTACTGAAGTCAGGGGAGCCCGCAGGTCGTGTGAGAGGAAATTCAGCGCCTCGACCCGGCGTTTTTCACTCTTTTTCAAATCCGAAACATCCATCATCACTATCAATAGCATGGGGTGATCGAGATTGATCACACCTCCGCGACACAGAACCTCCCGGCCTGTGGCAATAGCTGTGCCTTCATGGTTAAAATGCGAACCGCGAAAGATCAACTGATTGACGAGATCTTCGATAGCCTGTCGCTCCGCCAGTTCGATACCTCCCAGAGCGACCAATAGGTCCTTGCAATCCTCGCTTAAGCCCAGCAGCCACCTGGCCTGGTCATTTACCAGAACAACTTCTCCGGATAGCTTTGACAGGATAACGGCTGATTCGAGCTGCTCCAGTGTGCCCTTCACCACATCACGGTTGCGTCTTGCCTGAGCATAAGCATTATCCAGCGCAAGCAGGTTGAGGTTAACAAAATCAGTGCCGGGATTTCGCTGTATGCCATCGTGCCCCACCTCAAAAAATATCTGCTGCAGCCTGCCCGCCACATATTCATGTCCCGGGTTCCAGTAGAGATTCAAGCGCCTGACTTTGCCCTTGAAGCTAAAGAATCGGCTGGAGCTGGCCCTTTCATGTTGCCATCGCCTGTCTTTGTGCTTGTTTGAGTCGAACGTCTCTTCAGGTACCCACTGCCATCTGCACAGGTGCCCAAGTGACACCAGAAAATCGGCAGCCCGCTCGGCATCGGGCCAACTGTAGAGCGGCGTAAGCTGGCGGTTTTCGTTTTCCAGATTCTGCAGCTGCTCACCAATGAAATCGACGGCCGCATCGAGTCGCAGCCAATTCCACAATGGGTAGGCCACCAGCAGTGTGAGTACGATTGGCGCCGGAGAAATCCACAGCCGCCAGTAATGAAACAGTATAAAAGAGAACAGAGGTAACAAAATTGCACTGGAAAGTGCACCCAGCAGGAGTTGCCGGGGCGCCAACCGGGTAAACAGTAGCACGCTAAACGCCGCGAAAAGGCCAATTACCACACCCAATTTATCGCGGGACAGGGGCCTCGCAAGCTGCTCAGTACGTAGCGCCTGTAGAATATTGGCATTAATTTCAACACCGGAAATCTGACCCAGAGAGGTCGTTATATTATCCACCTGGCCAGCCGCCGTGGCTCCCACCAGAACAATTTTTCCCGTCAGGGAAGCAACGGGAACCCGCCCTTTCATGACGTCTACATAGGACAGGCTGCGCACGGTGCCGGCAGGCCCCATAAAGGGAACAAGGTTCAGATAGCTGCGAACAATGGTCGAGCTGTCGGACTGCGACCCGGAAACCGGATTGCGGACACCCGGAAGCTCACCCGAGTCTTGATCTAGCAGCCGGTTGATCGCCACAGTAAAATGAACCCAGCGCGGTTGGCCAACCCCCTCCTTGAGAAAAACACTGCGCGCTACTCCATCGCTATCCACCTGGATATGCACGTGGCCCAGTGCGGCGGCGGCACCGGCTATCGGCTCAACGGGAATGACCTCCCGCAAGCGGCCACCACGGACATCCTGGACAATAAATATTGGTAAGACCACCACGCCAAGAGCGGAAATCGCCTCTGCCAGAAGCGTGTCCACCTGAGCATAATTGGCGTCTTTTTCGACAAAGAGTATGTCCATGGCCACGGCGGCGACCCCCGCTGTTTTGAGCTGGCGCAGCAACTCCACGTGCTTCTCTCGCGGCCAGGGCCAACGGCCCAGTTCCTGCAGACTGCGCTCATCGATGGCGACAATAACAATATCGTCTGCCACCGTCATAGGGCTGATCTCATTGAAAAGATCGTAAACCATGAGATCCAACGGTTTCACCCAGTGGAATCGTGTAAGCACTATGCAGAACAGGCCAACGCCAATCGCCAGCAACAATCGGGCGTAAAAAAACTTTGCCGGTATTTTCACTGGGGCGGCGCCTGCCCGGCTATAACAAGAGGATCAACAGGAATGCAGCCGTCGCAGAGATGGGAACAATATAGCCGGGACTGATGTAGTCTGCAGCAGGACTGGGCATGCTCTCGTTGGCGTATTTATCTATAGCAATTATCCGTACGCTGAAACTATCCACACCGTTTATCTCGATATCGGCTTGAGGCGGCATCACCTCCTGGCTTGAACTTGGCGAGGCGAAGTTCCCATCAGTTGCCACCTCGAGCCGATATTTTGTGGCACCGGCAACAACCGACCACGCGACCCGATATCGCGTCGGGCTGACTTCAATTTGGTCGATGGAAATATCCTTCGGAGCAGGCAATCTGGCAACAACGCAGACCGGCAACTGGCTTTCCATGCCATTGAATCCCGCCACATCGACTGCTCTCAATACCAGCCAATAGCATGGCTCGCTGAGCCCGGTGAGCACTATCTCCGGCTCGGTCAGGGTGTAGCTCGCAGCCAGCTCACCACCCGCCTCACCCAGGTGCAGATCGAGCAGCCATGACACTGCCTCGGGATGCGCTTGCCACTGGACCACTAACGGTAGCGGAGCATCCAGTCTTTTATACTCAAAGACCGGTGGCGGCAGAAGCTTTTTGGGTTTTTCCGGCGCCTGGCCCTGACGCGCCATCAGGCCATAGCCGGCTGGCACCAGAGTAGCACCCACTCCACTGACCTCGACCGCCCCTGCCAGAACCTCGCTGCGGGTAGATGCGCTCCCCCCCGTCAGGCTACTCACCCGATAGCGGGTTCCTCTTACCGCGGCAATAGCCGCCGGGGTTTTTATCTGGAATCTGGACTCGGAATCGGGTTTTACTGCGACCTCGACATCGCCGGAATCCAGCGCAAGCTCGGACACCTGGCCAACGCCCGTACCAGTGCTAAAACTATCGAGATTCAGTTCGCTGTCAGGGCGAATCAACAGCGTGCTGTTATCACCCAGGGTAATTTGCGCGCTGCCCTGCCCGGTAACAATACGGCTGCCCAGCAACAACGCTTGCCCGGCAGTCAGCGGAATGCCCACGCCCCGGGATTTCTCATCGTAAAGTACGTGGCCCCGGACACTTTCTACCTGCCCTACTACCGGAAGGCTAGTAAGCCAGGCCTTCGGAAAACGAATTTCATCCCCTGGTCGCATGGTCCGATCATTGGAGACATTGTTGTATTTCGCTAACTCTATCCAGCAACCGCGCTTGTTGGAATACTGAATACAAAGATCCCACAAGGTATCCCCCGGCTGGAACTTGATTATCCAATCCTGCGCAAGCGCCGGTGCGGGCAAACCAATAATCCACGCTATAAAGGCTGTAAACAGAATATTGCGAAAATTCATAATGCCTCGAGACGATATCCGTGGCGATAAACCGTTTTTATACAATAGCCCATATTCGGTCCAATTTTCAGTAGTTTTCGCACCCGGCTCATATGCATGTCAACTGTTCGGGTATCCAACTGAGCAGCAACACACCAGACTTCACGCAACAGGAATTCCCGAGACAACAACTTACCCATATTGGAGAAAACACAGACTGCCAGCTTGAACTCGGTAGGTGTGAGCTTGACTTCCTCGCCGTCTACCAGGGCCCGCTGGTTATCCATATCAAGCTCCACCGGACCCAGCGCCAGTGTGGAGGGTGCTTCATCTGCGCTGCGCCGCCACAGCGCGGAAACCCGGGCCAGCAGCTCACCCTGGCGCAGGGGTTTGATGAGATAATCGTCGGCGCCGGCCGTCAGCGCGCGCACAATGTCTTTCTCACTATCCTTGGCGGTGGCGAACAATACCGGTCCCTGGAAGTCCAGTGACTGCCGTACACTGTCCAATATGTCGATACCTTCACAGTCGGGAAGTTGCCAATCCAGGATCAGCATGTCGGCCTTTCCCTCCGCCACCTTTGCCAGGAAACTGTCACCAGAACTACAGTGAAATACGCCGTATCCTGCGTCCGCCAGCCAGCCCGTAAGAAGTTCGGCCTGGGGCTGCTCATCCTCCAGCAGGCCCAAGGTAATTTTCGGCATTATTCAGCACTCCCTTATTATTAGTCATCGCAACGCTATGGGAGAAGCGCGATCAGTCAGCCAATACTACGCTCTTATTCCCATTCAAGCAGGCTGCGGTTGAGATATTCCAACACCTTGCTGCTGGCGCGATATACGGCAGTGCAGACCACCCCCCGACGCCTGTACGAAGCTTAGGTTGGAGTTGATACCAAATCCGTTGTTACGCATTCTTTACATTTGAATATATACATTTCCCCCGCCCCGTATCAGGATGCACCTGTCAACCGGTAGCAGTATGCTACAACGCCAGCTCTATGAAACGAAATCTACCGCTCAGGACGCGACTGGCTACCCGCTCTACCCTGCTTTGATAGGGTAGGCTCTGTCAATTTTCCACACCGCGTATAAACTCAAGAGTCCAGAAGGGAATCTCGCCATGAAAACACTACCGCTAGTTATTATGTTATTCGCATGCTTCGCGACCACCGGCACACACGCCGATTGGACGGACTTACTGGATAACGTCCCAGATGCCGCCAAACAGGCTGTCAGTTCCTCGGACGTAGCAAGCGCGACCGGCCTGTCCCAGACGGAAATAGTGGCCGGACTGAAGGAGGCGCTGGATAATGCCACGGCTGCAGCCGTCAGCCAGTTGGCCAAACCGGGGGGCTTTCTCGATAATCCACAGGTCCGCATTCCTCTTCCCAGCCAGTTAGACTGGGTGGAAAAGGGTCTGCGCAAGGTAGGCCAGGAAGAGCTGGCAGACAATTTCATCAACACCATGAACCAGGCCGCGGAAGAGGCTGTACCGGCGGCGCTGGAACAATTCCAGGGTGCGATCAACGCCATGAGCGTGGAAGACGCGAGGGGTATTCTCAATGGGCCGGATGACGCCGCCACTGAGTATTTCCGCAAGCACAGCGAGTCCACACTGCGCGAGCAGTTCCTGCCGATCGTAAAAGAGACGACAGCGGGCGCCGAAATGACTTCAGCTTACAAGAATATGACGGCACCCGTTGCGGGACTGGGTGGCATGTTCGGCGGCAAATCACTGGACGTGGATGAATACGTCACCGACAAGGCTCTGGATGGTCTGTTCACCATGGTTGCCCAGGAAGAGGCTCGCATCCGTAAAGACCCGGTAGCGCGCTCCACTGAACTGCTAAAAAAGGTATTCGGCGGCAACTAGTGCCGCCTGATAGGCCGGCCGTATGAGAAAGGGGAATCGACAAGTGAACTTGTTCGGATGTAGACAACAGCGAGCCGCTGTTCTCAAGCAACCGCCCTACGCCCTTGCCGAATCAAGTTGCTGAACAAGGTTAGCGTAAAACCCGACTTTCGCCATCAGCACGCCATGGGTACCACGCTCAATAATCGCCCCGCCATCCAGCACCAGAATTTCATCCGAATGTTGGATGGTGCTCAGCCGGTGGGCGATAGCGATGACAGTTTTTTCATCAAATACATGGTCAATGGCTTTCTGAATCAGCTGCTCCGTTACTGAATCCACCGAGCTGGTGGCCTCGTCCAGCATCACCACCTCGCTGCCACTGGCAATGGCCCGCGCGAAGGCGATCAGCTGGCCCTGGCCAGCGGACAGGTTACCGCCATTTCCCTGCAACACGAAATCGTATTTACCCGGCAGGCGCTCGATAAATTCGTCGGCGTACACATATTTCGCAGCATCTGTGACAAAGTTCGGGTTGGAAGATTCGCGCTCCAGTCCAATATTGAAGGCAATGCTTTCGTTGAACAGAAACACCTCCTGCTGCATCAGGGAAAAGAATTTTCCCACCTCGGCCTTGGGAATCTGGTCCAACTCAATACCGTTGAGTTGAATGGAGCCTTCATAGTTGACATAGGTTTTGGTGAGCAGTCGCAGAATCGTAGACTTGCCGGAGCCCGTGCTGCCTACCAGGGCAATTTTGCTGCCCTTGTTCAGACAGAAAGACACACCCTGCAATACCCAGGGCCCATTAGCGTTATACCGGAACCAGACATCGTCAAATACCAGCGACTCAAAGCTGCCCAGTTGCGCACGCTGCGCAGCACTCAGCTGCTGCCCGCCGTCGCTACTTTCGTGTTCCGTTTCTTCCTCGTAAATCTCTTCAATATGGTCGAAAGCGGCAAAGGCACGCTGTATGGACGCCATCTGTGAGGTAAAATCCCGGATGGGCACGAAGATCTTGTCCAGCGTGTTAATAAAGCCGACCAGCACCCCCAGGGAGATTGTGGCCGCCAATATCTCCTTCGAGCCCCACCAGATGATGAGGCCCATGCTGACCATGGTAATGCCTTCAATAATGGAGTACAGGGCAGAATCGTACAGGTTCGATTCCGACTGCGCCTCGCGAAATTCCTCGGTGTAAGTCGCATAGCGTTTTTGTACAGCGAGCTCTGCGTTGTATAGCTGCACGGTCTTGATACCACTCAGGCATTCCTGCAAGTAACCCGTGCCCTCGGACAACACTACACGCGCGCGCAGGTAAGTATCGCGCAGACGGCGCCTGAGCAATTCGGTAATGTAGTAAATCAGCGGACCAATTAGTAACAACACCAGCGTGAGCTGCCAATTGATGAACAGCAGGAACACCAACAGCGCAACCGTTATCAATACATCCCGGATCATGCTCAGCAACCCCTGGGTAAAGGATTCGCTGATGGCTTCCAGATCACTGGTCAGGCGTGTGAGAGTGACACCCATGGGAGTCTTGTCGAAGTAGCGCCGGGGAAAATGTAGCACGCGGTTGAACATTTCAGCGCGAATATCACGAATAGCGTACTGCGCCGCCGACTGCAGTGAATAGTTGAACACCGCATCCGCCAGGAAATTGCCCACCAACACACCGGCGAGCGCCAGGCACCAGAACAGCAGGCCCTGGCTTTGCATGGGCACCAGTTGGTGGTCGATGATGCGCATGATCATCCAGGGGAACAGAATGGCGAAGGTCACAGAAACCGGTATCAGGCTGAGCCCAAGAATAACCTGACTGCGGTAGGGCCTGAAGTGCCCGAGAAAACGCTGCACTACACCCCAGCGTATTTTTTGACCTGCCGTGGTGGTTTTCATGCCCCGGCCTCATTGTCATGTTGCTGTAATTGCCAGGTGTGTCGATATTCCTCAGAACTTTGCAGTAATTCCGCGTGAGTACCCACCGCCACGATTCGGCCCGCATTCAAGACGAGTATGGTGTCGACCCTTTCCAGCACGGTAGCGCGGTGAGAGATAATCAAGGTGGCGGCACTGCGGGAGTGGTTGAATATCTGGTCTAGCAGGAAGCGCTCGGTTTCGTTGTCGACGGCGGATAACACATTATCCAGAACCATCAATTTGCACGGAGTGTACAGCCCGCGGGACAAGCTCAGGCGCTGCTTCTGCCCGCCAGACAAAAGTATACCCTTTTCGCCTACGAGAGTGCTTTCCTGCTCCGGGAACTGGCGCACCTCATCCAGCATATCGCTCTGGTATAGCGCCTGTTCCAGTGGCAATGGGTCGGTCAGTTCGCCGGCACCAAACTGAATATTCTCACCCACCGTATCGGAAAACAAAAACGGGTCCTGGGTAATGGTTCGCACCGCGCTGCGCAGATCCTGTCGTGACAGCGTGGTGATGTCGATACCGTCAATGAAAATGCAACCGGGGGCAATCTCAAGGTAGCCGTTCAGGCAATTCACCAATGTCGTTTTACCCGACCCCACTTTACCGAGTATGCCCACCATTTGCCCCGGCTTGATATCAAAGCTGATGTCGCTCAAGGCAGGGGTATCAGCGCCGGGGTAAGTGTAGCTGAGGGCTTTAATGCGAAGGTGGTGGGAAAACAGGTCCTCGCGTTTTTCCAACGGCAGGTGCCTCTGGTCCTGTTGGTGCTCGGGCTGATCGAGAATGCGACGCATGCTCTCCAGTGACACAATACCGGTTTGCCAGGCAGAAAAGACCATACCCAAAGAGATAAAGGGCATGGCCAGCAGTGCGGCGTAGGAGAGCAGTGCGGTGAGATCGCCCAGCGACAATTCAGCCTGAATCAGGTAGCCGCCGCCCACCGCCAGTATCAACACCTTCAACAGGCGGTCGGTGTACGCAATAACCGGCAATACCACGGTGCGCACCAGGGTGAGGCGCAGGGAACGGTCCAATATTTTGCCGTTTTCCCGGTCAAACGCTGCCTCGGCCCAACGCTGAATATGGTTGGACTTGATTACTTCAATGCCGGAGAGAAAACCCACCGTGGTGGATGACATTTGCTGTAGCTCTACCATGCGTATCCGCATCATCCGCCGCATAAAGGCAATCCCCTTGTGAGCAACGGCAAAGGTGACCACCACCGGGAAAATGCAATACAGGGTAAGGCTGGGCGAAATCTGGTACATCTTCAGCGGCGTCAGCGACAGCGCAAAAAGAATGTTAAACACCTGCAGCATGACAATGCCCGCCAGCGCCCGCACACCATTGATGTCGTTATTAACGATGGAAATCAGGGTGCCGGTTTCGTGTTCCCGATAGAACGCCGGTTGCATTCTAGTGAGCTTGGCAAAGGCATCGTCCTTCAGCTCTCGTTCGATAGCGCGCCCGGGATTAAAGAACAGAATGCGAGACACGGTGCGGGTAAACACCATCAGCAAGGCGAATAGCACCACCGCGCCAATGCTACGCATCAATGCTTCCTGCTGCTGTACTAGCGCATCGCTGCTGAGCAGATCGATACTCTCACCGAGGTACAAGGGGATCGATACTGCCAGCCAGTTGGTGAGAAATATAAACACGATGCCCCACCCGTACGCCCGCTTGTGATGCAGGATATAGCGGAAAAAAAAGCGAGTGTTGGATTCTCTGGCTGTGGCTGTCAATCTGCCCCCGTGTGAACAAAGCAATAGCGCGCGAGCGCCGCCCCTACATTATATGCGATCGGGGTTAGGTCTCCCATTGCAGTATCGACAAATTAACTTCCCAGGGTCACCTCGCCCCAGCGTTATGCTGCCGCTTTCCTCGCTTTGGCTTAGCTGCCCTGTGATTCACTCTCCCCCGCGGCTACGGGAACTTGACGTCGAAGAACTGGTAGTAGGGCTTGGGCGTGAATGGGGTCCCAATTGTGAGGGGCAGGTTCGGTCCAAGCGGATAGGGCGGCGTGTTCGGCGGTCCGGCCTGGGTCAGGGGCGTCAGGTTGTACTCCAGCGCGAACGGCGCAGCGACATCAAAGAACCCCGCGGAAGCGGCCTCAAGGTTGACGAAGTAGGTGCCTCTATAGACGACCAACTGATTGGCATCCAGGATGCTCAACTGCAGCGTATTGGTTCCGATCACGGCATCAACATTGGCATCCTCTGTGTACTTCACGGTCTGGCCGTTCAACTGATAGCTCATGCTGCTGAAGTTAGGCGTCAATCCCAAACTGAGCTTGAACGACGGCAGGTCAGCACCTGCGGCAGCGCCGCCGGAAACAGATGCGGGATCAGCGTCCGTCACTCCCTGAACCGGTAGCGCGGCAGACTGTATGGTCTGGCCGTTCTTGCTGCCGGTCGCCGTGACAGACAAGAGGTAGGAGGTCCCCGGTGTCAGGCCCGTGATCGTTTGGGATTGAGTGGCACCGGTCTGCGGGCTGAATGGCCCCTGGCTGGCAGACGGTTGGGGGCTGAGTGCCAGGGTGTACCCTGTGGCGTTGGCTATCGTGGGCCAGGAGAGTTCGAGCGTCGTGTTATTGGCACCGGCGACCTTCACGAGCGGGGTGTCGAGGCGGAAATCGTTGAGAATCGTGATGCGAACCTTGTCGCCGGCGCGCAGTGAGTAGAGCGGACTGGCCGCAGCGAGGCGATCGCTGTAAGGGTGACCGTACGCGTCAGACAGGTAGTAGAACAGGCCAGCATAGGGGTTGTAGAACCCGTCGTTGCTGATCCGGGCTCCGCCATAGGGATAGGCGTACGGCAGCAAGACACTTGTGTAGTAGCCGTCGATGTCCTGCGTCTTTGTCTTGTCGGCGACGCTCGAATCGAAGCGCCCGCCCAGGTAGCCGAAGTTCAGCGCTGCCTGGATATCCCCAACCATGGCGCCGTAGGGGCTGGCGTTTGCCAATTTCACCTTGTCCTGCGCTGTGCTCTCCTTGTCATCGACGAAAGGGAATCCCGCGACACTGTACGACGCCTTGTTGGCTACGGTTGCGTAGATAAAGAAGTCCAGCTGATCTGCCAGCAGGTGCAGGGTAACGTCCGCATTCGCGGGTAAGGGTGCCGCCGGCGCAGCGGTAGTGGTGCCCACGCAGTGAACGGTGTAGCCTCCGCTCCCATCGGACGCAAAGGTCGCCTTGTACTTGTAACCCCCATACTGCGCGCCGTTAAGTGTGTATGTCTTCCCCACCAGGCTTTCCAGGTAACCTTTGGCGCCGCCGAAGCTCGGGTACGGCGCGGACGATCCGCTCTTGGCCGCAGCCGCTATCGTATTCGGTGAAAGGACGCGTGCGAACGCTGACAAGTCGAGTGGCCCGGTAACAGAGAATTGATACTCGCCACCCGAGGTGTTCCTGAACACCGGGCCCATGCTACCGGGGGCGAGCCCCCTGAGGGTGTTGAGAATTGTCGGTGTGGATGCATAGATGCTCTTGGTCTGCAGCGGGTCCGGTGTACTATCCCCCCAGTGCAGAATTTCTACCTGTAGTGGAATCGCGAAAAAGTCGATCGCTGTGAGGTTTCCTCCCCCACTTTTCATGGTGTTCAGGTAGGTGATCTCAAGCTTGTCGTAGCGGATGTTCGACGCCGCAGTGGGTGCTTTGCCGTCGACGATCGAAGCCGCTGTCGCGTAGGAAAAGGTGAGCCGCCCTGAGTCGACATCCTCCAGTGTGAACGAGTAGATGGGTCGCGTCTTTCCGGTATAGGGTGATACAAGCGTGGGCTGATCGGCTTTCCCGGTTGGCCATAATGTGCTCAGAGCGACCCCGGTGGCGCTGGCCTTCGCAGCACCCGAATCCTTCAGCAACGCGATTCCCTCGACGCTGCCGGTATCCTTGGGCGTATCAAAGAGCACGAACATCCCCCCGTCACCGCCCGCGTTGTCGGTGTCGTTGACCAGCTCCACCATTACGCTGTTCGGAGCACCGGCCGCCTCAGCGAGGACCTGGGTTGTTTGATTGCCCTGGACCGCTACGGGAGCCTCCGCGATGGCAACCAACTGGCCTGTTGCCAGGCGATGCTCAATCCGGGCGCGCACTACTGCTTTCGGTACATCCTCGACGGTGTGTTCATCGGTATAGGGAAGCTGCAACGGCCCGTAAATAACGTTGCCAGAGCTATCCAGGCCGCTAATGAAGGAGTGCAGGCTCGGGTCGCCTTCCTGGGGTGACCCTCCTTCCAGCGTGTGGGCAATCTGCAGGGCTCCCAACTCAGGATCAGGGGATCCTCCTCCACTGCCACTGCCACTGCCGCACCCCGCGCCGACAACAAGAACAAGGAGGAGGGTTATTTTTGTCGCAAAATCGCGTGTATTTTTCATTGTGTTCAAACGGAGCCCTTTGGCCATATCAATGGATGAAATCGACACCCCAAAATCACCACCTTCTCATCTATTACGATGAGGCAGCACACGGCAGTAGCGTGACAGTGTAATAGGTATTGCAAGTGATATCGCACACTAAGCTTCGAAAACGCGACTTAACTTGTCGGCACACCTTTTTGATACTATATCTTCCCGGTCATGATGGACATAGCCGGCAATGGCGGGATTGGCATGAGCAGCGACAACGAAAATGATCAAAATTCACCCAGCTATCGTATGTCCTATCGCGATGTGGCGATGCATAAGGTGATGTTACAGGATGTCGTTCGAACTGATGCGTATGCAAAGTCTATTCGCGAGGTAGTCAGGCCTGAACACTCTGTGCTGGATTTCGGTTGCGGCACCGGAATTTTGGCAATGTTTGCAGCGCGAGCAGGCGCCGGAAAGGTCATCGCCGTCGATCGCTCACCCTTTATCAAAACAGCGAAGGAAATTGCAATACGAAACAATTTCGACAATATCGATTTTTATCATGACGACCACCAGTCGCTACAATTGGAAGAAAAAGTCGATGTCATTGTCTCGGAGTGGATGGGACATTGCCTGTTTTATGAAGCCATGCTCGAACCTTTGCTGGCCATACGTGACCGTTACCTGGCGAAAGACGGTGTAATGATTCCTGCAGAGGTAAGCCTTCATGCCGGGCTGGTCTGCGACGAGGACTTACGAGACGATTTGTCCTTTTTAAGTGAGCGACCCTATGATATTGATTTTGCCCCGATATCACATGTGCCGCTTCAGCAAACGGACCTGCTGACACTAGACCCCGAAAGTATACTGAAAAACACAGCCCATCTGGGCTCGCTTGATATGCGCCACATCGGTAAGTCCAACACCCCAAGAGTGTTTTCCGGCACGATAACACCCGATAGAAAGGCCACAATATTCGCGCTATGCGGGTGGTTCAGCGCAGTATTGAGCCCGGGAATAACACTGGGCACTGGCCCCAACGATATGCCCACCCACTGGGATCAGGTGTTGTTCCCACTCCCCGAACCCTTCACGGTTGATCCCTCCCGGGAACTGACCATCACTATCTCCCCTCTGACTGAACAGGTAGGAAAAGAGCAATGCTGGTACTGGTCAATTACAGACGGAGAGACAACCGTCAGCGTGAATGAGCAACAACAGCAACCGGCGTTCGCAGAGCTGCCAGGCGGCAAGTTGTAGTCGGCAATGAACAAGGCACCTAATACATCCATCGGCCGGGCGATCTCCTGGATGCTGGTGGCGCTGAGCTGCTTTTCTCTGTTGGCCATTGCCAGCAGGGAACTCACCGCCGTTATGGGCACCGTGGAAATCCTGTTCTGGCGCAGCCTGCTGGGTTGCGCCATTGTAGTCGTGCTGCTGGCTCGCGCCGGCGTCCTCAACTGGCAGGGATTGCAGCCGCAACTGGCCGGCTGGCATCTGCTGCGAAATGCTCCCCATTTCGCCGGGCAGTGCGCCTGGTTGGTGGCGATCGCCGCCCTGCCACTGGCGGAAGTATTTGCGCTGGAGTTCACTACGCCGTTGTGGGCGGCGCTGCTGGCGGCGCTGTTCATGGGGGAGGCGCTCAATCGTGGACGCTGGATATCTCTGCTGCTGGGGTTCGCCGGCGTGCTACTAATTCTGCGGCCGGGCGCTGCGGTGATCAATTTCGCCAGCCTGGTGATGCTGGCGGGGGCCTTTGGCTTCGGCATTACCGTGATCGTGACACGCAAGCTCACGCAACTGCTGCAAGGCCATCGTTTTGCGTTCCTGCTGGTACTGTTTTATATGACCCTGATGCAGGGACTGATGTCACTGGCGCTGTTATTGCTGACTGCAGAGGTACACCTGCCGCCGGCAGGGAGCGGGTTGTGGTTGGTGGCGGCGGCCGTGGCGGCGCTGGCAGCCCACTATTGCCTGACCCGCGCGCTATCAAATGCCGACGCCTCGGTAGTGATGCCGATGGACTACCTGCGACTGCCGCTGATCATGGTGGTTGCCTGGTGGCTGTACGGCGAGAGTGTCACTCTGTGGCTGCTGTTGGGCGCCGCGCTGATTATCGCCGGCAACGCCTGTGGCCTCTACCTGCAGGTACGCCGGCGCTCCCCGGCCTCAAGCTGAAACATTGATCCGTGCAGGGTGAGGCAGTAATTCACTACCGGGAATCAACTCTGCCCTACTCAGCAGTGGTTCATCCCGCAAGAAATCACTTGCCATATTAGCTGTACATATATACAGTTTATGAAAATGAATAACCCGCACCTGAGGTGACCTGTGGCCGTTATAGCAATGTGGAAATGTGATCGAGACGACGCGATGTTTGATACCAAAAAAGATGCTGATGCCCACGACAAAATGCTGGAGCTGGCAGAAAACTTTAGTTTGCTTCTCGAAAAGCAAATCGAGGGAATCAGCGAAAAGGATGCAGAAAATATTGGGCTACTGCTTTCTCAAAACAAGAATATCCTGATAGCCGCATGCAAAGGCCAACCCGGTTTATTGTTAGATATAGGTGGCGAGAATCCGCAGGAGACCTCGAACATCACCGCCCTGGCTGCCAAGGCGTAAATCGCTTCACATCTGCTTCTACAAATAACCACGCTCTAACTGGCCGGTACCCCTAAATTAGAGGGGTACGGTTAAACTGCGCGTATCAGCTGCCTTCCTGCACCGCCGAAGTTACGGCCTCCTGCAGAACGTGCTCTTCGTGGGCATTTTTCAGCGCTTTTTCTACCGCGGTCTCCACGTAAAGCTCCTGCGACAAGCCGACATACAGGGCATACACTCCAACCAGTAACACCGCTGCGAACACCAGACCGGTGCTGACAGAAGCCGCCTGCAAGGTCGCAAGACCGCCACCTACCAACAGTACGGCAGCAACCAACCCTTCCATTAATGCCCAGAATACGCGCTGGGGCGTGGGTGAGTTCAACTTTCCTCCGGAGGTGAGATGATCGACTACCAACGACCCGGAATCAGAGGAAGTTACAAAGAAGATCGTAACCAGCACTACCGCCACCAAGGACAATACCCCGGCAAAGGGAAAGCTGGAGAGCATGACGAACATGGCGGTGGCCACGTCTTCGTTGACCGCTGCAGCCACGTCGGTGATCCCGGCTGACTGCACATACAGGGCGGCGCCACCGAATACAGACATCCAGACAAAGGATAACAAGGTCGGGATCACAATCACCCCAAAGAGAAATTCCCTCACGCTACGCCCCTTTGAAATACGGGCGATGAACATACCCACAAAAGGGGACCAGGATATCCACCACGCCCAATAAAATACAGTCCAGGAAGCCTGCCAGTTGGTGCCACGAAAAGTCTCTGTCCACAAGCTTAACTCGGGAAGAATGGTGAAATAGTAGCCCAGGTTCTGGGTAAAACCCCCGAGGATATAAATAGTGGGACCAACTATCAGCAGAAACAGCATGAACAACGCCGCCAACCCCATGTTGACCTGGCTGAGAAACTTCACCCCACTGTCCAGGCCGGCCATAACCGAGAGGGTCGCTATCCCCGTAATAATCGCGATCAGCGTCACCTGGCTAACGGTGCTAATGGGCATATCGAACAGAAAAAAGAGACCTGCGTTGATTTGTTTCACCCCCAGACCTAGCGAGGTGGCGAGCCCAACAAGCGTGGCCAGCACAGCCAGCACATCGATAAGATTGCCCCAGAACCCGTAAATCCTGTCACCCAGTAGCGGATAAAAAATCGAGCGTATGGTTAATGGCAGGCCGCGATTATAGGCAAAAAATGCCAGCCCTAGCCCGACGATAGCGTAAATAGCCCAAGGGTGCAGGCCCCAGTGGAAGTAGGTTACTCCCATCGCCGCTTGTGCTGCCTCGGGAGTCATGGCCTCGATATCGCCAAACATCGGCGAGGGGGCGATGAAGTGAAACATCGGCTCGCCTACGCTCCAGAACATCAGACCAATGCCCATACCCGCACTCAGCAGCATCGCATACCACGCCAGTGTGCTGAACTCGGGCAAAGCGTCCTTTCCACCTATGCGAATATCCCCAAATTTTCCCATGGCAAAATACGCGGCGGCAATAATGAATATGTTGGTAACCAGAATCAGGAACCAGCCTGCCGTGTTGGTGATAAATGCCAATCCTGCCTTGAATAAATCACTGGCGTCGTCCTTGAACATCAGGGTCAAGAGAATGAAGACCATCAGGATGGCCACAGAGATCAGGGTTACGTGTGGGTGGACATCAAAGCCATAGCCGGACCAATTGGTATCTCCAGGCTCGCGTTCATCAGCATCGTTCTCCACTGAGGCGGTGGGTTCGATCTGCAACCCTGCGATCCGGTCGCGATTACGCACGGCTTTTTCCCGCGCTTCGCGTTCTACTTGCTTGAATTTTCTGGCCAGCGCCAGATGCTCACGCGCCGTGGTCTCATCTGTCAGGTGAGTCATTTACTGTACCCGCTAATAGTAGTACCCCAGGTTGAGGTTGAATCGGTAATTCCATTTGTTATTGCCATCGGCACCAAAGTCGCCAACGCCCTGGTAGACATTCGAGTAATTGTCGTCCGTGTCACCAATAAACAGGTTGCCATTTGAATAGGCCAGGTCACTGTAGATATACCAACCGCCACTGGCCCAGGCGGAGCCGAGAATGAACAGCTCGCTATTGTGAAACTGACTGTCATCCTTAACGATACTGCTGTATTCAAGGTAAGGCATTATGTAGCTCAGCCAGGGAATGCCCGGTGTGTCGATGCGATAGCTCAGGGAAACCGCGGGTAGCCAGCCACGTGTCGCCGCTGGCCAGGCGAAGTCATAGGCACCCAGTGGTATGAGCTGCGCCCCCGCCAGATTGTTATCATCAACGTCGTACTCGTAGCGGGTGAGCTGGGTGGCCAGGGTGAAATCACCAAGCGTGTTAACCATGTGCCCAGACAACGCCCAGTGGTGGCCATCCTCGGCGCGCTTGCCATCAAGCTCACCCCACTCCATAGAGAAGCCCACGTCCGTGGGAACTGGCCCATCTTCAAGCTGGTAGATCGCCCGCAGGTTGAACTGGTTGCGCTCCTCATAGCCGTTCGCCGGTGCTTCGACAACATCCCCATTGGACTCCAGGGCGAACTTCCACTTCACCGCATCGTAACCGTAGCGAGCACTGTCTCCACTGGCGCCATTCCCGTTGGCTTCACTGCTGACAAAATAGGCGATCGCCAGCTCCCAATCGCCCCACTGCGTGAGATATTTGACGCCCAGATCCGGATCATCAGCCAGACCTACATAGTAATGTTGATCGAAAAACCAACTCTGAGAGATTCCATAGGGACCGGGCCCAAAAGGCACGCGTGTTACCCCAACCTGAATTTGACTGGATTCGTCGAAGGCATACCCCAGCCAGCCGGTATGCATAAAATTGTAACTATCGTACCACCGGTACTCCAGTTGGCCGATCCACTGCCGGTACTTGAGAGCTGCATTGATACGAAAGGTATCGAGCTCGGCGTTGCCGCCGTTGCCCCCACGCTGGGGCGCATTTCCGACCTTGTCGTAGTCTCCGTAAATATAGTTGACCCGCATCGCGCCGCCTATGGTGAGCGGCCCAAAGGTAATGCCCTTGCCCTCTATAGCCCGTGTATCTGCCAGCTCTTGCTCAGCGGCATCCGCCCTGCCGCGCGCTTCCGCTAACCGCGCAGTGGCCTCGGCCAGCTGCTGCGTCAGCGACGCCACTTCCGTTTCCAGTTCGTTCAGGTTTGGCTGCGCAGCTTGCGCTGGCAGTGCCGATGGCAGGCACAGACACACTGCCTGCAGCAGCACGAACAGAGTTTTTCTAGCGCAGTTTTCCGCGTACTGAATTGCTGTGATATGCCTGCTCGAGAGCCTGATGATACGGGTGTGGGGTATCGGAATGCAAAAGGGGTTGAACGATTCTCGCTATAGCACCTTAACAAGCCACGCCCCGCCATGCAAATGGCACGGCTTATTGGCAGATTAGCTGGAGGGGAGTCATTGTCGCCCCAGGGTCGCCATGCGGCAGCCTGTCGTCGTGCATGCTGCCCCAAGATTTCCCGACAGTAACTACCATCGCATTCTCGAAGAAGAAATTGGGGATTTCCTGATCAGTGAAAATAAGAACATTATCCGCCAACTCGACATTGGGGACTCCGCTGTCATTGTCACTACCGCAGGCCGTCAGGAGGCAAACAAGAGATGGAACTGCTAGTAGAATTGATAGTTTTTTCAGCAAAATAGTTTTCGCCGGTCACGAGTCGATTTCACCAGTTTCACCCAACGGCTCTCTGCTATTCAGGATGCAGCGAAGGACAACGGCGTGGGCTCTGAACGCACGTCCCGGCACTCAAGTCCTCGTTATCGCTTCCCGAGAAAGTGGCGTCGCAGCCAGGCAATAAGATGTTGGTTGAACACAGCGGGCTGCTCACGCTGAACCCAGTGCCCGGCATTTTGAATAAGATGCATTTCCAGGTTGCTGCATCACTCTGGCATATCGGCCGCAAACTCAGGCCGCAGAGCCGGGTCGCGGTCGGCCATCAACATCAGGCAGGGTATATCCAGCGGGGCAACCCCCCACAGTCGGATGGGCCAGCGCGTTATGGTCTATGTTACGGTACCAGTTGATACCGCCCCGAAAGCCCGTACATGGGGCGGTGCGCAGGATTTTCGACACGATGGCCTCCACCTGCTGGTCCATGCACGCTTCGGCAATACCCGGTTGCTGAAACCACGCCACGTACTGTCGCTCGATCTCCCCCTCACCTGCCTGCCAGGTAGCGAGGTGAAAACCCGGATCGTCGGCGCGGCCAGGCAGTACAATACTTTGCAAATCCACTTGAGTTGCCATTCAGGTGCCTATGGAGGCCGCAGCTTGTGGTGCTGCTTGAGGGCCGCGAATCAGTTTGCCCGGCAACTTGCCGGTGGCTTCGCCATGTCGGTAAATCACCTGGCCACTGCAAATCGTACTGTGATAGCCGGTGATGTCCTGGACAAAACGTTTGCCCTCAGCCGGCAGGTCGTAGACCAGGCGCGGAGCGTGAATATGCAGCGCGTCAAAGTCGATGATATTGATGTCGGCCTTCAGGCCGGGCGCGATAACACCACGGTCAAACAAGCCATAGCACTGCGCCGTGCGCCGGGTTTGGTTCTCCACCAACTCCTCGATCGGAATGCGTGCACCCCGCTTGCGATCGCGGGCCCAGTGGGTCAGCAGAAAGGTGGGAATACTGGCACCCACGCCGTCAAGCTGGCTGTAGTTGGGCGGTTTTGACAGGATAGACCCGCGCACCTCGGGTGTGGCAAGGGCTGCTCGTCGCTCGGCCAAAGACAGCGCCTGCAGGGGCCAGTAGTTCGGATGCAGGATAAACGGGTGCACACTGCTTTCAAAACCCAGTAACAGGCCTACCGGGCGAGGCGCGATTGCGGTGTCAGCTGCCCGCCCTCATCCGCGTCCAGCTCCGCAGCGCGCAGCAGGCGACGCCATCGCTCGGGGTCGTCCGCACTTTGCACCACACTGAATAACACGCGCCGGCCGGTTTCCCGGCTCAGTTGTTTCATCCAGGCCAGCTCCTTGTCTTCCGGCACATAATCACCCGCCACCTGAAAAACGCCATGGCCAACCTCCCCCAACACCCGGCCAATGCCCAGTACTTCATCGCTGGAAGCGTTAGTACCCGGCACCAGTTCGCCATTTTTGGCACGGTGGAGAACGGTGCGCGAGGTAGAGAACCCGAGTGCGCCTGCCGCCAGGGCGCTGCCGGGAATATCTTCGACCCCCTCCATCAACTGGATAAGGAAATCGTGTTGATCGGCGTGCACCGGTGCAAAGCCCACCCCGCAGTTACCCATAACGACGGTGGTGACGCCGTTCCAGGGCGCAGGTGACAGCTGCTCATCCCATGTGGCCTGGCCATCATAATGCGAGTGAATATCGACCCACCCCGGGGTGACCAGCAGTCCTCCGGCGTCAATCGTTTCAACCGCAACGGCAAGGTCGTTGCCCACGGCTGTGATAATGCCGGCGTCAATTGCCACGTCTGCCCGCCGCGCCGGTGCGCCCGTGCCATCGATAACCATTCCGCCTTGAATCACCAGATCGTGTATAAGTCTGTCCCTTCGTCTCCGGCTCCGATGGTTCAGTCTGGCTAACAATATGACAGCTGTCAATTTAGACGCACTGCGTCGGTTTAGCTTGTCAGCGCGTGATCAGGGACTCTACACTGCATTATTCCGGCTGAAGATAGGCTTGGAAATCCGTTTTCAGGGCCAACGGGGAGGTGAAAGCAGATGGTGACCAGAGCAAGGGGGCGGCCGACGCAGCGCGCTGTCGTGGCAGATGATGTGTTGCTGGATGCGGTGTTGCAGGGGTTTGGTGAAAATGGCTATGACGGCACATCGGTACGTGAAATTGCCCGTCGCCTGAAAGTGAGTCACAACCTCATTCCCCAGCGTTTCGGGTCAAAAGAGAAACTCTGGTATGCGGCTGTAGACTACGGCTTTGGCCGTCTGGAGGACGACCTGGAGCGCGCGGCGCAGACCCTCGGCGACGATGAACTGGTAGTGCTGAAAGGGCTTATTGGCTACTTTATTGAAGTGAACGCGTTGCACCCGTCACTGCTGCAAATTATCAACCAGGAGGCCAGCCAGCCAGGCCCGCGCCTGGACTATCTGTTTGACACCTATATCCAGCCTGTGCGCGACTTCGGAGATGCCTGGCTGATGCGGCTCAGCGATGAGGGCAAAATCGCCCCTGTTTCAGTGACCCTGATCTATTTTCTGATGACCCACGGCGTGGGCGGAATCTTTGCCCTCCCCGCCCTGACCAAACGCCTTACCCGCGGCGCAAAGGGGTACAACCCACGGACAATCAGGGCCCAGGTTGACAGTGCTGTGAGTGTTATTTTTGACGGTTTGGTTCCTCGCTAGGCAGTTATCAAGCTGACAAAACGGATGGCGACCGTAAATTGACAGTTGTCACGGGGTGGGCCAGACTGTGGAAGTCTGCATTCAGGAGTGAGCACAATGAACCGTATCCGAGCCGACATTATCGCCCAGCTCGAACTCATGGGGGGCCGCCACGACGAGGAGGCCATGTACGGGGGGCCCGCTGGTGACCTGGGGCTGTCCGGTGGCCCGGACAGTATGTCCTGGGAAATCAACGGGGACCTTGCCAGCGTCGGCGGGGCTGGAGTGGCAGCCATTCTTATGGAAGTACTGCACCCCTCTGTCATGCATGGGGTATTCACCCAGTCGTCCTATCGAACTGACCCCTATACCCGCTCCCGCAATACACTGGGCTATGTTCTGCGCACAACCTTCGGCAATACTCAGGCCGCTACCGGTGTGATTGAGCAGGTCAAGCGCATACACGGGTTCGTAAAAGGGACTCGGGATGATGGCCTTGCCTATCGCGCGCTCGACCCGGAATTGCTTGCCTGGGTACATACCTGTATTCCCTGGGCCATCATGATGGCGTATGACCGCTACCGCCGACCCTTGAGCCGGCAAGAAAAAGATCAGTATCTTAAAGAGCAGGCGGTGATTGGCCGCATGGGCGGGGCTGAGTGGGTGCCAGAAACTGTTACAGAATTGGAGGACTATGTAGAGCGCAGCCGCCCGCTGATGGCCTATAACGATCAGACTCGACAGTTTGCGGACTTTCTTCTGGGTACCAGTGGCGATGTGGAAACAACGCGGCGGCAGCGCCTTGAATCATGGCTGGGTTTACACGGCTCCATGGCGATGATGCCGGACTGGGCGCGCAAGATGACCGGCACCTGGCACGGCAGTATTGCCGAGCGGTTTTTGTTCAGGCCAAACGAGAAATTGAAGAGCAAACTGGTGCGCTGGGCGGTTGGCGAAATGCCCTGCAAGGTCATGGCTCTCGCGCGAGTTAACGGTAACGGCTATGCTGTGCCCGTTGCCGATGAGGCACCATCCGGGTTGCCAACGAGTTAAGTCGTTGTACAATCGATGCAGGGTCAAGTGAGTGAGCTCGTTGGCAGACAGATGATGACGGGATTCTAACGGGTCCCCAAAGGCGCCCCAGCAGGTGGCGCCGGCACTATATAAAAATAACGAAAAGAGAACCTAAGCAATGACCGATACCCGGCATTTTCGACGGACTTCCCTGGTGCTTGCACTGTTGGTTCCCTGCGGCCTGACACTGAGTCCGGCAACGAGCGCAAACAGTGTCGGAGTATTGGAAGAGTTGGTGGTTACCGCCACCCGCCGCGAGGCCAGTCTGCAGGATGTACCTGTGGCCGTGTCGCTGCTGAGCGGCACAGCGATCGCCGAGGCGCACCTGGTCAACGCGGCAGAGTTGACGCAGATGATAGCCAGCCTCAATGCCCAGACCGGGGCTACCGCCAGTGATTCCTCCTTCAACATTCGCGGCATTGGCACCCAGGCATTCAGTGCTGGCGCTGAGCCCAGTGTGTCCACCATGATTGACGGCGTGGTACTGAGCCGCTCGGGCATGGCATTCAGCTCCATGCTGGATGTGCAGCGAGTTGAAGTCCTGCGCGGCCCCCAGGGAACACTTTACGGCAAGAACGCCTCCGGCGGCGTGATACACATTATTACCCGTGACCCCACCCCGGAGTGGGCTGGCACGCTTTCCGCGACGGCGATTGAAAAGGACGAATATCGGCTGGGTGCGACCATTTCCGGGCCGCTTGGGGATACCGTGGGCATGCGCCTCACCGGCATGTGGATCGATGACGATGGCTATGCCACCAATGTGTATGACGGCTCCCGTTTGAATGGAGGCGAGAGCACAAGCCTGCGCGGCAAGCTCAGCTGGCAGCCACGCGATGACTTCGATTTGATGTGGAGCGCTGATTACTACGACAGCGACTGCAAGTGCAACGCACTGACCGTGCGTGCGGTGCTGGAGTCAGACCAACGCGAAGCATTGCTGGAGGAACTGCAGCCGGTAGTGCCTTCGGACGACAATTTTGACGCCAATAACAATCAAAAGACCCGCGACGAAGTCACCGCCTGGGGTAATTCGCTCACCATGAACAAGGCGCTGGGCGCTTATGAGGTAACCTCCATAACCGCGTATCGCAACTGGGAGAACACCCAGACGGTAGACGTTGATAATCGCCCCACCAACCCGCTGACCCTGATGCTCGACTCCCCGCCGCACACGGAAGTCGACCAGTTTTCCCAGGAGTTGCGCCTGAGCTCAAACACTGCAGATTGGGGCCACTTTGTGCTGGGTGCGTTCTACTTCACGCAGGACAACAAGACTCGCACCGTGGCATCTCACGAGTTGTTTGTGCCGATACTCCCGCCCGTCGTTTCGGACTCCAGGGTCAAAGTCGACAGCGAGAATATGGCGCTGTATGGGGAGATGACCTACAACATCAAGGATGACTTGAGAGGTGTCCTTGGCGGGCGTTATACCCGCGACGAACTGGATTTCGAGGCCGAACGAATCGGTGGTGACGGCCTTGTATTCCCACTGCCACACGCACCCCGCGGTGATGACGTGTCCAAGGACAACTTCTCACCGAAGATCGCCGTGGAGTGGGATGTGAACGACTCGGCCATGCTGTATGCCTCCTATGTAAGCGGGTACAAGGGCCCGGCCTTCGATGTGGAGGTGTCGGTAGTTACCGACCCCATCGAACCGGAAGAAAGTGATTCCTACGAGCTGGGCCTGAAGAGCGCCTGGTTGGACGATCGCCTTATCCTCAACGTGGCACTGTACTACGCGGAGTATAAGAACTTTCAGGCCCAGGCACTCATCGATGAAAATCCCGATGATGAGCTCCCTGCGGAATTTTTGTTACAGAATGCCGGTGACGTCTCTACTCGAGGGGTTGAGCTGGATCTCATCGGGCGCGTGAACGACAACTGGAATATATCCGGTGGCCTCGCCTACACCGATGGCAGGATCGATGATTTCGAGGCCGGTAACTGCAGCCAAGGGCAGATATTTCGCGGCGAATGCCCGGGGGGCTCACAAGATCTGTCCGGCGGAGACCTGCCCTACACACCGAAATGGAAGCTGACCTTCTCTACTAATTACAGGCAGTCCTTACCCGGCTTGCCCTTTGACCTGTTGGCAGTAGGCAATGTGCGCTGGCAGGATGATGTGCTGTATCAGAACTCCCAGGACCCCAACAACATCCAGAAAGCTTATACCATTGTTGACCTGAGCCTGGCGGCGCTGGAGCGCGAGGGCGGTTACAGTCTTTCAGTATTCGTTAAGAATGCACTCGATGAGGATTTCAGCAGCCTGATTTTCGCGCATTCCGATGTACTGATCCCCCACGGTTACATGCAGTTTAAATCCAAATATGCGCGCCGCACAGCCGGCATCGAGTTGCGTTATGACTGGTGATTTGCGCAGCCGCAAAGCGTGATTTATAGAGAGAGTACCCCTATGCAAATTGGCCGGACCACTAGTAACCGTGGCAACGTTCTACTGCTTGCAAGCTTCCTGTTGTTGGCCGCCTGCGCCGACCCCGTCCCGGAGGATGTGTTGGCGCGCTCGCGAGACACGCCGCAGTGGTTTGACGACGCCAAGTTTGGCGTGTTCATTCACTGGGGTCCGGCATCGGTGCCGGCCTTTGCACCCGGCGGGGCATTGCAGCCGGGTGAACTGGTGGAGTTACTACTGTCGGATTCGCCACCGCGTGAATTACCCTATGCGGAGTGGTACCTCAATGCTATGAGCTACCCGGGTAGCGAAACGGCACAGCATCACCAACAAGTGTACGGGGATACACCTTACACGGACTTCAAAGTCCCTTTCGAACAGCGCATAAATGAACGCTGGGACCCGCAAGCCTGGGCCGAATTGTTTCAGAAGGCCGGTGCCCGATATGTGGTTCTGGTCACCAAGCACCACGACGGTTATACCCTGTGGCCCAGTGGGGTCGCCAACCCGAACCGTGAGGACTGGGGGTCACCCAGGGATCTGGTGGGGGAACTGGCCGCCGCGGTACGCGCCCGGGGCATGTATTTTGGCACCTACTACTCCACCGGCCTGGATTGGAGTTTTGAGCTGGTTACCGATAACGACTGGGTGGGTGGCGTTATGCGCAGCGCACCCTCCAGTGAGGCCTATGCCGACTATGTGTACGGCCACATGATTGAGCTCATAGACCGCTATAAGCCCGATATTTTGTGGGCGGATATCGGCTATCCGTCCAAGGGCCGTCAGGGCGAGATGTTCCAGTATTATTTCGACCAGGTACCCGCCGGAACGGTTAATGACCGCTGGGCCAATGTAGATGTGCTGGGTGACATCGCCGAAATACCCGGCGCGACGTGGCTGTTCAAGGCTCTGGCCCGCTGGAGTCTGTCCAACCAGGCCGACCCGCTGGAAGACGATCCGTCCCGCATCGGATACAAGACCGCCGAATACGATAGCCTGCCCGGCATCCCTCCCTATAAGTGGGAGTCCACCCGTGGACTGGGTGCGTCTTTTGCCTTCAATGCCCGTGAAACCAGTGCCGACATGTTGTCTGCAGGTGAACTGGTGACCTACCTGGTGGATACCGTGGCCAAAAACGGCAATGTATTGATTAACGTCGGCCCGGACAGTTACGGCCAGATTCCAGACATTCAGCAAGTACCCTTGCTCGGCCTTGGGCGGTGGATGGACATTAACGGTGAGGCCATTTACCAGACCCGTCCCTGGCAGCGTTTTAACAACAGCCGTGGGCGGGCCCTGCACTACACTCAAAGCGACACGGCCCTCTATGCCATTGTGGCCGGGGATGTGGAGGCCAGCTTTACCATCGAAGACCCGGGTGTGCCCTGGCGCGGCATTGATGTGCTAGGCGCAGAGATTGTTGGTACAGAACAACACGACGGGTTGCTAACTATTCAGCTGGATGGCCCCGTTGCCAGCCCTGCGGTCGTAGTGCGCTACGACATCGAATAGCCGTGCACAATCCATTCAGACAGCTTCCCTAATAGGCTCCATGTTTGATTTGTTGACTTCGGGTGTGCCGTCAAATCAGGCGTCGCCAGCTTTGCCGCCGGTCAACACAGGGGTGAACTGCCAGCAAGGCTGGTAGGCGAAGAACAGTCTGCTGCCGGCTGATACTCATTGAAATCGATGGTCACCTCGCTGGCAAAACTTTTGACAAAACCGGCCTTGCCCTCCAATTGCGAATACATCGTAGCAAGCAGCATAGCGCCCTGCTCCTGCCGGAAGGAAAAAGTCAGGCGCAAGGTTGTCAGGCTCACAGAGAAGGCGGGGGACAGATTTTCGGTATTATAGATATCGAGTTTTTCTATCTGGTTGGTACTGGTATCGAGCAGCAAACTGCCGCGCACTTTATCGCCAGAGTCCTCCAGATCCTTCAGCCGCGGCACGAACGACAGCGTCTGGTATCCCTCGCTTTCCTCGATTAGCTGTAGCGTGGCGGTATCCACAAGATAGCGGTAGCCCTCTTTGCCCGGGTCTATATCATCGATGCGCTTTTTCTCAGCCGCGCGAAACTCGTCCAGTCGATCTTTGCCGGGTACACTACCATTCACCGTGAGCAGCTGCCGCTTTTCGTACTTCTCCAAACGCGGATCGCTGCGAATCAGCAGGTTTTCACCGTCCTGTTCCACCTCCATGGTGAAAAACCAGTTGTTGTCAATGTCTGCCTGGTCGAGGGATTGCAGCGCGGTGCCAACAATCGCGGAAGGATCAGTCTGCGGTTCCGACCAAACGGGAACACAGACCAGCAACAGTAGCAGGCAGCCGGGTAAGCGCGTACTAATCACTGCATTAAGGGTCGGCCAGCGGATTGCCGCAACCGCAGGTGATACAAGGTCAGCTTGAGGCCCAGATAGAGTTTCTTCCAGAACGGGGGGTTTTCAATCGATTCCAGCAGGTCCGTCGGAAACACGCTGTGGTAAAGGGGGATGTTGTGGGTGGCGCGAATATCCGGCAGGGAGTTGTTCCACTCCTTCTCCCACTCGATGTCCATCATCGCTGGCGCTTCACGGCCGTGGCGCCACGCCTCGGTGATGATCTGCATCAGTATGGCAAAGCCTCTGGGCTCTTTGGTAACCGCCATAGCCATACCCACTGCCAGGAACATGGCTGAGTAGTTATGGCCGAACTGCGCCAGCTGAAACGCTGAGATGGCTATCTCATTGGAGGAGGTGGTTTCATAACCTGCCACCAGGTGCCATACATCGTGCATTTGCAGTATGCGTGCGTTCAGGTAGTGCAGGGAATGCGGTAAGGCTGACAGCATGATCTCTTCCCGATCCAGTACCTCGGGGTCATAGCCATTTTCTATAATCATATTGTACAGGGATCGCCCCAGGCTGCCATCGGGACACAGGGCCAGAGCCTCAATATCGGTATGGCCGGGAACCGGGCTGTTCACCGATATTGCCGCCCCCGGGTGGTGACGGGCGTGGTTTTCTGCGATCTGTTCAAAATCGGGATGTAAGGCATTCGCCAGTGCGGCGACAGCGACGGTAATCGTCAGCGCGTCATAGCCCTCCTCCGGGCCTTCAACCACACCCCAGAACGCCTTCCAGAAACTGTCTTCTATTGGCGCTTCCGGCAACCCGGTGGGGATCGTGGGAGTGTCACCGCTGCCCAGCCAGGCGCTGGTGATGTTGTCGTACACGGCAGTTGCGGCATCGGGACAGGAGTAGGCGACCCAAGCAAGAGCCCCCGCTATCTGTTGTTGCCCGGCACGGTCGCCACGTTTTGCCGCGACCACTGCCCTGGCGAGAGATTGGGCATCGATACTTCTGGTTGCCTGCTGGATTTCGTCGATATTGCTCATTGTCAGCCTCGTTTTATTATTGCCGAACCGCCTACAAGTATACGATATCCTCCCGCTATCGCCAGTGCTCTACAGGCCCAACATAATCGACTGCTGTAAGATTGGAGCCCTTGCGGGCCCCTCATCTCAAACCTTGTTCATCACCCGCGCCCAATCTTCCAGTGCGTCTTCCTGCCCTTCTACGAGTTGCACAGTAAACTGGGAGTAGCCGGCTGCCTCAAGCGATTTTATGTGGGTAACAAGTTGTTGCTCTGTAGCAGCAAAACCACACAGGGCCGCCATGACTTCAGCATTCAGCACAGCGCCATCGTCCTCGCGCAACTTCATCAAGTGGCCGCGGTGATTGAACAGGTGCCGCTCAGCCTCAGGGTAGCTGAGGTAGGTCTCGCGATAGGCTTCGAGCGCAGTATTCAGGGCGGCGGGCAACTGAGACTTCATCTCATTGGGTTGTGTAGTCTCCACCAGATTGTGTAAAAACACTGTCGCCCATGGGCCGGCCTGTGCCAGGGAACGTTCGCTGAAAATACTCTCACCTTCCTCCAGCACACACCCCAGCACAAACAGGCTGCTATACAGTTCGTTGCTGTTGCCGGCATCCGCCCAGCTCTCCTGCATACCTTGCAGATCACCAATGGCCATCTCGGGTTGACCGGTAAAGTTAATCCAACCAGCGCCGAATTTTGCTGCCAGCGCGCGACTCTTCGGGCCGAACCCGGAGATATGCAGGGGAATATCATCTGTGAGATTAATCAGACCGTAATCCGGATTGAGAAAACGGATCGCGCGTTCCTTGCCCTCGAAATCCCAGGTGATGGTCTCGCCGCGCAGTAATGCCTGTACCCGTTCAATATAGGTCTCGAAGCGACTCAGGGTGATGGCACCAAGCCCCATGGTACGACGCCCTGTGAAACCTGTACCCACGCCAAAATCAATCCGCCCGGGGGCAATTTTGTTCAGGCTGGCGTAGGCGTTGGCTGCTACCGGTTCTATACGATTGCTGGGAATGAGTACGCCAGTGCCAAGACGAATTTTATCTGTATTCATGGCAGCCTGTGTCATGCCGATAAACACGTCGGGATTGAGTAGTTGCGTGTCATAAAACCAGGCGTGGCTGAAACCCAACTCTTCTGCGCGTTTTACCCAGCGCCAGGAGTCGGTGGTAGTAGCTAGTGCAATTCCGAAATCCATATATCGTCACTCGTTTTGGCCATTTTCCAGCAGTCTAGCAGCAACACTCGAAGAGTGCTCTAGTAACGGTCATATAAACAGATCAGCAGAGGCAGTACCGGCAATGGTATATGCTAGGCACAGAGTTCACGCAACTGGGAGAATCGACTTATGAGCCGTATTAGCAAAATGCCTGTAGAGGATTGGGACAAGGATTTGGTGGCCATGACCGCCGGTGAAACTGCGTGAGCATTTAGACGAAGCGCAAACGATGGAATTTCTTTTACACCTGGCCCTCTATGTTGGCATGGGCCGTCTGGCTGCGACGCTGGATATGACCGAGGAGTTGCCGGCGAGTTTTCAGGCCGCTTTTGGCGATACTGTAACCCCCTGGGGAGGCAAGGCAATTAGTGTGCGCTAGAGATGAAGCGCCCTCGGACCTCCAAGCGGGGAGTCGCTTGTCAGCATCTATCTTCTGGGTTGAAAACAAGATGGTCCAGGTTTTCTGATCGGGCTATTTTGAACGTTGCACGAAATTCCGCAACGCACTTTCCGGCATGATCAGCAACGCGGGCGCCCCCTTCGATAATCGAAGCCTGACAGGAAAGTATATCTGCGCGTGCGTCAATTATTCCACAGAGTACCGGGGCCTTGTAGTCCGCACTAATGGCGATTGTGCCAAAGTGTGTGCCCACTGGAAGAATGGTTTTCACTGCCATGGCGAGTGCTGTATCGGCCAATGACAGTATTGCCCCGCCGTGCATGAGGCCGGCGCCCTGGCAGTAGTCGTAGTGGAACGGCATGGACAGATGTGCTGCACCATTTTCTGCCAGCAGGATTTCCATATTCAACAGTTTTTCGAAGGGTGCCGGCGCAGTCCACGATCGCAGTTCTACGTGGTGAGGCCCGAGATCTGTCACATTGTGCCCTGCTCTATCTGCCTGGCCACGGCGACCGCGGCCTCTATTTTTGAAATGTCGGGAATCTCGTGCGCCAGCATCAGACAAAGTTTGCTCAGGAACAGGGCCTCCTTGTCTTTGCCAACTTCGTCGATGGTGTTCGCCAGTAATTCGTAAACTATTTCCATACCCTGAAAATCCAAAGTTCTAGCCTTCACTTGATTTCTCCCAATGCGATTCGCAGCGCGCGTGTTACTTGCCTGGACTCAGTAGTACACCATCGCGCAGCGATATGACGATCGGGGCGCAGTAGATAAAATGTGTCATCCTGTGCGGCATAGCCGCTGAAAATGCTGTTTTGTGCATCCAGGAGGAATTCGTACCCGCCCTGGGGCAGTTCATTGCGGGATACGACCACCGGTTTAAAGTGTGTGTCACTCGCGCCCAGTTCGCTAAACAGATCCAGTACCGCATCGGGAACAGCATCCTGCGTGGTAAAATACAAACCGGTAAAACCTGAACCAAGGTGGTCCAACAAAAAGTCACCAGTGGAGAGTCGGCGATTTATTGCGGCGGAGCCAGCGGGACAACCACCCGCAAATGCCTGTTCCTGGGCATGCTCGATGGTAAGGGGACTCTCTTTATAGGTGTAGGGAAGTACCTGCCTTGGGTCGGCAAAGGGTCGCGTGAACTCTTCGCTCAGAGACAGCTCCAGAACCGCCTTTCGCATAAGTGCATAACCTCGGCTTGGCGGCGTCATAAAGCGCGAGCTCTTACCTGCATTGAGAAATACGTCCAAAGTGGCGCCGCGTCTTTCCTGTGTATAGCTATCGAGCAGCTTTTCATCAGCGCCTCCATCAAGCACATAGGCGAGCTTCCAGGCGACGTTGACCGCATCGGCGAAACCATTGTTCAAGCCTCTCACACCAAAAATGGGGACAATGTGCGCGGCATCACCGATAAACAATACCCGACCGTGCCTGTAATCATCCAAACAAAGCGTATTGGCCGTGTACATGCTCCACCACTCCAGTTCCCAGGGCCCGTCATGCCCGATCATCGCAAGAATCGCCTGCACCCGCTGCCTTATGGTCCCCTCTTCAATGGCGGCATCCGGATCCTCGGAATCCAGAATCTGCCAGTCTATTCGCCAGATGTTGTCTGGCTCCTTGTGTACCAGAATCGTGGCGTTGGGATTTGCTGCAGATTCAAAAAAGGAGCGCCGCTCTGTGGGAAAGTCATGCTCCATGCGAATATCCGCGATCACGTAGTTGCCCGGCAGATTCTCGCCGTTCAAGCGCAAGTCGAGCATTTTTCGTGTTGGACTCTTGCCGCCATCCGCGGCAAGCAGGTACTGGGCCCGCAGTGAATACTCACCGCCAGGGCAGCGCACGTTAAGCTCAACTCCCTGGTCGCTACTTTGCAGTCCTGTCACTTCACTTTGCCAGCGCAAATCGATCAGATCGGGATATTCGGACGCCTTGTCCATCAGAAATTGCTCGATATATTGCTGTTGAATATTGTACATGGGCAGAAAACGTTCCTGCTCGGAGTGCGGCATCTCAAATCGGTGAACCGTCTCACCCCGGTAGTAACACTGCCCGTGGGTCCAGCCCAGTCCCTTCGCGACAAATGGCTCATGCAGGCCCAACTGTTGCAGAGTTTCATAGCTGTATCTTGAGACGCAAATTGCCCGACTGCCGTCATTGAGCGTATTTTTCTTCTCGAGTAGCACCGAAGCGATGCCTCTGCGGGCCAGCGCAACCGCAGCCGTCAGGCCTACAGGCCCGGCACCCGCGATCACTACCGGGTGCAGAGGCGTCTTGCCGTCGAGCTCACAGGGGCGTTCCCATTCGTATTCTGGGTAGTCAAAGTACAGCGAATCGAGCTCCGCCCTACCTGCTGGCCTCATCGTTATATCTCCCTGTTGTGGTGGGCAATTCAGTACCTCGTCAATAATATCAGCAGATTGGCAATAACGACATTCGCCCTGGAATGAAGGCAGTGCTGCGGGCGACGTAATTTATCTGCACTATTTAAAGCCCTATCTCGGGTCATTCTCTGGTATAGTGCGCCCCGCATCGGTGCACTTCGGTCTGCACCTTACCTCATGCTCACATTCAGTGAGTGTTGATCGCATCATATATTCCAGTCCTGGATCGAACCAATCGCGAGCACACATTGCTATAACGCGTTCTGGTCAGGCGCTCTCTTAGAGAGAATCAGGAGCAAAAACACAAATGTTATTTAAAGATCTTGGCCTCACAGCCGAATTGCTAAGTGCTGTCGAAAAACAGGGTTACGAAGAAGCGACCCCAATCCAGCAACAAGCCATCCCTCTGATACTGGAGGGCAAAGACGTATTAGCCGGTGCCCAGACAGGTACAGGTAAAACGGCGGGATTCACCCTGCCGGTTCTTCAGCGGCTACAACAGACCCACAGCGAAGGCCGGAAACGCCTCCCCCGGGTATTGGTACTTACTCCTACCCGTGAGCTTGCAGCCCAGGTTCATGAAAGCGTGCGCGATTATGGACGCTACCTGCCGTTCCGGTCGGCTGTGATTTTCGGGGGCGTCAGTATTAATCCGCAGAAACAGAAACTTATTAAAGGTGTAGACATTGTAGTCGCCACGCCGGGCCGCCTGCTCGACCACGTGCAACAGCGCAGCATCAACCTGGCCGAGGTAGAAATACTGATTCTGGACGAAGCGGATCGGATGCTGGATATGGGGTTCATCAGGGATATCCGCAAGATACTGGCTGTAATTCCCAAGCAACGCCAGACCTTGTTATTTTCGGCCACATTCTCTCAGGAAATCAAATCACTGGCTGCGGAGTTTTTGCGTCAGCCATCGGAAATACAGGTGACGCCGCAAAATTCCGCAGTCGAATTGGTAAGCCAGATAGTCTATCCCGTCGACAAGAAACGTAAACGCGAACTGCTATCTCACAAAATCGGTGAAGAGGACTGGCAGCAGGTTCTGGTTTTTACCAGAACAAAGCACGTGGCCAACAAACTGGCTGAGCAGCTTGGAACAGATGGTATCACCGCTGCCGCGATCCACGGCAACAAGTCACAGGGCGCCAGAACCAAGGCCCTGGCAGACTTCAAAGCCGGCCGTGTCAGGGTACTGGTCGCGACCGACATCGCTGCCCGCGGTATTGACATCGAAAAACTGCCCCACGTGGTTAATTTCGAGCTACCTAATGTCGCCGAAGATTATGTGCACCGCATCGGGCGCACAGCACGTGCAGGACAGCAAGGTAACGCCATCTCGCTGGTATGTGTCGACGAACTCAAGCTGCTCAGGGATATCGAGAAACTGCTTGGTTCGGACATCGAAAAGGTTAACCTGCCGGGCTATGACGTCAATCCCCTTATCAAAGCAGAACCTATCCAGAATGGACGCAATGGCCGTAATAATTCTGGCGACAGGGGCGGCCGTGCAGGCAATGGCCGAGGCAGACAACGCGCCCCCTCTGCCGGTGGCAGACCCGGAGGCGGCAACCGGTCTGGAGGGGCAAGAGCCCACTCAGGTGGTGGTAATCGCCGGGCGAGTTAAACCTGGGATTCCACTCGCACTCCAGCGAAAATCACCGCGATGAAAGAATGTACGCAGTGCGGAAAGTGCTGTCTTCTCTATAGTGATGGCGGTTTATCCGCCAGCGCTGATGAAGTTGCCGCCTGGGAAACCTTCAATCCTGAAATCGCAGAATATGTGGTGGATGGGAAAATCTGGATGGATCCGGACACCGGCCAACAACTCACACGTTGCCCGTGGCTGGAACTGCTGCCTGCTGACGCAACCAGCAGTACTGATAAATACGCCTGCCGGATTTATCAGGACCGCCCCGAGGATTGCCGACACTACCCCAGCTCGATAGGCGAAATGGTTCGTGACGGTTGCGAGATGATAGAGGTCCGCGACCTCGACGCGCCGGAGCAGGCCCAGGAAATATTGGACCAGTTGATGTCTGACAGTCGCCCACCTACTCAGCAAACGCACCCATCCTGAGGGCAGACGCCCATCAACCTTTAACAATCAAGGTGTGGGCTTCCCCAAACAGGCCGGAAATGCCCGCCAACTCAGACCGATTCAGTCGCTTCTTCATCAGTTAGATTTTCGATGCCTTGCTGGGACTCCGAGTGAAACTTTACCCAGAAACGCTCATTGGCAGCATTGATAAAGCTGAACGTATGGCTACCGAACCCATGCATATGCCGATCGGTTCAGGGGAGACCTCTGTCGCTCATCAGGACTGTTACCTGGTGCAAGGCTTCAGGCAACAATGTCCAGAAATCCCAATTGTTTTGTGCACTGCGCATATTGGTGCGCGGATCACGTTTCTCCGCATGGTTGAGATCAGGGAATGTAGTGGGTCTTTCATGAAGAAGACCGGCGTGTTGTTGCCCACCATGTCCCAGTTACCCTCTTCGGTGTAGAACTTCACCGAAAAACCGCGAATATCCCGCTCGGCGTCAATACCGGGACTATGGGCAGACAGGCTCCACCAGGCACTCATTGGTCGGTGTGCCACTAAACTCCTGACAAGCGCTTCCATCGGCAATAACTCGCTGAAACGACTTCAACTCGAACAGGCTGATCAGCTTGTCCTCCCAACCACAGGCGAGTGCGATTCGCTCCAACGGTCCGCCAAACAGATCATTAAACACGAGGCAGGGAGCTTCAGGGGCACAAAGGCTTTGGACATCGCCCCCCCGCTGAAGATCGGGACCGCTGACCCCGCTTTCGAAATCCGCCCTGGTGATGGCCAAACCATGACTCGACAGCGGAATATTGGTGTTCCCGTTCGAATTGGTGAGATTATTCACGCAGACACTGATGATCTTCTTATCCGCATCCGCAGGCCACGGCGGCACACCTCTTGTGCATTCCCATTGCTCATCGGTCAGGATCATACTCTTGTCGATACCGACTTTTTGTGCGATCCAATTAGCCCGCCGCATTCCCAGGGCTTTGTTGATCTGCCTGGCGTGTTTGACCACACGCGGGGCCAGTCTTTCGTATTTAAAGCTCGTCCTGCATTCTGTTGGCAAGGCGCAAGTTTTGCCTTGAACGGCTATATCCCTGAAAGGCTGATCGTCGAATGAAGTTGCGAAGTCAGAATACGGGCAGCCTTGGGGGTTTTGATGAAGACAGTCGGCGAGCGATACCGGCACAGGCGCCCTGAATGCTGGCATTTTGGCGGCTGTGTCGGGGCTCGCAATGTACATGAGCATAAAGTTCACGAGATAAACGGCAGGCGTTACGCCAACGCCATAAGGTCCGGTTGATGCCTTACTGCTCTGTGCTGCCGCGTCCGCAGCTAAAGTGCTTGATGATGCAATAAAAATTGCGAACACCGTCAGTGCACCAAGATAGTTGAGTCGCTTATGCATTGATGTAACCCTTTTAATACATGTATTCATTATTGCTAAATATCGCGCCATTCAGTTCTGGCCAATAAAAGGATGATAACAGCTGTAACTCCGGAATCCATCACTCAGCCGTACCGCTGGTAGTAGGCGCCCCGGCATTTATCACGCATTTGGATACAATCAGTTTCCGGAGGATGTCTTATCACCTGCAACGGGGGAAGCTAAAGTAGCATTCGCGCGCTGACTTGGGAAAGTTACAGTCAACGTAATCGTTGTGCCTGCCTATAATAACAGGGGGACACGCGATATAACTTGCATCTCAACAGGAATGGGACGCCCTTACCCCGGAGCAACAGTATTTTGAGGCCCGACGCATGCAGGCCTATGCGGCATGGGCGTGAAGGCGACTTCAGCGAACCCTCGGGTAGTTACTCCCGCGATGCCTTGCGCACCGGCATCGAGTTCTCACATAGGGAGGGCTTCAATCCCTAACGTTTCCGTGTGATAGGCAGCAGCGGTGCTCGAGCGGCCAGAAGTAGATGGACGGGCACCACTTTGACCCGGTCCGGTAGACCTGATTTGCTCCTGGCAGCCATTTTTTGTGCAAGAATGCATTAACTTATCAGTCCCTTTTCACGCCATTGGAGGCAAGCCACTACCATGCATGACCTACACGACTTCGTAGTCGGCCTACCCAAGGCCGAACTACATCTCCACCTTGAAGGCAGCCTGGAGCCAGAGCAAATGTTTGCACTCGCTGCACGCAACCGTATTGCACTACCCTATGCCAGCGTGCAGGACATTCATAACGCCTACAACTTCAGTAATCTTCAGGAGTTTCTGGACGTTTACTATACCGGGATGAGCGTGCTGCAAACGGAACAGGACTTTTATGACCTGACCATGGCCTACCTGCGAAGGGCCCACGCGGATACGGTACGCCACGTTGAGGTATTCTTTGATCCCCAGGGGCATACCGAGCGGGGAATTTCATTCGCCACAGTCATTACAGGAATCAGCAAAGCGCTGGCAGACGCGAAAGCACAGTACGGCATTTCCTATAAACTGATTATGTGTTTCCTGCGCCATCTTAGCGAAAGTGACGCCTTCGCCACCCTTGAACAAGCCAAAGCCCACCTGGATTTGATCGACGGCGTAGGACTGGACTCCTCCGAGATTGGTCACCCCCCTGCAAAATTCGCAAATGTATTCGCTGCCGCCGGCGACCTCGGCTTGCTGAGAGTGGCACATGCCGGGGAAGAAGGCCCACCCGCTTATATCGAAGAAGCCCTGGATTTACTGAAAATCGACCGGCTGGATCACGGAAACCGTGCAATAGAGAGTCCGGTGTTACTGCGGCGCATAGCAGAGCAGAAAATGACACTGACCCTTTGCCCGCTATCCAACCTCAAGCTCTGCGTAATCCACAACATGACTGATCACCCCATCAAGGACATGCTGGCACTGGGCCTTCAGGTGACCGTCAACTCAGACGACCCATCCTATTTTGGCGGCTACGTGAACGACAATTACCATGCCCTTATCGATGCCCTCGACTTGACTCGAGACGAGCTTATCCAACTGGCAAAAAACAGCTTTACTGGCTCGTTTTTGAGCGCAGGCGAGAAGGCCGTATACCTGCAGGAAATTGGACAATACTCGACTTCGGGTATCGACAGCTTACCTCAGTGAATACCTGGAAACCTGCCAACGTCTCACCAGGCGACGAACCATAATAAACCCCGCGCCGCATTCATCGAGTACAATAGTGAACCGACACGACTATAGGGATGGGGGACAGTACGTGGATATTTGGGTAGATGCCGACGCCTGCCCGGGAGTGATCAAGGACATTCTGTTCCGTGCTGCTCAGCGGACAGGGTTGAAACTCACCCTGGTGGCAAACCATGCACTGCCAGTTCCCCCCCACGCCAATATTCGCATGTTGCAGGTAAGCTCGGGTTTTGACGTGGCCGATGACGAAATTGTCAAATTGAGCAGGCCCGGTGACCTGGTAATCACAGGGGATATCCCGCTGGCGGCTGAAGTAATTGAAAAGGGTGCTCACGTACTCAGCGCTCGCGGCGAACGCCTGACCGCTGACAACATAAAACCGCGGCTGAATATGCGCGATTTTATGGATACCATGCGCTCCAGCGGCATACAGTCGGGCGGGCCGCCACCCTTGAACAATCAGGACAAACAGCAGTTTGCTAACCAGTTGGACCAATTGTTGGCCAAGGCACAGCAAAATAGACCGTAGTGTTATCAACCAGACATATTTGATTCAGAGGAGACGATTTAGTGGCATACGAACTAACTGGCAAGATAAAGCTAATCCAGGATGCGAAAACATTCGATAGCGGGTTTACCAAACGGGAAATGGTGGTCGTTGTTGAGGATGGGAAATACCCCCAGGAGATCAATCTCGAATTTGTTCAGGATAAAGCGGCCTTACTGGATTCTCTTAGTCCAGGGCAGGAAGTAACGGTCACATTTGATATTCGAGGCAGGGAGTACAACGGGCGGTATTTCAATAACCTCCAGGGTTGGAAAATCACTACCCTGGAAAATCAGCCATCACAAACAGCAGAAGACCCGTCATCAGCGCCGCACTTCCCGACCCCTTCGGATTTTGAGGATGATGATATACCGTTCTAGGCACACCGGCTAAGCGCTACACCCCTCTATTTCATGTAGCCCAGCTTCACTAAATGGCCGCGTGCGGATAATCCAAATGCCGGTGTTGAAATGCCAGAATATCTGGTTTTTGAACGACACCTTTATCAATATTGATCGCCCGGCGAATGGTTTCATTTTTCTGCCATTCTTCAGGCCCGCTTGCAATGGTGGGTAAATGAACAATCAACGCGGCCGAAATGGATCGTGAGGCACTTTCCCAGAAGTAGCTCGGTGTGTGATCTACAGCGTAGTAATCCACTTTTTCAACTTGAAACATGGGTTCCTTGAAGGAAGTAGGCTTGGCAAAGTAAAAGCCCATACCCTCGTCGCAGCTGACATCAATTATCAGGCAACCAGGTTTCAGGCAGGCCTTTTCTTCTTCGATTACAAAATCAATGGGATTATTGGTGTCTTGAAAGGCACCATTAATAATAATACCTGCTTCGCTGATCATGTCAGTCAGAGGCCTATGTGTGCCGTCATGCTCAACGACTACCATTCGCGCCTCGTCCGGGCCGCCTATCCTCAGTGTCACATAATGACAATCGAGCACTTCTTCGCGGACTTCATAATCGGGCCGTTGAATGCAGATCGTAATATCGCGAAACCCGTGCGCCTTTAGAGCGTAAATTGCGCCACGACTAACCGCCCCAAAACTCAAGATAAACGCCTTTCGCTGGTTACCGTAGTGGCCATCAATCCCTTTCAACTGCAGTGCATGAATTACCGCACAGTAACCAGCCATCTCATTGTTTTTGTAGAAGGTATGCCTCCCAACCTGACCTTCCGGCCCCCATACAAACATGTCTTCAAAGGCGATCAATGTCTGTTTTCGGTCTATGGCTACCTGGGTAACCTTTCGTTGCTGGGTGCAATGGGGGTAACCCCACAGAACACCGCCTTCTCGAAGCTTTTCAAAATCAGCAAGTACAGGCTTCGCAACAATTACCGCCTCCATATTTTCCAGTAACTCGTCTCGTGACGCGAGCCCACCCACCAGGTCAGCAATTTCATCATCAGCAATGCCAAACCGTGCACCATAACCCGTTTCAAAAACCAACTGCTGGCGAAGTTCTTCTGGCAGCCGCGGTAAATGCTCAGGATGGATAGGAACCCGTCGCTCGTCGACTTTTTTGGAGGTTCCAATAACGCCTATCGATAAAGTGCTCAATGTATTTTTTTGCCTCTTTAAGCTCGCTGTTTTTTAGCAAGGGACTCCAGGTGCCTGATCGGTTTACCTGTAGAATGAAGGATCGGGAATAGGTTCGTTCTGTGTTGCGCTGGCAGCCTCTCAAATGGGCTGTCAAGATCCACCAAATGCCAGAATCACCGCAAGTGCCTGCTCTTCTGTAAAGCCGTGTCGCGCCATTGTGCGCTGGACCAGTAGGTCTCTCAGGTTCACACGACCAGAACTGCAGGAGCCATCTGCCCTGCTTTTTTGAATGATTTCGGAGATATTCTCTTCCTTTGGCTTCTGTGCTTTGGTGCTGGGTAGATATTCGCTTTTTTCGTCAGACATTTTTGTTCCGCCAGTGTCCATAGTGGGTGGTACTGCACGCCTTGTGGTGTCACGGAGTGCTGTTCCAGTGGAGTGGGATTCGCGAATCCGGTAGCAAGTGTGAAAAAACTACCGACAATAGTAAGCAGATACATGACACGGCTCTGGAGCAAACGCGTCAAAAAAAACTGCTACATGGGCGATCTACTTGAGGTGATAAGAATAACTTCCGCGCGTGATGCTTCAGCTTGGATCGAAGATTCCGGTTGGTCTCAGGTGTCCTTGACGACGAAGGGAACGTGCCCGCCGGCTTTCTTCTTGTCTCGTTTTGCTGTCTTTTTTTCCTTGGCGGTGAGGGTGGATTGCTTTTTGGATTCCTTATTACTGCGCTGAATCTTCGACATGATCGTGACTCCCGGCCCGAACTGGGCGTGCACGGCGACGATGAGATTGGCCTGGAAGCAAATTGAATATGCTCTCACCAGAGGCCTTGATGCCTATTCAGTATAGCCCGATGCGGGCGTGAAATCTGTTTTACTTACAATTAGCGCAATCGAGAGTGGTCGTTTAGCCAGGCGGATCTTAGCGGGGGGGCGTTCCCAGCACTACACTTACCTGCTGTGAGGTAGGCGATAGAGCAGGGCCGAATTGATTGTAAACGGCCACGTCGGCTGCATCGCGACCATAGCCTATAGCAACATAACCACCGATCACACCAGACTGGGTCGCATCAAAAGCGTACCAACGACCACCCACATAGGCTTCAAACCAGGCATGCAAGTCCATGGGCTGTAAACCATAGAGATAGCCCACGACCATGCGGGCCGGAATACTGAGACTACGGCACAGGGCTATCCCAAGGTGCGACAGATCGCGGCACACACCCCATTGGCGGGCGTTAACCTCAATCGCCGAAACATGCACCTCTCCACTGTAAGGCTCAAAACGAATGGTATTGCGCAACCAGGTTTCGATGGCCGCCACCTGGTTATACCCGGGAAATTGTCCGCCGGTAATCTCATTGGCCAAATTGCCGAAGCGATCAGATTCGCAATAACGACTGGGCAGCAGATAGCTCAGTATCGGGTCCGGCAGGTATTGTACATCGACAAAGGGTGCATCCGGGGCCCGGTCCACGGTGTCGGAAATCATGACCTCCGCCGCCGTGTGCACCCGGAAAACTCCGACAGGGGCAACAAGCCGCTGGCACAGATTGCCATAGCCATCGGTAAACTCGAATGCCGGCACAGCCGGGGAAAGATCGTATTGCTCGCTGGCGATCCATTGCTGGGCACCGCTGCGCGGGCGCAGCATCAACACAAAGGGCGTGGGTACGGTAATATCGAACGCCAAATCACAGCGGGTCGTTAACCACATGCAGAGACTCCTCGATAAATAAGCGCACGAGCAGTATGTACCATAGGTGTTGTAAAAAGGAGTACTACTGGGAAATGGGTTAAAACAATCGATAGTGCGTGAATGCAAATGACCCTGGTATGATTTAGCTCAGGTTTTCAGATCCCGAATATACATGGCTGTACCGTTTCTCAATTCGACCTTGAATAGATCAGTTGCTTTCATAAGATCGCTAACTCTTTTGTACCCATAGTTGATTGATGAGAAGGAGCTATTGTTATTTGAGATGTAGCTGGCGACCTGCCCCATATTGGCCCAGCCATCGTCATCCGCGGCCTGATCAACGGCAGTTCTAAGCAGTTTGACCAATGCACTGTTCTGCCGCAGCATCGCCTTGGTTTTTTTGCTGGGAGCAGAGCCCTTCTCTGTCTCACTCTCGCCACCGGAAACCAGGTTCTCGATATAAATAAACGGAGAACATGAATCTACAAACGGCCTGGGAGTCTTCGCCTCTCCGAAGCCATAAACCGGAAAACCACTTTCCAGAATCCTCAGCACCAGGGGGGTAAAATCGCTGTCACTGGTCATTAAAGCAAAGGCATCAACGTTGCCACTGTAAAGAAGATCCATAGCGTCGATGATCATGGCCGAGTCCGTGGCGTTCTTCCCCTTGGTGTAGGCAAACTGTTGCATCGGTCGGATGGCATGGGGGTGCAGTTTTTCTGCCCAACCCGTCAAGGAAGGGCTTTTCCAGTCACCGTGAGCATGGCGAACATTTACGATTCCGTACTTGGCCAACTCCTCCAACACACCCTCTATAGCGGTGTGGCTGACATTGTCACAGTCAATAAGAAGCGCAATTCTCTTGGTTTGCTGCACCATAATCCTCTCTATCGATTCACTTGATTTTGGCTACCCGGGTTGGCAATACCCTCAAAACAGCGGCGGTACACCCGCGGCACTTTCCACCGGAGGTGGCGCGGTGCCTACCAGCTTGTCGGCCTCATCGATCCAGCCGCCGCCCATGGCCTTATAAATATCGGCTGATGAGCTGAGCGCAGAGGCGCGCAATGAAGCCAGTGTCAGTTCAGCCGAAAACAGCGTCTGCTGGGCCTGCAACACAGTGGAGTAGGGTACATAGCCAGCATCGTACTGCAGTTTCGCCAGTCGTTCGTAGTCAGTAAGCGCTGACACCAGCCGCTGCTGGGCCGCCAACTGCTCGCCGATTTTCAGGTTTGCCACCAGCGCATTGTCGACGTCGGCAAAGGCGTTCTGTACGGCAAGTTTGTAGCTTGCCAGCGCCGCCTCCTGCGCCGCCTCTGCCTGCGCCACCTGGCCACTGACAGCACCAAAGGTAAAAATTGGCCCCACAATCTGGCCGGCGTAGTTCCAGGTACGTGTTGAACCTTCGAAAAGATCTGACAAACTGGAGCTCGCACTACCATAGGCACCGGTCAAGGAAATGGTAGGGAAGTACTGCGCTTTGGCGGCGCCGATTTGCGCGTTTGCAGAGATCAACAGCTGCTCGGCCTGCACCAGGTCCGGGCGCCTCTCCAGTAACTCTGAGGGCAGCCCGGGTGGCACAGCGGGTGCCGACAACTCCGAGATAGGCTTTCCGCGCGCGATCTGGCCGGGATTGCCACCCAGCAGCACGGACAGGGTATTCTCCAACTGGGCAATCTGGGATTCGATCAGCGGAACCTGCGTTGCGGCCATCTCATACTGCGACTGCGTCTGCGCAACAGTCATTAGCGATGTTTGCCCGTACTTGAACTGCAGCTGATAGAGATGAGCGGATTCGCCGTATGCCACTAGCGTACGCTGACTGATTGCCAGCTGCTCATCAAGACCGCGCAGGGTGATGTAACTGCTCGCAACTGAAGACACCAAGGTAAGAATCACGCCGCGACGCGCCTCCTCGGTGGCGAGCATGTTCGCCTGTGTCGCCTCGGACAGGCTTCGAATTCGCCCCCACAGGTCCAGTTCCCAACTGGCGGACAGCAGGGCCTGATAAGTCTCCTGGGGGTTCGGGAGATTACCAGCCAGGCTGGCGTCCGGGGAACGCAGCTTTTCTCCGCTGGCACCGTAACCCACCTGAGGAAAAAACGCAGAGCGCGTCTGGGTGACAATGCCAATGGCCTGCTCGACATTCGCCGCAGCGATCTGCACGTTGTAGTTGTTGGCCAGCGCAGTTTCAATCAGTTCATCCAGAACCGGATCGCCAAACTGTTGCCACCACGCGGTATTGGCGGTTGCGGCGACGTCCTTGGGCTCATAACGATAAGTGGCGGGTATTTCCACCTCGGGCCTCTGATAGTCCGGACTCAAGGTACAGCCGCTGAGCAGTATCAACAGGGCCAACGCGGCGAAGCCTGTCTTTTTGAGGTCTGCGCCGGGCAGGCGGAATGCGGAACGAATCCGGTTTAGCTCAGCCTGCGGCATTTCAGTCACCCTCCCCCGGCAATTTCGGATTCGCTACACTGTCTTCGCCGCCTCCGGGCAATTTCACGTCCTTTTTGTTGCGCTCGGCGAAACTATCAAAGAGATAGAAAAGTAGCGGGACATACAACATAGCGAGTGTGGTTTCACCAATCATGCCGCCGATGATGCCCGTGCCGATGGAGTGCCGTGCGTTCGCACCCGCACCCATCGCCAGTGCCAGCGGCAGGCAACCCGCGGCAAAAGCCAGTGATGTCATGATAATGGGGCGCAGCCGCTGCTCACCTGCCAGCACCGTGGCTTCCATAATCGATTTGCCCTGTTTGCGGAAATCCACAGCGGCAGATACGCGCAGCACGGCGTTTTTGGCGCCCAGCCCGATCAACACCAACAATCCGATCTGGAAGTACACATCGTTCTCCAGACCTCTGGCTGTGATCATCAACAGTGCACCGAGTATTCCGAAGGGTACTGCTGACATCACGGCACCCGGTAAAGTCCAGGATTCATATTGCGCTGCGAGTACCAGGAAAACGATAATGAGGCCAAATACAAAAGCGATCATTGAAGTGCCACCGGATTGCTGTTCCTCAAACGCGATACCGGACCAGCCATAGGTGTAGCCCTGCGGGAGCGACTCGCCAGCGACCGCTTCCATCGCGGCGATGGCATCACCGGAACTGTAACCCTCAGCAGCGCTGGCATTAACCTTGGCTGCCGGGAACCCATTGAAATGCGGTAGCATATCCGGACCGGACACCCACTCAGTGGTGACAATCGCGGAAAGCGGAACCATCTTGCCGTTGTTTGAACGGGTATAGAGGCGCTTGATATCTTCCGGATCCTGCCGGTATTTGGCATCGGATTGCAGAATCACCCACCACACACGACTGAACTGGTTGAACTGGCTGGCAGTCAGCGAACCGAATTGCGCCTGGATGGCGTTGTAGACATCCTCCACCGGCACCCCCAACAGAGTGGCCCTGTCGCGGTCGACATTGACACGCAGCTGCTGCGTATTGGCCCGGAACGTGGATGTCACTCGGGTAAGCTCGGGCCGCTCAGCCGCCTTTGCGAGAAAGGCTTTGGTCACAGCATCCAGCTGCGAGGGATCGCCGGCACCGGTATCCTGAATCCAGAACTCAACCCCACCGGTGGAGCCAATACCGGGAATCGGTGGCGGCGCAACCGGATAGATAATAGCCTCCTCAATATCCGCAGTTTCCTTAGCGAGGGTCATCAACACAGCCCGCGCGTTCTGCTCTCGCGCTGTTGTGGTTGAATCATATCGTTCCTTAAAATCCTTGAGCGTTACAAAGAACGTGCCGGCATTGGTCTTGAAGCCACTGTCAAGCAGGCTGTAGCCGGTGATCATGGAGCGTGTATCCACGCCGGGAATTTTGGCGAAAACCGCATCCACTTTTTCGGCGACGGCCTGGGTACGCTCGATACTGGCAGCCTCGGGCATAATTATCGCCGCCATAACATAGCCCTGGTCCTCATTCGGAACAAAGCCAGTCGGCGTGATCGAAAACAAATGGTAAATACTCCAGAGGAAAAAGAGCAGCAGCCCCAGCGCAATAACCCAACGCTTGATGACCAGCTCAACGGCGTGCCCAAAACCTCGGGTAGTCGCGTCCACCTGCCGATTGAACCAGGCGAAGAAGCCTTTCTGTGCCGGCGGATTGTGTTTCAACAGCACTGCACACATAGAAGGTGTGAGCGTCAATGCAAGAAACCCGGAAATGATAACCGATACCACAATGGTGACTGCAAATTGTTTGTACAGCTGACCGGTGGTGCCAGGCAGAAAGGCGGCGGGGACGAACACCGAGGCCATCACCAGCACGACGGCTACCAGGGACGTGGATATCTCGCCCATGGACTTGATCGTGGCTTCCTTGGGTGGAAGATTGTGATCATGCATATTCCGTTCTACGTTTTCAACTACGACGATCGCATCATCCACCACCATACCGATGGCGAGCACCAACCCGAAAAGTGTAATCAGGTTAATAGAAAAACCGAGCGCCAGCATGCCCGCAAAAGTAGTTATCAATGCCACCACAATAGCTACCATACAGATAATCGTGGTGCGGAAGCTCTGCAAAAACAGGAACACCACCAGCACAACCAGCAACACCGCTTCGATCAGGGTGTGTATGACTTCTTCAATCGAGATTTTTACAAAATCGTTGGTATCCAGTGAAATGATATAGTCCAGCCCCTCCGGAAATCGCGACTTCATGTCTTCCAGTGTCTTGCGGACCCCCGCGGAGACCTTGAGGCCGTTGGCCCCCGGCTGCAGGTAAACGGCGATAAACGTGGCCGCAGTCCCATTCAGCTTGGAATCGACTATGTACTGGCGCAGCCCGACCTCGGCGCGGGCCACATCCCCGATTCTTACGATGGCGCTATTATCCGGGTCAGCCCGCAGGATAATATTCTCGTATTCCTTCGGGTCGACAAAGGGCGCCTGCGTCACCACAGGCAGTGTCAATTGCACCGGCCCGTCAGTGGGCTGCTGGCCGATCTGGCCGGCACCAAACAAGGCATTCTGCTTGTTTATCGCGGTGGATATATCGCTGGTGGTAATGCCCAGTGAGGCCATCCTGTCGGGATTCATCCAGATGCGCATGGCCTGATCAGGCACACCCATAATCTGGGCTTGCCCCGCACCCGGTACCCGCTTGAGTGCATCCAGAATATAAACATTGGCGTAATTGGCGATGTAGTCAGCGCTGTAGCGTTCATCTTTACCGTATACCCCGATCAACATCATGATGGACGATGATTTCTTTTGCACCGAGACACCCTGCTGCGTCACCGCTGTTGGCAATTGCGGCAAGGCAAGATTGACCCGGTTCTGAACCTGTACCTGGGCGATATCGGGATCGGTGTCCAGTGAGAAATAAATCGTCATCGACAACTGGCCGGACGCCGAACTGGTCGACGTCATATACAGCATATTGTCGACACCATTGATTTGCGCTTCGATGGGTGCGGCCACGGAATCGGCGAGGGTTTTTGAATCCGCTCCCGGATAGGTTGCAGCGACATTCACCTGCACCGGAGTAATAGTGGGATACTGCTGCACCGGCAGCACCGACATGGACACCGCACCTGCCAGGCACAAAACAATCGCCACTACACTGGCAAAAATTGGTCGTTCAATAAAGAATCGCGAGAACATTAGCGCCGGGCCCCGCTTACTTGCTTGTCGTCGAAGTTGACGGGTTAGTGCTCTTGGAGCCCGCTGCATCTTTCACATCGACCGCCGCGCCGGGCGCCAAACGCAAGGCACCGTCGACAACAACACGGTCACCGCTGGCAAGTCCCTCGTCGATAAACCAGTTGTCCCCATACCAATCGCCGACATCCACTGGGCGCATTTCCGCATGTTGCGAATCGTTCACGACCCAGACAAAATGCCCCTTTGCACTTTGCTGCACTGCCCGCTGGGGAACGAGAACGGCATTGGGACGCGTGGCGCCGACCAACCGCGTACGAACATACTGATTGGGGCGCAGCACACCGTCGGGGTTATCAACCACCGCCCGAATCAGGAAAGTCCCTGTTTCAGCGCTATATGAAGGGTCGGCAAAATCGATCGTGCCCATTTGCGGAAACAGGCTGCCATCGACTAACTCAACCTCAACGGTAAACTGATGACCCTTGGGTGGCTTGAGCCTCCCTGCTTTTTCCTCTCGACGGATACGCCCCATGTCATTTTCAGACAAACTGAAATTTATCCACATGGGAGAGAGCACTGAAACCGTTGTCAGCTGGGCGTTCATGGCATCGAGGTAGGTCCCATCGGCCACCGCCGAAAAACTGCTGACGCCATCCACGGGTGACAGGATCGTAGCGTAAGATAAATCCAGCTGCGCCGAATCCAACTGCGCCTTTGATTGCGCCACGGCCGCGGCCGATTGCTCGAACTGTCCGCGCGCATCATCGAGGTCCCGCTGTGATAATGCATTCAGCTCAACCAGGGGCTTGGTGCGCGCCAGATTCGCGCGCGCCACTTCCAGAGCTGCCTCGTTGCGCTGCAACGCCGCGGCAGCGCCATCCACTTGCGCCTGGAACGGCCTCTTGTCCATTTCAAAGAGAACCTGCCCAGCCTTTACCCTGGACCCCTCGGTATAGACCCGCTTCTCGAGGAAACCGGAAACACGGGCCTGGATATTCACCGCCTGGGAGCTCTGTGTCTGGGCGACAAAAATGGTCGTAACGGGAACGTCTTCGGGTTTAATCGTCAGCGCAATTACAGCAACCGGCGGTGACACCTTTGCTGGCGCCTCAGAGCCGCTACACGCTGCCAGGAAGAGTGTTACTGCTGCCAGGATTAGTGACAAACGCGGGAACGCGAAGGGTGTGGGGTTAGATCTCAACCGCATAAATAAGCCTTGGTAGAATTATCATGAGCACTGTCCGCCCGCCATAATATTGGACTCCGGGAGTGATAGGAACCGATTACACCAAGATAGTTGTGGAAAGGTCCAGTTGAACCTTTACTCAGGTTTCCCATTTGTTAGCAAGTTCACACAGTAAAGCGCCACCATCACCCCGGAAAGCACTAGCGCTATCGCAGCCAATCACTGCATTTGAGCACGAGACGAACATTCGTTCGAGAGGCGAGGAAAACCATACTTGATCGCAGCTGTTTCAAACTAGCAGAGGGCATACAGTGTAAAAGCAATGCAATATTGCGTTGGCCTTCAGTCCATCTCTATCGGTCAGCACAACGACTTCCACCAACACAGTGGCAGCCGCGCCAAACGATGACGCTATAACCGGCACTGTTATGGCTGCAGGCCATGTCCTCGGGGACTCATCAGTTACCTTGTGGCAAACCGGTGATAGGCACGAGGCAATGGACATCCAGTCCCTACAAACCGATACGGAGGGGCGCTTCGCGTTCGAAGGTGTGATCAGTACCGCCGGCCCGGGTGCCACCGACTACGTCACCGCTCAGATGGACCAGTTGGCGTTACTGTCGGTGCTGGGTGAAAGTTCGTCAGCTCCCTTTGTGATCAACGAATTAACCACCGTTGCGTCCGTCTTTACCCATGCCCAGTTTATTAATGGCACTACAATTTCCGGCCCTGCTCTCGGGTTAAAGATTGCCGCCGGCAACGTGCCTAATTTTGCGAATCTTCACACCGGGGACTGGGGTGATGTCACTGTGGACGCTAATAACTGGAATAGGGACGCAACCGTAGTGTCAGACAACCCCGACAGGAAATTGTCTACCAACGGTGGCGGTAATGGCATTGTGGTATTTTACGGATTGGCGACGCCAGTTAAAACCCCGCTTATGGGCCAGGTGCGCCCGCTATAAGTGATCAGTTGTAGTTTGTAGCTGTAGCAACCGAGGCTTTGCTGCCAAAAGCCAGGCCAACTGCGGTAATGAGCAAAGCAATATTCACCCACAGCGCGGCACCGCTGAATGCGTGGGCGCCAAACTTCACAGCATGTGCTAACACCAGCGCAAACGTTACCACAGCGCTGGTCCCGAGCAGGTAGCGTCGACTGCGGCGGTCATCATCCAGCAGGCGGCTGAACCCGCAGGCCAGCAGTAACAAAGCCCAGAAGATAGCCGTAGCAGGGACGTGAAGTATTACCTGGAATAATGCGCTGGCGGCCAAGCCCAATGGTGCTCCCCAGACGAAGCCGGTCCAGAGGCTGTTGAGAGAATCGCGCTGTTTGCGCCGTGAGAACCAGATGTTAATGCCCGACACCGACACCACCGTCAACGCCAGACCCAGTACGACGTAAGCGAGCCTGGTCAGCAGCCCACCAAAGTGGCCAAAATGCAGCCTGTAGACAGAAAAAATTGCTTGCTTGCCGGCCTCTCCGTCGGAAAACCCGACCTTGTCCAGGTAGTTGCCTGCACTATCAAAGCGAAACTGCTCCGCGTAAATCAAACGCCTGGGGTAGCCTGCCCCCACCAGCATAAACTGTGCCGGGCTGCCGACTTCTTCCAGGGTCACGTAGAGCGGGCTGCTCTGTGGAGCCAGTTCACGCACCTGTAGCACGGCCCTGCCGACGGCCGCCAAGGGCTCCAATACCTGCTCCAGTTGCGGTTCCGCCCCGAAGAGATCAGCGACCACTCGGTCGGTGTCCCCATCGTAGTAAACCTGGGCAATGGCCAGAGAAATCAGCGCAGCCAGGCCGAAATAGGCCCCGGTTATCGCAATCATAAGATGGAAGGGTGCGCCCCAAACGCTCAGGCGATTGTGGATATCCACCTGCTCCATACGTTTTGACCCTCGCAGGCGCAGGCTGAATGCGTCTTTGAACAGACGCGGGTGGGCCATCAGCCCGGAAACGATCAGGCCACATAACAGAACGCCCAGCAGGCTGACAACGACCATCCCGAAACTCTCCGGGAGGTGCAGATAGAGATGCAGATGCAACAGGATATGTGTCCAGTCAAGTGCTACTGCCTCTCCGAGGCTGCCATCACGGTTAACGAACCAACCCCTATTGTCGGTGGCCACCGTAGCACGCGGCATGTCGCTGTGGGGCAAGCCGATAAACACGTGTTCAGTGTCACCAGGATCACGCACGAGTGCTTCGCTGTAGGCGGCATCGAGCAGCGACGGATCAATGTCGCGATACTCTTGCACCTCGGGTTGCTCCCAGCGCTCAAACTCCGGATAAAACACCGCAAGAGTGCCGGAAAGGCAAACAAGATACATCATGGCGCCGGCCAACAGGCCCAGCCATGAATGGCTAGCCAGGGATTGTCGGACCAGTGCCGGGGATGGCATTAACTTCATTTAAGTCTCACAGGTAGAGGTACAACGCCAGGGGGAGTGCAACTGTCAGCAGTACGCAGGCGGGCCGAGCCGGCATTGGGTCAGCGCAGGCCCAATAGGCTGCCAGCCCCCATACAACGGGTACCATAAAACCAGCGAACACCATTGCATTCACCGTTTGCCAGGGCAACCAACTGGCGAATAGAACTGACCCCATAACAGCAACAGCCCCGGCCACAGGAAGCACGGTAACCAAAAGCGTTATGTGTCGCCCCCAGGACCGGGGGTTGATCACAACGAGCTGTGTTTCAACAGGTCGAACCTGTTTGCGCTCACGCACCTCGTAATTGAGCAGTAAAACCAGCCCACCGCAGAGGCTGAGGGCCAGGCAGCTGTATACGATACCGAATTCCAAACCCCAGGCACGGCTCCAGAACCCGACAGACAGCGCTATCAGCAACCAACTGACCGCCACCACCCAGTGTTTGCCCGGACCCGGGCGCCGCCAGGAAAAATAGAGGCCGATCACACCCGTCGTGATCAGCAGTAACGCAATAATTGAAAACACGGGGCAACCAGGCTCAGAACCGGTAATTCAGGTGCCAGCTGTAATTCATCGGCATGCCATAACGGTATTGGTCGAAGAACCCCACCTGGCTGTAGTAGGTTTCGTCGAAGGCGTTTTCCACGTTAAGCTGCGTGGAGAGATGCTCGTTAAAGCGGTAGCGTGTCATCAGGTTGAACAGTGCGTAATCATCTTGCACAAGCCGCGCATCCTCTCCGGTATCCGGATTAACAATATTCGAGTAGGTCTTTCCCTGCCAGTTAACCCCTCCGCCGACTGTGAGCCCCTGCAGCGCTCCGGAAAACTGGTAACTTGTGAACAACTTCAGCAGGTTTCGCGGGTGGTGGGTATTTATGTCTATCCCGTCTGCATCCTCCGCCTTAAACTGGGTATAACCGAAACTGACCTGCCAGCTCGGGCTCAGCGCCCCCACGGCTTCGAATTCGAAACCCTCGATTTTAGTGCCGTTGACCGCGCGATACGCCTCCTCGATGGTGCCGGGGATCATCTCGCCGGTGTCGGACCAGGCAGGCTGCGGATAGGCGCCCGTCCATTCAAAAAAGTTTCCAACGGGAGGATAATCCAGTGCCGCGTAATTTACCGTATCCGCATTTTGTTCGCTGTAGAGAGCGCCAATCACAAACTCATTCTCCCGCTGGAACAGATTGTATTCACCGCGCAAGTGTAAATCGAAGCTGTCCTGGGTGCTATCACCTTCGCTGCGGTAAGGGTAGGAGGCAAGTCCCTTCCCGGTGACTTTGTTCACATCACCATAAAGGTACAACAGGCGTGTGCTCTGTTTGTATTCAAGGCGATAGTAGTTTGCCATCAGTTGCCAGTTATTGGCAAAGCTATGGGAGAGATTAACAAAATAGTTCTCGCTGGTAGTACGCCATTTAGTCCAGTCTGCCTCGTACGCTGCCCTCGCGGTTCAGGCCTGAGGCGAGGGGTACGCCATCCACCTGATAGTTTTTGACCTCGAAGCCGCGCGCGTAATACGTATGACGAACATTGTCCACATCGTCCGCCGAGATTCCCACGGCGTTTTGAATAACCTCGGTAATAGTATCCAGTTGCTGGTCGAGTATTCTTTGCGAGGTCATGACACTGACGGACTGGGGTGTCTCCTGTGGTGTCAGGGCGAGACCTGTGGCCATATCCATGTCATCGCGGTTCAGATAACTGCCGGTAACCAGAACCTCCTCAAGCCCGGTCGAACCATCACTCTCTGCGGCAACTGCCTGCTGCAGCGCTGCCAGCTGGAGGCCCGCAGCCAGTCACGATAGTATGAACCTGCGTTTACGCATGATGAATCCCCGGGAGCATCTTTAAGTCAAATACGAATACTAATGTGAATCATTATCGTTATTAACTGAAGATGTGTCAACGGATATACATGTACACCAATGCGAGGGGGCACCAGCCGGGCAATTCATTTGCCAATTGCCGGCTGGTGCTCAAGCGGCCGTAACCTCCACTGTCAGTGCGAGCTATAACAGTGACTTAGTCGTCTGATTCCTGGTTTGGCTTCCGATAAACCATCCGGTACAGGCCTGGCAGCACAATTAGTGTCAACAAGGTTGAGGAGACAATGCCGCCGATCACCACTGTCGCAAGAGGCCGCTGAACCTCCGCACCAGTACTGGTATTGAGTGCCATCGGCAAAAAGCCCAGGGCCGCTACCAAAGCAACCATAAGAATGGGACGCAATCGCAGCAAAGCACCCCCGTGTATTGCTGCGTCTATTTCCTTGCCTTTTAGCAGTTCATCCCGGAATGCGGACACCATCATGACACCCGTCAGGACTGATACACCACACAGGGTTATGAATCCAACTCCGGCAGTTATTGACAGTGGAATGTCACGCAGCCACAGTGAAACAACACCCCCTGTCAGTGCCAGGGGTACGCCGCTGAATACCAGTGCAGCATCCGTCGCAGAGCCGAAGCTCATCATCAGTAGCGCAAATATCATAACCAGGGTCACCGGCACCAATAGGCTGAGTCGCCGTGAAGCTGATTCCAGTTGTTCAAACGTGCCGCCGTAACTCAGCCAGTAGCCAGGAGGGAGAGTTACCTCTTCTTCCAGTTTCTGCTGAACCTCGGTGACAAAGCTCCCGAGATCCCGGTCTCGAACATTGGCGCTCACCACCAGCCGGCGCTTCCCATTCTCGCGGGATATCTGGTTGGCGCCCGGCGCGAGTGTCAAGGTTGCCACCTCTCCCAGTGGCACGTAGCCACCCTGTGGCAACGGCACCGGCAAACGTTCCAGTGCAATCAAATCGCTGCGCAAGCGCTCCGGTAATCGCACCACAATCGCAAAACGCCGATCGCCGTCAAAAACCAGCCCGGCACCCTCACCGCCAGTGGCGGCGGCCAGCATATCCTGCACATCCGCCACATTAAGACCATAGCGGTAAAGTGCCTGGCGGTTCGCCCCAACCGACAGTATCGGCAGGCCCGACACCTGTTCGACCTTCACATCCCGCGCACCCGGAATCCCGCTTACCAGCTCCGCAATGTCATTCCCCGAGCGGAGCAATTGTGCCAGGTCATCACCAAATATTTTGACACCCAGGTCGGACCGCACGCCTGAAATCAACTCGTTGAAGCGCAGCTGAATGGGCTGGCTGAGCTCAAATGCATTGCCGGGCAGTAACGCCAGTTTTGCCTGAATATCGCGCAGCAGCTGGGCTTTGGTCTTGCCCGGTTCCGGCCAGTCTGCCCGAGGCTTCAGCATGACATAGCCATCGGACATATTCGGACCCATCGGGTCGCTCGCGACCTCGGCGGTGCCGACCCGCGAAAAGTAGGTTTTAACTTCGGGCAGTTCCAGCACAGCCCGTTCCAGCTGAAACTGCATTTCGACAGACTGGCTGAGGCTGGTGCCAGGGATGCGCAAGGCCTGAATAGCGATATCTCCTTCATCCAGACTGGGGATAAACTCGGCTCCCATGCGGGCGGCCAACCAACCACAGCCGAGCACCAGTACAACCGCTCCCGCAAGCACAGGCAACCGGAACCGGAGAGCAGTAGCCAGCGTTGGCAAGTAGAACCGTTTGGCCGTGCGCACTATCGCATTATCCTTCTCCTCAATCCGGCCGGTCAGCAGCAGTGCGACTGCAGCGGGAACAAAGGTTAGTGAGAGAACCAGTGCCGAAACAAGCGCCATAATCACCGCCAGCGCCATCGGTGTGAACATTTTGCCTTCGACGCCAGTAAGCGCGAGAATGGGCAGGTTGACCAGGATAACCACCAGTACACTGATGAGACTTGGTGTAAACACTTCCCGGGTTGCGGCGAACACCGTGTGCAATCGTTCATCGAGCTTGAGAACCCGCCCTAGATGATGCTGGTGTGCTGCTAGTCGCACGATACAGTTTTCCACGATGATGACAGCGCCGTCGACAATAAGGCCAAAATCCAGCGCACCCAAGCTCATCAGATTGGCACTAACTCGGGTCTCCACCATTCCCGTAATCAACATAAGCATGGACAATGGAATCACCATCGCGGTGAGTAAAGCTGCACGGGCATTTCCCAGCATCACCAGAAGCACGACCACCACCAGAATCGCTCCTTCGAGCAGGTTGGTCTGTACCGTGGAGATAGTCTTGTCCACCAGCACGGTACGGTTGTATACCGGTGTAGCTATCACGCCTTGTGGCAGTGTTTTATTTATCGCAAGCAGCTTTTCCAACACAGCTTCAGATACGGTCCGGCTGTTTGCGCCCAGCAGCATCACCGCCGTGCCGAGAACTGTTTCCCGACCATTGAGGGTGGCCGCACCTGTGCGTAATTGCTTACCGAACCCCACCTGGGCCAGGTCGCCAACGGTCACAGGCACATCGTCGCGATAGGCTACTATCACGCCCTCAATAGCAGCGATATCAGAGATTTGTCCCGGCGCTCGAATCAGATACTGCTCACCGTTCTTCTCTATATAGCCCGCTCCCACGCTTGCGTTATTGTTGCGAAGCGCCTCAACCAAATCATCAAAGCCGAGGCCGTAAGCCAACAAACGGGCAGGTTCCGGAGTGATATGAAACTCCTTCTCAAAACCGCCAATCGTGTTGATTTCCGTTACACCTGGCACCAGTCGTAACTGCGGCCGAATCACCCAATCCTGCAGTGTGCGTAAAGCAGTCGCATCATAGGGCTCGCCATTATCCTGCCTGGCATTTGGCTGAGCTGTAACGGTGTAGTGGAAAATTTCTCCCAGACCCGTGGCAACGGGCCCCATCACCGGTTCAATACCCGTCGGCATTTCACTCTTCGCCTGCTGCAATCGCTCGCTAATCAGGTTTCGCGCAAAATAGATATCGGTGCCTTTCTCAAAAATGACAGTTACCTGCGACAGGGCATACCGGGAAAGAGAGCGGGTCTCCTCGACATACGGCAGCCCGGCGATGGCAAGCTCAATCAGGTAAGTAATACGTTGCTCAACTTCCAGCGGGGAGTAGCCCGGAGCTTCCGTGTTGATTTGCACCTGTACATTGGTAATATCCGGAACCGCATCGATTGGCAGATTCTTATAGTTCCAGACACCTAGAACGGCAACTGCCACGACCAGGAAGATGACCAACCAGCGGCGGGCAATCGAGAACTGTATAAGCGCGTCTATCATACCGAAGACCTGCCACTCACATTTACGATGCCAGTGTGGCGCCGTGCCAACCACTCAACTTCCCACTGGGCAGATTCCCCTTTAGCAAACTCAGTGACCATGGCCAGCGTCCCCCTTGCCAAGCTCGGATTTCAGAATGAAGCTGTTGGTCGTTACATAAGCATCTTTTGCACCAAGCCCCGCCAGGACTTCCCTGACCTCTCCATCGCCGCGCCCCAGGATCACCGGTCGTGCCTCGAACCCTTGATCGCTTGCAACAAAGACAACACTCTGGTCTCCCACAATTTGGACAGCCTCTTCCCGGATAGCCATGGGCACCGTAGCTTCAGACAAAACCAGTTCCGCACTCACAAAATGTCCCGGCACCCACTGTCCTGCCGGGTTTTCCAACAACACTCTGGCCGTCGTTGATTGGTTCACGCTGCTACCAACGGGAGATATCGAGATGACACTGCCTTCACCCAAGACCGATGCGTCACTGTTGATAATTCTTACTTCCTGGCCGACACGGAGCCTGGAGAGATCGCGGGGAAATACCGATAAGTCCACCCAGACGGTGGAGTAGTCACCTATCACAAATAACTTCCTGTCGCCGGTCAGTTCACCAACATTGGCATGGCGTTCCGCGACAATGCCGCTAAGCGAGGCAACAATTGAATAGGGTTTGAGGCTTTCGTTACTTTCAACGACAGCGAGGATTTCTCCCTGCGCCACCGGCTCCCCTACCCGCTTGGTGACCTGACGGATCACACCGGGAAATCGCGCAGACACAGCATTTTCACGCTCTGCATTCGCCACGATTTTTCCGTACAAGGGTAAAACCTCTCGAATAGTAGAAGGACCCACCTGGTCCAGAAATATGCCAGCGTGTCTGATCTGGTCCGGGGTCAGGGAGATAAGCCTATCTTCTTCGTGGCCTTCTTCGCTCGCGTGTTTATCCGGTGGTGCGACTTCAGCGTTAACCGCTTGTGTTGTCCAACCCAGAGTAATGGTCAATAGTGTCAGCGTCAGCCAGTACAATCGGCTGTGTGTCGTAATTTTCTGCATTAGTCGGATTCCTGATTGTTCGCACTGGAATACTGCTCCAGTGCAGGTAGTAGGGGTTCTGAGGTGAGCTGTTCAATGGTGGCGCCGCTTTGAAGTGAGGCAGAGGCCGCATCGATCCAGGCATATTCCGCCGATATCAACTCCTGCCGAGCAGCCACCCACTCCTGATACCCGTAGCGGCCACTTTCATACGCCACCTGAGTCTGCTGCAGTGCGCGAGTCAGAGCGGGAATAACCTCATCGCGCAGCGCAATTGCGGTTTCAATTCCCAACTTACGTTGCTGGTAGGCGTCGAAAAGTCGAGCGCGCAGGGTCAGCATTGCGGCTTCCCGGCGCACAGCTACTTCCTCTCGCGCTGCCCGCGCTGAAATGAGGGCACCGCTGTTTCGGCCGGCGCTATTCAGCGGAATACTCAATCCGGCTACCAGCGCAGTATCATCTGTATCCTGAAATTGCCGTACACCCACGGACCAGTTGATATCGGTTTTGGATAGTGTTTTTGCGAGTTGTAGCTCCGCCTCCCTCATCCTCTGCTCGCTGGCAAAAATGGCAATTGCAGGATTCTGTATGGCCCGCTGAAAAAGCGCTTCGAAATCACCAACACCCCCCTGGCTCAGCAGACTGCCATCTACTCGAAGGAAGTCGGGCTCTCCATCCCCCCAAAGGACAGAGAGTGACAATGTAGATGCACGCAAGCGGTTTTGCGCAGCCCTGACAAGAATGTGAGCCTGCACCCGTTGCGCGCTGGCTCGCCATAGCTCGGCCTCCGGGGCGGCACCCGCCAGGGTCCGGCGCTCGACTGATTGGACTACTTCCGTTGCAAGCGTCCTGGCATTGATTGCAAGGTCGAGACGGGCCTGAGTGGCAACCACTTCGACAAAGCGACGAGTCACCTCTCCCAACAAATCCAGAGCACGCGCCTACCGCTCACCCTCAGAGAGCTGACGTTGAGCATTCACAGCGGCAACCCGCGCATCCCGTTTGCCTCCCAGCTCTATTACGGATGACAGTGCCAGGGTGAACTCAGCGGCATCGACACCATTAAAATCATCGGTGCCACCGAGGTTTTCCACTTCCGCACTCAAAACAAATTGAGGTCGAAAATTCGCTGTTTCCACTTCTCCCTGTAGCCGCTGCTCTCTAAATCGATAGACCTGAAGTTCCGGGTTTTTAGCCAAAGCGAGCTGCACCGCCAACGCCAGGGTCATTGTTGTACTTCGGGTTTCTTCGCCGTATACCGGAACAGTCAACGACAGGGCGAAGAATCCGCCGATCATGAAGTGCATGGCATGTAGATACAGCAGCGAATTACGGCTTTTGAAGCCGCAAATGAATTGATACATTTTGTGAACCTCTTATCTTCGTACTGCTACTTTTCCCGCGCGCAAAAAAACACGCAAGCTCGAAGCAGCGCAACTACCGATAAATTCTATTCAGATGGCCGGTATTCGACCGGAGTAATCCAGTAATGGAGAAAACACCGGGTAGAGATTTACACAGCAGAGCGCAGTAATCCGCCAAAGAAGACAGGATCAGGCGCTGGCGGGGGGCCTTAAGAGAGGATCATAAAACAGAAGATGGTATGAGTAAGAGTATAAAGACGCAAAGCAACGCCCATTGGCCATTGAAACCGAATTCACACCACCGACAAACGCCAGAATATGGCAGTGCCCGTGTGCATGGCAGCAATCTGCGTCAAGCGATCCCTGTGTGCCGGGCTGACCGTGCACATCGTTACTGTCAGCCAAATGGCCCGTAGCACTGTTGTGCTGGGCATCCCCAGGGTCTGTATCAAAGGAAAACAGCATATGCTCACCCACACCCGCCATAACTGATTGGCAGACAAACAGGGCCAGAAGCGAAAAAGCAATATGTCGACGAAATCTGATCATTCAATTTTTGTCGGGTGTTTTTACGATACGGAAGTGCAACCACGCGAAATCTAGCACAGTCTCAATGAGACTACGAAATATATTTGCCCGATAGTTGGACCGCAGCAATACCACTTGCGCTTCTTTCACTAGACCCCACGCCGCACATTGTCACAATACCGTTTGTACACATCGCCGTTCTCCGCAGCAAGATGCTGCTCTTCCAAGCGTATCTGTAACTGTATCAAGGCCAGGTCGAGCATCATAATTAGCAGGGTGACAACATTGGGCAAAAGCAGGAAATATAGGGGTAAAAACAGCGGCAGTATTTCCTGTATGGAACTCTCTCCCAAAAATGTTTGGAGATGCTGTAATCGTTCCAGTTATAGGAAGGTCAAGCACTTAAAATTGAGCCGGGGAGAAATAGGGTAGTATGCACTGCAATACGACAATTGGTAATGTCCTGCGAATTTGATACCGTGCACGACACTCAATCCAATCGTCGCCATGAGGCGACCGATCACCTGAAGTTAACTTATGCACTCCATAGTTTTTGTCATATACACAGCTGTCGTTACAATTGCATCGCTATACCCGGGCAGCAACGAAAATGTAACGAATCTCGACAAGGTCGCTCACCTGTTTGTCTATTATATATTCGCCGTATTCGCTTACCGTATGCTGGCCAACAAAAAGTATTATCTGCATGTGTGCGTCGGCATCATTGCCTACAGCGGCTTGATAGAACTGGTCCAGCACTATGTCCCGGGCAGGGATATGTCGGCACTGGACGGTTTGGCAAACATCGCGGGGGTTGTGTTGGGCGCTCTGGTGATGAAGCGCAAGGGCTAAATATTCTTCGCTAGTATCCCAGGTTTCACTATTGTCGCCCCGGCCACAAAAAACTGCGGAGGGGTGCGGTGGGATGTCACCTGCAATTGCCTGGCGCATAGCGGAAAACATCACCGCTGTCTTACAGACTAAATTGACGCATTCCGCAGCCGCAATGCGTTTGCAATCACTGATACCGAGCTCAGACTCATGGCCGCACTGGCGATCATAGGCGACAACAGTACCCCGAAAAACGGGTACAGAACACCCGCTGCCACCGGTATTCCCAGCGCGTTGTAGACGAAGGCGAAGAACAGATTCTGGCGGATATTGCTCATCGTCAGGCGCGACAAACGCAGGGCTTTTGCAATTCCTCTCAGGTCACCTCTGAGCAGGGTCACGCCGGCAGATTGCATCGCCACGTCAGTACCAGTACCCATGGCGATGCCGACATGGGCCAGCGCGAGGGCCGGCGCATCGTTAACGCCGTCACCGGCCATAGCCACGATCCGACCCTGCGCCTGCAGACGCTTTACCACGTCCGCCTTATCAGCCGGTAATACGTCGGCCACCACCTCATCGATATTGAGTTTATCCCCCACCACTTTTGCTGTTTTTGCATTGTCACCGGTGAGCATGATGATGCGAATACCTTCCGCGTGCAGTGCAGCTACCGCTTCGGGAGTAGTCGGCTTTATCGCGTCTGCAACACCCAACAAGCCCGCGGGCTGACCGTCTACTGCTACGAATACAGTGGTCTGCCCCTGCTCTCGATAGCTTTCAGCAAGGGCCTGGAGTTCGGCAGTTTCAATCTGCTCCCGCTCCATCAGGCGCAGATTTCCCACCAGCACCTGCTGACCATCAAGTACGCCCCACACCCCCAGACCGGGGTCTGAATCAAAACCGGTTAACCCCGAAGAGGCCGGGACTCCACGTTCTTTCGCGCCCTCGACAATTGAACGTGCCAGGGGGTGCTCGCTGGAAGCCTCGACGGCAGCTGCCAGCCCAAGCAATATGGCGTCGCTGAAGTTGGACAGAGGCACTACAGTTTGCAGACTCGGCTTGCCCTCGGTAAGCGTACCGGTTTTGTCGACCACCAGCGTGTCGACTTTTTCCAGCGTCTCCAATGCGGCGGCATCCTTGATCAGTACACCTTCATGGGCGCCGCGACCCACGCCGACCATGATGGACATCGGCGTGGCCAACCCCAGCGCACAGGGGCAGGCAATAATGAGCACCGACACCGCCACGACCAGGGCGTGAGCGAGCGTGGGCGGCGGGCCCCACAGGGCCCAGACACTCGCAGCGATAACCGCCGACAGCACGACGGCAGGTACAAACCAGGCTGCGACCTGATCCACCAGTCGCTGCACCGGTGCCCGGGAGCGCTGAGCCTCTGCCACCATGTGCACGATCTGCGACAACAGCGTATCCGCACCCACCTTTTCTGCGCGGATTAAAAGACTGCCCGACCCGTTCAATGTGCCCCCGGTCACAATGCTTCCCTGTGTTTTATGTACGGGATCTGGCTCGCCGGTCAGCATGGCCTCGTCGACATGGCTCTCCCCCTCCAGAACCGTGGCATCTACTGGTATTTTTTCCCCGGGCCGCACTCGCAGGCGGTCGCCAGCCTGAACCTGTTCCAGGTCAACATCGGTCTCGGCATCCTGCGTATCGAGCCGGTGTGCGATCTTGGGGGCAAGCTCCAGAAGCGAGCGGATAGCACCAGAGGTCTGTGAGCGCGCACGCAACTCCAGTACCTGGCCCAGCAACACCAGTGCAACAATAACGGCGGCGGCCTCGAAATACAGCGGCGGCATACCGTTGGCCATGCGAAATGATACAGGCAGCGCGGTGGGAATGAGGATGGCCACCACACTGAATAAAAAGGCGGCACCTACACCCAGAGAGATCAATGAAAACATGTTCAGGCTGCGGTTGATCAGCGATTGCCAACCGCGCACAAAAAACGGCAGCCCGGCCCACAAAACAACCGGCGCCGCCAGGGCAAACTGGATCCAGCCAGAGGCCCTGTACCCTAGCCACTGCGCCGGATCCAGTGCCGGCACCATTTCTCCCATGCTAATGAGCAGCACTGGCAAGCTGAAGGCGAGACTGAACCAGAAGCGTCTGGTCATATCGATCAGTTCAACGTTATCACCCTCATCCAGCGTTGGGGCCTCGGCCTCGAGTGCCATTCCGCACTTGGGGCAAGACCCCGGCCCCTCCTGTCGCACCTCTGGATGCATCGGACAGGTATACAGGGTTCCGGCAGACGCAGCAGGCACCGGTTTCGCTGAATCCGAATGGGCATGGCAGTGGCCGCCATGGTGATCTTGGGGGTGTTCCATCTCATTCCTCCTGTGAAGCGTGCCGTACAGAGGTGACTGTCGGGCACGACAATTTCCTCGTTATGCCAGACGCGCAATGGGTTGCCGGTTGCCGCCTCGACTTCGAGGCTACCCAACTCACAGTGAAAACATTTTGAAACCCCGAGACAAGCGCGACCGGGCAGCTACGGTGGTTACTTGCGGGAGCTCAGATAACCAAGAAAAACAAGTGCTTCCTGGGCATCTGTTCGCCCCACCGGAGAGGAACTGTAGGTAGAGTGCATTACCCTGCCGGAATGGTTGAGGATGAACTCCGACGGCTGTATGAAATCCCTTTTTTCATCCCACCAGGCCCCGATCGCATCACCCTGCTCTCGGCTTACCTCGTGGGCCACCGGGAACGGCAGTCCGGCCGCCACCTCTTCAGCTTTGTCCCGGACGTCATGGCTTGCCGCCACGATCCGGGTGCCGAGATTGGAAAACGCCTCAAAGCGTTCAGCGTAGCTGTCTAACAGACGCCGGCAGAAAGGTCACCAGTGACCGCGGTAGAAGAGGATGATGCTGTATCCGGAATCCTTGAATTCGGGCAACGCTAACGTACCTTCGCCAACCTGCAAGGTAAGTTCTGGAAAATGCGCACCTGAATTGAGCTTTTCGGCCATTGATGACTCCCGTTACAAAACAAGATAGTCAGGATTTACTGATATAGCAAGAATGAGGTAATGCATCGCACTTACGGCGGTAAAGTTTGTTCGCACAACATGATCTCATGCCATATTTTCCGGGGGGGTGCTCCCCGCTTGTCTTATCGGGATGGGCATCATGTACCGCAACGCGATTGGGTTGGAAGCCGCAACTCTGGACCGGGTGAGCAACTGACAGCCCCGGCTACGCCCCGCAAACGAGACGCACCGGTTGCGGCCAACCCGGGTGTGGGCAACGTGAGCTAGAAATCGCGAGGACTTGCACGCTGCAGGATAGTCGCCACATCCAGTCCGCGGGGCAGCGTACCGTAGTTTCGCTCTCCCGCCTGTCCCAGACGGGAGGCGATAAACGCATCGGCCACCGCATTATTTCCAGCTTGCAGCAGCAGACTGGCCTGCATTGTCAGGGCGAGCTGATCCACCAGCCGTCGCGCCCGGTATTCCACCTCGTCTGAATCCAGCAGTGCGTTTTGCACCGACAGTACGGCGGCATCGAGCACAGAACTGGCGCCACGAGTTTTGGCTAGTTCCACATACCAGGCGTCCAACACCTCGGGGCTGCGACCCAGGGCGCGCAGCATATCCAGCGCCTGCACATTCCCCGAGCCCTCCCAGATCGCGTTTATAGGCGCATCTCGATAAAGCCTGGCGAGGATGAAATCCTCGGTCACGCCGTTACCGCCAAGACACTCCATCGCCTCGTAGGCATGAAATGGCGTACGCTTGCAGATCCAGTACTTGCCGGTGGGCAGCCCCAAACGTAATAACAGTTTGTCGTGATCATCGCCACCCGGCGCCAGGCTGCGGTCCAGTGCTTCCCCCATACGCATGGTCATTGCCAGGGAGCCCTCCACTTCCAGCTGCAAGTCGGCCAACACATTGCGCATCAGTGGTTGGTCGATCAACCGCTTACCGAAAACGCTGCGCTCCAACGCGTGATTGACCGCCTGAGCTACCGCCTGACGCTGTCCTGCAGTGGAGCCTATCATGCAATCGAAGCGGGTCATGGCAACCATTTCAATGATAGCGTTCACCCCCCTGCCTGCCTCACCCACCATCCAGCCAAGGGCACCTCGCAGCTCGATTTCTGAGGACGCATTGGCCACGTTGCCCATTTTGTTTTTCAAGCGCTGCACCTGTATCGGGTTCTTGCTGCCATCGGGGCTCCAGCGCGGCACCAGGAAACAGCTCAGGCCGGCACTGGTATTGGCTAACACCAGGAAAGCGTCGCACATTGGCGCGGAGGTGAACCACTTGTGGCCCACCAGCGCGTAGGCTTCGCCGGGGCCAGAAGCTCCCAGTGCCCTGGCGGTGGTAGTGTTGGCGCGTACATCGGAACCGCCCTGCTTCTCGGTCATACCCATGCCGATAGTCAACGCAGCCTTATCCATGTGAGGTATATTGCGCGGGTCATAGCCCCGCGCCAGCACTTTTGGCAGCCATTCATTTGCAATGGCCGGGGTGAGCCGCAGAGTAGGCACCGACGCGAAAGTCATGGTTACGGGGCAACCGTGACCCGACTCGACCTGGCCCTGCAAATAGTAGCGGGCGGCCCGGGCCACATGGGCGCCCTGCCCGGGCTCTACCCAGGGTGTACTGTGCAGGCCCGCATCCTCCAATGCCAGGCGCATCAGCTGGTGATAACTGTCGTGGTAGCGCACGCTGTCCACCCGGTAGCCCTGGCGGTCATGGGGGTCGAAGCCGGGTTTGTATTCGTTGGCGAGAAAGCCCCATGCAATCACCCCGGCACTGCCGGTCACCGCACCGTGTGCCGACAGGGAATCCTCGGCCCAGGCAGCCCCATGCCGCTGTACTGCTTGCCGCAGCGCGGTGTCGCCTTCGTAAGTGTTGTAATCCACCAGGGGGCGGGACTGGTTAAACACCTCGTGGGTTTGTGCCAGGTGGTCTACTGAAAAGCTGCCAGTATCAGTTGTCATGACGACGAACCTCTCGTTTTATACTGCACTCAAAAATGAGGCGGCAATCTCATTGGGAATTTTACCATCTTATCGCTTTGACGTTGTGCCTCGCCGCAAAATACGATCGTGTCATTCCGGGAAAATGGCGGCATGATTATGATGGAAAAGAAATCCCCTTGAGCGCTACGATGCTATCTGCTGAGATGTTACGGATGCCATGATATTGCAGCTGCTCAACAGCTGAGACCGTTGCGGGGGCGCGAGATACTCGTCGGTCAAACTGGCTCGGCGGAGCTACCGATGGTTACGCTGCCCCCATTAACCATCGGGACGTTAACGACTGAGCCGATAAGGGTGTTCATAGCTGAGGGTGCCTTGCTAGCTCACCACTACGCATCCTTCGGGATTTTACGCCCAACCCAGTTGTTGCAAACCGACAGTATCATTCCAGATCTTCGTCATGTGCTCGATGCGCGACCCATCAAACTTCATATAGTAGGCATAGTCCGCTGCAACAGTCTTACCCGTGGCGGGCACCGGGCCGCCAGGGCCGGTCTGGGTACCGTGAAAGACCGCGACGGCAGTAACTGCACTACGCCCCTCATCGGCAGCAAAAAACTTCAGTTCATAGTGGCCATCCGGCACAGGTGTCAGCAAGTCCTGCATCCATTGGCAGTAGCCTTCGAGGGTATCGATGCCTGCCAGCGCTTCGCCCTGCGCTGAAAAGGACGCCTCCGCATGACAAAAGCCCTTGCAGGTCTCCCAACCCTTCCCGGTTTCACAGGCATCGAAGAACTGCATTGCGGATTCCAACATTGTACTCATGGTCAACTCCTTCTGTGTATCAGTGCTATCGGTACGCTCGACATCTCAGGCTATAGAGTAGTCGATAACAAAGGGATTGCCCATTACTGGCGATCGGCCCCTATGCAGCCGCACAATTTGATAGAGGCGAACTCAGCGAGTGGATATCGCAGTTACAATTATTGGCAGGGAAGCTACACTCGGTCCGGAGCATGAAACCCAACAATAGCTGATTATATGGCAGTAGATCGTAAAACTCCCTCCAGCCTGCTCGGTATTGCCATAGCCGGACTGGCGATGGCCGCGCTGGTCGCCTGCAGCCAGAGCGAATCGAATGTCGCCGCTGGCAATCGCGACGGCGTGCTGCACTTCGGCAACGGCACCGAGCCGCAAACCATTGATCCGCATGTGATGAGTGGCTCACCTGAAGTCCATATCGCCAATGCCTTATATGAGGGCCTTGTAGTCCGCAATCCAGCAACGATGGAGATGGACCCCGGTGTCGCAGAGCACTGGGATATCTCGGCTGATGGGAAGGTGATGACTTTTTACCTCAATCCCGATGCCCGTTGGTCTAACGGCGACCCGGTGACGGCAGATGATTTTGTCTGGTCCCTGCGACGCTCCCTGCATCCCGATATGGGCAATCAACTGGCCTATACGCTGTTCCCCATCGTCGGAGCTGAGGCTTTTTCCAAAGGTGAACTGGTCGATGCAGACATGCTGGGGGTGCGAGCCCTCGACACCCGGACTCTGCAGATAAACCTGGAGCACCCCGACCCCTACTTTCTGGGAATACTCGGAGTTTATCCATCCTTCCCGGTACACCGGGCCACGGTGGAGGCACACGGCAAGTTTTCCGACCGTTTCACGCCCTGGACGCGAGTAGAGAATTTTGTAGGCAATGGGCCATTTACGCTTGCAGAATGGAAGATAAATCGCAGGCTGAGAGTCAACAAAAGCGAGACCTATTGGGATGCCAAAAGCGTCGCGCTCAATGCCATCGTCTTCCATCCTATTGACAAGGAGGTCAGCGAGGAAAAAATGTTCCGCGCCGGGCAGTTGCACTATACCAATGCGGTGCCGATCAACAAGATTCCCGTCTACCGAAAACTGACCGATTCTCCCTATCGCCAGGCGCCATGGCAGGGAAGCTATTACCTGCAGTTCAACATAGACCGCTACCCGGTTAACGATCAGCGGGTCAGAAAGGCACTGGCGATGGCGGTCGATCGTGAGAAGCTTGTAGACACGGTTCTAAGAGGCACCGAGCTGGCCAACTCTGCATTGGTACCCTCCGGGACACCCGATTATACGTCCCCGGAGATTCTTCGCTACGACCCCGACCAGGCCCGAATCCTGCTAGCTGAAGCCGGTTACCCTGACGGGCAAGGCTGGCCGGGCCTTGAGTACCTGTACAATACCAGCGAAAACCACCGCAGAATTGCCATCGCCTTACAGCAGATGTGGAAAGACGAACTGAACATCGATATTTCCCTGGTTAACCAGGAATGGAAAGTGTACCTGGATACAACCCACCAGAAGAATTTTACCATGTCGCGCAGAGGCTGGATCGCTTCGGACCTCGATCCCAAATCTTTTCTTAGCAGCTTCACCAGCGAAAACGGCAACAACGATACTGGTTTCGCCAACACTCGATACGATGAAATAATGCTAAAGCGAGCGCCTGAAACCGCCGATCGGACTCAGCGCCGTGCCCTGATGCAGGAGGCCGAGGCTATCCTGCTGCGTTCGGCAGCAGTGATTCCACTGTATACCTATAACAGCAAGCATCTGCTGCAGCCCAGTGTGATAGGGGCCCCGGGAAACGTGCTTGATATAGTGAGATTCAAATACATCAGCCTGGACCCGAATATACCCGTATGGAGTGACCGGCATTAGAAGCTCCCGCTTTCGCAAGGAGCCCGCCAGATTATCGCTGCGCTGAAATACTCAGCTCTGCGCAGTTATTTATCGCCGGTGGCACTCAAATAATTATGCACCTGGCGCCCCATTGAGTAGGTGAATGTCACATCAGCGTGCATTATCGACGGGGTTTCCAGCGGTGCAACAGGTGCCAGGCGCGCTGCCGGGTGCCCGTCCGGGAAATCGAAGGTAATCTCGTCAACTTCAGCGTTGTAAAGATCCGCCACAAACGGCAATGGAAATTCCAGCAGTTCGCTGACTACAGGCGAACCGCCTTCCGGTTTGGCGAATTCCCTGTGGGAAAAATAGTTCAGGTGCCCACCGAGCGTTCCGCCCACTTCGTTACCAAGTGATGCGGTAACTTTTATTACGTCGCGCCCCTCTACTTGCAATATCGACTGAAACTTGTCATCCCGGGTTTCGGTCCGCCGCTCTCCGGGCATGGCGCGCACACCAATCGACTCGCGCACATAGGCACAAACACGCGCAGAACTATTCCAGTAGTAAGCAAAATACCGGCCCGGAATTGGCATAGCACCCTCTGCGGCATAACTGTCGTGATTGGCGACCTCCACAGACAGATAAGTTAAAGAGAAGGCACCGAAACCACTGGTCTGGTCGGCAGGCACCTGGTACATGTTCATCTGAACCAAGCCATTAGGATGTGGCTCGAGGCCCTCCGGTAGCACCTCCTCAATTGCGTTCATATCGGCGCGATAGCCGATGATCAGCATGCGCGCATCCTTTATCAACTGAGGCGTTGGCGGAGACCATACTGAAGGAGGCTTTTTTGCAGAAGCTTCGTTATTATTACTCATGTTAATGCGTACCCGTAGTGTCTAGTTAGCTGCCTTGGCAATTGCCTTTTCCCAGATCGCCACCGTCTGGCCCGACTGCTCAATCATCGGGTAGTGCCCTGCTCCTGCAAGATTGACCATGCTGCCCGAACGCAGGTCCGCCAGTGTGGCGGCAAGATACTCGTTGGTTACAAACGGGTCACCGTCGCCAACAACAAGTGTGGTGGGCGCAGAATAATTGCCGACTTCTCCGGCAAAATCCGCACCCGTCCAGTTGGCGAGGTAAGCGTCCCACACCTGTTTGTCCAGCGTTTTGCCCGATAATGAGACCATTTCCTCCAGTTGAGCGTCAGTCAAAAAAGGTGCAAGAGAGCTCAGAGTTGGGCCACAGTCGGGGTAGGCCGACTGAAAGGACTCGTAGGTGGCCTCATCCAGAGGTGTGCCACCGGGGGACACGGGTGTCAACGCGCAAACCGCAGTCACGCGATCAGGAGCGAGTGTAGCGACGCGCAGTGCCGTTCCTCCTCCCATCGAGTGCCCCACCACCGCAAAAGTGGTCCAGCCAAGCTGGTCGACCGCTGCCAACGCGGCGCGCGCCATGCCATCTATTCCTTCTGCAGGAGCCTGGGGCCTATGGCACCCATATCCGGGAAAGTCAAAGAAAGCGTAGCTATAGGTTTCGCGATCGATACCCTGCCTGCACCAATTCCACACGGAACTATCCATTCCCCAACCGTGCAGAACCAAAACATTTGTCGCTCCATTGCCCTCGATAGAGGCCACGCCTTTCACTGCTGTCATAAATAATCACTCCTGTGTGTATGCCGCTGGCCAGTATAGTTGAGGCCCTGCAGAAAACAACAACTGCGCCCGGTGCGCCTTATACTCGAGTTGAATTCACAATCCACTTTGAGCATCGCGCTCCATCTGTAATGTTCGCAGATCGTTGATAACCGTATCGGCATCCAGGAACCCGGTGCTGTAGATATTGCGAATTCGCCCTTGCTTGTCCACCAGAAATACTCGCAGAATATGCGACATGCTCCCGGTGTAAACACCCTTCTCGTCATAGTTTTTTTGGCGTACCTGGCCATAGCCTTCAAGAATAGGCTGCAAGGCCATCTCGGAGGGGGTGGTCAGGAATTGCCAGTCCGACCCCGAGCGACGGAAGTGCCGGGCGTAATCGCGAAGTGCGGCGGGGGTATCTGATTCCGGGTCGAAGCTGAGGCTTATCAGGCGTACCTGGCTGTTCAGTGTATCGTCCCGGGCTACACCGTCCTGTACTTTCTTCATCACGTAACTGGCCAGCGGGCAGCCGTTGATATCCGAGCAGCGAGTATAGATGAAGCCCAGCAGTACCAGTTTATCTCCGAACAATTCATCGAGTTGCAGAGTCTCGCCCGTGTCATCGATTACCTCGCCGTCAGCGGCGACACCCAGCGCTGGCAGTGCGTAGGACCCCGCAGGAGGTGGCGTATACTGCAGGGGCCCGTAGCCCGGCGCGAGTACTGAACCCCCGGCACTTGCGGCGGCCAGAGAAAACAGTGCGCAATAAACTACTACCCATTGGCGCACAGAAGTCAGCGCCCAGCGGTTTTATCACCGTACAGGGCATATGCCCCGAAACGCATCTGGTGAGGGGAACCCAGTTTGGCAGCCAGGAAATCGATACTCAGCGTCTCCTTCAACTCCGTGCCATCAAAATCATAGACTTTGAGGTATTGCAGGTCAGGCCCGGCGGGCGCCTGCTTGTCCCAGTTGGCCAGCAACGATGAGGTGTAGTAAACGCGCTTACCGTCCCAACTCTGGGATACCATGTTGACCTGCTCACCAATTTTCTTGCTGTAGATCTGTTTAGCCTCGTGCGGATTGCTGATGTCATATAGCCGGGTCATGCCATCGTTCCAGGTATTGACCCACAGGCGAGAGTCGTCGGCGAAAATGGATATATCTACCGGCAGCGGGATTTTTGCCGCATCGCCGATATCACCTACGTCTTCCGACTGCCACTCACCTTTATCATCCTCAAAGATCAACCAGATTTTGGACGTTAGGGCGGTTGTGGTAAAACAGTAATCGTGGTTCTCGCCCCAGGCACAGCGTACTTCCAGCGGGGCGCCCGGCACATCCAGTATTTTCTTCGGCTAACGCGCGTGCAGGTCCCAAACCACTGCGGTATTACCGAAGGCCTTCATTGCCTCAGGATCAGCCATCATGGCTCCCAGGTTCATCATGTAGTTGTTCCATCCGGTAAAGGACGATGTCACCATGATATTCTTGCGCGGCAGGGCGCGAATGTCATAGCCGAAGCCATCGGCAAACTCTCCAGATTTGACTGCCCCCTGCAGGTTGTCGTCGGTGGGCATCCAGTGGGTAACGATATAGTCGCCGGCATTGGTATATTCGACCAGAGCGGTACGCCCGCCGTGGTCACGGTTGTTGGACAGGCCACTGATCATCATACGACCCGGCAAGGCATAGCTGGTGTGCGGCCCCACAACACCCCCGGTCACAGCAACAAAGTCAGATATTTCCTTGTGCAGTGTCGGTTTGGCCGGGTCTGAGTGGATATCAAAAATGAATATTTTGCTGGTATCCAGGGTCGACGCCCAGAGATAGCGCCTATCGTCGGAAAGCCCCGTGTGGTGGGCCTCATTGCGCCCCCCTACCGAGAGGGAGCTGACAACCTTGCCGTAGTCAGCAGAATCCGGGTTGACATCCACCGTCACCAGTTTGTCCTGTTCGTCCCCGACCCCTTTCACTCCCAGGGTCCAGACATAGACAAAATCTTCCTGGCCCTCGATTTTTGCCATGTACGGCGACATGCAGGTTTCGTCAGCGAATACCAGGCTGGTGAAAAACAGTGTACATAATATTATCCAACGCATGGGAAATCCCTCTTATACTGTTAGTGAAATCATCATAGACCCGACGGGGGGTATTGCAACCGCAATGACGATCACCCGGCCTAACCCAACTGCATGCAGGTGGATCCTTTCGCGCTTGCTACTGGCTTTTTGCTGTGTGCTCCACCCCGCGGCAAACGCTGATTCCACGGCGCCTTCCCTGGCTGTAACGCCCACCGGTGGGGCGGCACAGGATCTCGCCAAGGCCATTCTTTCGCCGCCCATCGGGTTGCCCGCTATGGACATACCGGTGAACAATGCTGTTACCACAGACAGGATTGTACTGGGCCGGAAATTATTCTTCGACCGGCGCCTGTCCTTTAATCGCACACTGTCCTGTGCCATGTGTCATGTCCCTGAACAGGGCTTTACCCAGAACGAAATACGCACCCCCGTGGGCATCGAGGGCAGTTTCGTAAACCGCAATGCCCCCTCCCTTTACAACGTTGGCTACCGCACACGCCTGTTTCACGATGGTCGCGAGTTCAGCCTGGAAAATCAAGTGTGGCAACCCCTGTTGAAAGACAACGAAATGGCCAACCCCTCGGTGGGTTATGTTATAGAAACCCTCACCCAGGCAGCCGACTACACGGGCCTGTTCGAGTCGGCATACGGCCGGGGGCCCGGGGTGGAAACCATCGGTCAGGCATTGGCCAGCTACCAGCGTGGCCTGGTCTCGGCGGCGTCCCCATTTGATCGCTGGTACTTCGGTGGTGAGTCGGAGGCTATCGGGGAATCGGCGCGCCGCGGTTTCGCATTGTTTAGCAGTGCCGGTTGCACTGCCTGCCATACTCTTGACGATAGCTACGCTTTGTTCAGCGATGGCCAGTTTCACGATACCGGTATCGGTTATACCCGCAGCATGCAGGGGTCGGCATCAGCCGCAGCAAGTGTACGTCTGGCGCCGGGAGTGGAAGTTGTGCCGACAGTAAGCTTCGCCACTCCGCAGATCAATGACCTCGGTCGCTATGAGGCCACGGGGCAGGCCACCGATCGCTGGAAGTACCTCACACCCTCCCTGCGCAATGTGGCGTTGACTGCGCCCTACATGCACGACGGATCAATACCCGACCTCGGGTCAGTGCTGCGCTTCTATAATGATGGCGGCCTCGCCCACCCGGATCTCGACCCGCTGCTGCGCCCGCTTGGCCTGGACCCGTCACAGTTGAGTGATCTGGAGAATTTTCTACGGGCGCTCACCGGGGACAATATCGAGCAATTGGCGGCGGACGGGCGCTCCACGGCCATAGGAGATACCGGACTGGGGCAGTAATTCGGGAGGCACAGCCCGGTTTCAACGGGCTAACTTCGATCGGTATCACCGGGTATCGATAGGAGTGTTTTGCCAATCCACGCCCTACTTCCCTACTGGCTGCACCGGTCCGCCAATGGCGATACAAGTGCCTTTGAGGAGCTGTACGAAGCCATATCGCCGCAGCTATTTGCTACTGCTCTAAGGCTTTGCCTCAATAGTGCCGCCACTTTCGCCTCCGGCCAGAGTATGGCGCACTATTCGCCGGCGAATTGGCGGGCAGGAGGCGAGGGCCGAGACCGTAGCTGCGACCGAACTCGGCCTGCTATACGAGCTGGGGATGGCTCACCGACCGGGCTGTCCACCGGGCCGGTGGTATAATACCAGGCACTGCTAACCAGGATATAACGCTGTACAGGAGATATTCAGCTTAAGCCAAGCAACAGCCGCGAACGCTCGGCAATCCAGACAAGCGACACACACAAAACAAGCAGTGCTGCAACGGGACGCAGGCGCCCCCCATAGGCAAAACCACCCCAATAGAACAGGGGCGCCACTAACAGCACAAACAGTAATTGGCCCAGTTCAACGCCCAGGTTGAAACCCAGTAAGGCGCCAACCAGAGGCTGCTCACCCAACAGTGCCTGTAGTGCACTGGCGAAGCCCAGGCCGTGAATCAAGCCAAAGGCGAACAGCAACCCGAGAGGCACAGGCCTGGGCCTGCTGCCCGCTGCATTCCATGCGCCATAAGCAACCGTGAGCGCAATGATCACCTCAACCCACTCCGGGGGAAGGCGGATAAGGTTGGCTGCTGCCAATGCCAGGGTAATTGAATGCGCGAGAGTGAAGGTCAGGGTGTAGGCCCCGACGCGACGCAGGATAGTGTTAGCTGGCAGGGCGGGCTTGCCGGTAGATCTGTCGACCCTGAAAAGGGGCAGCAATATCACCAGCAGGAACAGCAGATGATCGATACCCAGCGCGATGTGTTTCACACCCTGCACTACCATGGTGGTTGGTATCGAGCGGGGAGTAGCTGTAGCAAACGCCACCTGCGATGCCTCAGATGACAGGGTTCCGCTCAGCTGTTTATCGCCACTGCTGATCTGATAGCTGGCCAGATGCAGCGCATCGATATCTGCAAGGAACCGGTACTCAAGTGCCTGTGCCGCGCCGACGCCGTCGCAGCTGGAGCTAAAGCGCAGAACGGCGAAGTTGCGCGCAGGAGACTGCTCCACCAGAAGCTCTTGCAACGAATGATGGCAGTTAGCTGATAACGGCTGCAGGTGCAGTGAACGATTCAGCAGTGATTGCAGCTGTGGTTTCGAACTGCGCAACTCGCCCCAGGTAATAGTGCCGTCGCCATTGCCGTCCAGTTCGAGGACCCGCTGGAGATCAGGAACCGCCACGGTCCATTCACCGTCAGCGCCTCCGGACTGTAGGGCAAGCCTAATCCTGGCTGCACTCAAATCGTGCGCCCAGACATTTGCAGCAGCCACAAAGAACAGTATGGCTGCCACGGACCGACCCAGACCTGGCGGCATCGCTTACACCTCGCCCAGCAATGCCGACCGGATGGAGTGTGCCTGCCGCCACCGGCGAAGTTCCGCCAGGGTTTCCATATCACCAACAGTACGGGCAAGCTGCTGCAGCAGCAGCGCGTCGCTGATGTAACGATTGGTCTGCCAGGACTGCTTCGCAGCCGCCAGCGCTGCGGGCGCATCGCTCTCTGCCAGTAATTGCCACAACGCGACCAGTTTGTACTTATCAAGCTGTTCAGTGCGTAGGTAACCGGCAATAAGCGCCTCGGTGTCTTTTCGCCCTGCAGCCTTCCGACCAAGCAATTGCTGCAGTAATTGCCGGTGCACAGACAGGGGTCGAGCATCCTCCGCTCTATCCAGCAACTGTCTTGCCGCTGTATAGCGTCCCGCCAGAATCAGGTGCTCGACGGTGAATTTCACGATTTCAACCGGCAATGCCGGGCTCGCGATGTTCTGTGAAGTGTCAGCGACATCCAGCACGCCGGAATCGAGCATCGCCAGCGCCGCATCGATCTCGCCATTCAGCAGTAGCAGATCGAGCACAATTTCACGCATCCAGCCCGCAACGGCCGGCTGGTCCGACATCAGTGGCAGTAGGGCGCGCAGTTCGGCGATGGCCACATCAGTGTCCCGGGTCAGACCCGCCAGCCAGGTTTTGCAGGCAAGGCCATAACCCAGCGCCGCTCGAGCCTGTAAAACTGCGCAGGACTTTCTCGCCTCGCCAAAGTGTCCGACCATCATCAGCAATACAAACCGCCTTAGCTCAGCTTGCACGACGAACACCGGGTCGACGGCTGCAAGTCGGTAGGCTTCCAGCGCAGCGGGAAAGCGGTGGGCGTGCTGCAGTAAATCACCCTCGGCCAGGGCAATTTCTGCATTGGTCCGCCTAATGGGCTCAAGCCTGGACAGCAGACTCAGCCCGAAACCGATATAGCTGAGGTCCTGCTCGGCTCGCGCAAGGCGCAGATAGGCCGCCAATTGTTCAGCCAGTTCCGAGTCTGTCAGCTGTGCCGCCTGCCGGAAGGCCATGTCTGGCCGCGCCCGCGTGACCGCAGTGCCACTCGCCAGAACGTAATCGTCGCCGGTTGGCACAAAGGCCTGAGCCGACGCGACGCAGGAAAAGACAAGGCCGATAAAGGCGCCGAACACCAGCGCCGGTAATCGGCGGGCGTCGGCAATGCCGACGCCCATGATGACACCCTGAGTTAAGGCGCCGAACCTATCACTTTGATCCATTTCCATTGTCAACCCGATGGGATGGACTCAATCCCGGGGTTGTGGAATCGGTGCATTGTTGGGCGAGCCGGGATAGGGGCTCACGAGGTAGGGAAAGGCATTTTCGAAGTCCAGCGCCGATATCGGTACACCATCCGTGAGGGCTACATTGCCAATTGGCGCGTCGGAAGGATCACAGATACCCAGGTTTACCGGTGCACCGTTATCCCCCAGCGGTAAATCGTGACAAAGTGCACCCATCGCAACCCGAAGGGCGATATCCACCGCGTCGTCTCCGGGACGTCGCCCGTTGGGGAAGCCAGCCAGGTCACCCGCTGCGACACCCAGCGGGTGCTGCCGTGCCCTGGCAGTGGCAGGAATCGCGGTGTTGAGGCGAAGCATTTCAGACGGCGTAACTGTAGCCAACTGATTCACACCGGGGAAACCCGTTAAAAAGCCGGTCACCAGGTCAGTACGGGGAATATTCACCGGGGCCAGGTTACTTATATCGGTTCCAAGCGTTGAATTGACAGCATCCCGAAAGAGTACGTCAACAATAGCGGGGAAGACCGGGTGCGTGACATAGTGGGCAAACTGCATGTCGTCAGTCGGTTCGCTGCCGTTGAAACTGTCCTTGTCGGGAAAGCCGATAAACAGTTCGTTTACCAGGAAGTTCCCCAGCCTTGATACCTGCACCCAGGGACCTCTGGCATCCTCGGGGTCGGCAAGAGTGGTACTCGAGTTGAGTATTGTCGATTTCCGCAGACTGGCAGTAGTCCAGGCGCCGATTACGCCATTGCCGTCCCCGGTAAGACACCTCTTGGGAATTTCGAGCGCAAGCGTCGTAATATTGTTGCGCTCCAGTGCATTGCGTGAAGCATCCTGGGTTATGCCGCCGGGAAACCCTGCCCCGTCTCCCGCTCCAGGGATACTGTCACCTTCAACGGGAACAAAATTTACCAGGTCAAAAATCTCCCCGAGGGCAAGCTTGAAGCTTTCCAGGCGTTGCCCCACGAATACTTTACCTAGCGCATTACAACCCGGTACTACGATAGTGTGGATAAAGTTGTCGGCGTAGCCGGCGTAATTGCCAGGCCCCCCAAAGGTCTTGGTGCCCGCGTAGTCAAAGGGTTTGCCAAATTGCACCGATCCGTTGGAGGCGTCCGTAACAAACGACCTGCTGCTGCGCCCCTTGCCAGCTACGACGTCAAGGCTGTAGCTCTCTACGTAGTTGAGCCCAGCCGCCGAATTCGCGTCGATTGCCCCTACATTCCTGAGTGTGGCCGGAATATCCATAGCGTTTTCGCCGCTGCCTATTTCGAATGTGGCAGTTCCACCCTCACGCTCGCTGTTACTGAAGCGAAACTCGAAGGTGATATCCTCCCTGGCATCACCGTCGTTATCGATATGGATGGCGTAAAGTGCATTTTCGTCCAGCGTGAAATAGTTGGGGCCGCCATATGGGGCCTGCACCGGGATGTAGTTGGCGAGCAGTGTGACATAGCCTTTTCGCCCCGGCTGATAACTGTTGAACATATAGAAGTCGGTACCGTCTACCTGGGGTAATTTGGCAATATAGGGTGCTTCCCGATGGCTGGACGCCAACACCACGCTGGAAACTGTGCCAACGGCAATAGCACTGACCAGACTGGAAACAAGAGATTTGTTGAAGCGTTTGTTCATTAGAGTTCTCCGAATTAGGGGGCCTACCTAGGTAATACGGATCATGTTTGAGAATGGATGCATCGGAAGGTAAATATATTATTTTGCAGCTATTTGCGCAGAGGCTGTCTCATGAGGCCTGTATACCCCTATAAGGACCCGCCACCAACCTACATCTGCGCAAAACCAATTCACGACCGGGAATACGCCCGGGAGGGGCGACTATCAATCAAAACACAAGGAAACTGTCTAATATACGTTAAGCTCTATTGAGAATTGCCGAAAGCGGGGCCAGTTGTTGCTCATAAAGTTGCCATCGGTTTATAGATTGCGTATACACCGGCTTACGTACCTGACTGCTACTGAAGGTATTTACAGCACGCTTGCTTTTATAAAAATCCAGACAGCAATCATCCCACGGCAGCCCGATGTACTCGACTAACTGGCGACTGACTTTTTCCTGATCCGCCACCAGCGCTTCATACTGCACTGTCAATATTTCAGATGAAAATAGACTCTCCCAGTGCCTCATCAGCCGCTCGTAATCCAGGTAGTATTTGCCAAGCTCTTCCAGGTCGAAGGAGTAGTCATTGCCGAAAGAAAAGTAATTGAGGAAATTTGATGTGCAGGTATCCATGGCATTGCGCCGACAATGAATAATCTTTGCTTTTGGAAAAAGCGTTTTTATGAGCCCTACCCTGAGAAAATTACTGGGCAGCTTGTCAGTAATGCGCAAGATATTGTCGGCGTAAGCTTCCAGTTCGCCCAAATATTTCTGGGAAAATTCGCGCGCAGAAGACTGGCTTAGCGACTGCATACACTCTGGGTAAGGGCCGGAAGCCTTGAGCCGCTCGGCCATACCTTCTTCCACATGTACCAGAAAGGGCAGCTCACCGGCGCCATGTACCTGCGGGTGGCTGGCGACAATTTGTTCTACCAGACTCGTCCCTGAGCGGGGCATACCTAATACGAATACTGGCGATTCTGTATCGGACCCGAATTCATTGATGTCGCGAAAATATTGCTCTGAGTAGGCCTCAATCAACCTGTCTACATAAGCGGAAAAAGATTGAGAATCATACATCACGGTTTTACGTTTAAGCACATTACCCTTACTGTAATGCTCAAATGCCCTGGCGAAGTCATCCCCATCATCGAAAATATTCCCCAGTGCAAAGTGGCAATCGATTGCCTCTTTTTCCGATAGGGAAGGCGTAGTCAGGAGTTTTTCCAGTACCGATGCTTGCACCTGCTTTGGCTGCAATCTTGTCAAGTTTCGATATGCCTCGGTATAATCGGGCTTGATCTCAACAGCCTCCCCGTAATGGCTGATGGCCTCTTCCTGAAGGCCCACCTCATCAAGCGCATTCCCCAGATTATTATGTGCCTCTGCATAGTCAGGCTGGATAGCCAGGGCCTGCTCGTATCTGGTGATGGCATCTTCCGGTCGCCCAAGATCATCAAGGGCCGTGCCCAAATTGTAGTATGCCATGGCAAAGTCGGGTTTGATGGCAATGGCTCGCTCATAATGCGTTAGGGCCTCACCCAAATTACCCAGTTCTTTCAGCGCATTGCCGAGGTTGCTATGTGCTTCCGCGTAGTCAGGCATTAACGTCAGAGCCTGTTCATACCGCTGTCTTGCTTCATCGATCCTTTTCAGGTTAAACAAGGCATTTCCCAGATTATTGTATGCCTCGAAATGCCCCGGCATGGTTTCTATTGCTGTTCTAAAACAGTCTATCGCCTCTTCCTCTCGGTTGGTTTCTTTCAGTATTACTCCGAGATTGTTGTGCGCCACAGCAAAATCTGGCTGTATGCCAATAGCCTTTATAATATGTTCTTCCGCCTGCCCCAGAAGCCCCATTTCCTTAAAAATATTGCCAATATTGACATGGGCCCCCGCGAAATCCGGCTTTTTTGAAAGCGCCTGCTCTAGACACGTTACGGCCAGGTCGTATTCCTGCAACGCGCGATAAGCTTCGCCACAGGTAACATAGAATTCCGGGTTATCCGGATGTCTCTTGATCGCTTCCTGCACCAGCTCTACTGCTATAGTATTTTTCCCTACCTGATGTGCAAGAACGCCCAACAAGTGCCATGCATCGGGGTGCTCCGGTTGTTGTTCACGAGCAGACTGGTAATACGACTCTGCTTCCTGCAGACGCCCAGACCGATGCAGTTCTAATCCGGTTTGTAGCAGTTGGGCAATTGAAGAGGACATTTTTAATCCTGGTCCGGGTTTTTAAACGTATGTTTTGCTTTCGTACAGACCATTGCTGCACACCGCATTTTGTAGGGAATTATAGTCGAAATGAATGACCGATGGAGAGCCGAATTCTATCTTGCTGCGACGCAGCCCACCGGATTGTGCCGAAACGGGCTCGCACACGCTACTTCTTTGAAATCAGCATTCGAACATCCCCCGTTCTCTGGGTAAGCCCCAGCCGATCAAAATATTCAAGCAGCGGTAAGGCGTACTTTCGCGAGACACCAAGTGCCTTGCGCGCATCGCTCATACTGAAAGGCTCAGACAGCCCGAAACTGGCTTCGAGCAAGCCCGGTGCCTGTAAAAGTGCATCCCGGTGAAAATAGATATTCTTCTGCTGCCCCGCTTTGCCCAGGGCCACAACACGCCCCAGATCAACCAGCATGCGCAGTAATTTTCCGTCCAGCGCCAGGTCATGACTTATCTCCTCGAGGTGTGGCGGAGACAAGTTCGCTTCGAGAAGTACCGATTCCAGCTTTCCAAGGCGCTCCCTCTGAGGGGCATCCAGTCCGGCGAACGGATCGAAGCCACTGGCCATTACCTCTGCCCCATTGATGACTATTCGGGACTTCTCCTGCAGCCGCTTCAGCATTAAGGCAACCAGGGCTCTGTCATGGCCGCTGCCAATGATATTCATCAGCTTGTTGAGTGGCATCGAGACAAAAGTGGGGCTATTTTTATGGAAGGTATTGATAGCTTCCTCAATACGCACTTCGAGTTGGTCACAATGCCATTGCGAATATACCCTGCCGCCACACTCCAGGCGCGCGGCACCGGTGATTGCATCGGTCGTGGCACCCGGCTGTAGCCCGTGGGCCACCTCAATATCACTGACCAACACACCCTCGGGCCAGGCGGCCTCGACCATTATCTGCAGTGCATCTTCCAGTCCCTCCGATTGCAGTGCGGACAAGTATTCATGCAGGCGGGGCTCAAGAAAGGAGCGATCATCCGCGCAGGGATCCAGAATCTTTCCTCCACCCAACGTCTGCGCGGGAGACAAGCGACGCACGACAAAGCACTGGCCAAATCTGGCAAGCACAGGCTCTTCAAACAGGATACGTAAAAACCCGCTTTCGCCCGGCTGTAGCAAATGTCCCCCGACTACCTTGATTTTGGCAATTCTACTGGTCGTACCAAAGAGAACCCGCACGCTGTCACCAGAACGTAGTTTGTAGCCTCGGTCACGAACGGCCACAGATACCTGCAACTGCCTGGCAGGACGATCGTAGCCGGCGGTGCACAGTGTCATGCCCCGGACCAAATTGTCGATCTTCCTGCCGCGAAGACTGATTGCAGTACGCATGCCCGGCAGTGCGGTCGTAGCCGGGTGCCCGTTAACTTCAATCTGTCGGACCACGCAGTCTTGCCCCGCAGGCCAGATACTGGCCTCATCACCCGTATTGATTGCGCCGCGGCTCAGCGTCCCAGTCACCACTACGCCGGTGCCGTCAACCACGAAAACCCGGTCTATAGGAAGAAATGGGTGCTTGCCACAAGGCGTGCAGGGAGTCTCGCGAAGTACTTCGAGCAGGGCATGGCGAACGGCGTCAACACCGGTGCCCATCTCACTGGAAACGGGTACCATCCGAGCAACCGATTGCTGCTCAATCGCACATAGCTCCAGAGTGTTGCGACGAGCGGTTGCGATTTGCTCGTCGTCCGCTCGATCAATCTTGGTCAGCGCGACAACGTAGCGGTCTATACCCAGCAGTCTGCAGATGTACAAATGCTCCCGGGTTTGTTCCTGGACACCCTGGGTAACATCGACAACCAGTAATGCGGCAGCCGCACCCGATGCCCCACTGATCATTGTTCTTACAAAGCTTTCGTGCCCCGGCGCATCGACAAAATCTATTACACCTTCGGGTGTTTCGAGGTAGGCAAAGCCCAGCTCTATTGTGAGGCCACGCCGTTTTTCTTCCGCAAGCCGGTCTGTCTCCATTCCCGTCAGGGCACGCACCAGGCTGGTTTTACCATGATCGACATGACCAACGACAGCAAAGGTGAGGTGCTTGCTCATCGCAGCCTCATTGGCAGCACAAAGAACGCTCTATTCCCAACATCGTCTCCCTAATTGAAGTGGCGGAAGAGGTAGGAGTCGAACCTACCAGGCACACTAATGCGCCTCACTGGTTTTGAAGACCAGGCGCCCCACCGGAGGCGTCGCTCTTCCTATGGTCTGCCGGGCGATCGGATGCATCGCACAAGTGACAAAAACAACTCGGCTGTAAATTACTAGAGGTCTTTGTGCGTGTCCAGTCACCCACCCGGAATTTCGAGAGGGCATATGGCCCAAACGCTTGATCAGCGACGCACGATGTGGGAGCTTCTCCAGCTCACCACAACTTTTTCAAGGGCAGGGGGAAATACCATGGATGCGAACCTACGGTTACGTCGAGAGCAAGTGGTCAAGGAGCATTTCGAATCGGAAAAGGATCAGGAGTTTGACAGAACCCTCGCCACATTTGACAAGCCACATTACGAGATTATGGCGACCAACGAGGTTTACGACGGACCCGAGGAAGTTATGAATTACTACCTGGCGACGAGGACAGCCTTCCCTGACCAGCGACACGACAATGTCAGAATGCACTTCGCCGAGGACTGCGTGATCACCGAGTTCGACCTGCTGGGTACAAACAATGGGCCCTTTTATGGGATGGAGCCAACCGGCAAGTCCTTTCGAGTTCCCGTGTGTGCCATATTCTTCTTCGAGGATGACCGAATCGTGAATGAGCGCATTTACTTCGACTCAGCCAGTCTTGTGACGCAAATAGGCCAGACCGCCGTACTCGCCGCCCAGCTGAGCGATGCATAAGCGCCTGGTTCCAGTGATCGCGGCCTAGTGAAGCGATTCCGGAGGAGCGTCCAGATGGAAGTGCGTGCCGTTCGCTCGCTGGGCATAGAGCTGCGGCAGAAAAAATTGCAGGCTCGCTACCTCTTCGAGTTGATGGCGTTGCCACTGTTCGATCATGGCCGGGTGAAAGACCACGGTGCGCAGGTAATAATTCACTACCGCGCCCAACAGAGGCAGATCGGAACCAATAAGCGCGTCCACCCGATAAGCAGTACCGCCGTTCTCGCTGCGAAGAGAGTGCCGCACCTCACCAATAGGCAAGCCAGCTACCTGGGGCACTGCCAGCATCCCCAGTTCTGAAAACTCCACGATTCGCGCCGAACCGCGGCTGTCATAGGGCCCAAACCATTCGTCGCGCTGTATCATCGCACCACGGGCCATGCCCGGGGTCCCATCGGGCGCAGGCTCAAGCACCCTGAGTGTGCCGTGCTCGCTGGGGTGGAATATGTGGTAAAGCGGGAGGGTGACACCGCGATATTCCACGGTGGCAATGGGCAGCTGCTGATAGAACCACATGACCATTGCAGCTGAGATATCCTCGAGGAAGAAATGCTCGACATAGGTGCGGATTCGGCCGTCGGGTAGCACCTCCCAACCCGTATCCGCCATACGGTAGTCCGGCAGATGCCAGGGAAGATCCCGGGGCGGGTCGCGCTCAATAGGCCGCGGCAGCCAGTAAGTAATCAATGCAAGCAGCGATAGTGTCGCTAACGCTGTGAACAGACTTTTTCTCATATCACACTCATAAGCGGAATCACTGCGCTTTCGGTTTGGCTGTCCCGATTGCCTCGCCCTGCAAATAGTGCTGGCCCGGCTTGGCCGTGATAGCCACCGCGTCCTTCTGGAACAGAACAATCACATCCGATCCGCCGAATTGAAAAAAACCAAGCTCCTCTCCTTTGTGCAACGTAGCCCCGACATCCGGTGTAAGCTCCACGCTGCTCACTGGCCCCATGCCAATGGGCAGTATCGCCACGTAGCCCATAGTGGCCGACTTCATGATAATGACGCCGCGCTGTTGTTTAAACTGGTAGCTCTCGCCATCGGTGAGATAGGTCGAACCATCAGGCCTGGTAAAAACTCCGATATAGGCGAAGCCTGTTACCAATTTTTTCTCCACTACGGTGCCGGCAAATGGTGCATGAAACCGGTGGTAGTCCGTTATGCTCAGATAACTGTGCGTAAAAAGGCCCCCTTCGAACAAATGACCGTACTCGCTGTCCTGCAGGAGGTCGGAGATTTTATGGGTGATCCCCTTTACCACTAGCGTCGCCTCCTCGGTGATCGGGAAGGCGCCCTTGAATACAGAATCTCCGGGTGAAACAACCGTTTTGCCGTCCGCCAGTCCCGCAATCGGACGCTTTCCCGGTTTGATTTCGCGCGCGAAGAACTGGTTGAAGGTCAGCCACCCGCTAGGCGCTACATAGTAATCATCGATTTTCATCGCCGGATCGGCGTAGAAGCTTGGCAGGCCGGCAATCGATTCCGGCGAATCCAGGAAATGACCCCATTCCGCTATCACTCCCCTGGACCAGTCTTCGAACTCAGCGCTCTGCCTCAGGGTGTCCGAGACATCGGTTATGATGTACAACGGGCCGAGTTTGTCGTCTATATTCCGATTGGTCGGTATCAGCCGCACGATACCGTTGATATATGCCTCAAATTCCTCGATGTTGGCAATACCGCTCATGCCCGCAGTGTCAATCGCCAGTTTCAACGGCTCCTGAAGCTCGGGGCGCGCCTGCAGTAACGCGTTGAGAGCTTTCACAGACTTGCTATCGCCATAGTTACTTGAGTGTGCAGCCAGTGCGGGGAGAACCAGAATAAGCATCGTGGCTATAGCGATTCTGAAATTTTTCATAGTGAAACCTCGAAAGTGAATTATTCAGCACAGTCAAATTCTAACCTTCCCATGCGTTGGCGTCTGCCTAAACCTGGAAAGGAGACTACTGCTCGCAGCCCAAGCGGGGTAATCCTCGCGGTTTTTTCGGCACCGATAACCACGCTCAGTTGTTTTGCTAATGGAGACTTGGTCAGTGACACGTTTTGCCCTGACAATTCTCTGTGTGCTGCGCTATCGGTCCCGGCCCCCGGGCGCGGAGTCCCATGCCCAGGCATCTGAGGCAGTTCCTGCTGTTCGTGTTTGCGCTATTGGTTCCCTGCTTTGCCACCTGGGGATTTGGCATTTCTGGAACAACCGGGCGTCCTCGTACCCGGGCCGGAGCTCATCGGAATTGCCTACCAACTGAATGTACTGATTGTACCCACGCTGGTGCCGGTTCTGGTGTGGGCCTGGCAAAGTCGAGACACGCCACTTTTCGCGGAATTGCTTCGGGTAAAGCATGCTAACTCCCACAACTCGTGAAATAATCGGCCACAATTGTACAGATGGCTGTACGAACCCGGGGTTCCGATGTCCACTCCACGATATGTTCAAATTCGCGACCAGTCACTCTTCAGGACGGTACTGCTGGCGTCGCTGCTTATAGCCACACCTGCGGGCGCTGTCAGCACTTCCGTGAGCGTACCTGTTCATCTCGACTTTCCGATGCTGCGCCAGCTGCTGGTCACACAGCTCTTCAACACCCCCGATGGGAGCAGAGAGATCCTCAACGATCCCGCCGGCTGCAGCCGAATTGTGTTGTCGGACCCAAAGATAAGCGCACAACAGGACAATATTGAAATCGTTGCCAGCTACCAGGCGCAGCTCGCGGTGGAGGTGTTCGGCAGCTGCCAGAACCTGGCAGACCGGCAGGGCCAAATCGCCTATCTGGGCCGGCCGTTGATTCAAGCGGACGCAAAAACGGTAAAACTCGAACCGCGCACCACCTGGATTACCAACAACAAAGGCGACCGAATTGCCTCCGGGCCGCTCTGGGACGCTGCTGCAGTGCGGCTTGCGGAGTTCTTCGGGGGCCTCGAGGTCAATGTGACACCGTATACGAATTCGCTGATGGCTTTTCTGCCGGAGATCATGCCGCATCGCGACACTGCACAACTGCAGACCACGATAGACAGTCTCGGGCTCAGCAGCCTTCAAGTGTCGGAGACCGGCCTCAGTCTCTCCATCGATTTTGATGTTGAGACACTCATCGAAAATTCCGAGCCGGTTGCTCCCCTGACACAAGAGGAGCTGGCGCAGGCGGAAATTCAGTGGCAGATGATGGACACCTTGCTGGTGGGTGCAGTAAAGCGGTACGCGGCCGCCACCGAACTCAGGTCCCTGCGCAGCGCATTGCTCGATATCCTCATAGACAGCCGCTATCGCCTGCGGGACGCACTCACCGAACCTACCGATCGCTCTGGAGATGCAGTGCGCAACTGGTTTATCGAAAGCTGGCACCGGCTGAACCCGGTCGTGCGAGAGATAGCGCTACAACAATCGGGCCAGGAGCAGCTGCTTTGGATGAATGCGCTGACGGCCAGTGATGCACTCTATGCCCTGAATCAACTGGGCTCCACCATTGGGCTGGAACTCACCGCCGAAGGCTTGCGGCGCATGGCTCGCATGGTCAATGCAGAGCTGGCCGACGAGCTGCAGCAGTACAGCGAAGAAGTCGACCCACAACTGCAGCGGTTACTGAAAGAAGAATTTGACACTAACGACCCCAGCCTCTCTTCCTGGCGCTTGCATTTTTCACTCTTTCCCCGGGCTCACGCGGTCGCGCCCTGGGAAAGCTTGAAACAGTGGCTGCCAGCGAAAGACAAACTGAATGTGTATGTTCCCAAGGTCGAAAAGCTGCTGGAGACCGCGGCGGATACAGCGCAGCGACAACAAAAGCTGGACCGGGGCTATCGCAGCCTTTACGAGAAACTGGTATTGGCCACGGCCTGGCAGGAAAGTTGCTGGCGCCAGTTTGTGGTAGTAAACCAACGCATCGAACCATTGCGCTCCTCCAGCGGTGATGTCGGCCTGATGCAGGTCAACGAGAAAGTCTGGCGGGGATTCTACGATCTGCAGAAGTTGCGCTGGGATATCAGTTACAACAGTAGCGCGGGGTCCGAAATTCTGCTCAGTTACCTCACCAAATACGCCGTGAAGCGAGGTGAGCACAAGTACCCCGGGGGCGCCACCAATCTGGCGCGGGCGAGCTACTCGGCCTACAACGGCGGCCCTGGCCAGGTAAGCCGGTACCGCAGTAATACTGTAGCGGCGAGCCACAAAAAAATTGATAGTTTATTCTGGGACAAGTATCAACAGGTGGAAGCAGGCAAGGCCCGCAATGTTGCGGGGTGCCTGGGTGCCGACCTGACGGGTTCCTGATACATTCACTGAAAGCAGCTGGCAGCTGCAAACACCTCCCGGAGCGCTCCCATTTCGACTGCAATATACCTCGCCACCACTCTAATCCTGGCCGCCACCCTGCTTCCGCTGTGGCGCAACCCCCACTGGATTATCCGTTCTATGGATTTTCCACGCCTGCAGCTGGCGAGTCTCGCGCTAAGCTTGCTGATACTGCAAATAGTGTGGCTGGATTTTGACAAAAACTATAGCTGGGCAGCGGTTATCGCCGTGGCTGCATGCCTGGCCTGGCACCTGTGGTGGATCGCTCCATACACGCGACTATGGCCTGTAGAAGTCCCGGCCGCGCCTGAAAACGGCGGGGGCCGGCAGCTCAGTATCATCACCTCTAACGTTCTGACACCCAACCGCAATGCCCATGCGCTGCTGGAGCTGGTAGCACAGTACAAGCCAGACATCCTGCTGACACTGGAGTCTGACCACTGGTGGCAGACCCACCTGGACACCCTTGAAACCGAAATGCCCCATACCGTAAAGTGTCCATTGGACAATCTTTACGGTATGCACATCTACTCACGCTTGCCTCTATCTGAAGTCGAAACCTCTTTTCTGGTACAGGAAAACGTACCCTCTATTCACACCTTGCTTACATTGCGCAGTGGTGACACCGTACGCATGCATTTCTTACACCCCGCGCCACCAAGCCCTACAGAAAATACTAAATCAAAACAACGAGATGCCGAACTGGTGATAGTGGCAAGGAGTGTTGCCAGTACAGATCAGGCTGTCATCGTGACGGGAGATTTGAACGACGTGGCCTGGTCGCCAACAACACGACTTTTTCGCAAGCTTAGTGGCCTGCTGGACCCGCGGGTAGGTCGGGGGATGTTCAACACTTTCCATGCCGATCACTGGTTTATGCGCTGGCCTCTCGATCACCTGTTTCACAGCCGCCATTTTTCAGTGTTGTCACTCAAGCGCTTGCCATCAATAGGGTCAGATCATTTCCCTCTTCTGGCCTGCCTGAGCTACTCAGCCGATCGCGATACTGATTATGCCGGACTCAAGCCTGAGGCAGACGATCGACAGAGGGCACAATCCCTAGTTGACGGCGAGGGAGTGAGCCGCTCGGAAGTACCCTGCCCGGGCGAATAGTGCTGCCGAACCGAGCAGGGGAACTAACAAGTGACAAGGGAAGCTCTACCTGCAGGATCAGAAAGTATCGCCGTCGGGCCGGTTGGTGGCATACTTCTTGGATCAGCGCTTGGCGCACTGCTCAGCGCTGTACTCGACACAGAGGCGCTGCACAGTTGGGGTTGGCGCCTGGCATTGCTTTAGTGCCCACGGCGCGCTTCCATGCGCTTCAGCATGGTGCTCATAAATCGACGGTAGAGGTCCATGCCGAGGTACTTATCTTCCACACCCTTGTCGACGCTGGGGTTGTCGTTGACCTCGATAATGCAACCCTTGCCGTCCCGCTCCTTGAGGTCCACTCCGTAAAAGCCATCGCCGATAGGCCTGGTTGCCCGCAACGCCGTGTCGATTACGGACTCCGGCACATCGGCTATAGGCATGGTTTCAAAACCACCGGAGTCAGTGCGATTTCCGTGTCGATATATCTGCCAGTGGCCCTTCACCATATAATACCTACAGGCATACAGTGGCTGATTGTCCAGTACCCCTATGCGCCAGTCGAAATCGGTGTACAGAAATTCCTGTGCCAGCAAAAGCGTTGAATGACGGAACAGTTTTTTACAGATTAGGGCGAGTTCCGCTGCGTTTTTGGCTTTTTCTACCCCTTTTGAAAAGGCACCATCCGGAATCTTGATTACAACCGGGAAGCCCAGCTCCTGTTCCAGCTCAAGCAACTGCCCCGGCCGACTCTTGTACAGCAGCACTGTGCGCGGCGAGGATACCTTGTGTGTTCTGAATAAGTCAGCTAGATAGATCTTGTTGGTACAACGCAGAATGGAGTTGCTGTCATCAATCGTCACCAGGCCTTCACTCTCCGCTTTCTTGGCGAAGCGGTAGGTATAGTGGTCAATATTGGTAGTAGTGCGGATGAACAGACCATCGTATTCAGACAAGCGTAGGTAATCTCGCTGCCGGATAACATCACAATCGATACCGATCTCCTTTCCAGCCCGGATAAATCGCTTGAGCGCGCCCTTGTCGGAGGGGGGCAATAGCTCTTCAGGGTCACACAGAATGGCCAGGTCGTAGCGGGACAGTTTCTGCTTCCGGTGCTTTCGCCACACTTTTCTGCTGAACACATTCAAGGCCTCAGCGAACTCGTCGGCCTGCTCCGCGCTAAGCTGCTTTGGCGACCCCGGCTTCAGACTGGAGATTTCCCAGCGCTTGCGGCAGCGCAAGGTGACCTTCAGGATTGGGCAGGGAAAGATTTCAAAGAGCTTTCGCGATAGCTCGTGGTACCGACTGTCCACGGTATTCCCGAAATAGCTGTGCAGTACAATGGGTCTTGCAGGGTCTGCCTCCTGTAAAGATTTGTACATCTCCTCGCCGAAATCATCGATATGTATGCGGTAAAGAGCGCGCTTGCTCAGGTCGTTGAGCGTACGCACCGAAGGAATCACATTGTGGCCGCGGGCCTCAGCCAACAGCGAACAATAGTAGCCTTCCGACAGGTAGTCGAAACTTCTGCACAGGTTGATAACGCGCGTGCGCGGGGCCGCACCGGGATGTACTCCATTCATGTAGTCGCTGAAGCTGACAACCTGACCACCCGGATTCTCGGCTGGCCAGTCTTTCAACTTGTGGGTAACAATAAGGGGTAATGACATGGGTGAGCCCTGCTCCTTAACCGCCATATGCCGCTAATAACGGATTCGTCGTAAGTATTTGGCAGCGCGGGCTGGCAGTCAATCGCCGGTGGGGATATATTTCAACTACCTGCAACAGAGCTGATAATGAACGCCTTTAACATTGGCTATACGCCTCGTGACCATAAATCTGCAGCGCCTGGGGATTGCCCCGCGACAGCCTCTGGCTGGCTCTTATGAGCACTATTCGCAAGGCGGCTCCCACAGATCTCGACGAACTGCTCCGACTGGAATCGGTGGCCTTCCAGGGCGACAGATTGAGCCGGCGCAGCTTCAGACGCTGGCTGAAACACGCTGGCTGCGTGTTCCTGGTCAGCGAAGAAAGTGGTGCGCTGTGCGGCTACATCCTGCTGGTTCTCAGACGGGGTACGAGACTGGCTCGCCTGTACTCGCTTGCGGTAGACCCGGCTTATCGTGGTCGAGGTGTTGCTTCCTCGCTGATCGAACACGGGGAACAGGATGCCCGCGAGGCAGGCGCGTTGTATCTGCGGCTGGAGGTCGCAGGCAATAACAAGGCCGCCATCGCCCTTTATCTGAAACTGGGCTACACACAATTCGGCCTTTATCGGGACTATTACGAGGATCACAGCGATGCCCTCAGACTGGAAAAGCGCATCCACCGGCTATCACCCGACAACGACAACAGGGTAATTCCCTGGATACCGCAGACAACCCCGTTCACCTGCGGGCCTGCCTCTCTGATGATGGCCATGAACGGGCTCGATCCCAGCTATTACCCCAGCCCGCTGGAGGAGGTGGATATCTGGCGCGAGGCTACTACCATTTTTATGACCTCAGGCCACGGCGGTTGCCACCCCCTAGGGCTGGCGCTAGCAGCCGGGACCCGCGGCTTTAGCGCCGAGGTCTGGATTAGCCAGAAGGGTCCTCTATTTATAGAGGGTGTTCGCGATCCCAATAAGAAGCGTGTAATGAGCCTTGTTCACGAATCGTTTGTTGTGCAGGCGCGGCAACAGAAGCTGCGAGTGCGCTATGCCGATATTGATCAGGACAAACTGGTGGAAAGCTATGCCCGGGGTGACAACGTACTGATCCTGATTTCAACCTACCGACTGGACAGTCACAAGGCTCCCCACTGGGTCGTGCTCAGTGGATATGATGACAATTGCCTGTATTTTCACGACCCGGATCTGGAGATTGGCCCGCATGCGAGTATCGCAGTGGAAAACCGTGAATCCATTGAATGCCAGCACATTCCCATCGCCAGGGCCGACTTTGCCTCCATGAGCCTGTTCGGCAAAAGCCGCTTGCGCACCGCAGTGATCCTGCACAAACGCTGAGCGAAAGTTACAGGGCGCAATTTCAGAACAGAGCTCAGGCCAAACCGCTTTAACAGCGTCGGCATCAGCTGTCAGGTCGTCTGTGCAGCAGGTGAAACTCGATAAAGCCTATCGATAATTCATCGCATGTTCAGGTGAAGCGTTTACAGGCCTCTATTAACCGGTCTACATCACCCGGGGATATATCCTTGTGAAACACCCACCGCGGCCCGGACATTCGTATGCCCTCCCCGGCGAGATGAGTTTGCAGAGCCGCTATATCCATGCCTGGTGCGAGCATCACCATATTAGTTTGCGGAGTTTCCCGCAAAGAGAAACCCGGCAGCTCTGCCAGCGCCCCCGCAACGTGAAAGGCTTTGTCATGATCTTCCTGCAAACGCTGCACATTATTGCGCAAAGCATGCAGCCCACCTGCTGCAAGAATACCCGCTTGTCGCATGCCACCACCCAGCATCTTGCGCCAGCGCCGCGCACTGCGGATAGACTCGGTATCACCCACCAGAATCGAGCCCACAGGGCAGGCGAGACCCTTGGAAAAACAAATGGATACCGTATCGAAATATTGACAGATATCACGTACAGGCACAGCCAGGGCAACCGCTGCATTGAACACTCGCGCGCCGTCCAGATGGCGCCGCAAACCATACCTCAGCGATAGCTCCGAATACTGACGGAGATACTCCATAGGCAACACTTTCCCCGCCTGGGTATTCTCCAGGCACACAAGGCGGGTGATGGCGTAGTGAGCATCGTCCGGCTTGATGGCACTCTCCACAGCGTCCAGGGACAGCGAACCATCAGCAGCAAAGGGCAAGGGACAGGGCTGAATACCCCCGAGAACAGCAGCGCCACCACCTTCATACATGTAGGTATGGGCCGTGTGCCCAACAATATATTCATGGCCGCGCTGGCAATGACTGAGCAGGCCCATAAGGTTTGTTTGTGTACCGCTGGCCGCAAACACCGCAGCTTCTTTCCCGGTCAGTTCCGCTGCAAGCTGCTCCAGCTCATTGACTGTAGGGTCTTCCCCGTACACATCATCGCCGGTTTCGGCGCTGAGCATGGCCTGGCGCATTGCCGGGTCTGGCTGGGTGACAGTGTCGCTACGTAGATCAATCATATAGGTATTAACTCACTTTCCAAAAATCGCACGATCGAGGTTAATTACAGTGGACAATCTAGAGCTGACGGGTACATTTCGCAAGTGTTAGCGACAAGCCGATATTGGTTTGAACAAACGCGCTGCCCGCAGAAGAAAGCTATCCCTGCGGCCTGCCCCTTGCAACTGATACCAAGCCAGGTAAGGCTGTTCGAAATCGAACTAAGTGCTGAAAAGTCGACTTCTTCTTTGACATGCCAACGCAAGCCGCCCATAAATATACTCCGCAACAATAGCAGACCTTTCACAACCGGCTGAAATGACCGATATCAATCAATTGATTAGCTGGAATCGGGATATCTCACGGGCCATCACGTGCCTGGGTAGCGCACAATTTTTCCCGGCGCTGGTACAGGCTATCCTGGGCCAGGTTCGAGCGAATTTCCCACAGGTGTGGTTATATCACCGCGAGCAACCCCCTCGTCTGCTGTACCATGAGGTACCCAAATCAGCCATTAACAGGCAGATAAATCAGTATCTTCAGGGGCCGTACACCGAAGACCCCTTCTATCGTCTATCCATGCGACGGCCACGTTCAAAAATTTATCGGCTATCGCGAATCACAACGGGTAAACTGCAAAATTCTGACTACTACCTGAATTACTATGCAGACAGCGGCGCAGTGGACGAGATCGCCTTCCTGGCGATGCTTAGAGGAGGCAGCGTAATCAACCTGGACATAATGCGATTGCCGGAAGATGGCGACTTCACCGATGAAGAATACCAGTCTCTCTATCTGTTGGCTGAACCAATATCCGCCCTCATAAAAAGTCACAGCGAGCACGACCAATTCGCCATACCGCACCTGATACAGCCAGGCATTGACTACCAGGTTGACTTGGCTTTTAAAACCTTTGGCGCATCAAAACTGACGCCCAGGGAAAAAGCAGTACTCGAACTCATGCTGCGCGGCTATAGCCCCGAGATAACCGGCAAGAAGCTTGGAATTGCACTGGAAACTGTCCGCCGTCACCGCAAAAATATTTATCACAAGCTGGATGTGTGTTCACAGACAGACATTTTTTCGCTATTTATCAATGCCATGTCCTGCCTGGCACAGGCCGGGGGTGGTGACCCGCTAGCCATCTATATGTCCCCACCGGGATGCAACTAACAGGTTAATTCATAATTTTTCGGGCACCCAATGACTGTATCACTCTCCATTGAACAAGCCAGAAAGCTTGTTCTGCAAGCACAGCGAATTCTATCGGGCAAGCAGAGCGGCACCGCCATCTCAGCCACGCTGTCAGCTATAGAGCACCTGGGATATATCCAGATCGATACGATCTCTGTGGTTCAGCGAGCCCATCATCATACGCTGTGGAATCGCAACCCCCGCTACAAATTATCTCAACTGGATCAGCTCGTCGCGGACAAACAGGTATTCGAGTACTGGTCCCACGCTGCGGCTTACCTGCCGATGAAAGACTTCCGCTTTACTCTGCCACGAAAAAAAGCGATCACTAACGGCAGCCAGGACCATTGGGGCCCGCGCGATGACCGGTTAATGAAATCGATACTGAAGCGGGTAGAAACGGAAGGGCCATTGATGGCCAGAGACTTCGACCACAGCGGCAAAAAGACCGGTGACTGGGGACTAAAACCCGCCAAACGCGCGCTCGAATACCTGTTTATGCAGGGTGATCTGATGGCACCTTACCGGGACAATTTCCACAAGGTTTACGATCTGACGGAGCGCGCACTGCCCGAAAGTACAGATACTTCTCTGCCTTCCCCTGAGGAATACGCGCGCTTTTTGATTACCCGCTACCTGAGAGCCAACGGACTTGGGCAAGCAGTAGAGATGGCTTATCTGCTAAAAGACACAAGGGCACAGGTCTCTTCGGCACTGCATGAAATGGTTTCAAGCGGGGAGTTACTTGAGGTGCATACCGCAGGTGAAACCTACTTTGCATTACCCAGCTCACTTGAACTCCTTGATAAGTCGCTAGCACGCTCAAGGGTCAAGATATTGTCACCGTTTGATAACCTGCTTATTCAGCGGAAGCGTATGAAACAACTTTTCGGGTTTGACTACCTGGTTGAATGTTATGTTCCGGAGCCTAAACGACGATACGGCTATTTTGCGCTGCCTGTTTTATGGAATGGACGTCTGGTTGCCAGAATGGACTGTAAAGCCGATAGGAAAAACTCCATACTACATATCAATCAGGTTTTTCTGGAACCCATGGCAGCAAACAAAACCGACGCATTTTGCCTGGCCCTCGCCAAGGAACTTGAATCATTCAGAGGGTTCAATCAATGCAAAACGGTAAAGCTACACCGCACGTCACCCGCCAGCTACAAATCTGTGTTAACAGCAGCCATCAATGACCGGGCAGCAGGCTGATTTCAACGCTTTCCTCCCTTCCGGGAACCTGCTCTAGTACGGGACTGCCCAAAGATGGGTTACTATTCATGTATTAGAATCAAATATTTCCTGCAAGGAGACGGCTTTGCTCGCCCTGGTTATGGATAACGATACTCAGGTCCGCCTGGCAGCCTTCCTGTTTGTCATATTGCTGGTTGCTTGCTGGGAGGTTCTTGCGCCTCGACGGGTATTGTCATCTTCGAAATTTCTACGCTGGGTAAACAACTGTTCGATAAGTGTCCTGAACAGCTTGCTTCTGTACCTGACTTTTCCAGTTCTGGCTGTGGGTATCGCGGTCGTGGTAACCGAACATCACTGGGGGCTTTTCAACCTCCTCGGCGTGCCAGCCCTGACTAGTATCCTTCTATTTGTAATTCTGTTCGATCTCGCCATTTATTGGCAGCACCGCCTATATCATATGGTGCCATTGCTATGGCGCCTGCATCGCATGCACCACAGCGACCCCGACTTTGACGTTTCAACAGGTATTCGTTTTCATCCGCTGTCTATTCTTCTCTCAATGCTGATTAAAATGCTGGTAATCGTTTCTCTCGGACCACCGCCTGCTGCGGTTCTTTTGGCGGAGATCTTGCTCAATGTCACAACAATGTTTAATCACGGCAACATCTTTCTACCTCCGAAATTAGACAGTTTTTTGCGACTCTTCGTGGTTACACCTGATATGCATCGGGTACATCATTCAGTTGAGCAGGAAGAGACGAACACCAATTTCGGTTTCAATTTCCCGTGGTGGGATCGTCTATTTAGTACCTATAGAGCACAGCCTCATGCGGGGCACGAAGCTATGGAAGTTGGTGTTCGTGGATTCCAGGGTGCCCGCGCGCAGTATCTCCATAAGCTGCTGGTACAGCCATTTCTAACCAGGGTTCCTGAGCAACACCTGTAGAACTATCTCCGACAGGTTTTCGACTATCGAGCCACTGCCGTACAAGCAATCAGCTCATCAATGCCTCCTCGCGCTCCGTTTTGAACTGTTTCTGGTACAAGTCAAAATACTGGCCGCGCTGACTCAGCAACTGCTCATGGCTTCCCTGCTCTACGAGCTCCCCGCCATCAATCACCAGTATTCTATCCGCAGAGCGAATCGTCGACAACCGATGAGCTATCACAAAACTGGTGCGACCACGCAGCACCGATCGCAAGCTGATCTGCAGTAGCTGTTCTGTTTGCGTATCGACTGAAGACGTCGCCTCGTCCATTACCAGAATCTGTGGGTCACCGATAATCGCACGCGCGAAAGATATCAACTGCTTTTGCCCCGTCGACAGGTTGTTCCCCCCTTCCTGAATCGCTGTGTCATAGCCATTTTCCATTTTCACGATAATGTCATGAACGTTGACTGCCTTGGCTGCCGCCACAATTTCTTCATCCGTTGCGCCCAGTTTACCGTAGCGTATATTCGACTTGATCGTACCGGTAAAGAGAAATGGGGACTGCAATACGATTCCCAGATTCGACTGCAACCAAAGCAGACTGCGGCCCAAGTAATCCTCACCGTTTACCAGAATGCTTCCAGACACCGGCTCGTAGAAACGACACAACAGACTAACTACCGTCGTCTTACCAGAGCCGGTTGGGCCGACCAGGGCGATGGTGGAGCCCGCCGCAACTTTCAAGCTGAAGTTCTTCAACACTGGTTCTTCCGGTTTATAGGAAAAGCAAACCTGGGAAAACTCAATATCTCTAATAGCCGAAGAGCCACCATCGAGCGCAGTTGCTGAATTAGCGCTCGCATGCCGCATGCGCGCTTTCACCTCCTCAGAGTCTTCAATATCCGGCTGCACTTGCAACAAACCGATAACCCGCTCCACGCAGGCCGTGGTGCGCTGCAATTCGGCCAGCTTTCCCGACACTTCAAGCATGGGGTCCATAAGCGTGCGCGAATAAGTCATAAATGCCACCAACGTCCCCAGTGTCAGGCCACCAGCGATCACTTCGGCACCCCCGAGCCACAGGGCAACACCCGTCGCCACACTGACAAAAATGCTCACGAACGGGTAGAAGGCCGAGGTCAACAACAGGTTGTACATCGATTGGCGATACATGAGCCCGGAGTCCTCGGAAAACTCCTCGAGGTTTTGTTTCTCGCGGACCAACACCTTGCTGGTTGTCACCCCGGCGATACCTTCATTGAAAACCGCGGTCAGGCGGCTGTTGGTTCTGCGCAGCAGTCGCGAGCTATCCAGTATTCTGGAATTGAACCACCAGGCGATGGCCGCCAGGAAAGGTGAAAGCGCCAGCACGATTAAACCAAGCCGGAGATCCAGAATCAGCAACACCGTGAGTATCCCGAGAATAAGCGGCACACCCCAGAATAAGTCAAGTGTGCCCCAGGCAATAACACGAGCTATACGTGCGGTATCCGAGGTGATTCTCGCAAGTAGCCAACCCACCGCGTTGTTATCAAAGAACGAGAAGGATAATTCCTGCATATGTTCGAAGCTTTGCTTGCGCAGGGAATACATCAGGTTCATCGATAATCGCCCGGCCAGGCGAATAAAGGTGCGAATACAGATCACGATAGTGAACAGCACAAAGCAATACAGTGCCCCGTACTTGAACAGGTCAATCTGTGAGCCCAACAACTCTATATCATCGACTACCGCCTTAGTAATGAGTGTCAGTGATGCCTCTCCTGCTGCCGTGAGAAGTGCTGCCACAATCAGGCGATGAAACAGCACTTTATTCGGCTCATAGCACATCATAAAGAGCACTTTCCAGGCCCCCTTCTCTGCTGGTGTACTGTTAATTGAATCTTTCATGGTGCTGCCCTGTTATTAGCCTGACCGGTGCTCTTTCCCAACCGGGTTAGAGAGTGAAGTCTGGAATTCACGATTCTGCCCCGACTGAATACCCCACAAATCCCGGTAGAAACCGGGCTGGTCGATGAGTTGCTCATGACTGCCCTGCGCCGACAGCCCGCCATTCTGCATAACCAGGATTCGATCCGCCTCCCGGCACACACTGATACGATGAGTGATAATTAGTAGTGTTTGCTCGCCCCGCTTCTTGTGTAGGGCCTGGATAATATTTCTCTCGGTTACCGAGTCGACCGCGCTGAGCGTATCGTCCAGTATCAGAATGGGGGTGTCCTGAAGTAGCGTTCGCGATAGAGTCACGCGCTGCTTCTGTCCGCCACTCAAACTGACTCCACGCTCACCGATGACGGTCTCGTAGCCCCGGCTGAAGCCTTGAATAGTGTGGTGCACAGAGGCGTCATTACTCGACAAGAACATATCTTCGTCCGAAGCCTGCCGTCGACCAAATTTGATGTTTTCACGCAGACTTCGGCTGAACAAAAAAGGCTCCTGTAGCAAGGTGCCAATATGCTGCCTGACAGTGGTTCGATCGATTGAGAAAAGCTCCTGTCCATCCAGTCGAATAGAGCCCATATCATAGTCATACAAGCGCATTAGCAAACGAATAATCGTGCTCTTACCAGCACCGGTGGGCCCGACAATAGCTACCGTTTCTCCAGCAGCGATATCAAAATTCAACTTGCGCAAAACCGGCTTATTCGCATCATATCCAAAACTGAGATCATTGAACGTAATACGCCCGCTCAGCGTTACCCCCGATTGGGCTGAGCCCTCCTGATCAGTCTCTTCAGGTACATTCAAAATCTCCTGTATTCGCCCAATCGACACCGTCGCCTTGCTGGCCTCGCTCAACTCCTGCCCGAGCTGGCGAATGGGCCAGATCAATATCGTCGTGTAACCAATAAAGGCAAAGTAAGTACCCATCGAGGCCTGATCATGTGCGACCAACCAGCCTCCACCGATCAATAGTACGCCACCCTGTGCAAGACAGAGCAAGTCCGACAACGACCAGAAATTCGCAAGCATACAAATCAACCGATAGTTCAGCTCGCTGTAGAGATGATTTTTTTCCTCAAATTTGGCGCACTCATGCGCCTGCCGGGCAAAAGCGCGTACCACCCGAATACCTGTCAGGTTTTCCTGAACAATATTGGTCAACTCGCCCTCGGCCTCTTCCACCTCCTGAAAGAGCACTTTTATCCGCCCGAAGAAGTGCCAGGCAAAATAGAACACTACCGGAAGGAGTACGAGTGAGAGCGCACTCATTGCAACACTCTGTGCCAGCATCAGAGGGATCATAATGCACAGCAACACCACGGTGCGACCAATATTCATCACCTGAACGGTCAGGAACTCGCGCAGCGTATCAATATCCGAAGTGCATCGCTGGAGAATGTCACCACTGTCGGCATTCCCCAGATATTTTTCCGGCAACCTGTGCAGGTGCGCATACAAACGATTCCGAAGATCTCGGACCGTGCCTTCGCAGGCCTTTGCCGCCAGATAGTCTTTCAGGTACATGAAGAGACCTGCCAGTACCGTTGCAGCGACAATCGCCAGCCCTGCAATCCACAAATTGCGGGCCAGTACATCCACGCCGCCTACACTCTGGATGAGGTTTTCAATCAAGCCCGGCGTCGTCAGTCGCGGATGATCTATAACCCGATCTATAACTACCTTGCCTATAGTTGGCACCAGGAACATAAAATAACTGGCGAAGCCCACTGATACTACCGATGCAAGGTAATACCATTTTTCGCTGCGGATCAGCTCGACCAGAAGACGGTTATGATGTTTCGATTTATTCACGTTGTTATTCCCAAAAATCGTATTTCTTTTGGGCCAAAACAAAAAAAGCCCGCTTGGAGCGGACCTTCAATAACAACAGTGACACGACTGTGGAATTGTACTGAGCCCGCTATCTGACGGGCTTGGTTTTTGCGACCAGATTTAACCCGTCAGATTAAAAACACCGGCGATCCGGTGCGATAATAAGTATGAATGACGGATTTCATCAAGCTGTTCCCCTGTTTGGCGCTGCTTTTTGTCAAAAACGAATAAATATATTGGGTTTATTCAGAATTGACAATGCAATATTCAGAGCAAACAAATGTAGGCCAAGCTTGCAATTTTTGCAAGTCAAAGCGGAATTGATTCGAACAACCCCCAGGGCTAGTTATCACTTCATGGGCCGCACGAGAATTCGCCAAATCCTTCTGTGCAAGATATTCTTCGTTCCCAGCTTGCTGAGAAAAGGTGAAACCCCCAATGAATCAATGGCAGATCGGCAAAATCAAAATCACCCGTATTGTAGAGCTCGAAATTTCAGGCGGCACACAATTCATCCTTCCAGAGGCCACCCGGGATGCATGCAAGTCCATCGATTGGTTGAAGCCACACTTTATGGATACCGAGGGCAACCTGAAAATGAGTATCCATGCGCTGGTTATCGACACGGGAGACCGGCGGATCATAGTGGACACCTGTATAGGCAACGACAAGCAGCGCGCGATTGCCGCATGGTCTAATCTCCAGACATCTTTCCTGGCAGATCTGGAGGCAAGTGGCTATCCGCGAGAATCGATTGATACCGTATTATGCACTCACCTGCACGTTGATCATGTGGGGTGGAACACGATGCTGGAGAACGACTGCTGGGTACCAACATTCCCAAACGCGCGCTACCTTTTGGCGGAAACGGAATGGCGCTACTGGCAGGGCGAAGACGATAATCCACTCAACGCCAATGTTCTGGACGATTCCGTGCGGCCGGTGTTCGACGCCGGCCTGGTGGACCTGATCGAATGCTCACACACCCTATGTGACGGCATTCGCCTGCAGCCGACACCGGGACACACGCCGGGCCATGTTAGTATCCAGATTGAATCGGAGGGTCACCAGGCACTCATTACCGGCGACTTTATTCATCACCCCTGCCAGATGAACCGCACTGACTGGTGCAGTTCGGCAGACTATGACAGCAGCCAGGCCCGCAGCACCCGGGAGACGTTACTTGAAGCCTGCGCCGACACCCCGATTCTCGTCATCGGCACGCATTTTGCCACGCCAACGGCTGGGCATATTAAACGCGACGGGGAAACAGGGTATTGGCTGGACACCCAGACACGGCTTGCCCGCTAACACCAATACGGAAAAGGAGATCCACTTGAAGTCACGTTTCTTTATCTCAGCATTATCACTGGGTGTTTTGGCCACTGGCCCAACCTACGGCGCGGATGTGTTGCTGGAAACCCAAACCTCCTGGGACGGCGGCGCACTGGCATACCCACCGGGTAACGCTCAGATAACGTCTATCACGCTACATATTGAACCCGGCGAGGTGCTACCGTTTCACTGTCATCCGGTGCCGACCCTGGGCTACCTGCTGAGCGGCACCCTGGAGGTAGAGACTGAGCAGGGGGATTCGGTGCGCGTGCAGGAAGGAAATGCTGTTGTCGAGGTGATGAACACCCTGCATCGCGGTCTGGCCATCGGCGGGCCAGTCGATATCATCGTATTCTATGCGGGCGCTGAGGGTGTTCCCACCACGGTATTACCAGGTAGCAAAGAGAGTAAGACCTGGCCCTGTGGTGACGCGGAGTAACAACACAAGAGCTTGGCCGCCTGACCGATCACTAACCACCGATAGGAAATTCACTGCTCCGACTGCTTGAAACGCGAGGCCAGTTCAAGCTTGCCACATTGTTCCTGCCCACTGGACAGCCAACACAGTGAGACTGTTTCGCGGCCAGAGGCCAACAAACGCTTGAGTCCGCCGAGATTTGAACGGGTTACCACCTGATCGTCGATACTGCTCACAGTATCACCCACCCGCAGGCCGCTCGCTTCAGCAGCTGAACCCGATGCGACAGACTTCACCACCGCGCCTGATGTATACGGTCTCAAAAGCAGACCGCTTCTGTCCGCGTTGACTGGCTCATTGAAATTCTCGTTTCGCGAAACGAACATACGCTTGTTGGCATAGTCAAACATCAGGTTAAAGTGACTCAACACCTCATTTCCCAGCAACCCGTTACTGTCGTTGTCACTCTCACCGCCAATAATTGAGTAGCTCACGGGAATATTATTCAGCTTGAAACCACCCACTGAGAGCGACCTGGACATCCCCACCATAGTCGCCACGTCGCCGGATAGGCCCTGACTTATCATAGAGAAATACTCTATTGGCTCTGCAATGCCCTCATGTGTATCCGGTGTGAGCGACACGGGCCCCCTGTATCCGGTATCAATCAGTAATTTTACGGTGACAGGCTGACCAGAATATACGCTGATTTCAGTTGTGAGGTATGGCAACCCTGACTCAATCTGCAACGGTAGCTCCAGCCAACCAGAATCACCCTGAACAGCCCTGTATCGTTCAGGCGCCGGCTCGGAAAAGCTGATCAATTGCTGGTCGTAGTCAATTTCTACTACGAAGCGCTCAAAAAAAGACGCTCCGATCACCCCGTCAAAATACACCTCGTCGACATTGTCGAAAAAGGGGACAGACTCTACCGGCAGGTAAATAACAGACAACCCCTCCAGACGCACACTGCCCACTGCTATAGCGGTATCGGCGACAATGTAGGCCGTCGGATCCGGTCCGGCCCCCACTCCAGACACAGGCAGCTCAGCTCCAAGTGTCAACGCAAGTAACTTAGTATCCTGACTCTCAAGAATTACCGTCGCGGCCGCGCCACTGTCCACCACGAAATTCAAGGGCTTACTCCGGTTAACACTGACCGGCACCACGATGTGGTCATCCAGCATCTCAAAACGCACTGTGGTAGTCCTCGCCTCGTCTGCCCAATGATGGGCCGCAGTACTATTGGCATAGCTAAACCGGGCCATATCCGCCAGTTGGCAGCCGCCAAGTAGCAATATCGCAGCACCGGCAAAGACACAGGCTATCTGGCGACCTGGCCGCATAAAGCCAGCAAAGTGCGTCGTCAGTCTGTAAGACATCGTTCCCATCATCATATATCCGCTCCATCAGCATCAGAATCATCAAAGTTGAAATGATTGTATTGTAATATATTATTATTGTAAAACAATAAAATAATATTTTTTGACAGAAATATTTTCAACAACTACAATTCCCGGGAACAGCATTAATGGGGTAGTCATAAATGAGCCGACTGGAAAGAATTCAACGCGTCAGCGCGATAATCCGCTGCCTGTTCATTGCTGCTGCGGCTGTTATCACTGCCGCTGTTATGGTTGCCGCGTTTAACCCCGGGCAGGAGTGGGTCAGCGTCGCCGATGGCAGCTTCAGTGAATTGTGGACAGGTGGAACCTATGGCCGCATTGCGCTGATCACGGTTTTTGCGCCTATTCTCCTTGCTCTTATTCTCGGTGTGTACTGGTTGCAACGACTCTTCGGCGAGTATCAGGCGGGCAGGTTTTTCACAGACGGAACCATGCGTTGCTATATTTGGCTGGTGTGGCTGAAAGCGCTCTACTTCGTATACAGCGCAATCTATCCGTTGATTCTGGCGGATCTGTCACCTGCGACAGCAGATGCCGGCTTGTCTCTGACAGTGGATGCCGGCACATTGATAGAGCTTATTGTGCTGATATTGATCGTGCATGTGCTTAAAGCCGCGCAGCAAATCAACGATGAAAACCAGGCGTTTGTTTAGTAATGCGCATTATAGTGAACCTTGATGTTGTCATGGCACAACGCAAGATACGCTCAAAGGATCTGGCCAGTGCAATCGGCATTACTGAAGCCAATCTGTCGCTACTCAAAAGGGGCAAGGTTAAAGGCGTACGCTTTGAGACACTCGCGGCTATTTGCCATTATTTGAAATGCCAGCCGGGTGACATTCTGGAATTCACTGAAGATGAGGACTAACCATTCTATGAGCTACGATACCGACAATATTTTTGCAAAGATTCTTCGGGGTGAGGCCCCGGTGTTCAAGGTTTACGAGACCCCGCACGCGCTGGCTTTTATGGATGTTATGCCGCAGGTTCCGGGGCACACACTTGTCATCCCCAAGGATAGTGCGGTAGATCTGCACGACGTAGACCCGGAGGCGCTGGCTGGCACCATCCAGGCCGTGCAAACAGTATCGGCTGCAGTAAAGCAGGCTTTCGATGCCCCTGGCATCATGATTGCCCAGCTGAATGGCGAGGCGGCGGGACAGACCGTGTTTCATATGCACTTTCATATTATGCCACGGTTCAGCGGCTTGGAATTCAAGCTACATGCCCGCGATATGGAAGATTTTGCGGTACTTGAGCGCCATGCGGAACAGATCCGCTCTTGCCTCTTGGCAGGCTGATTCAGGTAGACGCCGATCTCGACAGCCCCAAGCCATACTCGTCACAGGGAACGTGCCGCCGCGCTTGATATAACAGGTAGTATATAGTAGGGTCTCAAACTGTTTGATATCCAACATAATTGGCGTGACAGGACTCTATCAATGGCCGGGGACAAGCTACAACTGGGGAACCTGGACAACATGCTGGGAGTGGAACTGCGCATAGCGCAAATTCTCGCAGACAGGCTCTTTGCCTCCTCCCCGCAACTGCATATGGCCCCCGGGCACTATACGGTTTTGTCCCTGATCGAACTGAACCCGGGTATTAACCAGAGCAGGTTGGCGCAAAGCATGTTCCTGGACCGATCCAGCATGGTGCCGATACTGGACCAGTTGGAAAAGAAAGGCTGGATTGAGCGCAAACGCCCCCTCACGGACCGGCGGTCCTATGCGCTGCACCTCACCCGTGTCGGGCGCGCAGCCCTGAAGCTGGCCGACCAGGAAGTACAAGGCCTGGAGGAGCGCATCGCAACGGAGATGGGCCATAACAATCGCGCAAGTTTACTCACCCTGATCAAACAATTTCAAACCGCTCTGCTGAAAATACAGAGCTCGGACCGGAACCAGGAGACCGCTAATGACAACAAACACTGAACACTTCGATCACTGGATTCGCGGTGACTTCGTACTCCTCAATACAAAGTTGGAGGAGCTGTACTTCGCAAGTGACAACCCCCAGGAAGTTGAGGGTGTTGGGGAAGATATCAAAAAGCAGCTGGTAGAGAACGGTAAGGCATTTATCGTTGAGCTGCTGAAAGAGGGCAATACTGACGAAGGTTTTGATGCCGGTTTCGATCTTCTGGGCAATGTCGGCTTCTATATGGCAGCCTGTAGACGCCACGAAATAACGGAGCCGTCTCGCGAGACAAAGTCACCGCTGGTAGAAGCCTCAGCCCTCTCCATGCAGCTGGGGGCTTCACTCGGGGTAGTGCCACGTTTTGCATCCGCCCATCTTGAGACCCACAACAAGGCTGTTAACGGTGTGTACAAGACCTTCACCTCACTGGAGGACGAAGCCACCTTTATCAACTACAACACCCGCGCAGCACTCAGCTATATCCGGGCCTCAGAGGCCCTGCTGCGCACGCTGCCTCTGGGTATCTCGCACCCCATCACCGCAGATTTACTGAAGGCCGCTACCGCAGCGCTACAGGATGTCGTCAGTTCCAATAATGAATTGTTCGATAAACTGGATGTAGAGCGCTTTTTCTTCTGCGTACGGCCCTACTACAAAACGCACCGTGTCGGTTTGCACGAATATCGCGGTGCCAACGCGGGCGATTTCGCTGGCATCAACGTGATCGACCTACTGCTGGGACTGTGCCGGGCCGGTGACCCCTACTACTCCCAGCTGCTGGTCGACAAGTTCCTGTTCATGACACCACAGGATCAGCTTGTATTACGCGACTGCATGCGCCGGGAAAGTCTCCTCGATGAGTTTCTGGCCGAGCTGGAAAGCAATGGCAGCGAGGCGTGGTTCCAGCGCAACGCAGCGCTTTTTCTGCAGGCTTGTGAAGCGCATGGGCTAACTGCCTTGCAACACCATGAAAAGTTGGTAGCAAAGTTTATCGAAGACCCCGCATTTGCCAAGGGATTGATGGAGCGTAAGGGGCTTACCGCCAGTGGCCCGCCCTTGCCGGTGCTGCTGAAATCACTGCGTAAACTGGCCGACCTGCGCTCCGCAGCAGAGCGCGATGACATTCCCAGCCGATACAGGGATATTCAGTCCCTGCGACAAAGTCTGAGCACCTAGTGGAGTATTCGGCTATGAACGAAAACCCCAAGGCGCTGTTTGTTCCATCAGCGGGTATTTACCTGCTGAGCCATTCAGTTGGTAGGCCTCCGGTTAACACCCGGGAAGCCTGGGTAGAGAGTTTTCTGGAGCCATGGGAAAACGCGGGTGAAAATGTCTGGCCGCGACGGTTGGAGACTATCGATAATTTCAGGAATGCCCTCGCCGACCTGTTGCACGGTCAGGCAAAGCACTTTTGTCCCCAGGTCAATCTTTCCAGCGCTCTGACAAAGATTATCACCAGCCTGAAGCCAGCCGAATCACGCCGAACTATTCTGTATTCTGAACAGGATTTTCCCTCTATGGCCTTCGTTCTGCAGCAGGCCGTAAAGCAGGGCTACAGGCTTAAAGCAATTCCTCAGCATCTGGACACATTGGATTTGAGTGTCTGGAAAGAGCAGTTGTCCCATGACGTGGGCCTGGTTCTTATCACGCACGTGCAATCCAACACCGGGCGACAGGTTCCGGTCGCAGACATCAGCGCACTCGCCCAGGAACGGGAGACTGTTTCAGTCATAGACATTGCTCAATCGGTAGGTGTGGTTCCTATTGACCTTTCCGCCTGGAAGGCCGATTTCGTTATAGGCTCCTGTGTAAAGTGGCTGTGCGGTGGCCCGGGTGCCGGATTCCTCTGGATATCACCGGACACGCTACCGACATGCGAACCCGCTGACGTGGGATGGTTCTCGCACGAGGACCCCTTCGAGTTTGATATGCACAATTTTCGCTACGCAAAAGATGCCTTGCGCTTCTGGGGTGGGACACCCTCCATAACGCCATATTCAACGGCGACGAATAGTATCCGCCTTCTGCACTCAATCGGGATGGAGAATGTCCGAGCCCACAATCTGGCGCTGACACAGCTGATCTTTCAGGCCGTTGACGCTGACATTTTAATTACTCCCCCCGACCCCGCACAACGGGGAGGAACAATCGTGCTGCACTACCCCAATAGCCTGCAGAAAGCGGTGTGTTCGCGCCTGCGGCAAGCTAAGGTGGACTTCGATGTCCGGCCAACGGGCATCAGAATCTCACCACATATTTACAACGACGCTACAGAGATTCGCCTGGTCATCGAACAGCTCTGAAGCGCTCACAAAACCATCGATAGCAGGGGCCACCTTAAATAGATCTCACAGCTGGCCCAACAATGCTGTGGTGTCCGCCAAATAAGAAATGGTAGTGAATACCGATACCCCCAGCACCGAACGGTGCCACCAATGTAATTCCCGTTGCGAAAATACAGCGTAAATCCAGACTGGAGGTGAGTTCCCTACCAGTTTTCACGGGCAGTCATGACTACATCCGCTATCGTCGCTATCACCGCAGTTGCCATGATCATCGCGGAGCATCGGCGCTTTGTCGTGGGATCTGCGTAAACCGCTGAAGTCTGCCACCCATTCCATCTGAAGCCTGCCACCCGG